>NZ_CP059556.1:0-634442 GCF_024734405.1 Saccharopolyspora gregorii | reverse complement strand
CGGCCGATCTGGCCGTTGCTCTTCCCCTGGCTCATCCCCCGCAGCACTTGCAGCTCGCGTTCGGTGAGCTGCACGCCCGGATCGGACGGCTGCCGCGGCGCGGGGACGGACGTGCTGGCCAAGGTGTGCGCCAGCGCGGCGACCAGCTCCGGCCGCGAGGCGTCCCAGCGCAGGTATCCGCGCGCACCGCCGGCGATGGCCGCCGCGATGCTGCCCGCGTCGTCCGGCGCACCGAAGACGATCACGTTGGCCTGGGGGTGGGCGGAGACGAGCCGCCTGGTGGCCTCGACACCGTTCGGCACCGCGCGTTGGGTGCCGACCAGCACGACGTCCACCGCTTGCCGCGCGAAGCGCGCGAGCAGCTCGTCACCGTGTGCTACGCAATCAATCCGGCTCACTCCTGGGACAGCAGACATCACGCGAGTGAGCCCTTCCCGGACGCTGCGTCGGTCATCGCAGATCAGGACCGTCGTCACGGGAACTCCTTCCTGCAGGCGAGTGACGTTCCTCTTCCCCTATCGGACGCAGTGCGGCGAACCTTGACACGATCTAGTGCTGAATCCGTCCAGAGATCGGCTCACGCCACTCGTTCGAGATATTCACCGGAACGGAGCAGGGCCCGACGCGGGTGCGGGCGAGAGCCGATGTCACCCCTCGCTCAAGGCCCATACCTGCGATATTCACCCTGTTGTGGCCCTGTCGGGCGATCAGCCACCCGATCTCGCGACCCCCGGCATTCGGCCAAAACTTGCCAGAAGTGATTTGCGTCACATGTCAATCGAGCACGACGCGAACGACGCCTTCCGCGGCCTCCGCGAGGTTCGAGACCGTCTCCGCATGCCCCGGCAACCGGCCCGGCGCCCAGCCCGATCCGGCGGCGAACACCCGGGCCCGCTGGCGCGTTCCGGGCAAGCCGGCGAGCAGTGCGGGCGCCGCGTAGTGCGGCTGCTCCGACCAGAGCACCACCACCGACGGCGCCGCCCGGCGCACCGCGGCGTTCAAGCCCTCCGGCGGCAGGCCCGCGCCGAACAACCGGATCCCCACGCCGCGGGCGGCCAGTTCGGCGGCCAGCGCGACCAGCTCCAGCTCCTGCTGCTCCCCCGGCACCGGCGCGAGCAGCACCGGGCGCGGGTTGCGCGGTTCGGGAGCGGTGGCCAGCACCGCGCGTAACGCGGTCGACGCGCTGTCGGCGAGCAGCCGCAGCGCTTCCACCCCGGTCCCGGTGTGCTGCCAGCGCTCGGTCACCGCGGTCAGCACCGGCGACAGCACCTCGGACCAGGTGGCGAGCACGCCGTGGTGCTCGATCGACTCGGCGAGCAGGCGCTGCTGGTGCCAGGCGTCCAGCGCGAGGACCGCCCGCCCCAGCCCCCGGGCGCGCGGCCCGGCACCGGTCAGGCGCAGACCCCGCCCGCCCGGGTTGGCGGCGGACGCGACGGGTTCCTCGTCCAGCGGGTCGAGCACGCCGGAGATGAGGACGGGTTCGGCGGTCGCGGGGGCGGCGGGCGCCGCCGCGCCGTCCTCGTGCCGGGGCAGCGGCGGGGTCGCGGCGAGCGCGTAGCGGGCGGCTTCAGCCGGGGACGCGCCGCGGAGCAGGGCTCGCTGCATCTGCTCCAGCCGGGCGACGTCCTCGGGCCCGTAGCGGCGGTGGCGCCCGGTGGCGTGGTCGGTGGGGCCCAGCCCGTAGCGGCGGTCCCAGGTGCGCAGGGTCGCGGGCGCGACGCCGAGCCTGCGGGCGACGGCCGCGACGGAGAGGCGGGGCTCCTCCGGCTCGGCGGCGCCGGACGGTTCTGCCGCGCCGAGCAGTCCGGTGGCGAGCTCGGCGTCCGGCCGGTCGTCCGGTGCGCCGTCCGCGTCCGCTCCTCCCGACGTTCCCGACCGGTCTTCGGCGGTGGTGCCCGGATCCTCGTCCTGCCGGGCCGTCGGCTCCGGATCGCGGCGGTGCCTGCCGCCCTCGCCGGCGGCTCGGTCCGCGCCCGCCTCCGCGATCTTGCGGTGGGCGCCGTTCCGATCTTCGCCGGTGCCTGCGGCGCCACCGGCGAGCGCCGGGCCGTCCGGGTGGTCGGCAAGTCGTGGATCAACCGCCCGGGCGGCGCCGTGCTGCCCGGACAGGGGTTCCTCCCGCATGGTCACGCGGTCATGTTCCGGATCGTGGCGGCCGGTGGCAAGCGGGTGCACCCGGATGCCACCGGTCAGAGATCACCCGTCAGTGAACAGCTTTCGGCGCGAAAGGGGTTGAACAAGTATTGGCGCGGTTCTACCTTGGATCATGCGAGGCCACGGCAGCCGCCGTGGCGGGGAGGGGATCCACCGGTGGGAGGTGGTTGTCGCAATGGCCGACACTCGACGTCTTCCAGGCCCGAACGCGGACATCTGGGACTGGCAGATCAAGGGTTCGTGTCGCGGGATGGACAGCGCGTACTTCTTCCATCCCGACGGCGAACGCGGCCCGGCACGGGCGCGGCGTGAGTCGAAGGCGAAAGAGGTGTGCCAGCACTGCCCGGTTCTGGACCAGTGCCGCCGGCACGCGCTGGCCGTGCAGGAGCCCTACGGGATCTGGGGTGGGCTTTCGGAGTCCGAGCGCGAAGTGATCATCAAGACCCGCAAGCGCCGGGTGGCCGCACTGGCCGGTTGAGACGCGACCGCCGCGCGAACGGCGGTGGCGGCGCCCGCACCGGGCGGGCCGAATCGGATGACTGCGAGGGGCGTCATCCGCTGCGGACCCCGGAGCGAGCGCGGAAACGAATCAGGGGCGACACCCGTGGGTGCCGCCCCTGATTCACGTCCTGCTCCGGCGGCAGGACCACCGGCCGGAGCCGTTCTCGGTACTTCTCGTCACCGGTCCCGCCGCTGAGCGCGGCGACCTGGCCCGGCGACCGGGCCCCCGCGGGCCCCGGCGGCCCCTCGCGAACCCGGCGCTTCCGCGTCGGTCCGCGGGAAACCGCCGGGCCGGAGTTCCCCGGGAGGTCAGTGGGAGTGGCCGTGGCCGTGGCCCGCGGCCTGCTCCGCTTCCTCCTCCGGCTTCTCCACCACGGCGCTCTCGGTGGTCAGCACCATGCGCGCGATGGAGGCCGCGTTGGCGACCGCGGAGCGGGTGACCTTCAGCGGGTCGACGATGCCCGGCTCGATCAGGTCGCCGAAGGTGAGGTCGGCGGCGTTGTAGCCGGCGCCCCAGTCGAGGTCGCGGACCTTGGAGACGACGACGGCACCTTCCTGGCCCGCGTTGCTGGCGATCCAGAACAGCGGGGCTTCGAGCGCCTTGCGGACGAGCCGCACGCCGGTGGCCTCGTCACCGGTGAGGCCGAGGTCGCCCTCCAGCGCCTTGGACGCGTGGATGAGGCTGGAACCGCCGCCGGGGACGCTGCCCTCCTCGGCCGCCGCCTTGGACGCCGCGACGGCGTCCTCGATGCGGGACTTGCGCTCCTTGAGCTCGGTCTCGGTGGCCGCGCCGACCTTGATCACGGCGACGCCGCCGGCGAGCTTGGCGAGCCGCTCCTGCAGCTTCTCGCGGTCCCAGTCGGAGTCGCTGGCCTCGATCTCCTTGCGGATCTGCTCGACGCGGGCCTGCACGTCGTCCTTGCTGCCGTGGCCGTCGACGAGGATGGTGTCGTCCTTGGTGACGGTGACGCGGCGGGCGCTGCCCAGGACCTCGGGGCCGGCCTCGGAGAGCTTGAGCCCGACCTCGGGGGCGATGACCTGCGCACCGGTGACGGCGGCGAGGTCGTCCAGGAACGCCTTGCGGCGGTCGCCGAAGTAGGGGGCCTTGACCGCGACGACCCGGAAGGTCTTGCGGATCGCGTTGACGACCAGGGTGGACAGCGCCTCGCCCTCGACGTCCTCGGCGATGATCAGCAGCGGCTTGCCGTTCTGGGCGACCTTCTCCAGCAGCGGCAGCAGGTCCTGGATGTTCGAGATCTTGTCCCGGTGCAGCAGGATCTGGGTGTCCTCGAGGACCGCTTCCTGCCGCTCCGCGTCGGTGACGAAGTACGGGGAGACGAAGCCCTTGTCGAACTGGACGCCCTCGGTGACCTCCAGCTCGGTGGCCAGCGTCGAGGACTCCTCGATGCTGATCACGCCGTCCTCGCCGACCTTCTCCATCGCCTCGCCGACCAGCGCGCCGATGTTCTCGTCGCGGGAGGAGACGGTGGCGATCTGGGCGATGTTGTCGCGGCCCTTGACCGGGGTGGCCTTGGCCTTGAGCGCCTCGACGACCGCGTCGGTGGCGGCCTGGATGCCCTTGCCCAGCGAGGCAGGGTTGGCGCCGGCGGCCAGGTTGCGCAGGCCTTCCTTGACCAGGGCCTGGGCCAGCACGGTGGCGGTGGTGGTGCCGTCGCCCGCGACGTCGTTGGTCTTGGTGGCGACGTTCTTGGCGAGCTGGGCGCCGAGGTTCTCGTACGGGTCGTCGAGCTCGATCTCGCGCGCGATGGTGACGCCGTCGTTGGTCACCTGCGGGCCGCCGAACTGCTTGTCCAGCACCACGTGCCTGCCGCGCGGCCCGAGGGTCACCTTCACGGCGTCGGCGAGCTGGTTGACACCGCGCTCCAGCGCGCGGCGCGCCTGCTCGTCGAAGCTGATCTGCTTAGCCATGTTTCAACAGCCCTTCAGCATGGGGTGTTCGGAGGCCGGTCGTGGTCGCCCCGGCGCGAACTCGGTTCGACCCGGCGCGCCGGAGCGGTCCGGACGGCTGCCCGGTGGACCGCCCCGGTGCGGCGTCGGGTCGGCGGAGTCGCCGCATGCGTGCGGGCGCGACGTCCGGCCTGGGATAGACCACCGCCCCGGGGTCCCGGAGGCGGGACCACCGGGGCGGTGGGGTGCGCATGGTGCGGGTCGTCAGTTGACGACGGCCAGCACGTCGCGGGCGGAGAGGATCAGGTACTCCTCGCCGTTGTACTTGACCTCGGTGCCGCCGTACTTGGAGTAGATGACGACGTCACCTTCCTGCACGTCGACGGGGACGCGGTTGCCCTTGTCGTCGACGCGACCCGGGCCGACGGCCAGGACCTTGCCCTCCTGGGGCTTCTCCTTGGCGGTGTCCGGGATCACGATGCCGGACGCAGTGGTCGTCTCGGCTTCGCTCGCCTGGACAACGATCTTGTCCTCAAGCGGCTTGATGCTCGCCACGGTGTGACCTCCACCTTCTGGGGCCTGCGTAAGCGTTGGCTGTGGTTTGGGTGACGGCTCCGTGGCTCCCCGTCGTCGCGGGTGCCGGGGCGCAGCGGCGCCGTGCTGATTGGCACTCTACCCACGCGAGTGCCAAGCCTCAACAACCGGGCACCCGATCCGTCGTCACTCGATGGCGCGGAACGCGGATCGGCGAGCGATGACCGGCCGCAGACGTGCGCGGCGCGCGCCCCGGTAGCACGGAACGGATCTCCGGTGATCGCCCGGGCGTGCCGGCGGCCGATCTTGCCGATACGGAACCGTCGAGGTGGGCCCGGGTCGAGCTGGGACGGGTGGGCCGGGCGGCGGCGCGGCGCGGTCGCCGCCGACCGGCCCATGCTGCCGATCTTCGCAGGTAGATCGGCATGCGGGAAATGTCACCGGAACCCGATGGCGGTTCACACCATCGAGGCGCTGTGGCTTAGGTTCTGCCGCATGGCTCCGACGAAGCCCACGAACCGTCCGTGGGAACGCCGCCCTCGCCCCTCTCGCCCACCCGGCCCGTCCGGGCCTCCCGGCCGGTCCGGCTGGCGCCCGCGCTGATCGCTCCTCCCGCTTCGCGGAAGGCCCTGCGGCGCGGTCGCGGTGATCAACAACCCGTCTTCGCCAGAAGTTAACCGGATGCCCACCGGGCGCGGATACCTTTCCACCCGTTCGAGTGAAGCCGAAAGCGGGCGCACGCCTGCTTCGACGTGCACCGAGCACGTCGGCCGCGGCGACCACCGACGTCTCTGGGAGGACCGCCCGAATGCCCGACCCCACCACATCCCGATCCGTGTCCCGGCGCGCCGTGCTGCTCGGCGGCGCGGCCGCGCTGGGCGGCACCGCGCTCGCCGGAACCGCCCTCGCCGGACCGCTCCCGCTGCGCGGCGCGGGCACCGGACGCCCGCTCCGCGACCCGTTCACCCTCGGCGTCGCCTCCGGCGACCCGGTGCCGGACGGCGTCGTGCTCTGGACCAGGCTCGCCCCCGACCCGACCGCCGACGACGGCCGCGGCGGCATGCCCGACAAGGTCGTCGACGTGCAGTGGGAGGTCGCCGAGGACGAGCGGTTCAGCCGCGTCGTGCGGCGCGGCCAGGCCCAGGCCGCACCGGAGCTCGGCCACAGCGTGCACGTCGAGCTCGACGGCCTGCGGCCCGGCGCCGAGTACCACTACCGGTTCCGCGCCGACGGCGCCGTGTCCCGCACCGGCTTCACCCGCACCGCCCCCGCGCCCGGCTCGCTCGACCCGCTGACCATGTGCTTCGCGTCCTGTGCGCACTTCGGCCAGGGCCACTTCACCGCCTACCGGCGGATGGCCGAGGACCAGCCCGGGCTGATCCTGCACCTCGGCGACTACCAGTACGAGTACGCCGCCGAGGACGACGACGTGCGGCGGGTGCTCGGGCCGGAGACCCGCACGCTGGCGAACTACCGGCAGCGGCACGCCCAGTACAAGACCGACGCCGACCTGCAGCTCGCGCACGCCACCGCGCCGTGGATCGTCGTGTGGGACGACCACGAGACCGAGAACAACTGGGCCGGGGACGTGCCGGAGACGCCCGACGAGCACTTCCTCGACCGGCGCGCCGCCGCGTTCCAGGCGTACTACGAGAACATGCCGCTGCGCTCCTCGGCCAAGCCCGTCGGCGCCGACATGCGGCTGTACCGCCGGTTGGGCTGGGGCGGGCTGGCCACGTTCCACATGCTCGACACCCGCCAGTACCGCGACGACCAGCCCTGCGACGACGCCGGGAACGTGGACTGCGCGGAGCGGCTGGAACCGGACCGCACGATCACCGGCGCCGAGCAGGAGCGCTGGCTGCTGGACGGGCTCGCCACCTCGCAGGCGCGCTGGGACGTGCTGGGGCAGCAGGTGTTCTTCTCCCGGCTGGACAACGACGTGGACGAGGGCGTCGCGTTCAGCACCGACTCGTGGGCGGGGTACGTGGCGAACCGGGACCGGATCGCCGCGGGGCTCGCGCAGGCGCGCAACGCGGTGGTGCTGACCGGCGACGTGCACCGGCACTGGGCCGCGGAGGTGCAGGCCGCGCACGAGGACCCGGACTCGGCGGTCGTCGGCACCGAGCTGGTCACCACCTCGATCACCAGCGGCGGCGACGGGGACGACGACCCGAAGTCGGCGGTGCTGGCGGAGAACCCGCACATCAAGTTCCACCGGAACCGCCGCGGCTACGTGCGCACCCGGTTCGGCGCGGACGAGCTGCGGGCGGACTTCCGGACGGTGCCGCACGTGACGGAACCGGGCGGTGCGGCGAGCACCGCGCGGAGCTTCACCGTCGCCGACGGCGAGCCGCGGCTGCACGAGGCCTGATCCGCCGTGGGTGCCGTCCGGCGCGGTCCGGGCGGCACCCGTTCGGCCGCTGTCGGCGACCGGGCCGCGGCACGGCACACTTGCCCCGTGCGCAGGCGATGGTGTGGTGCGGCGGGTGCCGCGGTGGTGCTGGCCGCGCTGCCGTCGTGGTGGGTGCTGGCGCGCAGCCGCGGCCGGGTGCGGACGGTGGCCGACGTGCCCGCCGCCGAGGTCGCGCTGGTGCTGGGCGCCGGGGTGCGCCGCGACGGGCTGCCGAGCCGGATCCTGCAGGGCAGGCTCGCCGTCGCGGTGGAGCTGCACCGGGCGGGCCGGGTGCGGTGGATCCTGGTCAGCGGCAGCCCGCACTCCCGCGGGTACAGCGAACCGGTCGTGATGCGGGACTTCCTGCTGCGCCAGGGGATTTCGGAGCGGGCGGTGGTGATGGACGAGTCCGGTGTCGACACCTGGGCGTCCTGCCGCGGCGCGGTCGCGGACTTCGGGCTGCCCGCGGTGACCGTGGTGACCTCGAAGTTCCACCTGCGCCGGTCGATCGCGCTGTGCCGCCGGGCCGGGATGGACGCGTACGGGGTGGGGCACGACGCGGCGGCGGACGGGTTGCGCCGGGTGTCGGCGCGGGGTGCGCGGCGCGAGTTCCTGGCCGTGGCGAAGGCGTTCTGGTTCAGCCGGTGATGCGGCGCGGGCGGCGCGCCTGGTTCGCGTTCCCCTGGTTCGCGTTCCCCTGGTTCGCGTTCCCCTGGTTCGCGTTCCCCTGGTTCGGCCTCCCGTGGTTCGTCCCGTCGTGCTTCCCCCGCACGGTGGCCTGCCCGGTTCGCCGGCACGTGGCCTGCCCCGGGTTCGCGCTCTCGCCGCCTTCCCCGCCCTGGTTCGCTCCCCTGGTTCGCACGGGCGACAGGCACGGCGGCCGGACCCCGCGATCGACTGAGTCGACGATCAGTTCTTCTCCGCGATCGCGACCAGAACTTCCGCCTCTGCACTGACCGTTCTGCACCCCCAGACCAGCTCTGCCCGGACGGAGCATTGCGAATTTCGCAACGCTCTTGCTAGCGTCACCGCGGCCCGCGCCGGGCCGACCGCGACAGGGAGGGCGCATGAACGAGGAAGTGATCATCACCGCCGCGTTGACGGGAGCGGGCGACACCGTCGGCCGCAGCGAACACGTACCGGTGACCCCCGAGCAGATCGCCGAGTCCGCCGTGCAGGCCGCCGACGCGGGCGCCGCCGTGGTGCACATCCACGTGCGCGACGTCGAGACCGGCCAGGGCTCCCGCGAGGTCCCGCTCTACCGCGAGGTCGTGCGCCGCATCCGCGAGTCCGGTGTGGACGTCGTCATCAACCTGACCGCCGGGATGGGCGGCGACCTGGTGATCGATCCGGACGACCCGCTCAAGCCCGTCGACGGCACCGACCTGGTCAACGGCCTGGACCGGCTGCCGCACGTCGAGGAGCTGCTGCCGGACATCTGCACCATGGACTGCGGTTCGCTGAACTTCGGCGAGGGCAGCCAGCTCTACATCAGCACGCCCGACATGCTGCGGGCCGGCGCGAAGCGCATCCAGGAGCTCGGTGTGAAGCCCGAGCTGGAGATCTTCGACACCGGGCAGCTCTGGTTCGCCACCAAGCTCATCGACGAAGGCCTCATCGACCCGCCGCCGCTGTTCCAGCTGTGCACCGGCATCCCGTACGGCGCCCCCGCCGACCCCGGCGTGCTGCAGGCGATGGTGAACATGCTGCCGGAGGGCGCCAACTGGGCGAGCTTCGCGATCGGCCGCAACCAGCTGCCGTGGGTGGCGCAATCCGCGCTGCTCGGCGGCCAGGTCCGCGTCGGGCTGGAGGACAACCTCTACCTGAGCAAGGGCGTGAAGGCCACCAACGCGCAGCTCGTCGAGCGCGCCGTGACGATCATCGAGGGCATGGGCGCGCGGATCGCCACCCCCGACCAGGCGCGCGCGAAGCTCGGCCTGAAGCGGCGGACCTCCTGATGGCGGCCCCGGTGGCACCGGAAGCGGTGCGCGAGGTCGCCTGCATCGGCGCGGGCGTGATCGGCGGTGGCTGGGCGGCGCACTTCCTGGCGCGCGGCTACCGGGTGACGGCGTGGGACCCGGCGCCGGACGCGGCGGAGAAGCTGCGGCGGCTGGTGGACGCGGCATGGCCCGCGCTGACCGAACTGGGCCTGGCGCCGGGCGCGTCCCGGGACGCGCTCACCGTCACCGCCACCCTGGAGGAAGCGGTCGCCGGCGCCGAGTTCGTGCAGGAGAGCGCCCCGGAGGACCTGGAGCTCAAGCAGGACCTGCTGGCCCGCATCGACGCGGCCACCCCGCCCGGTGTCGTGGTGTCCTCGTCCACCTCCGGCTACGGCATGACCGAGATGCAGCAGCGCTGCGCCACCCCGGAACGGCTCGTGGTCGGACATCCGTTCAACCCGCCGTACCTCATCCCGCTGGTGGAGGTCGTCGGCGGCGAGCGCACCGACCCGGAGGCGGTCACCTGGGCGTCCCGGTTCTTCGAGGTCGCCGGGAAATCGGTGATCACCATGGACCGCGAGGTGCCCGGGTTCATCGCGAACCGGCTGCAGGAGGCGCTGTGGCGGGAGGCGCTGCACATGGTCGCCGAGGGCGAGGCGACCGTGGAGCAGATCGACGCCTCCATCACCGAAGGTCCCGGGCTGCGGTGGCCGTTCCTCGGGCCCTGCCTGACCTTCCACCTCGCGGGTGGCGAAGGCGGCATGGCGCACATGCTCGACCACTTCGGGCCGTCGCTGAAGTCGCCGTGGACGCGGCTGGAAGCGCCGGAGCTCACCACCGAGCTGCGGGACCGGATGGTGCAGGGCTGCGAGGAGACCGCCGACGGGCGCAGCATCGCCGAGCTGGTCGCCGACCGGGACCGCGCGGTGATCGCCGTGCTGCGCGCGGTGCGGGCCGTCCGGGGCGGTGACGCGTGAGCGAGTTCCGGCAGCGGGTGCAGCCCGAGTGGATCGACTACAACGGGCACCTCAGCGAGGCCTACTACGTGCTGGTGTTCGGCTTCGCCACCGACGCGGTGATGGACGGGCTCGGCCTGGACGCCGCGTACCGGGAGACCGGCCGCTCGCTCTACACCGTGGAGGCGCACGTCCGCTACCTGCGCGAAGTCGGGCCCGACGCGGAGCTCGTGGTGACCTCGCGGATCGTCGGCGGCGGGCCGAAGAAGCTGGTGCTGTGCCACGAGATGGTGGTGGACGGGACGGTGGTGGCCACCGAGGAGCTGCTGGCGCTGCACGTCGATTCGGCGGCGGGCCGTTCGGTTCCGTTCCCGGACGAGATCGCGGCGCGCATCGCCGAGCGCACCGAGCGAGCGCCGGACTACGCGGGGCGCGCCATCGGCTGAGCGGGGAGTGAACGGACCGTTCGTCCGATCTGATTGGACCAACGGTCCGTTCACCCCGCCCGGTCCCGAGTCAACAGACCGTTCGTCCCATCCCGTTGGACCAACGGTCCGTTCACTCCGCCCGGTTCCGAGTCAACGGACCGTTCGTCCCATCCCGTTGGACGAACGGTCCGTTCACCCCGCCCGGTCCCGAGTTAACGGACCGTTCGTCCCATCCCGTTGGACGAACGGTCCGTTCACTCCGTCCGCCCCGGGTGCACGGATCACCCGGTTGGCCGAACGGTCCGCTCGCCCCGAGCGGAGTGCGCGGGGCTCGTCGTGACCGGGGTGCCGCCCGGCACCCGGGACACGTCGGTGACCTGGGGTGACGTAGTCTTTTCGGCTGTGCTCGTCATCGCGCTGGACACTTCGACGCCCGCGGTCACCGCAGGGCTGGTCGCCTTGGACGGCGGCGGGCCCCGCCCCCTCGCGCAACGCGTGACGGTGAACGCCCGGGCGCACGGCGAACTGCTCACCCCGCATTTGATGGCGGCGGTCTCCGAGGCCGGTCACCGGCTGGCGGACACGGACGCGATCGTCGTCGGCTCCGGGCCCGGCCCGTTCACCGGGCTGCGAGCGGGCATGGTGACGGCCGCCGCGCTCGGGCAGGCCCTGGACGTCCCGGTGCACCCGGTGTGCAGCCTGGACGCGATCGCCGCCGCGGTGCCGGAGACGGCCGCCGCGCAGGGCGTGCTCGCCGACGTCGGCGAGCCGGGTGCCGCCGTGTCCGGCGCCGCCGCGGGCGGGATGCGGCTGCTGGTCGCCACGGACGCGCGCCGCAAGGAGGTGTACTGGGCGGCCTACGGCCCGGACCGGGAGCGCCTCACCGGCCCGCACGTGCACCGCCCGGCCGACGTGCCCGCGGAGATCGCCGAGCTGGACCTGGACTTCGCCGCGGGCGAGATGGCCGCGGCGCACGGCGACGTGTTCGGGCTGCCGGTCCTCGACACCGAGTACCCCACCCCCACCGGCCTGGTGGCGGCCGCGCGGCACGACCTGCACAGCGGGGAGGAACCGCTGCCGCTGGTGCCGATGTACCTGCGCCGTCCGGACGCCACCGCGCCCGGCCCGCGCAAGCAGGTCAGCCCGGAGGCGGCGTCATGAGCACCCCGTTCATCGCGAAGCTGCGGCGGAGCGACCTGAAGCGCTGCGCCGAGCTGGAGCAGGTGCTGTTCCCCGGCGACGACCCGTGGTCGCTGGAGTCGTTCGCCGCCGAGCTGGACCGCGGCCACCACTACCTGGGCGCCTACGACGAGGCGGAGCAGCTGATCGGCTACGCCGGGCTGTCGCTGGCCGGCCGGCCGCCGGAGGTGGACGCGGAGGTGCACACCATCGGCGTCGATCCCGCGCACCAGGGCCGCGGGGTGGGACGGGCGCTGCTGCTGCGGCTGCTGGCCCGCGCCGACGAGCACCGCGCCACCACGTTCCTCGAAGTGCGCACCGACAACGACCCGGCGATCGAGCTGTACCGGAAGAACGGGTTCGAGATCGTCGGCCTGCGCAAGCGCTACTACCAGCCTTCGGGCGCGGACGCGCACACGATGCGCAGGCCCGCGGCCGACCCCACTGCGGAGGGAGGTGGTGCGTCATGACCACCACCGACCGGATCGTGCTCGGCATCGAGAGCTCCTGCGACGAGACCGGGGTCGGGCTGGTGCGGCTCGGCGCGGACGGCTCGGTGGAGCTGCTCGCGGACGCCGTGGCCTCCAGCGTCGACGAGCACGCCCGCTTCGGCGGGGTCGTGCCGGAGATCGCCAGCCGGGCGCACCTGACCGCGATGGCGCCGACGATGCGCCGCGCGCTGGACGAATCCGGGCTCGAACTGTCCGATGTGGACGCCATCGCGGTGACGGCGGGACCCGGCCTGGCCGGTGCGCTGATGGTGGGCGTCGCCGCCGCCAAGGCCTACTCGGTGGCGCTGGACGTCCCGCTGTACGGGGTGAACCACCTCGGCGGGCACGTCGCCGTGGACACCTTGCAGCACGGTCCGCTGCCGCCGCGCTGCCTGGCGCTGCTGGTCTCCGGCGGGCACAGCCAGCTGCTGCTGGTCGAGGGCATCGCGGAGCGGATCACCCAGGTCGGCTCCACCATCGACGACGCCGCCGGGGAGGCCTACGACAAGGTCGCCCGCATCCTCGACCTGCCGTACCCGGGCGGGCCGCCGATCGACGGGCTGGCCGAGCAGGGGAATCCGAAGGCGATCGCGTTCCCGCGCGGGCTGACCGGGCCGCGCGATTCGCGGCACGACTTCTCGTTCTCCGGGTTGAAGACCGCGGTGGCCCGCTGGGTCGAGGGCGAGCAGCGGGCCGGGCGGGAGATCCCGGTCGCCGACGTGTGCGCCTCGTTCCAGGAGGCCGTGGCGGACGTGCTCACGTTCAAGGCGGTGCGCGCGGCGCAGGACCTCGGGGTGGGCACGCTGGTGATCTCCGGTGGCGTGGCGGCGAATTCGCGGCTGTCCGCGCTGGCCGCGGAGCGGTGCGCGGCGGCGGGGATCGAGCTGCGGGTGCCGCGGCCCCGGCTGTGCACCGACAACGGCGCGATGATCGCCGCGCTCGGCGCGCACGTGGTGGCCGCAGGCGCGAAGCCGTCCCCGCTGGACCTCTCCGCCACGCCCGGCCTGCCGGTGGAGACGATCGTCCTGAGCTGACCGGCCCGCAGGGTCGGACCGGGCAGCCGATCGGACCGGACAGCCGGTCGAGCTGGCCGACCGGTCGAACCCGGACAGCCGGACGAGCCCGGCGACCGATCAGCCGGACCGCTCCCGCAGCGAGTAGATCATGCTCTTGAGCAGCCGGAACGCCTCAGCCTGCTCCGCTTCGGTCAGCTCGCCGAGCATCCGGCGCTCGACGTCCCGGACGGCCGCGCTGGCCTGCTCCAGGCTGCGCCGGCCGCTGGGCGTGAGCCGTGCGGGCAGCGCCTTGCCGACCGGCGCCTCGGCGGGCCTGGTCACGTAGCCGTCGCGCTCCAGGTTCCGCAGCAGCACGTTCATCGACTGCCGCGTCACGAACGCGCCCCGCGCGAGCTCGGAGTTGGACAGGCCCGGCCGTTGCGCCAGCAGCTCCAGGCAGGAGTAGTGCGTGACGGTCATCCCGAGCGGCCGCAGCACCTCCTCCACGGCTGCGCGGAGCGTGCTCGACACCTCTTTGAGCAGGTAGCCCAGGGACGTCTCCAGCTCAACACCGGAACCACTCATGTCAGCATTCTGACATGAAGATGGTGTTCCACTCCGCTTGCGTAGCACTCGGGTGGCGGAACCTCAGCGCCCTCCTCGCTGCGGGATCTTTTTCACCGGTGGCTCCGCCACAGGCGAAAAAGCTGTCCTCGCGAGGAGGGCGCTGAGAACCCGCGGGTGGTCCTGCTGCGTGCTCGGTCGGCGGCTCAGCGGCTTCGCCGCTGACGGGAAACGGACACGACTGCGGGGCACGGGTGGAAATCAGCGGACCGGTAGCTCAGAAATCGCGGCCACACCGGGAACGCGGGCGGCGAGGGAACCGGTGAGGTTCCGCTACCCGAGCCCGGCGCAAACCGAGTTCGAAGACGGGGAACCAGTTCGTCAGGCCTCTTCGACCGGGATCCACAGCTCGGCTTCGCCGCGGGTGCCGTCCTCGGACACCTCGGTGCGGAGGAGTTCCGGGCCGGGCCTGCTGCGGTAGGGGTTCGACGGGAACCACTCGGTGTAGACGTCGCGCCACAGGTACTGGATCGCGTGCGGGAACTCGCCGGAGACCTCGAACACCGCCCAGGCCCCGGCGGGGACGGCCAGCGAGTCCAGGTCGTCCGGCCCGGGATCCCGGGCCACCGCCCCGTGGTAGTAGTCGAGCGTGGTTCCCTCGGCACGGCTGTCGTCCAGGTCGTCGGTGGCGGCGATGACACCGGCCGGTTCCTGGTCGGACAGGGCGGCGATGCGCCGCAGCTCGTCCGGGCCGATGCCGCGGACGTGCTCGACGATCGCCGGGTTGGGGCCTTCGTGCACGAGCGGTACCCGCGCCTTCCGGCCGACGACGTGGAACGCCTCGCGGCGCACGATGCGGTAGCGCATCTCGCTGCTCCCTTCGACGATGAGCCGGAAGCAGATCCGCTGCTGGGACCGCAGCGCGGCGCCGTCGCGGCGGGCTTCGCCGGGGCCGACGCCGTGCACCGCGCGGAACGCCCGCGCGAACGCCTCCCCCGAGCCGTAGCCGTACCGGACGGCGATGTCCAGCAACGTCCGCCGCCCGGCGAGCACTTCCGCCCCGGCGAGGGTGAGCCGCCTGCGCCGCAGGTACTCCGAGAACGGCATGCCCGCCAGCGCGGAGAACATCCGCCGGAAGTGGTACTCGGAGGTGGCCGTGATCCGCGCGAGCTCGCCCACGTCGACGGTGTCGCCGAGGTGCTCCTCCGCGTGGTCCAGGGCCGCGTTCAGCCGATCCAGCACCGGGTCCTCCTTCCTCCTGGTGCCCACCACGCTAGGTCGGCGGTGCCGCGGCGCACCCGACTTCCGGTGCCCGCTCCGGTCGGTCGGCGAAAAGCCAGGCCGGTCGGGCGGAAAGGCCGGCCGCTCAGCGGAAAGCCGCCGCCAGCGCGGTGTCGGCGTCGGGACCGGACGCGGCGGCGAGCTCGGCGGCGGTGTCCGCCGGGACCCCGCAGTCGAGCAGCACGGCCCGCGCGTACTCCGGCGGCACCGCGGCGGACCAGCGGCGCACCAGGTCGGCGTGCCCGTCGGCGGTGGCGGTGCCGTGCAGCCGCAGCCGCGCCATGCCGCCGTCCGGGTGCACGTCGAGCCGCACGTGGGTGAACTCGGCGCCGGAGTGCAGCCGGAACCGGTGCCGGGTGTCGGGTTGCAACCGGGTGCGCGGCAGGATCTCCCGCCACGCCGCGGGATCCGCCGGATCGGCCACCCGTCCGTCCACACCGGACAGAGTCGCCCAGCCGGGCGCGTTGCCGACGAAGTGGCTGGTGTCGAGCTCGGCGGCGGTGAGCACGCCGGCGGCGGCGAGCCCCACCTCCACCCAGTCGTTGCCGTCGTCGCGGCGCCGCGCGGTCTCCCAGCCCTCGCCCATCACGGCGGCCCGGCCGGGCGCGAGCAGGTTCGACGGCGAGCTGTAGAACATGTTGCTGCACCCGGTGACGTGCCCGCCGTGCTCCAGCGCGGCCAGGTCGAACTCGCCGCGCGCCCACCGCGGGTCGGCGACGGGTTCGCCGCGGGCGCGCAACCGGGCGATGCCGCCGTCCGGGTGCATGCACAGCTTCAGGTGGGTGCAGCGCAGCGCGGTGTCCACGTCGAAGGAGTTCTCGGTGTCGCCGCGGACCGGCGAGGCGGGCAGCAGCTCCACCCAGTCGGCGTCGAGGAGTTCCGCCGGGCTCGGGTACCCGTCCACGGCCGCGCCCTGCACGGACACCTCGGGCGGGTAGTTGCCCGTGAAGAACGCGGTGTCCACCACGAGCCGCCGCACGATCCCGGGCAGCCCGAGGCGGATCAGCGCGAAGTCGTGGCCCGGTTCGCGACGCCGCCGGGTCTCCCACCCGTCGTAGACCTGTCCTTTGTGGCCGAACGTGTAGGGCTGGTAGGCGGGCGCGGCGGGTTTGATCAGGTTCTCGCGTTCGGCGAACAGCTCGTCGTTGGCGTGCACGACGGCGCCGCCGACGGCGCGCGAGGCGAGGTCGGGCAGCGCGGACCGGTCGTTCATGCTTCTCCCCTGCTCAGCAACGTTCCTCGTGGTGGACCTGCGACGTCGACGGGTTCGCCGCGCAGCCAGGTGCGCCGGACGCGTCCGGCGAGCGCGCGGCCCTGGTAGGCGGTGACGGGGTTGCGGTGGTGCAGTCCGGCGGCGTCGACGACGAAGGCGTCGTCGGGGGCGAACGCGCACAGGTCGGCGTCGGCGCCCGGTTCGACGGCGCCCTTGCGGTGCAGCCCGGCGATCTCCGCGGTGCGCCCGGCCATCCAGCGCACCACGTCCGCCAGCCCGTGCCCGCGCAGCCGCGCCTGCGTCCACACCGCGGACAACCCCAGCTGCAGGCTGGACACGCCGCCCCAGGCGACGCCGAAGTCGCCGGTGTCGAGCCGCTTCAGCTCCGGCGTGCAGGGCGAGTGGTCGCTGACGACGCAGTCGATGGTGCCGTCGGCGAGCCCCTGCCAGAGCCGTTCGCGGTTGGCCGCTTCGCGGATCGGCGGGCAGCACTTGAACTGGGTGGCGCCGTCCGGGATCTCCTCGGCGGTGAAGCAGAGGTAGTGCGGGCAGGTCTCCACGGTCACCCGCACCCCGTCCGCCTTCGCGGCGGCGATCATCGGCAGCGCGTCCGAGGAGGACAGGTGCAGGACGTGCACCCGCCCGCCGGTGCGCCGCGCCAGGTCGAGGACCTGGGCGATGGCCACGTCCTCCGCGCCGCGCGGGCGGGAGGCGAGGAAGTCGCGGTAGTGCTCGCCGTGCGGGCCGGGTGCGGCGTCGATGGCCTCGGCGTTCTCGGCGTGCACGATCAGCAGCGCGTCGCGGGCGGCGAGCTCGGCCAGCGCCGCCTCCAGGCCGGCGGCGTCCAGCGGCGGGAACTCGTCGACGCCGGAGTGCAGCAGGAAGCTCTTGAACCCGAACACCCCGGCGTCGTGCAGCGGCCCGAGGTGCTCCCGGTTGCCGGGGACAGCACCGCCCCAGAACCCGACGTCCACGTGCACCCTGCCGCGCGCGGATTCCCGCTTCACCGCGAGGGATTCGGGGTCGACGGTCGGCGGGAGGCTGTTCAGCGGCATGTCCAGCAGCGTGGTGATGCCGCCCGCGGCGGCGGCGCGGGTGGCGGTCGGGAAGCCCTCCCACTCGGCTCGGCCGGGGTCGTTGACGTGCACGTGGGTGTCCACGAGGCCGGGCAGCAGCACCTCGTCGTCGGCGAGCTCCACGGTGCGCGCGGCGGGCGGCGGCGCGTCGTGCGGTGCGACGGCGGCGATGCGCCCGTCGCGGACGGCGACGCTGCCCGCGGTCTCGCCGCGCGGGCCGATGAGGCGCCGCGCGCGGATCACCACGTCGTACGGGTCGGGGGACACCGCGACCTCCTGTTCGTCGTTCCGGGGGCGGGGTCAGGCCCCGCTGATCGGCCAGCCGGTGATCTCCTTGGGCAGCGGCGCGGCCCAGCCCCCCACCTTCGAGGTGCTGAGGCCCTGCCGCACCAGCAGCTCCGCGAGACCGACCGCCGCGGGGACGCCGTCGACGACGGGTACGCCCGCGGCGTCACGCACCTGTTCGGCGAGGCCCGCCATGCCCGCGCAGCCGAGGCAGATCACCTCGGCGCCGTCTTCGCGGACGGCGCGCACGGCTTCGGCGGCGAGCCGGTCCCCGGCGCGTTCCGGATCGGTCTCCAGTTCCAGCACGGCCATCCCGGTGGCGCGCACCGAGGCGCACCGCGAGCTCAGCCCGGTCAGCGCGAGCCGGTCGGTGATCTGGCCGGTGGTGCGCGCCAGCGAGGTGACGACGGAGAACCGGCGGCCGAGCAGGCTCGCGGTGTGCGCGGCGGCTTCGGTGATGTCCACGACGGGCACGTCGAACAGCTCCGCGAGCCCTTCCTTGCCGTGCTCGCCGAACCCGGCCAGCACCACCGCGTCGAAGGGTTCGGGCACGGCCCGCACCCGGTCCATCACGGCGACCGCGGCCAGGTAGCTCTCGAAGTTCCCCTCCACCGAGGGCGGGCCGAAGCGCGGGGTGACGGCGAGGACCTCGGTGCCGGGTGCGGCGATCGCGACGGCCTGCGCCCGGATCACCTCGGTCACGGCTTCGGTGGTGTTGACATTGGCAACGACAATCCGCACGTGCTCTCCTGGCTTTTTGTCTTCGAACTCGGTTTGCGGAGCGCTGGGGTGGCGGAACCCCAGCGAGTGGTCGTTCTGCGTGTGTGGTCGGCGGCTCAGCGCTTCGCGCTGACAAGAAAGAGACACCGCCCGCCCCCGCGGCACGAGTCGGGTGGCTGCGGTCAGTGGATTCCTTCTGCGGTGGTGGTCCGCGCGAGGTGGTCGCCGGGGACGTCGGTGAAGTCGCGGCCGCGGTCGGCGATCAGGTGGTAGAGCCCGCCGCCGAGCAGCGCGCTGATGAACCAGGAGAACGAGGACAGCACCGCGAACGCGGGCACCACGGCGAGCGCGATGCCGACCGCCGAGGCGGGCAGCAGCGCGCCGACGGCCCGCGGGTTCACGCCCCGCCGGTAGGCGTACTCGCCGGCGGGATCCTCGGTGTAGAGGTCGGGCACGTTGATCCGGCCGCGCCGCAGCAGCCAGTAGTCCACGATGATCACGCCGAACAGCGGCCCGAGCACCGCGCCGAGCCCGCCGAGGAAGTACTCCACGGTGGCGGGGCTGCCGTAGAGGTTCCACGGCAGCACCACCACCGCGAGCACCGCGCTGATCAGCCCGCCGCGCCGGAAGCCGATGTGCTTCGGCGCGAGGTTGGCGAGGTCGTAGGCGGGCGAGACGAAGTTCGCGACGATGTTCACGCCGATGGTCGCGAGCGCGAACAGCAGCGCGCCGACGACGAGCACGAAGGTGTTCGGCACCTTCGCGATGATCTCCGCCGGGTCGGTGATGATCTCGCCGAACAGGGTGTGCGTCCCGGCGGTGACGATGATGGACACCATCGCGAAGGCGGTGAAGTTCACCGGCAGGCCCCAGAAGTTCCCGCGCACGACCGATTTCCGGTCCGGCGCGAACCGGGAGAAGTCGCAGAAGTTGAGCATCAGCGTGCCGTAGATGGCGATGGTGAGACCGGCCGCGCCGAGCACTTCCCACCACATCGCGGTGCCGCTGAGCGCGTTCGGCGGGTTCCAGGAGATCCGCCCGCCCGCGAGGACCAGCACCCAGATCGCCATCGCGAGCATCACGACCCACACGATCGGCCCGGCCCAGTCCTGGAACCGGCGGATGATCTCCATGCCGAAGCTGAGGATCACCAGCTGCACCGCCCACAGCGCGAGGAAGCAGATCCAGCCGAGGCTGGAGAGCCCGAGGATCGAGTCCTGCGCGTAGGGGGTGAGCGCGGGTTCGATGCGCAGCACCAGCACGACGACGGCGAGCGAGGCCAGGTAGGTCTGGATGCCGTACCAGGCGATGGCGACGACGGCGCGGATCAGCGCGGGCAGCTGCGCGCCGTGCACGCCGAAGGAGATCCGCGCCATCACGGGGAACGGGACGCCGGTGCGCTGCCCCATGCGGCCCATCAGGTTCATGCCCCAGAACACGACGAGGATGCCGAGCAGCAGCGCGATCAGCGACGGCAGCGCGCCGAGCCCGAGGGCGAACAGGCCGGCGGCGAAGGTGTAGTTGCCGATGTTGTGCACGTCGTTCATCCACAGCGCGAAGATGCTGTAGGTCTTCCAGCGGCGTTGTGCGGGCGGGGCCAGATCGGCGTTGTAGAGCCGGGGGCTGGGGGCTCCCGGCGTGGTGGCGGCTTCGGCACGATCCGGGGACATGGCCGCTCCGGTTCCACATAGCGGAAGTATACTTAAACGTATACGGAAAAGTAGGCCGGTTCCCGCCCCCGGTCAACCACCACGTCCCCGAGATGAGCCCCCACCAGACCGGGCACCCGGACCGCTCACCCGTGGAAGCAACTCAGGTGAGCGGCCCACTCCCCGCACCGGGATGGGCGGGCCGCTCACCCCGGACGAGAAGAGCTCAGAAGAGCATCTTGTCGAGGACCATCGTTCTGCTGGCCCGAACATGCCCGAGCGCGAGCTCGGCGGCCCGGTCGCTGTCACCGCCGGCGATGGCGGCGTGCAGCTCGTCGTGCTCCCGGCACACCCGCTCCGGCTCCAGGTTGAGCCGGAACAGCCAGGCGAGCCTGCCGTGCAGCGGCTCCAGCACCGAGGCGAGCAGCGCGTTCCCGGACAGCGCCACGATCCGGTCGTGGAACTCGGTGTTGGCCGCGGACATCGCGTCCACGTCCCCGCCCGCCCACGCCCGCCGGGCGCGTTCGGCGAGCACGCCGAGCCGTTCGGCGTCGTCCGCGGAGGCGCGGGACGCGGCGAGCCGGGCGGCGAGCGCTTCGAGGGCTTCGCGGACGTCGAACAGCTCCTCGACCTGCGCGCGGTCGAGGCTGCGCACGAACACGCCGCGCCGGTTCGGCGCCACGTCCACGAGCCCTTCGCTCTGCAACATGCGGATCGCTTCGCGCACCGGCACCCGGGAGACGCCGAACTCCGCGGCGATCTCCTGCTCGTAGAGCCGGTCGCCGGGCCGGAGGCGGCCGTCGCTGATGCGGTCCTGCAACGCCCGCCGCACCTGCTCGCGCAGCGGCGTCCGGCCGTTCACGGCATCCGCCACCGGCGCACCCCTCCCCCGAGTTCCCGCCCCCACTCTACGAACCCGGGGCGGTCCGGCCCCGCCCGCCACGCCCCGCGGTCCCGTCAGCCGCGGAGCCGCCGACCACGCGGAACGCGGCGGGCCGCGGACTCGTTCAAACGAGCCACTTCGCCGCGATGTGCCGGGCGAGCTGCGGCAGCAGGTCGGCCGCCTCGCGGATGCAGCGCTGCGGGTCGGGTTCGACGTCGGTGAGCGCGAAGACGTCGGCGAACCCGGCGTCGCGGAGCCGTTCCGGCGCGAGCGAGCAGCGCCCGGCGACGGCGATGGCGGGCACTCCGGCGGCGGCGGCCCTGGCGGCGACGGCGGCGGGCCCCTTGCCGTGCAGCGTCTGCTCGTCGACGGACCCCTCACCGGTGAGCACGAGCCCGGCGCCGGGCAGCGCGGCGTCGAAGCCGACGAGTTCGAGCACGAGGTCCGCACCGGGGCGCTGCCGCGCGCCGAGGACGGCGAGCGCGGCGTAGCCGACGCCACCGGCGGCCCCGGCCCCCGGCTCGTCGGCGGCCTCCCGCCCGCCTGCGCGGGTGACGGCACCGGACCAGCTGCGCAGCGCGGCGTCGAGCAGCCGCACCTGGGTGGGGTCGGCGCCCTTCTGCGGTCCGTACACGTGCGCGGCGCCGCGCTCCCCGAGCAGCGGGTTGTCCACATCGGACGCGAGCACGATGTCGGCGTCGGCGAGCCGCGGGTCCAGTCCGCTGAGGTCGACCTCGGCGAGCTCGACGAGCCCGCCGCCACCGGGGGGCAGCGGACGTCCGGCGTCGGCGAGCAGCCGGGCGCCGAGCGCGGCGAGCATGCCCGCGCCGCCGTCGGTGCAGGCGCTGCCGCCGACGCCGAGCACGATGGTGCGCGCGCCCGCGTCGAGGGCGGCGCGGATCAGCTCTCCGGTGCCGAAGCTGGAGGCGGTCATCGGCGCGAGTTCCCGGGTGGGCAGCAGCGCGAGCCCGGACGCGGAGGCGAGCTCGACGACGGCCTGGTCCCCGAGGAGCGCGAAGTCGGCGGCGAGCGGCGCCCCGACGGGCCCGGTGACGCGCGCCTGCATCCGCCGGTACCCGGTCGCGATCGCGGCGTCGACGGTGCCGTCCCCGCCGTCGGCGATGGGCGCGAGCCGCACCTCGACGCCGGGCAGTCCCGCGGCGAGCGCGTTCGCCACCTCGGGGGCGGTGAGCGACCCCTTGAACTTGTCCGGCGCGATCAGGACGGGACCGGGCACAGTGCTCTCCCTCGGGCTTGCGGCGGTGACTCGCACATTCCACCCGACTCGCCCGATCAGGGGAAGCCCGGCAGGCGCCGTTCAGCTGACCGAGCCGCGCCCGCCGAGCGGGTCACCGCGCGCCCGCGGGCGGCAGGGCCTTCCCCGCCTGCTGTTTCCGGTCCGCCCGGGTACGCGCGGCCGGGAACGGCGCTCGCCGTCACGGCGATCACATCTCGGTCACGGGGCCGATTCCGGTGGCACGGCGCCTTTTCCGCGACCGGGGCCGCGGCGCCCGTACAGTGGGCCGATCTGCTCCCGAACTCTCGGAGGCGTCCATGCCCGAACCGCAGGTGACGGCGGAGTTCACCACGGAACCGTTCCGCGGCGAGGGCGAGCCGCCGGAGCACGCGGTGGCCGCCCGGGACCGGTTGCGCGCGGCGGGCCTGGAGCCGGACTTCGGTCCGCTGGGCACCTCGGTGCGCGGCTCGCGGGACGTGGTGCTGCCCGCGCTGGCGGAGGTGTGCGACGCGGCGCTGGCGGCGGGCGCGCACCGCATCACCTTGCAGGTCACGGTCGACCGCCCGACGGCTCCCGGGGCGGGCTTCTAGGCTGTCGGCGTGCATCCGCTCGCTTCCGCGATCGCGCCGCTGCTGGCGCGGCTCGGCGCCACGACCGTTCCCGTCGAGGACCGGGAGCCGTCCGACGTGCTGCTGCACTGGGAGGGCGAACCGGCGGTCGCGGTGCGGTTGCCGGGCGCGGAGCTGACGAGCGCGCTGGACCGGTTGATCGCCGGGGTGGAGGCGGAGCTGGGCGGCAGGTTGCCGGAGCTGTCGCGGGCGGACAAGCAGCGCGCGGTGCGGCTGCTGGAGGAGCGCGGCGCGTTCACGCTGCGCAAGGGCGTGGAGTCGGTGGCCAAGGCGCTGGGCGTCAGCCGCTTCACGGTCTACAACTACCTGAACCGGGAACAGCACCCCTGATCACCTGCTAGTTCAACAAAGTGTTGACACCTGGTGAGGCCGGTCGTAGCTTCAGCTGGCACGGTGCGCCGCCGGTCGCCCGGCGTGGGCGGACCGCGGATCAGCCGAGACGCAGCCGGCCCGAAGGGGAGGCCATGTCCGCACCCGACCGCTTCAACGCCGTTCCCCGCGCCGAGCTGCTGCCCGAGCTGCGCGCCTGCCTGGACGTGCCGCGCTGGGCCCGACGGGTCTGCGACGCGCGGCCGTACGACTCCGCGGCGGCGGTGCTCGCCGCCGCCGACGCCGCCGCCCGCGAACTCACCCCGGAGGAGGTCGACGCCGCGCTCGCCGCGCACCCCCGCATCGGGGAACGGCCCGCGGGCGAGGCGACCTCCGCCACCTGGTCCCGCTCCGAGCAGTCCGGTGTGGACTTCGCCGACGAGGGACTGCGGACCGCGCTGCGGGAGGGCAACGCCGCCTACGAGCGGAAGTTCGGCCACGTGTACCTGGTGTGCGCGGGCGGCCGCGGTGGCGCCGAGCTGCTGGCGGTGCTGCGCTCCCGGATGCACAACGACCCGCGCACCGAACTGGGCGTGGTCGCCGACGAGCTGCGCAAGATCGCGTTGCTGCGCCTGGAGAAGGTGATCGCATGAGTGCCGTGACCACGCACGTGCTGGACGCCGCGCTGGGCCGCCCGGCCGCCGGGATCGCGGTCCGGCTGGAGGGGGCGGGGCCGATCGCGGAAGGCGTCACCGACGACGACGGCCGCATCGGCTCGCTCGGCCCGGACGAGCTGGCGCCCGGCGACTACCGGTTGACCTTCGACACCGGCGCCTACTTCGCGGCGCGCGGCACCGAATCCTTCTACCCGCTGGTGCAGATCACCTTCCGCATCACCGATCCGGCCCAGCACCACCACGTTCCGCTGCTGCTGAGCCCGTTCGCCTACTCCACCTACCGAGGGAGCTGATCGACGTGGGCATCGTGCCGGGACCGAACCAGTACGGCAAGGCCGAGATCCGGCTGGTCGCGGTGGACCGCGGCACCGCTCGGCACGAGATCCGGGACCTCACGATCAGCACCGCGTTGCGCGGGGACTTCGCGGCCGCGCACCGCACCGGGGACAACGCGAACGTGCTGCCGACGGACTCGCAGAAGAACACGGCCTACGCGTTCGCGAAGCGCCACCCGATCGGTGAGGTCGAGGATTTCGCGCTGCGGCTGGGAAAGCACTTCGTCGGCACCCGGGAACCGGTGCGGGGCGCGCGGATCCTCGTCGCCGAGCACGCGTGGGAGCGCATCGAGGTGGACGGCGCCGGGCACGACCACGCGTTCCGCCGCGGCGGTGCGGAGACGCGGACTGCGGCGGTCACGGTGGACGGCGACGACGCGCACGTGGTGAGCGGTGTCGAGGGCCTGGTGGTGCTCAAGTCCACCGGCTCGGAGTTCCACGGCTTCCCGAGGGACGAGTACACGACGCTTCCCGAGACCTCGGACCGCATCCTGGCGACCGCGGTGTCGGCGCGCTGGCGGCACCTGGGCACCGAGGTGGCGTGGTCGGAGAGCTTCGCCTCGGTGCGTGCCGCGCTGCTGTCCGCGTTCGCGACGACGCACAGCCTCGCGCTGCAGCAGACGCTACACGCGATGGGCGAGGCGGTGCTGGAGGCGCACCCGGGCATCGCGGAGGTGCGGCTGTCGCTGCCGAACAAGCACCACTTCCGCGTCGACCTGGAACCGTTCGGGCTGGACAACGACAACGAGGTCTTCTTCGCCGCGGACCGCCCGTACGGCCTGATCGAAGGGATCGTCACCCGCGACGACGTGCCCGAGGCGCCGATCGCCTGGTACGGCCTCCCCGAGTTCTGACCCGCCGGGGCGCCCGCCACGGTCCCGCGGTGGTGCGGGCGGGAGCGCGCCGGTAGCAGCACCGAATCCCGTTCCCCGCCGAGGAGCCCGCATGGCCTTCGAGGAGCACGCAGGCACCGACGTCCACCCCGTCGACGAAATCCCGCCCCCGGGCCGGATGCTGGCGTTCGGCGCGCAGCACGTGGCCGCGATGTACGCGGGCGTCGTCGCTCCCCCGCTGATCGTCGGCGAGGCGCTGGGGATGCCCGGGCAGCAGCGGACCCTGCTGATCGGGGCGAGCCTGCTCACCGCCGGGATGGCGACCTTGTTGCAGTCGTGGGGGATCTGGCGCATCGGGGCGCGGCTGCCGTTCGTCAACGGGGTCACGTTCGGTTCGGTGGCGCCGATCCTGGCGATCGTGGCGCAGTCGGCGGACGGGAACCCGCTGTCGGTGGTGTACGGGGCGGTGCTGGTGGCCGGGGTGCTGGGTTTCCTGCTGGCGCCGCACTTCTCCCGGCTGGTGCGGTTCTTCCCGCCGGTGGTGACCGGCGCGGTGATCACGCTGATCGGGTTGTCGCTGCTGCCGGTCGCCGTCGGCTGGATCGCGGGACGGGACCCGGCGGCGCCGGACCACGCCGCGCCGGGCCGGGTGGCGCTCGGCGCGGCGACGTTCGCGCTGGTGCTGCTGGGGAACCGGTTCCTGCGGGGGTTCTGGAACCGGATCTCGCTGCTGCTCGGGTTGCTGGCGGGCACGGTGCTGGCGTGGCCGTTCGGGTTCGTGGACGCCACGACGTTCGCGCAGGCGCCGGTGTTCAGCGCGCCGGTGCCGTTCGCGCTGGGGGCGCCGAGCTTCAGCTGGAGCGCGACGCTGTCGTTGTGCGTGGTGATGCTGGTGGCGATGCTGGAGAGCACCGCGGACATGATCGCGCTGGGCGAGATCGTGGAGCGGCCCGCCGATGAGCGCACCATCGCGGCCGGGTTGCGCGCGGACGGCGCGGGCAGCGCGTTGAGCGCCGTGTTCGGCGGGTTCACCTGCAGCGCGTTCGCGCAGAACGTGGGGCTGGTGGCGATGACCCGGGTGCGCAGCCGGTACGTGGTGGCGACCGGTGGCGGGGTGCTGGTGCTGCTCGGGTTGTTCCCGGTCGCCGGGGCGGTGGTGTCGCTGGTGCCGCAGCCGGTGCTGGGCGGCGCGGCGCTGGTGCTGTTCGGTTCGGTGGCGGCGGGCGGGATCCGCACGTTGGGCCGGGCCGATCTGGGTGATCCGGCTCAGGCCCTGGTGGTGGCGGGATCGCTGGGCGTGGGGCTGATCCCGGTGGTGCAGCCGGACTTCTACGCGCACGCGCCCGCGGCGCTGCGCGCTGTGCTGGATTCGGGGATCAGCACGGGTTGCTTGGCGGCGCTGGCGTTGAACGCCCTGTTCCACCGCCGCGCCACCGCTGATCACGCTGCGCCCCCGGATCCGTCGCCCGGTGGGTGACCCGCCACCCGATCTCGGCGTCCGGCTCCGCGCACCCGCCGGGGCGCGCTCGGGCTGGTGGCCCGGTCACCGGGTGGATCTCGCAGGTCGACGACTCCCGGCAACGGTGACCGGAGGTCGGCCCGCGCTGCGGCTCGCACGCTGGACGACCTGATCGAGTGTCACTCGTGAGGTGAATGTGTCCGGCGGGACGCACGGGGCGCCGGTGCACTGGTGGGGCCGCCGAAGAAGGGGAACCCGTGCTGCGAACGTGCCGCCACCTGAGCCTGACCGCCGCCGTGCTGCTGCTGCTCGCGCCACCGGCCGCGCTCGCCGACGAGCGCGCCGCCGGGAGCGCCGGACAGGTCATCGACCGCAACTTCCCGGACCCGGACGTGCTGGACCACGACGGGCAGTACTACGCGTACGCCACGAACACCGCCGGGTACAACGTGCAGCTCGCGACCGCCACCGACGCGGAAGGCCCGTGGGAACAGCGGGCCGACGCGCTGCCGCAGCTGCCGCCGTGGGTGGGCCCGTCGCACACCGGCAGCCTGAACGTGTGGGCACCGGACGTGAGCGAGCGCTCCGACGGCACCTTCCTGCTGTACTACACCGCGCACCACACGGGTTCCGGCCGCCAGTGCATCGGTGCCGCCGTCGCGGGATCCCCCACCGGGCCCTTCGAACCGACGAGCGCCGAACCGCTGATCTGCGCACCCGGCCAGGGCGACGTGATCGACCCGGCGAGCTTCGTGGACGACGACGGCAGCCGGTACCTGCTGTACAAAGACTCGCGCGGCAGCCGGGCGCGCAGCGGCCCGTCCACCATCCACATGCGACCGGTCGCGGCCGACGGCATCACGCCCGCCGGGAAGGACGTCCCGCTGCTGGGCGCCGACCGCCCCGAGGAGTCCGGGGTGGTGGAGGCGCCGACGCTGCTGCGGCGCCCGCAGGGCTACGTGCTGCTGTACTCGGGGAACACGTTCGACAGCGGCGACTACTTCACGAACTTCGCGACCGCGCCGAGCCCGACCGGACCGTTCACGAAGGCGCCGGGCGCGCTGCTGAGCCGGGAGGTCCTGGGCGGCGCGGTGACGAACCCCGGCGGGCAGGACGTGTTCGACGACGGCGAGCTGATCGCGTTCCACGGGGACCTCGCCGAGCCGCCCGGGGACCGCGGGATGTGGGTCGCGGAACTGTCCTGGGACGGGCTGAATCCCGTACTGCGGTAGGAAATTTCCTCTTCAACGATTAGGGTGATCCACCCGATCGTGCAGCGTCCGGGCAGTTCTGCCCCGGGCTGCCCCGGACTATCGTTCGGATCAGTCCCGCCGGTCGACGCGCGATCTCGTTGCGCGGCAACCGGATGGGGCGAGGGAGGGAGCGGACCCGATGTCCTCTGTGGACGTCGGGTCCGCTTTGCCCGTTCAACGCTGCTCCGTTCGGCGCAATTCGCTGCACCGCGCGTCCCATTCTGGACTCGGACGTGTATCGGGCCGGAACGTCGGTGGTCAGGCTGTCGTTGATCGCCTGAACTTTTTCACCGAACTCCGGGAGCAGCCCATGCGTTTACGGGCCCTCGCAATCACGGTCGCAGGCCTGACCGCGCTCGCCGCGCCGTCCGCCTTCGCGGCCACCACCCACGATCCCCTCGCCGGCGCGCAGTGGGGTCTCGACCAGATCCACGCCGAGCAGGCCTGGCAGACCAGCACCGGCGCCGGCCAGGTCGTCGCCGTCGTCGACACCGGCGTCGACCTCGACCACCCCGACCTGCGCTCGCAGCTGGTCCCGGGCGCCACGTTCACCTGCGGCGGCGGTCCCGCGCCGTGCGGCAACGGCGACTGGCGCGGGCCGGACGGCGTCGGCCAGGACACCGACGTGCACGGCACGCACGTGGCCGGGATCGCCGCGGCCGCCGCGAACAACGGCGTCGGCGGCGCCGGTGTCGCGCCCGACGCGAAGATCATGCCGGTGAAGGTCCTCGAAGACGGCCAGGGCGACTTCGCCGAGATCGGCGCCGGCATCCGCTACGCCGCCGACCACGGCGCCGACGTCATCAACCTGAGCCTCGGCGCGCAGCCCGGCTCCCAGCTGCTGACGCTGCTCGGGCTCCAGGCCCAGGCGAAGGACGCCGTCGAGTACGCCCGCGACAAGGGCGTCGTCGTCATCGCCTCGGCGGGCAACGAGACCGCACCGCTGTGCGACACCCCCGCGTGGGAGCGGGGCGCCATGTGCGTGGCCGCCACCGACCGCGCCGAGAAGAAGGCCTCGTACTCCAACTTCGGCCTCAAGCTCGACTTCAAGGCCGTGGCCGCACCCGGTGGCGCGGGCGACGGCACCTGCGAAGGCGACATCGCCTCCACCGTCCCGCGCGGCACCGGCACCAAGTGCGGGGACGCCGACTACGACGCGCTCGCCGGCACCTCGATGGCCGCGCCGATGGTCACCGGCGTCGCCGCGCTGCTCACCGCCCAGGGCCGCACCGCCGAGCAGGTGGAGCAGGCGCTGATCGACACCGCGCACGCACCCGGCAGCGACAAGACCGGGCAGTTCAGTCTGCTCACCGGGCACGGCGTCATCGACGCCGCCGCCGCGGTCGCGCAGCCGATCCCGCAGCCGTGACCCCGCGGTGGGCGGCCCGTCATCGGGTCGGGTCGCCCACCACGGTTCGGCTCAGGGCTCAGCGGTCAGGGCTCAGCGGTCGAAGCGGCCCGATCCGAGGCCGCGGAGGAACGAAGCCCAGCGGGCCGGGGAGACGGTGAGCCGCCCGCCCTCGACCGCCTTCGAGTCCCGCACCGCGACGAAGTGGGGCGATAACGCCACTTCCACGCAGTTGTACTGGTTGCTACGACTGCTCTTCCGCCAGTTCAGCTCACTCATCGGTCGTAGTGGCCTTCGCCGACCCCGCTCAGGAACCGCCGCCAGTCCCGCGTCGAGAACGACAGGGAACCGGCCGCGCGATCCTTGGAATCCCGGACCGCTGCCGCGTCCTGCGACAACGCCACCTCCACGCAGTTGTCAAATGCGTTGCTCCGCGAACTCTTTCGCCACGTCGGTTCGGTCATGATGTCGTTCCCCTTCCGCCCAACATTCGCAGTGGGAGGTTTTGATCCCGAACAGGAAACGTTGCCACGCGCGCGACGAGAACGACAAGAACCCTGCCGCGCGATCCTTCGAATCCCGAATGGCCGCGGACTCAGGCAAAAGGGCGACCTCTACGCAGTTGTAGTCACCGCTGTACGTGCTCGTCCGCCAGTTCGGTTCAGCCATCGTCCGGCTCACCACCAGAACGTCCGGCATCGAGGCCCGCCAGGAACCTCCGCCATTCCCGCCTCGAGAACGACAGGGAACCGGCCGTGCGATCCTTGGAGTCCCGGACCGCCACGGACGTCGGCGATAACGCCACCTCGACGCAGTTGTGGTAAGCGTTGCTCCTAGAGCTCTTCCGCCACACCCAGTCGCTCATCGGACAGTCCCTCCGCGGCTTTCTTGATCAACACCAGTGATTCGCGCTCACCCAGCGCGATATCGTCCACTTCGTTGCAGGTTTCCACGACCAGTCGCAGATCGACAGCTTCGGCGAGGCATACGGCGAAACCCTGCGACTCGACGAAGGCGTAGCCCGTGCCGTCCGCGAGCTCGAAGTAGCTGAACGCCCCGTTCAACACCCGGTGTGCCGGAGCGGACAACGGAATCACGCGGATCTCGACGTTCGGTCGGCGCCCGATGCTGATCAGGTGCTCGAGCTGCAACCTCAGCGCCGTTTCACTGCCCAGGGTCCTGCTCAACGCGGACTCGTCGATCACGAAGCGGACGTGCGGAGGCCTCGGCCTGGACAGCACTGCTTGCCTGCCGAGCCTCGACGCCACCCGGCGTTCCACTTCTCGCGGTTGCAGACCGGCGCTCGCCATCAGGCAACGGGTGTAGTCAGGCGCCTGCGCCAAGCCCGGGATCAAGGCCAGTTCCACACACGTGATCTTCGCGGCTTCGCGTTCCAGCACGAGCAGGCTTGCGAGCTGCTCGGACATGCCGTCGCCCAGCGCCAGCCACGCGGACGTCTCGTTCGACTCGCCGACGCGGTCCAGCAATTCCTGCTTGTCGTCACCGACGACGCCGAACAACGCGCACAGCGCGCTCACCTCCTCGCGATCCGGGGCGCGCGTGCCGCGCTCGGTCCGGCTGATCGAGGAACGTGAGACACCCAGGGCCGCCGCCACCGATCGGGTGGTCATTCCGCGGTTCTCCCGCAAGGTGCGCAGTCGCACGCCGAGCCCGAGCTGACGCAGGGCTTCTGATTGCCGCATTCCATGACCTCCGGATTCCAGCGCGGGGTCGGTTCGAGAACTGACCGGATTTGCAGCGAGACAATCCGCTGAACTGCGGTGTCACACATTCGCTGGGCCAGAAGATAGCGATCTACCTTTCGATTCGTCAGCGGTTCGCCCGGTGATCGAACCGAAAGGAGGATGGTCGTGGCGTTGCCCCATCCGTACCGGTGCAGCAGGCCGGTGGCGTTCTGGATCGTCGGCCTGGCGCTGCACCTGCGGCACGCCACCCCGTCCCGGCCGGGCGCGCTGCCCGGTGGGGAGCGGGCCGCGACGTTGTGCGGCGATCGGATCCGCGTCCCGTTCGACACGCCACCGCCGCGCCGGCCGCGCTCCGCCGACATCACGGCGCGCTGCCCGCAATGCGCCGAGTTCGCGGCGGAGCACGACTACCTCCTGCTCACCTGGGACTTCTGAGCCCCTGACCCGGTCCGCGGCGGGACCTCCCCGACACCGCCCCGGACCGGCCGGTGGCCGGGCGCACCCCCTCCGACCAGCGCCCGGCCACCACCCCGGAGTGAACGGACCGTTCGACCAACTAGATGAGGCAAACGGTCCGTTCACCCCCACCCGACTCCCCGAGTCAACGGACCCTTCGACCAACCAGATCAGGCAAACGGTCCGTTCACCCCGACCTGCTTCCGGGCTGGACGAGGTGAACGGACCGTTCGACCAACGCAGGCGCGGGTCGTCCACCTCCCACCGGGGTTCCGCGGCGGCAGCCGCTCCCCACCGCGCCCACCGCACCGGCCGAGGGCAGGAGACGACCGGAGCCGAGCTCGGATTCAGGCGGTGAGGTCCGCCGTGAGCCGATCCGCGGCGGTGCGGGGTTCGCGGCCGAGGAGTTCGGCCAGCAGCGAGCCCGGTTCGGCGAAGTACCCCTCCCGCGCCGCCTGGTAGTAGGTGAGCAGGAGCCGAGCCGCCGGCTCCGGCACACCGCCCGCGATCTGGTCGGCGACCCACCGCTCGTCGTCCACGACGATGCGCTCGACGGTGCGGCCGGTGATGTCGGAGACGATCCGGCTGAGGTCGTCGAAGGTGACGGCGTTCGGCGCGGCGAGGGTGGCGGGACCGTCGAGGACGCGGTCACCGGCGAGGAGGGCCGCGGTGGCCTCGGCCACTTCGTCGCGGTCGGTGTACGCCACGGGCCCGTCGTCCGGCCCGGCGATCACGCCGGTCCGCCGCCACGGGCCCAGGACCTGGTCGAGCGGGCCGTAAGCACCGTTGCGCAGCGCGGTCCAGTCGACTCCGGATCCGGCGAGGAACGCCTCGGTGGCGACGTGGATGTCCGAGGGGCGGTACGGGTTGCCGGGGACGGCGCCGTGCTGGCTCGTGTAGACGATCCGCCGGGCACCGGCCGCGACCGCGGCTTCGACGGCGCCGCGGTGCAGGCCGACGACGTCGGCGGCCGGATCGTTGCCGGACACCAGGAGGACCTGCTCGGCACCGGCGAACGAGTCGCGCAGGGCTGCCGGGTCCTCGTAGGAGCCCCGGCGCACCCGCACGCCGCGGTCGGCGAAGTGCTGCGCCTTGGTGACGTCGCGGACGCTGACGCCGATCCGCTCGGCGGGCAAGCGTTCCAGGAGGTGCTCGACGACGGCAGCGCCCAGCCCACCGGTAGCGCCGGTGACAACGATCATCTTCTCGACCTTTCCGAGCATCCGCCCAGGTGGCCGACGCTCCGCACAAGTTGACTCGATTAGTCAGTTTCACTTCCGGCCCCGACCGTAAGTAGACTGACCAGGAGAGTCAAGTTAAGACCAGCGCACGACAGGAAGAGGCGACGATGCCCGGCGCGGTACCCCCGGAACCCCAGCTGCGCGCCGACGCCCGGCGCAACTCCGAGCAGATCCGCTCCGCCGCGATCGGCGCCTTCCGGGGACGAGGCCTGGCCGTGCCGCTGGAAGAGGTCGCCAAGGCGGCGGGCGTGAGCAAGGCGACGATCTTCAACCGGTTCGGCGGGCGGATCGGCCTCATCGAAGCCGTCATCGAAGAGGTCGTGACGAACGAGCTGTTCGCCGTCATCGACCGCGCGCGGGCCATCGACGACGCCGGTGAGCGGATCGAGCACTACCTCACCGCGATCCGCGACCTCCAGTACCGCCAGCCCGCCTTCAACGACGTCCTGCTGCAGACGTACCCGGACTCGCCGCAGCTCGTGGAGATCTGCCGCGCCGGCAGCGAGGCCAACGAGGAACTCGTCGCGGCGGCCCGCACCTCCGGCGCGCTGCGGCCGGAGTTCACGGCGAGCGACCTGCACGCGCTCGTCCACGACAACGCCCTCGCCCTCAAGCACGGCCGGCGGCCGCTCCGGGAGGACTACGACCGCCGCACCACGTACCTCCTGGACGGGATCCGCGGACGCTGACGCGCCACCACCCGCGACAGGGGCGAACGGACCGTTCGTCCAACCAGATGAGGCAAACGGTCCGTTCACTCCCCACCCAGCACAGCTGAACGGACCGTTCGTCCAACTAGACGAGGCAAACGGTCCGTTCACCCGCGGCGAGCGGCGCTCCAGAGCCGTCCGGTATGCCCGTTCCTCGCGTACGCTGGCAGGAGATGATCTCGGGAACCGAGATCGGCACCGGCCGCCACCAGGAGGTCCACAATGGACTTGGGCAAGCTGTTCAACTCGCTGTCCCCCGCCAAGCACAGCCACCGCTCCTCCCGCGACAGCAGCGACCGGCACCGCCACCACCGCGGGCACAGCGGGTCCAGCAGCGACCACCGCCGCCGTCGCCGCGACAGCTCCAGCCGCAGCGGATCCGGCCGCCGACGCCACCGCAGCCGCAGTTGAGCGCTGCACCGGCCCCGGAAGAAGCCAGCTCGTACTACGACGAAGGCGACTGGGGCCCGCCCGGGCCCGCCCTCGAACCGGGCGAGCACCTGGCCCCCGGATACCGCGTGATCTCGTTGCTGCGGCGGGGAAATCGCCTCGACGTCTACGACCTGTGGAGCGAGGAGCGCGACTGCCGCTGCATCGGCAAGACGCTGCGCCCCGAGCGCGCCGCCGACCCGACCGCCGCCGAACGGCTGCGCGAGGAGGGGGCGCTGCTCGGGTCGCTCACCCACCCGAACCTGGTGCGCGGCTACGAGACCCTGCTCAGCGGCGAGCCCAAGCGGCCCGCGGTGATCACCGAGACGTTGCCCGGCGCGACGCTGAGCCACCTGCTGGACGAGCACGAGCGGCTGCGGCCGGTCGACGCGGCGATCCTCGGCGTGCAGCTGTGCTCCGCGCTCGGCTACCTGCACCGGAAGGGCTGGGCGCACCTCGACGTGAAGCCGTCGAACGTGATCTCCACCGGCGGCCGGGCCGTGCTGCTCGACCTCAGCCTCGCCTGCCGCATCGGGGAGCGCAGCTCCGCCGGAACCTTCGACTACCTGTCGCCGGAACAGGCGCGCGGCGGGGAGATGACCGCGGCGACCGACGTGTGGGGCCTCGGGATCACGTTGTGGGAGGCCCTGTCCGGAGCTCCGCCGTGGGCGGAGCACTCGCACCACCGCGGCGCGGACGGGGTGCGGCACTACCCGCAGCTCACGTCCGCCCCACCGCCGCTGCGGACCCGGCGGCGGCTGCCGGCGCGGCTGTCCCGCACCGTCGACGCCTGCCTCGCGCCCGACCCCGGCGCCCGCCCCACCACCACCGAGGTCGCGGACCGCATCATCACCTGGTCCGGCGTCGACCCCGCGGTCTGACCCGCGGGGAACGGCCCGCTCGCGATCGGACGAGCCGTTCCCCGCGGTGGTTCAGGAGCGCGGCGCGGAACCGAGGCGCACGGCCGAGACCAGGAAGAAGATCCCGCCGAGCAGCGCGTACCCGGCGACGTTCGCCAGCGACGCGTCCGGCTTCCCCGCCATCAGGAAGAACGAGGCGCCCGCCAGCACCGAGATGCCACCGCTGGCGATCATCGCCCACTGCCCGCCCAGCCGGAGTCGTCGCACGGCCACTCCGAGCTGCACCGCACCGGCCACGACCGCCCACACGCCCCACACCCGCAGCACCGCCGGGATGCCCGAGGTGATCGCGACGATCAGACCGGCCGCGGCCAGCGTGCTGATCGCGATGTTCACGTAGAGCCCCGCCGCGGAACCCCGGGACGAGCGGGCGTCGACGATCGCCGCCGCCACGTCGAACACCGGGTACAGCACCAGCAGCACCGCCGTCAGCGGACCGAGGCTGGACGCGGTCAGGAACACCAGGACCGCCCAGACGAGGGCGAAGCCGAAGCGCACGAAGTAGAGGCGGCGCAGCGTCGCCGCGACACCGGTCGGAGCGGCGGGGGCGGTGGCGGTGGTCATGGCGGGTTCCCTTCATCGAGGAGGCTCACATCGAGCCCGAGGAAGAAAGACCGTTCTCTCTCCCGATGGGGGAAGCGTGGCAGACCGCTCCGCAGAACGCAAGAACGATCGTTCTTTCTGCTACGGTGGCCGCATGGCGACGACGCGCACCGAGGACCCGAACCCGCGCGGCCGGTCCGAAGCCCGCGACCGGCTGCTGGCCACCGCCAGCGCGCTGTTCTACGGCGAAGGCATCCGGGCCGTCGGCGTCGAACGCATCCTCGCCGAAGCGCCGACCACGCGAGCCACGTTCTACCGGCACTTCCCCTCCAAGGAAGCGCTCGTGCTCGCCTACCTCCGCGACGTCGACGCGCACATCCGCGCCGGCGTGCGCACCGCCGTCGACACCGCGCCGAGCCCCGCCGACGCGGTCCGCGCGATCGGCGACGGAGTCGCCGCCGACCTCGGCAGGCCCGAATTCCGCGGCTGCGCATTCCTCAACGCCGCCAACGAATACCCCGAACCCGGCAACCCCGTGCGCCAGGTCGTGCTCGACCACCGCGCCTGGTACGTCGCCGAGCTCACCGCGCTGTTCGCGCAGGTCTTCGGGGACTCACCGCGCCGCGGCAAACCGGAGCACGCCGCGCGGCACTTCCTGATGATGCGCGACGGCGCGATGACCGGCGCGCACATCGACGGCGCGGAGAACGTCGGCGCCGCCTTCCAGCGCGGGGTCGAAGGACTGCTCACCGTGCTGCACTGAGTTCTCCGGCCACGGTGTTCTCCGGCCACGGCCGGGCGGAATTCCGGGCTGGACCGGGGATTCCGGGGTGGGGTTTCGCGCCGGGATCCCAGGCCGAGCCGGGGGTTTCGGGCCGCGCCGGGGGTTCCAAGCTCGGCCAGGGATTTTGGGCCATGCCGGGGATTTCAAGCTCGGCCGGGGATTTCGGGCCAGGTGGGAAACCCGAACTGGGGATTCCGGGGTGGGCCGGGAAGCCCGGTCGGTCAGCGCTTGCGGCGGAACGCCACCGCCAGCGCCACGGCGACCGCGGTCAACGCCACCTGGCCGCCGAGCACGATGCGGTTCACGTCCACCGCCGGGTGCCACACGGCGCCCTGCGCGGTCACCGCCCACGCCCCCACCGGCTTCGCGATCGTGCCGCCTCCGCCCGAACGGTTCTTGCGGCGGCCGCTCACCCCGCCGCCCCGGCGCACCTGCACCACCGGCAGCAGCGTCGTGCCGTCCTGCTGCACCGCCGGGCCGAACACCTGGCCCTCGCGGAGTTCCGCGGTGAGCGCGGCGACCGCGTCCTCCGCCGTCACGAGCTCGTCACTGCCGGACATGCCGCCTCCCCAGGCCGATCGGACTCCCACCGACCCTAGCCGCCCGCGCCGGGTGAACGGACCGCTCGTCCAACCAGACCGGACGAACGGTCCGTTCACCCGCGACGAACAGCCCGGGTCAACGGACCGTTCGACCAACCAGACGAGGCGAACGGTCCGTTCACCCCTGACGAACGGCACGAGTGAACGGACCGTTCGACCAACTAGATGGGACGAACGGTCCGTTCACTCGACGAAGCAGGAGTCAGAGGCGGGCGAGGGCGCGCAGCCCGGCCTCGTCGACCGTGGTCAGCTCCCGCGCCTCCGCCGCGTCGATCGCCCCGCCGTCGAGGGCGCGCACGAACGCGGTCGCCAGGGCGCGGGCGGTGGCGGGCTCGTCGAGGACCGCGCCGCTCCCGGAGCCGACGTAGGCGGCGAGCCGCTCGGCCTGCGCCGGTGCGCTCTCCCGGAACTCCGCGAACGCGGCGGCGTACCGGCTCACCAGCTGCGCCGGGTGCAGGTCCCAGCCCTGGTAGAAGCCGTGCGCGAGCGAGCGCCGCACCAGCTCGTAGTGGTTGCGCCAGCCGTGCCGCACCTGGTCGCCGACGGGCAGCACGTTGGTGGACCCGTCGGACAGGAAGATCCCGGTCCCGGCCGCGGACACCTGCATCACGTGCCGGGCGAAGTCGCAGGAGCGGTGCGCGAGGTGCTGGTGCGCGGCGGTGAGCCCGCAGCTCGCGGTGTAGTCGTAGGTGCCGAAGTGCAGCCCGCTCACCCGCCGCCGCCCGGCCTCGACGAACCGGGGCAGCGCCAACCGGCCCGCACCGTCCACGATGGACTGAGTGGTCTCCACCTGGATCTCGAAGCGCAGCGACCCGGAGGCCAGCCCGAGCTGCTGCTCGAACAGCTCCAGCAGCTCCACCAGCACCTCGACCTGCGCGACGTCCACGACCTTCGGGAAGGTGAGCACGAAGCCGGCGGGCAGGCTCCCCCACCGCCGCAGCAGCGCGGTGAGGAACACGTCCAGCGTGCGCACCGATCGAGCCCGCAGCTCGGGGGTGTCGAAGGACTTCACGCGCAGCCCGAAGTGCAGCGGCTGCTCCCCGTCCCGCAGCCACCCGGCGACGATCCCGGCGGTGCGTTCGGCGTCGGCGTCCTCGGCCTCGTCGCCGGGCGAACCGTAGCCGTCCTCGAAGTCGATTCGCAGGTCCTCGACCGGGGCACCGGCCAGCTTCTCCCGCACCCGCGGATGCACCGCGGCCGCAACGGGATCGGCCATCCCCAGCAGTGCGCCGAGCGCGGCCGGGTCCGGCAGGTGTTCGTCGAACGCGTCCAGCGCGGTGCTCGCCCACGTCCGCAGCACGTCCGCGTCCACCGCCGACGCGGGCACGTAGCAGGTGTGCACCGGCTGCCGCGCGGATCCCGCTCCCGGGTGGCGCCGCGCCCGGTCCTCGTCCACCACCGACAACCGGTTCAACCGCCGCCGAACCTGCTCGGCGTCCAGCGAAGTCCTCACGCGCACCTCCGGGAACGTCGGAGGGGGCGGCTCGCACCGCCCCCTCCGCACCAGTGGATCACGACCAGTGCATCAGATCCGCTCGTAAGCGGGCAGGGTCAGGAAGTCGACGAACTCGTCGGCGACCGCGACCTGCTCGAACAGCTCCACCGCGGCGGCGAGGTTCTCGGTCGGGAACCCGGCCTCGGCCCGCAGCGCCTGCTCGGTGTCGGCGAGGACCTGGCGCACCAGCTCCACCGTCACCTGCTCCCCACCGGCCAGGACCACGTCGTTGTGCAGCCACTGCCAGATCTGCGAGCGGGAGATCTCGGCGGTCGCGGCGTCCTCCATCAGGTTGTGGATGGCCGCCGCACCGTTGCCGCCCAGCCAGGACACGATGTAGCGGACGCCGACGTCCACGGCCGCGCGCAGGCCCTCGATGGTCTTGTCGCCGGGCGTCTTGTTCACCGCGAGCAGGTCGTCCGCGGTGATCGACACGTCGGCGCGCTTGCGGTCGATCTGGTTCGGCTTGTCGCCGAGGACCGCGTCGAACTCCTCGAAGCAGATCTCCACCAGGCCCGGGTGCGCCACCCAGGAACCGTCGAAACCGTCACCGGCCTCGCGGTTCTTGTCGTCGTGGACCTTCTGCATCGCCTTGTCGTTGGCTTCCGGGTCCTTCTTGTTCGGGATGAACGCGGCCATGCCGCCGATCGCGAACGCGCCCCGCTTGTGGCAGGTGCGCACCAGCAGCTCGGTGTAGGCGCGCATGAACGGCGCCGTCATGCCGACCGTGTTGCGGTCCGGCAGCACGTACTGGTCGGAGTCGCGGAAGGTCTTGATGACGCTGAACAGGTAGTCCCAGCGGCCCGCGTTCAGCCCGGCCGAGTGGTCGCGCAGCTCGTAGAGGATCTCCTCCATCTCGAACGCGGCCGGGAACGTCTCGATGAGCACCGTGCCGCGGATCGTGCCGTGCGGGATGCCGAGCTCCTGCTGGGCGTGGGTGAACACGTCGTTCCACAGCCGCGCTTCGAGGTGGCTCTCCATCTTCGGCAGGTAGAAGTACGGCCCGCTGCCGCGGTTCACCAGCTCCTGGGCGTTGTGGAAGAAGTACAGCCCGAAGTCCAGCAGCGCACCGACGATCGGCTTGCCGTCGACCAGCACGTGCTTGTCGTCGAAGTGCCAGCCGCGGGGGCGCACCAGCGGCACCGCGTGCTGCACGTCGTCGCGGAGCTTGTACTGCTTGCCCTCCGGCGTGGTCAGCTCCACCTGCTTGCGGACCACGTCGTAGAGGTTGACCTGGCCGCTGACCACGTTCGACCAGTGCGGCGTGTTCGCGTCCTCCAGGTCGGCCAGCCAGACGCGGGCACCGGAGTTGAGCGCGTTCACCGACATCTTGCGGTCGGTGGGGCCGGTGATCTCCACGCGGCGGTCGGCGATGTCGGCGGGCGGCGCGGCGACCTGCCAGTCGGACTCGCGGACCTCCTTGGTCTCCGGCAGGAAGTCGAGCCTGCCGTTGCGCTTGGCCTCGGCGCGGCGCTGCACGCGGCGGGCCAGCAGTTCGTCGCGGCGGGCGCCGAACTTCCGCTGCAGACCGGCGACGAAGTCGAGGGCCTCGGCGGTGAGGATCTCGTCGCCGCGCTCCACGGGGCCGCCGAGCACCTGCACGCTCGTCGTCGGGGTCGTGTCGGACATGGAAGCCCACCTCTCTCGGTACCTGCGCTCGCCGCCGAGCCGGGGCCCGCTCGGCAGCGCCAGAACGCTTCAGTGCTTTTCTGCATCGTGGATGTTAGTTTCCACATGTGGCCCGAGGCAACATGAGCTCGGGCACCGCCGACTAGACTCGATCACCAGACCGACCCGAAGGGACCGCAGCGATGACCGGGCCACGTCGTGCCAACCAAGGCGGAGGGGTGCAGTCCATCGAGCGCGCCTTCGACCTGCTGGAACTGATGGCGGACGCGGGCGGCGAAGTCGCGCTCTCCGAACTCGCCGAGACCTCCGGGCTGCCGCTGCCCACCATCCACCGGATCATGCGGACCCTCGTGAGCAGCGGATACGCCCGCCAGCAGCCGTCCCGGCGCTACTCGCTCGGCCCGCGGCTGATCCGGCTCGGCGAGACCGCCAGCCGGTCGCTCGGGTCCTGGGCGCGGCCCTACCTCGCCGAACTCACCGAAGCCACCGGGGAGACCTCCAACATGGCGGTCCTCGACGGCGACCAGGTCGTCTACGTCGCCCAGGTGCCCTCGCAGCACTCGATGCGGATGTTCACCGAGGTCGGCCGCCGCGTCGACGCGCACGCCACCGCCGTCGGCAAGGCCGTGCTCGCCGACCTCGCCGCCGACAGCGTCGCGCAGCTGCTCGAACGCTCCGGGATGCGCGCGCAGACCGAACGCACCATCACCAGCGTCGGCGCCATGCAGGACGAGCTCGCCCGCATCCGCGAGCAGGGCTACGCCGTCGACGACGGCGAGCGGGAGGTCGGCGTCCGCTGCTACGCGGTGGCCCTGCCCGGGGCGCCCGCCGGAGCCGCGATCTCCATCAGCGGTCCCGAAGGGCGGATGACCCGCATGTCCACCGACACCCTCGTCCCGCTCATGCAACGCCTCGCCGAGAAGCTCGCCGCCGAACTGCGCACCGCCTCACACGGCGCCTGAGCGCGCCATCCGCGCGGCCCGGCGCCGCCGCACCAGCAGCACCGCCCCCTGCCGGGACAGCAGCCCCAGCGCGAGCAGCATCGGCGGACCCGGCAGCAGCACGCCCAGCGGCGAACCCGACTCCAGCACCAGCACCACCGCCGCCACCACCAGCAGGACCGGCACCGGCAAGCCCATCACGTGCTCGACCACCGAGCGCCCCTCCGCACCGTCCGAATCCGCGCACCGCGGCGGTGGGACCGCGCTCGGCCCCACCGGTCACCGCACGGGCGGGTGGACGCCGTCGCCGCGGAGGCCGCACCCGCGGCGCGGTGCCGCCCGCACCCTTCCTACCGGGAGATCGGGGCGGGAACGGTCCCGCCGGTGAATCGCAGGAGCATCCCTCGCGCGGTCAGCCGCGGACCGCGGCCAAGCGCTGCGGCCAGTCCGCGCCGTGCGGCTCCAGCTCCGCCTCGCGCACGTCATCGGCGCGGCGGTGCAGCCTGATCAGCAGGAACTCGTCGGCGAGCCGGTCCGCGACCTCCGCGCCCCACTCCACGACCACCACCGCATCGGTGAGGTCGGTGTCCAAGTCCAGGTCGTCCACGTCCTCCAGGCCGCCCAGCCGGTAGGCGTCCACGTGCACCAGCGGCGGCCCGTCCGCCGCCGGGTGGTGCACCCGGGCGATCACGAACGTCGGCGAGGTGACCTGGCCCGTCACGCCCATGCCCGCGGCGATGCCCTTCGCCAGCACGGTCTTGCCCGCGCCCAGCGGGCCGTCCAGGACCACCAGATCACCCGCGCGCAGGCCGGCGCCGAGGCGCCTGCCGAACTCCAGCGCCGCTTCCGGAGTCGCCAACTCGACGGTGCTCATGACCGGCCGCCCACCTTCGTCTCGCCCTCCGCGGCGCGGCGGGCACCGCGCCTGATCAGCGCCTCCAGGTGCCCGGTCACCAGCTCGTCCCGCTCCAGCATCGCCATGTGCCCGGCGCCTTCCACCCGCACCAGCTCGGCGTCCGGCAGCTCCCCGGCGATCACCTCGGAGTGCGAGAACGGCGTCATCCGGTCCAGATCGCCGCTGAGCACCAGCACCTCGGTGTGCCGCAGCCCGGCCAGCGCGGCCTTGCGGTCGTGCGAACCGAGCGTCTCCAGGAAGTCCGTGACCACCTCGACCGTGGTCGCCGAGATCATCTTGTTCATCAGGTCCACCAGCGACGGGCTGACCTCGCGGTCGCCGAACGACAGCGCCCGCACGATGCTCCACGCCAGCTGCCCGCCGGTGCGCCGCACCCGCTCCACCAGCTCCGGCTGCAACCCGGCGATCACGCCCAGGCCGCGGGTCAGCGGGTTGTGCCGGGACAGCCACGGCTTCGGCAAGCCGGAGGCGCCGATCTCCCCGGCCGAGGTGCTCATGAACGCCACCGCGCACACCCGGTCCCGGAACAGCTTCGGCCGCTGCTCGGCCAGCGCCATGATCGCCATGCCGCCCATCGAATGCCCCACCAGCACCACCGGCCCGCGCCGCGCGGTCGCCCGCACCACCGCGTCCAGGTCCTTGCCGAGCTGCTCGATCGTGCTGCCGCGCCGCGAGGAATGCCCGGAGCGGCCGTGGCTGCGCTGGTCGTACTGCACCACCCGCACCCGCGGATCGGTCATCTTCGGCAGGTCGCGGCGCTGGAAGTGCCAACATCGCGAATCCAGCGCGTAGCCGTGCACCAGCACCACCGTCAGGTCGGCGTGCCCGCCGTCCGCCGGTTTGATCTCCTGCACCGCGAGCGGGACGCCGTCGTCGGCGGCGACCGTGGACTGCCGGTCCGGTCGCAGCTTGCCCAGCGATTCCTCGGCGTGCGGGTCGTCCTCGTCCTGGCGCTGGGTGGCGATGCGCGAGCTGTGCGCGGCGACGCCGACGACCGCACCGGTCACCGCGGCCCCGAGCACCCCGCTGGTCCAGGCGAGCGCCTGCCACACCGGTCTCATGTCGCCTCCGTCCCCACCGCGGTGCGCGTCACCCGCGGCCGGTACATGCCGGTGACGATCTCGTAGTGGATCGTGCCGAGCGCCTCCGCCCACTCCGCGGCGGTCGGCGCGCCCTGCTCACCGGCGCCGAACAGCACCACCTCGTCGCCCGCGGCGACCGGGTCGTCGTCGCAGCGCACCACCAGCTGGTCCATGCACACCCGGCCCACGACGGGACGGCGGCGGCCCGCCAGCCACACGTCCATCCGGCCGGAGAGGCTGCGCGGCACGCCGTCGGCGTAGCCGACCGGGACCAGCGCCAGCGTGCACGGGCGGTCCGCGGTCCACCGGTGGCCGTAGGACACGCTCTCGCCCGCGGCGACCCGCTTGGTCAGCACCACGGTGGAGCGGAACGTCATCGCCGGGACCAGCCCGTGGTCGCCGTCCTGCGGCACCGGGTCCAGCCCGTAGGCGGCGATGCCGGGGCGCACCAGCTCGAAGTGCAGGTCGGGGCGGGTCAGCACCGCCGCCGAGTTCGCCAGGTGCCGGATCGGGTCGAGCCCGGCGGCGCGCGCCTGCCGGTAGGCCGCGTCGAAGCGAGCGGCCTGCGCGTCGATCGACGGGTGCCCGAGCTCGTCGGCGCACGCCAGGTGCGACCACACGGCCACGACCTCGACCACACCCGCGGCCTGCGCCTTCGCCGCCCGCTCCACCAGCGACGGCCACAGCTCCGGTGGGCAGCCGTTGCGGCTCAACCCGGTATCGATCTTGAGGTGCACCCGGGCGGTCGTCGACCGCGCCTGCGCGGCCGCGGCGATCGCGTGCAGCTCCGCCTCCGAGGAGACGCCGAGCTGCACGTCCGCGGCGACGGCCGCGTCGAAGTCGTCGCCCGGGGCGTGCAGCCAGCACAGCAGCGGCGCGGTGATGCCGTCCGCGCGCAGCCGCAGCGCCTCGCCGATCGCGGCCACGCCCAGCTCGGAGGCGCCCGCGGACAGCGCGGCGCGCGCGACGGTCGCGGCGCCGTGGCCGTAGCCGTCGGACTTCACCACCACCATCGTGCGAGCACCGGAACGCCGGGCGCGCTCGGCCAGCAGGGCGACGTTGTTGCGGAGCGCGTCGACGTCAATGCGCAGGTCGGCGCGGTGCACGGGCTGTTCGGTCATGGCGCGCACATCGTCGCACACGGAAACCGGACGAAGGCCCGCACATGTGACCCACCCCCGCCCCGAGATCAACGCCGGACCCGGACCGGCCCGTCAGCTCGCGCGGAGCGCCCGGATCGCCGCCGGAACCGACCTGAGCAGCGCCGACGCGCCGATCGGGGCACCCACCGGATCGTCCCCGGCCTCCGGCCCGAACGCGGCGAGCTCGGCCGCCAGCGCGTGCGCGTGGGCCGCGTAGCCGCAGGCCAGCCACGGATCGATGCCCGCCGCCAGCAGCGCGCCGATCAACCCGGTCAGCACATCACCCGATCCGGCGGTGGCGGGCCAGGCGTGCACCGAGGGGTTCACCAGCACCCGGCCGTCCGGGGCCGCCACCACCGTCGTGTTGCCCTTGAGCAGCAGCACCACGTCGAAGCGCCGCGCCACCTCCCGCGCCGCGGCGACCCGGTCCGCACCGACCTCGCCCGCGAGCCGCTGGAACTCCCCGGCGTGCGGCGTCAGCACCACCGCCGCGTCCGGGTCCCGCGCGTCCCACAGCGTCGGGTCCTCCGCGAGCAGGGTGATCGAGTCGGCGTCCGCGCACACCGGCCGCCCCGACTCCAGCGCGTGCCGCAGCACCTCGCGGCCGCTGGCGCCGGTGCCGATGCCCGGCCCGACCGCCCACGCCTGCACCCGGCCGGCGTCGGTGATCGAGCCGGTGGCCACCACCTCCGGCCAGTGCGAGCGCACCAGGTCCGCCGCCGAACCCGCGTAGCGCACCATGCCCGAGGTCGCCTGCACGGCCGAGCCGGTCGCCAGCACCGCCGCACCCGGGTACGTCGCGGAACCGGCGGCGACGCCCACCACGCCCTGCGAGTACTTGTCGTCCTGCGGCCGCGGGACCGGCCAGCCCGCGCCCACGTCCGCCGCGTCCAGCACGAACAGGTCCGGCTCCGGCAGGTGCTCGGCCACGCCGATGCCTGCCACCACCACCGCACCCGACCGCACCGACCCGGTGCCGAGCACGTGGCCCGGCTTGCGGCCGCCGAACGTCACCGTCAGGTCCGCGTCCACCGCGGGCCCGTCCACCGCACCGGTGATCGGGTCGACGCCGGAGGGCAGGTCCACCGCCACCACCGGCGCCGCCACCCGGGACACCAGCTCCGCGGCCAGCGGACGCAGGCTTCCCCGCGCCGAGAGCCCCACGATCCCGTCGACCACCAGGTCCGCGCGCTCCAGCGCACCCGCGGCGGCCGCGCCGACCCCGGCGGTGTCCGCTCCCGGACCCGCCGCGTCCACGAGCACGCCGCCCGCGCGGCGCAGCGCCGCCGAACCCGCCGGGTGCGCCTTGTCCGGGGACAGCAGCAGCGCGGTCACACCCGCACCGCGGCGCCGGAACTCCACCCCGGCCCACAGCGCGTCGCCACCGTTGCCGCCCGCCCCCACCAGCAGCACCACGTGCCTGCCCGCGACCGCGCCCGCGGTCTCCGCCAGCAGCCGGGCGCCGTGCACCGCCACCGCGAACGCGGCGCGGCGCATCACCACCGGTTCCGGGGTGCTGGTGAACACGCTGCGCTCGGCGTCCCGGACCTGGTCCGGGGTCCACGCTCCCTGCACGGGCGACCTCCTGTTCGCGGCTGGCACCGTCCGTTCGCGGCCTGGCACCGTCCTACCCGATCATCGCCCATCGGACGAGAAGGGCCGCCCGACCAGCGGTCGAGCGGCCCGATCAGCGCCGGTGGATCACTCCACCGTGACGGACTTGGCGAGGTTGCGGGGCTTGTCCACGTCGTAGCCGCGCGCCCGGGCGATCTCCGCCGCCAGCACCTGCAGCGGGACCGTGGACACCAGCGGCTGCAGCAGCGTCGCCACCGCGGGGATCTCGATCAGCTCGTCCGCGAACGGGCGCACCGCCTCGTCGCCCTCCTCGGCGATGACGATGGTGCGGGCGCCGCGGGCCTGGATCTCGCGGATGTTGGACAGCATCTTCGAGTGCAGCAGCGCCCGGCCCTTCGCCGACGGCATCACCACGACCACCGGCAGCCGGTCCTCGATCAGCGCGATCGGCCCGTGCTTGAGCTCGCCCGCCGCGAAGCCCTCCGCGTGCATGTAGGCGAGCTCCTTGAGCTTCAGCGCGCCCTCCAGCGCCACCGGGTAGCCGACGTGGCGGCCCAGGAACAGCACCGCCTTCGAGTCGGCCAGCTCCCGGCCCAGCGTGCGCACCTGGTCCACGGTGGACAGCGTCTGCCGGACGGCCTGCGGCATCGCGGCGAGCTCCTCGAACTCGCGCGCCACCTCGTCCGAGTACTTCGTGCCGCGCGCCTGCGCCAACGCCAGCCCCACCAGGTAGTTCGCGGTGATCTGCGCCAGGAACGTCTTCGTCGCCGCCACCCCGATCTCCGGGCCGGCGTGGGTGTAGAGCACCGCGTCCGACTCGCGCGGGATCTGCGCGCCGTTGGTGTTGCAGATGGCCAGCACCCGGGCCCGCTGGGTGCGCGCGTGCCGCACCGCCTCCAGGGTGTCCGCGGTCTCGCCGGACTGGGAGATCGCCACCACCAGGGTGTCGCGGCCCAGCACCGGGTCGCGGTAGCGGAACTCGCTGGCCAGCTCCACCTCGACCGGGATGCGGCACCAGTGCTCGATGGCGTACTTCGCCAGCAGGCCCGAGTGGTAGGCGGTGCCGCAGGCGACGACGAAGACCTTGTCGATGTCCCTCAGGTCCTGCTCGGTCATCCGCTGCTCGTCGAGGACGATGCCGCCGCCCGAGAAGTGCCCGCGCAGCGTGTTCTCCAGCGCCTCGGGCTGCTCCTCGATCTCCTTGAGCATGAAGTAGTCGTGGCCGCCCTTCTCGGCGGCCGACAGGTCCCAGTCCACCGTGAACGGCTTCGCCTGCACCTCGACGCCGTCGAAGTCGGTGACCCGGTAGCCGGCGCGGTCGATCGTGACGACCTGGTCCTGGCCGAGCTCCACCGCGTCCCGGGTGTGCTCGATGAACGCGGCCACGTCCGAGGCCAGGAAGTGCTCCCCCTCGCCGACGCCCACCACCAGCGGCGAGGAGCGGCGCGCCGCCACGATCTCGTCCGGCACGTCGGCGTGCGTGACCAGCAGCGTGAACGCGCCCTCCAACCGGCGCGCCACCGCGCGGGTGCTGGCGCTCAGGTCACCCGCGGTCGGACCGGAGGCGTACGCGGCGGCCACCAGGTGCGCCGCGGTCTCGGTGTCGGTCTCGCTGGCCATCTCCACGCCCGCGGACTCCAGCTCGGCGCGCAGCGCGGCGAAGTTCTCGATGATGCCGTTGTGCACCACCGCGACCTTGCCCGCCGCGTCCCGGTGCGGGTGCGCGTTGCGGTCGGTCGGCGCACCGTGCGTCGCCCACCGGGTGTGGCCCATGCCGCTGGTCGCCGCGAACCGCGAACCGTCCTGCCCGGCGAGCTTGCCCTCCAGGTTCGACAGCGCCCCCGCCGCCCGCTCGACCGCGAGACCGCCCGCGCCGTCGAGCATCGCGACGCCCGCCGAGTCGTAACCCCGGTACTCAAGCCGCCTGAGCCCGTCCAGCACCACGTCCAGCGCCTGACGATGTCCTACGTAACCCACGATGCCGCACACCCGAGTCAGCGTAGCCACCGCCGCCGAACGCCTCAGAACGGGCAGGGCAGCCGCACCTGACGGCGCGAACCCCGCCGCCACGACCCGGCGACGCCCATCACCGCCGGTCAACGGCCCGCGCCCGGTCCCGGCACCCGCGGTCGCGGTCCCCGCCTGGGGAGTTCCGGCGGTGCGCCGGCCCGGCGGCCGCGAGCGAGGCATCCGCCACGTGACGAACCGCGCACCTCGCGTGGGCGCGGTCGCGCCCGCGTCGGCTACCGTGACCCACCATGGCGCGGAATGCCAAGAAGGCGTTGGAAGAACTGTCCCACCGCGGGCCGCACGAGGTGCTGCACGGCGATCTCGCGCTGGTCGGCCTGCCCGGCATCGTGTGCACGCCGCGCAGCGGGCGCGGACTGCCCGCCGTCGCGTTCGGCCACGGCTGGTTGCAGTCGCCCCGCCGGTACGCGGGACTGCTGCGCCACCTGGCCTCCTGGGGGATCGTCGCCGCCGCGCCCGGCACCCAGCGCGGGCCGCTGGCCTCGCACCGGATGCTGGCCGCGGACCTGCGCACCGCGCTCGACATCTGCACCGGCGTGCGGCTCGGTGACGGGCAGCTCAGCGTCGACGACCGCAAGCTCGCCGTCGCCGGGCACGCGCTCGGCGGGGGCAGCGCCGTGCTCGCCGCCGCCGACGACCCGCGCGTCCGCGCCGTCGGCACCTTCGCCGTCACCGAGACGATGCCCTCGGCGCTGGCCGCCGCGCACCGCGTCACCGCGCCCGGACTGCACCTCACCGGCGGCAAGGACCTGCTCGCGCCGTCCGTCGCCAACGCCGAACCGATCGCCGCCGCCTGGGGCGGGCCGGTGCAGCTGCGCACCCTGCCGAAGGCCAGCCACCTCGGGTTCACCGAGGGCAGGCACTGGACGGAACTCGTGCTGCACGGCAAGGCCGAGTACCGCACCCAGCGCACCGCCCGCGCGCTGCTCACCGCGTTCCTGCTCCGCCACCTCGACGGGGACGGGCGGTGGGGCGCGCTGCTCGACTCCGACGTCTCCGGCGCCACAATCGACGAAGCCCGGACCCGCAGCGCGGCCCTCACCGCCTGAGTTCCGGCCGGCGATCAGCCGGAAACGCCTCGCGGCGGCGGCGCGGCAGCGAGAATCACCGCTCGTGAACGTTCCGCAGCGACCGCCAGGACCACCCTTCCCGCACGGCACGCCGCCCCCGCCCGGCCCGGGTGGGCAGTGGGGGTACGGGCTACCTCCGCCCGGCCCGGGTGGGCAGTGGGGGTACGGGCCACCGCCGATGCGACCTCGCCCGTCCGGTCCGCCGTGGCGCCCGGCTTCGAACCGGCCGCGCATCGCCTACGGCGTGGTGCTGTGCGTGGTCGGGATCTTCTTCATCGTGGACGGCACCACCTCGATCATCGACAGCGTCGGAGCCGGCCGCGTCGTCGTGTCCGGCCAGGCCCAGGCGGGGTTGAACAACGTCCTGGCGATCGCGCGCGGCGCCCTGATCGTGCCGGGCGGGCTGGTCGCCCTCGTCGCCGCGATCCTCTGCTTCGCGCGCAACCCCGCCGCGCGGATCCTCGCCGTCGGCCCGGCGGCCGCGAGCGGTCTCGCCTACCTCATGAGCGCCGCCTACGAGATGCACGACCTGGTGCACGGCGGGTTCCGGTTCGGCATCGGGCACTTCTTCGACAACCGCTTCACCGCTCTCCTCGTGATCGGCCTGGCGGCGACGCTGCTCTCCTTCGTCCCCGCGATCAGCAGGAGCGTGGCGGCGCGACCAGCGCCCTGGTCGCACAGGTGAGCCGATGAGATCGGGCCGCGCCCCGGCGGGGACGCGGCCCGGTGCTCACCTCAGCCAGGTGCGGTTCGAGAAGTCGTCGTCCTCGTCGTCCTGGACGACCGGGCGGCGGCGGGACGCCGGTCGCGGTGCGGGCCGCGGCGGCGGCTGCTGCCAGCCCCGCGGCTCCGGCGCCACCGGTTCCGGGCGCGGCTTGCGGTCCTGCTGCTCGACCGGCCGGGGCGGCGGATCGGTGTACTCCTCCTCGTCGTCCGGGAGGCCCACGTCGATCTCCGCGACCCGGTTGCGCTCGGCGTTCTCGCGCTGGGCCCGCTCCCGGACCCGCTCCGCCATCTTCTTCGCCGTGGCGACCGTGCTCTCGATGCCCGCCTTGGCCTTCTCCGCGCTCTCCCGGGAACTCCGGGTGAGCTCGTGGCTGCGGTTCACGTCGTCGCTGACCAGCTTGGTCATCGACTCCCGGAAGGCGCGTGCCGCCGGTGTCTCGGTGCTCATCTCAGCCCGCACTCCCCTGCGTCACGCTCATCCCCGCCGGTCCTCGCCGAACACCGCCCGGTGCCGGGCACCGGACTCGTCCACGCCGTCGTCGAACAGCTGCCCCTGGGTGCGCCACGGGCTGGAGTTCGTCCGTTCCTGATCACCCGAGCCGCCGCCCTGCTGGCCGCCGCCCATGCCACCCATGCCGCCCATCATGCCGCCGCCCATGCCGCCGGACTGCTGCGCGGCACCCTGCCCGCCCGCCGGGTCGCCCATGGTGCCGAGCCCGGTGGCGCCCTGCGAACTGCCGGAAGCCGCGTCGTCCGCGCTGGCCATCCTGGTCGCGCCGGCCTGCGGCTGGGCGTCCCCGAACGGGCCTGGGTGCGCGGGCGGCGGATCGGCGAGGTCACCGGAGAACAGCTGCCCGGACATCGTCGTGAACGAACCGGGCACGTGGTCGCCGGTGAACGCGCTCGCCAACCCCAGCCCGGCCGACTGCGGAGCGGTCGGCGCGGGGGTCAGCGGGTCCGGCGGCGAATCGGTCGACGCCGCGTACGCCGCCGGTGCCACCGGCGCGGTCCCGCCGGAAGCGGGCGGTTCGTAGCCGCCGACCTGCGGTGGCGTGCCGACCGGCGTCGACGGATCGAATCCGGCGACCGGATCGCGGCCGACCGGTGCGCTCGCCGCGGCGTCCGGCTCCGCCCCCGGCATCGCGGGCGGCTCGGCCGGAGCCGGCCCGGGCACCGCGCCCGGCACCGCGTCGAGCCGCTGCTCGGCACCAGCGGTGTCCCCGGCGAAGTCGACGGTCTGCTGCACCGGCGGCCGGCCGGGCCCGTTGTCCACGTCGACGCGGATGCTGCCGTCCGGGGCCCGTTCCAAGGTGATCGTGCGGTCGCCCTCGTGGATCACCGCCTTGCCGTCCTCGCCCGGCTGGACCGGGATGCCCGGTTGCTGGGCGGGGTCCGGCGCACCCGGCATCGCGCCCGGGGCGGGATTCGTGCCGACGCCCGGCAGACCACCTTCACCGGGCGCCGGGCCCGGGGCGGGCTGGGTGCTCACGCCGGGCAGGCCCGCCTGCCCCGGCATCGTGCCGGGGGTCGGGTTCGTGCCCACGCCCGGCAGACCGCCCTCGGGGCCGAACCGCACGTCGTAGGTCTTCGGCTGCCCGTCCTCGCCGATGATCGTGACCTTCGAGGTGCCCTGCTGGTCCGGTTCCTGGACCTGCACGGCGTTCTCGCCCTCGCCGATCGTCTCCACCGCGGGCTCGCCGGCTCCCGGTCCGCCCGAACCGTCCGCGCCGGGCTGCGGCATGCCCGGCACCTCGGGCGTCTCGGGGGGCTCCGGCGGCTTCGGGGTCTCGGGCATCGCCGGCGTCTCCGGCATCGAAGGCGCGCCGCCGGGCGAACCACCCGGGGAACCACCAGGCGAACCACCGGGGGAACCACCGGGCGAACCACCCGGAGAGCCGCCGGGAGAGCCGCCCGGCGAGCCGCCAGGGCCCTGTTGACCTGCGCCTTGCTGGTCAGACCCCTGCGGACCGGACTCGTCCTGCGCCGGACCGGGGTTGCTGAACGGGTTCTCCTCGGCCTTGCCGAGCTCCTCGTTCAGCTTCTTCCACGCGTCGTCCACGGCGGTCTTGGTGTCATCGCACTTCTGGACGAAGTTCTTCCACTCCGTCTCGATGGACTCGGCGAACTGCAGGACCACCGAGTTGGCCTTGTTCCTGGCCGCATCCTTCGTCGCTCCGTCGGCGTCGCCGCAGCTCTCGTCGATCGGTATCTGCCAGATGCTCGCGACCTTGCGGATCACCAGGTCGTCGTCGTTCCCGTTGGCGAGGTCGATGGTGACCTCCCAGTCCGGGATGCTCTTGTGCTGGAAGACCGCCGCACGCCGCCCGTCCTGTTCGAGGACGAAGCGGGCCTTCTCCCGGCACAGATCGCCGACGGCCTTGATCGACTCCTTCGTGACCTGCGCCGACGTGCGCAGCCGCTCGATCACGCGATCCTGGGCGGTCGGCGTGAACTTCTCGTCGAAGAACCCTTGCGCGCTCTCCGAGGCGGCGCCGGTCCACCCCTGCCGCAACTGCCCCAGCCGGTCGGACATCGCGCTGTACGCTTCCCCGGTACCGCGGTCGGCCTTCTCCAGGTCACCGATGATCTGGTCGAACTTGGCGAACTTGATGTCGCGCTGCTCGTCGTAGCGGGCCTTGACCTTCGCCTCGTCGCCGACCCCGACGCCGGCGTGCTTGATGCTCTTGATCTTCCCGTACAGCTTCACGAGGTCGATCAGCAGGCTCAGCCCCGGAGCACCCGCGTTGAGCAGCTGATCGGAATCCGCCGCGCCCGCGCCTTCCCCGTTGTCAGCGCGGCGCTGGGTGTCACCGATCGTGGACTTGCCGTTCTCGATCGCCTCGCCGTGCTCGCGGCGCGCCTGTGCGCCCTCGTCAGCCTGCTTCTTCGCCCCGGCGTAGGAATCCTTGACGCGCTGGCTGGTGCTGGTGCCACCGCTCTCGTACGGCACCTGCTGCACCCCGGCGCCGTTGTCGTACTTCGTCATGTACGCGTCGAGCACGTCGTTCGGGTCGTCACCGCCCGAACGCCGGTAGTCGAGGAGCAAGGTCACCTTGGCGTCCTCGGAGACCGAGCTGTCGTCCATGATGGCTTTGACTTCGTCGACGGAGGGGAACTTCTGCTCGTCGGCCATCAGCTGTTCCCCGACTTCCCGACGGTCTCCGCCGCATCAGCGTCGGACCAGTCGTAACCCTGCCCGGTCTTCTCCAGCTTCCCGGCGAAGTCGTCCATGGCGTCTGCCATCGAGGAGACGCACTTCGACAGCTTGGTCATCGCCTCCTGGTAGCCGCCGAAGGCCTGCTGGTGCACGCGCCCGAAGTCCTCGGCCCCCAGACCGAGCTCCCCGACCTTCTTGGCGTGCTCGTCGCGCACCGGGTCCGCCGTACCCCGGATGCTGTTGCCGGCGGCGACCAACTCCCCCGAGTTCGTCCCGAAACCTGACATCGTTGCCCCTCCTCGCACTTCACGCCCCCACCGACGCGCGCACGGAATGCGACGTCAGGTGGTGGCGCCAGGTTCCTCACCCTGGCAGGCGGGAGCGGCGCACGGGCGGGATCCGATGATCTCCTTGCATACGCGAAGGCTCACCGCGGCGGGTAGGGCCCCTGCGGCGGGTAGGGCTGCGGCGGGGCCTGCTGCGGGAACGGCTGCGACTGCGGGAAGGGCTGGCCGAACTGCTGCGGCTGGGCCGTCGGGAACGGCTGCGACGGCGGTCCTTGCGGCTGCGGCCCCTGGGCTTGCGGGTAGGGCTGCGGGAACGGTGGGCCGAACTGCTGCTGGGGGCCGGGCTTCGGCGTCAGCTGGTCGAGCTTCACCTTCACCACGAGCGCCGCGGCCAGCGCGCCGGCCCCAGCGCCGACGAGAATGCTCACGAGCAGAAAAATCCAGTACACGGGGTCCCCCTTCGGCTCGCGCCCAAGGTATCGCCCGGACCTCCGGCGGCTCGCGGCCGCCCGGCGGGCCTGCCGCACCGCCGCTCAGTACGAGATGATCACCATCGCGAGGATCACCGCCAGCACCATCCCGGCCAGCGGCAGCAGCACGAGCATGACCACGTTCGCGAGCCACTCCCCGCGCGCCGCGCGCACCCGCTCAGCCATGTCGGCGCGCCCGCCGGTTCACCCACCACTGACCGCCGTCGTGCACGGCGTTGATGGCCTTGGTCCCGGCGATGCCGAGAGCGGAGAACACGAGGACGGCGATGACGAGCCCGACCGCGACGAGTCCGACGATGATGGCGACGACGATGGCACCCATGTGAGCAGCGTCTCACACATCTGCCCGCGCGGGGAGACCTGGATCACAGCTTCACCGGATGGCAGCAACGACCCCGGCGAGCCGTTGCGCGGTGGCGTCGGCGATCGCCTCGCTCGGCGCCTCCACCATCACCCGCACGAGCTGTTCGGTACCGGACGGGCGAAGCAGCACCCGGCCCTGCTCACCGAGTTCGGCCTCCGCGACCGCGACGGCGTCGGACACGGAGGGAGCCGAGACGGCCTGCGCCTTGTCCACCACTCGCACGTTCACCAGCACCTGCGGCAGCCGGCGCATCGTGGTCGCCAGCTCGGCCAGCGGCTCGCCGGTCGCGGCCATCCGGCCCATCAGCCGCAGCGCCGTGAGCAGCCCGTCACCGGTGGTGGCGTGCCCCGGGAGCACCACGTGCCCGGACTGCTCGCCGCCCAGCGAGAACCCGCCGGCGCGCAGCTCCTCCAGCACGTAGCGGTCGCCGACCTTGGTGGTGCGCAGCTTCACGCCGTGGTCGCGCATCGCCAGGTGCAGGCCCAGGTTGCTCATCACGGTCGCGACCAGCGTGTCGTCGGCGAGTTCGCCGGACTCCTTCATCGCCACCGCGAGCACCGCGAGGATCTGGTCGCCGTCCACGACCTGCCCGGCCGCGTCGACCGCCAGGCAGCGGTCCGCGTCGCCGTCGTGCGCGATGCCCAGGTCGGCGCCGTGCTCCAGCACCGCGGCCCGCACGTTGTCCAGGTGGGTCGAGCCGACGCCGTCGTTGATGTTGATGCCGTCCGGGTCGGCGTGCAGCGCGATCACGTCCGCGCCCGCGCGCCGGTAGGCCTCGGGGGCCGCACCGGAGGCCGCGCCGTTCGCGCAGTCCACCACGACGCGGATGCCGTCCAGCCGCTGCGGCGTCGCCACCAGCAGGTGGTCCACGTAGCGCTGCACCGCGTCCGGCACGTCCCGCACCCGGCCCACGTGCTCGCCGGTGGGGCGCTGCACGTCCTCGTCGAGGCGCGCGGCGATCTCGTCCTCCACCGCGTCCGGCAGCTTGTGGCCGCCCGCGGCGAACAGCTTGATCCCGTTGTCCGGCATCGGGTTGTGCGAGGCGGAGATCATCACGCCGATGTCGGCGCCCAGCTCACCGACCAGGTAGGCGACCGCGGGCGTCGGCAGCACGCCGACCCGCAGCACGTCCATGCCCGCCGAGGTCAGCCCCGCGGTGACCGCCGCCTCCAGCATCTCGCCGCTGGCCCGCGGATCGCGGCCGACCAGCGCCACCCGGCGCCGGGAGTCGTCGCGGTCGTAGAGCACGCGGGCCGCCGCGGCCGCCACGGACAACGCCAGTTCCGGCGTGAGGTCCGAATTCGCAAGACCTCGCACCCCGTCGGTGCCGAACAGCCGGGACATGTGCAGCGAATCCTCCTGGATCGACGGCAGGGCCACTGTCAGGCCGGACCCGGCCCGGAAAAAGATCACGGGAGCAGCCCCGGCGTCGCGCGGACGCCACGGCTGCTCCCGTGAATCGTACGAAAGGTCAGCGCTTGCTGTACTGCGGAGCCTTGCGGGCCTTCTTGAGGCCGTACTTCTTGCGCTCCTTCTCCCGCGGGTCGCGGGTGAGCATGCCGGCCTTCTTCAGCGCCGGGCGGTCGTCCGCCTCCAGCTCGACCAGCGCGCGCGCGATGGCCATGCGCAGCGCACCGGCCTGACCGGAGGGGCCACCGCCGTTGAGGTTCGCGTGCACGTCGAAGCCCTCGGCGCGCTCCACGAGAACCAGCGGTTCCTTCACGATCTGCTGGTGGACCTTGTTCGGGAAGTAGTCCTCGAGCGCCTTGCCGTTCAGCTTGAACCCACCGTTGCCGGAGGTCAGGCGCACGCGGACGATCGCCTCCTTGCGGCGGCCGACGGTCTGCACGGCGCGGCCGGACGGGATCGGCGCGAACTCCTGAGGCGCGTCCTCGACGTCGGTCTCGACGTCCGCGTCGACCTCGGTGTTCTCGGCGAAGTGCTCGCCGATGTTCTCGACGACGTCCTCGCCGACGGTCTCGATAACCGGAGTCTCCTCCGGAGCAGGAGTGGTCACTGGCTGGTCCTCGGGTCCCTCGGTCACTTCTCGACCTTCGCGTTGATCTGGTACGGCTGCGGGTTCTGGGCCGCGTGGGGGTGCTCCGGGCCTGCGTAGACCTTGAGCTTCTTGCCCATGGCCCGGCCGAGCTTGTTCTTCGGCAGCATGCCCTTGATGGCCTTCTCGAGCACGCGCTCCGGGTGCTTCGAGTCCAGAACCTGCCCCAGGGACTGCTTGCGCAGACCGCCCGGGTAACCGCTGTGCCGGTAGTGGAACGCCTGCTCGCGCTTCTTGCCGGTCAGCGCCACCTTCTCAGCGTTGACGATGACGACGAAGTCGCCGGTGTCGATGTGCGGGGCGTAAGTCGGCTTGTGCTTGCCGCGCAGCAGCAGGGCGGCCTGGGTGGACAGCCGGCCGAGCACCACGTCCTCGGCGTCGATGACATGCCAGGCGCGGGTCACCTCGCCGGCCTTCGGGCTGTACGTGCGCACGGATCTACCTCGTCGTCGTTCGCGTCGGAATCTCGGTGCGGACCCCGTGTTCCTCCGGGGAGCCCATCGGAACCGTGCCGGGTCGGAATCCCCGATCTGGCCGGGGAACCGGCACGTCCTGGGTGTCACCAGAGACCTGTGGCCCGGTTCGGCCTCGGCTCTCGCCGGGCTTTCCGTTGGGCCGGTCACCGCTCCAACACCGCAGTCGCGCACCGCACAACAAACAATCAGGGTACTCGTTGGCGAAAAGACCCACCGATACGGGGTCCCCTTCGTCGGGGGAACGCCGTCGGCGTGCCGAGTCGCCGAGTGGATGCTACCGGGCGGCCCGGGAGCCCCGGGCACCCGCCCCGGAACACCGCCGACCCCGGGCCGCGAGGGGCGTCCGGGGTCGGCGATCGGCGCGGCGCGGAGATCAGCCGCCGAAGCGACCGGCGTTCTTCGCCTCACCGGCCTGGTAGGACTCGTTCGCGGCGTTGACGGCCATGCCCATCTTCGCGGCGATCTCGATCATGTTCTGGGCGGCCTTGTCCCACTCGGACTGCGCGGCGCGGTACGCCTCCTGCGCCTGGCCTTCCCAGGTGTTGACCAGCGGCTTGAGCATGTTCTCCAGCTCGTCCAGCTCGGCCTGGATCTTGGTGGCGGCACCGCCCAGGTCGTCGGCGGCCTGGCTCAGCTGGCCGAAATCAACCCGAATTTCCATGGTGAAGTCCCCTCACGTGAAGTGGTCGGAAGAAGGTGGAGAAAGAACGTCGGAGGCGGGCTCAGCCGCCGAGCATGCCCTCGATCTTGGAGATCTCGGCCGCCTGCTCCTCTTCGTTCTGGGTGTACGCCTGCCCCGAGGACTGGATGTTCTCGCTGATCTCGCCCAGCTTCTGGTTGATGGTCTTGGCGTTCTCCTGGAACGCGTCCATCAGGCGGCGGAAGACGTCGGACGCCCCGCCCTTCCAGGAGGCCAGGACCGGCGCGATCTGCCCGTCCAGCGTGCTCACCGCGTTCTCGACGTTGCCCCGAACCTCTTCGACCTGACCCGCGGCCTTCGCCATCAGGTCCGCGTCGGTACCCATCCCGCTCATAGGTGAGCCCCCTTCATTCGTTGCTCGAAGATCGATGAACCTACGACGCAGACATTGCCACGTCCGGTTCCGCCCTGTCCCAGCTTTTTCCGGAAACGGTTGCGGCTGTGAACGCGGAAGGATGAAATCGCTGGTCACACGCGGATTAGCGATTGCGAAAGAATCCGCTCGTGCCGAGTTCTCGGCGGATCGCACGCGGAATTCGCGAAAGCGATTTGCACCCGCTACCGATTTCGCGGGCGACCGTCACCCGGTGACCGAGAGCGAGGAGACGACCTGCTCGCAGGCCCGCTCCACTTCGGACTTCCCGGCCGGGGTGTACCGGCAGCCCACGCTCACCTGGTACTGCCCGCGGTGCACCACGAACCACTCCGCGGTCGCGCCCGGCAGGTCCTCCCGGTAGTACACGACGTCCCGGCCCGCGAAGGTCGCCGAGGCGTCGAAACCGGAGAACCGCCCCCCATCGGCGTTGAACCGGTCGTACTCGGCGCGCAGGTCCGCGACCGCGCGGGCCCGCCCGGCCGCCACGTCGTAGCCGAGGTCGCCCTGCTGCACGACGATCAGGTCGTCTCCGTCGGACCGCGGCGCGACCACCGTCTGCCACAGCTGCGGATCACCGCCGGTCTGCCGCCAGCCCGCCGGGTAGTCGAAGCCGTACTCGTACTGCGCGACGTGCCGCGGTGGCGCCGCCGCCCGCCCGCCTGTGACCTGCGAGAGCAGCACCGCGACCACCACCGCGACGACCACGGCCGCCGCCGCGCCCGCGCCCCACACCCACGGCCGCACCCCGGTCCGCCGGGGCACCGGGGTGTGGAACACCGGCCGGGTCTGGTCGCCGGCGCCGATGACGATGGTGGAGGCGCGGCTGAGCGAATCGCCCGGCGGAGCAACGGCGGGCTGCTGCGCCCACTGCTGCCGCGGGACGCCCGCGTGCTGCGGGCGCGCGGCCGGTGCGCGCGCGCCGCGGTGCGCGCCCGCGGGCGCGAGCCCACCGGTGCGCTCCGGGTCCAGCCGCACGGCCCGCAGCGCACCGCGGGCCACCACCGTCTCCGGTTGGTCCAAGGTGGTCGGCAGCACCCCGGTGCGCTCGTGGATGAGCCGGGCCACCAGCGGGATCCGGCTGGAACCGCCGACCAGGAACACCCCGGCCAGCCGGTCCCGCGGCACCTGCCCCTCCTGCAAGGTCGCCGAGACCAGGTCGGCGGACTTCGCCAGCGGTGCCGCCACCAGGCGCTCCAGGTCGGCGCGGGTGACGTGCGCGTCGGAGAACGGCGGTGGCATCGGCACGTCGGTGTAGGTGTGCCGGGACAGCGTCTCCTTCGCGCCGCGCACGTCCTGGCGCAGCACCCGGCGGCGCCGCCGGTCCGCCATGTCGCGACCCTCGACGAGCTTGTGCCACGCGGCCGGGTCCATTCCGGACACGACGGAACCGATGTGCTCCAGCAGGGCCTGGTCGATGTCGGCGCCGCCGAAGTTCGGCTCGCCCTTCGTCGCCAGCACCCGGAACGCGCGGCCCTGCTTGCAGACGACGCTGGCGTCCACGGTGCCGCCGCCCAGGTCGAGCACGGCGAGCGCCCCGCCATCGGGCAGCCCGTGCCCGGCGGAGTGGAACACCGCGGCCGCGACGGGTTCCGGCACCAGCACGACTTCCTTCGCCAGCCCGGCCGCGGCCTGGCGCAGCACCCCGGCGCGGACCGAACCCCAGTCCGCGGGATGCGTGAGCACGAGCAGGTCCACGCCCGCGCCCGCGGCGAACCGGCGGGCCTCGCCGACGGCCCGCTGCAGCACCGCGCGCACCACGTCGCCGACGCGCAGCACGCTGCTGCCCAGCAGCAGCTCGCCCTCGTCGATGCGGCGCTTGGGGTGCGGTTCGAACCGGGACGGGTCGACGGCGGCCTGCCGCTCCGCCTCGTGGCCGACGAACAACGTGCCGTCGGCCGCGGCAAACACCGCGGAGGGCACCAGGGGCTGGCCGTCGACGACCACCACCTGCGGCTCACCGCCGCCGACGGACACCACGGTGCAAGTGCTCGAGGTGCCGAAGTCGACCGAGACGTGCAGGGACACCCACTACTCCTTCGCGCACCGCCGCGGGGTCGCGTCGGTGTCTTCGCCGGGCCGCCGGTGCGGCGGGACGAACCGGGCGCGAACCCGAATTCCCCCGAACGGTTCGCGCGAGTCGGGCTCCGATCCCGAATCCACCCCAGCACCCTAGAGGCCGAGGGTGCGCGCAGTTCAACAGTCTGCCCTCGATCGGGTGGCTTTCGTGGCAACCTCTTGACGCACCGTGTCCGAGGTTCCCGCGCTCCGCGGGCACCGGGTGCGGGGCCCGGCCGGCACGCCCCCGCACCCGACCCGAGCAGCCCGGCCGGGATCAATCCGAGTACTTGATCTCGGCCAGGAAAGTTCGCCACTGATCACGCCGGAAGCACAGCACCGCGGACTGGTCCTTCGAATCGCGCACATCCACCCGCATCGCGATCGAACCGACTTCCACGCACGCCGATTGACTACCGCTGTAGCTCGATTTCCGCCAACGCCCCGTCCCCATGACCAGTGTCCTCCCCGCACTCGTACCTGCGCGCATAAGCCGCTACGAGTTCCAGGGAACGATCAGGGCTCAGCGCTGTCCGGCACAGACTAGATCGCGCGTGCAAAAAGGGCGTTACATCTTCCGGGTCGTCGAGGAATGCACCGCACCTGCGCTGTTCCAAATGGACCACCGGCCTGCTCCGGACGAACTCCAGCAGGAGGAACGGGCCGTCCAGTCCGGTGTGCGCGCCCGCGGTGAACGGCACCACGTGCAGGGAGATGTTCGGCTCCCGGCACACCGCGCACATCGCGTTCAGCTGCGCGGCCATCACCGCAGGCCCGCCGACCGCTCGGCACAGCGCGGCCTCGTCCAGCAGCACCACGTACCGGGTCGGTTCGGCGCGGTGCAGGATGCCCTGCCGGGCCAAGCGGGCCCCGATGAGCCGGTCGACCTGCTCGGCCGGAACACCGGTGGCGTTGAACAGCGCGCGGGCGTAGTCGGGGATCTGCAGCAGTCCGGGAACGAGGACTTCGGACGCCTCGGTGATGCACACCGCGCGTTTCTCCGCGTCGATGAGTTCGGTGAGCTGCGCGGGCAATCCGATGCCCGATTCCCACCACACCGGTTCGTCGATGTCGTAGGCGAGGCGCAACAACCGGTCGCGGTTAGCACCGCGCACGTCCACGGCGTCCAGGAAGGCCCGCACGGAATTCGGGGCGAGGCGGCGGCGGGCCGTCTCCATTCGGCTCACCTTCGCTTCGGAGCAGCCGATCAGATCGCCGAGCTGGCGCAAGGTCAGTCCGGATTGCTCGCGAACGGCACGCAATTCCTTTCCCAGCGCGCGGGCTCGGGGGGTGTCTGACATGGCCCACACCATAAGCGCGAACACCGAGGAAGATCTTCGCTCGATCGTGTCATTCACCGAGAGCGACGACGGCCCTCCCCCGCCACGAGGACGGGGGAGGGCCGCCAGCGGTCCGCACGGGACCCGCCGATCACTGCGGCTGCGAGTACGCCGTCTGGATCAGCTGCGGGCCGCCGCGCAACGAGCGGCTGACCAGCGTCCCGCGCCCCGGCGGCAGCTGCCGGGACTTGACGTTGCCGACGAGCTGCCCGTCGTCCTTGTTCGCGCTCATCGCGAGACCGGGCGCCGAGACCTCCCGCATCTTGCCGATGATCGGCTCGAACAGCGCACGGCTGGCGTTGCCCGAGTTCCGGGCGATCACCATGTGCAGCCCCACGTCGGAGGCCTGCGCGACGAACTCCGCCAGCGGTGCCAGCGGGTTGCTGCCCTGCGGCGAGATCAGCTCGTAGTCGTCGATCACGATGAACAGGTCCGCGCCCTTCCACCAGGAGCGGTCCCGCAGCTGCTCCTGGGTGACGTCCGGGCCGGGCAGCCGCTTCTTCAACGCGGCGGCGATGTCCCGCACGTTGTTCTTCAGCTGGTCCGCGGTGACCGTGTACTCCATGAGGTGCGAGTCCGGCACCACGCCCAGCATCGTGCGGCGCACGTCGACGAGCAGGATCAGCGCCTGCTCGCGGGTGTACCGGCTGGTGATGCCGTTGACGATGGTGCGCAGCAGCGCCGTCTTCCCGGACTCGCGCTCGCCGAACGCGTAGAAGTGCGGTTCGGCCTTGAAGTCCAGGTAGACCGGGTTGAGCCCGTCCTCGTTGATGCCGATCGGCACCAGGTGCGGACGCGGCTGCTGCTCCTTGGCGGGCAGCTGCTCGTACGGCAGCAGGTTCGGCAGCAGCCGGACCTGCGGCGCCGGACGGCCCTTCCACGAGCTGCGGACCCGGTTGACCAGGTCGGCGACGCCGTCGGCGAGGTCGTCGTTGTAGAGCTCCCACGACGGGCGCGGGTGCTTCTCGTTCGCCGCCTCGGCGCGCGCCGCCTCCGCGGGGATCCGGTCGCCGAGCTTCTCGCTGTCCACCCGGGGCAGTGCCGTCAGGTAGTGCAGCTGCGTGGCGTGCAGCCCGCGGCCCGGGCGGCCCAGCGGCACCGTCACCGCGACCTTGCGGTTGACCTCGGACTCGCCGGGGTCACCGAGCCGGAGCTCCATGCGGGTGCCGAGGGCGTCCTTGAGCTGCGGCCGGATCGCGGCCCACCGGTTGGCGCCGATGAACACGTGGATGCCGAACGCGAGGCCCTGCTGCACCAGGTTGTTGATCTCCGGTTCGAGCGGCTCGAACTCGGACTCGGCGCGGAACGCCTCCCACCCGTCGACGATGAGGAACACGTCGCCGTACGGGTCGTCGGTGATCTCACCGCGGCGCTTGCGGTTGCGGAAGTCGGCCATCGAGTCGATGCCCGCCTCCTGGAACCGGCCTTCGCGCGCCGCCAGCAGCGACTTGACCTCGGCGATGGTGCGCCGCACTGTGTCCGGGTCGCGCCGGTTGCCGTACGCGCCGACGTGCGGCAGGTTCCGCAGCGCCGAGAGCGAACCACCACCGAGGTCGACGCAGTAGAACTGCACCTCCTGCGGGGTGTGCGTGAGCGCCATCGACGCGATCATCGTGCGCAGCAGGTTCGACTTGCCCGTCTGCGGACCGCCGACCACGGCGCCGTTGCCCTCGGCACCGTTGGCGAAGCGCAGCACCAGCGGGTCCTGCCGCTGGTGGTAGGGCACGTCGATGAGCCCGATCGGCACCTCCAGCTTGCCGCTGCCCGGGTGGCCGACGGCGGTGTAGCCGCGGTCGTCGGTCGCCTGCAGCGGCGGCAGCAGGCCGTCCAGCGTGGGCGGGGCGTCCAGCGGCGGCAGCCACACCATGTGCGCCGGCGGCCACTGGCCCTCGACCTTGCTGATGACCAGCTGGAAGTCGGTCGGCGCCAGGTCGTCCTTCTTCTTCGGCTCCTCCTCGACCACCGGGGCCTCCGGCTCCGGGGGCTTCTCCACGAAGTCCGGGATGAAGAACCGGGGCCGCTTCTCCCCCGTCACCGGCGACGCCGCCCGGCCGATCGGGCGGCGCCCGCTGGTCTGGTGGTCGTGCCCGGAGACATAGGCCGCGCGGAACCGCTCCATGCCGTTGGGGTGCTTCAGGTACCCGTGCCCACCGTTGGAGGGCAGGTCCGCCGCGTCCGGGATGCCGATGGCGGCGCGGGACTCGGAGGCGTTGAACGTCTTCAGGCCGATCCGGTAGGACAGGTGCGAGTCCAGGCCGCGCAGCTTGCCCTCCTCCAGGCGCTGCGAGGCGAGCAGCAGGTGGACCTGCAGCGACCGGCCCAGCCGGCCGATCATGGTGAACAGGTCGGCGAACTCCGGCTTCTGCTGCAGCAGCTCGCCGAACTCGTCGATGACCACGAACAGCGCGGGCAGCGGGTCCTTGGCGTTGTCGTGCCCGGCCTCATAGAGCTTCCGGTAGTCCCAGACGTTCTTCGCGCCCGCCTTGTCCAGCACCTCCTGCCTGCGGTTCATCTCGCCTTCGAGCGCGGCCTGCATGCGGTCGACCAGGGTGCTGTCGTCACCGAGGTTCGAAATGCTCGCGGAGACGTGCGGGGCGTTGTCGAAGCCCTTGAACGTCGCACCGCCCTTGAAGTCGACGAGCACGAAGTTCAGCGCCGCCGAGGAGTGCGTGGCCAGCAGGCCCAGCACGATGGTGCGCAGGAACTCGGACTTGCCGGAACCGGTCGCACCGATGCACAGGCCGTGCGGGCCCATGCCGCCGGAGGCGGTCTCCTTGATGTCCAGGTGCACGATCTCGCCCTGCTCACCGGGGCCGATCGCGACGCGGTACATGTCGTCCCGCGGACGTGGGCGCCAGGCCTCGTTGAGGTCGAAGGTGACCGGGTCGCCCGCAAGGCCGAGCTGCTCGATGTAGTTGAGCTGCGTGGTGAGCGGTTCGAAGCCGCCGCTGTCCTCCACGGCCGCCGGGCCGGAGGCGATGCGGTACCGCGCCATCTGGCGGGCCAGCGAGGTGGCCTCCTCCATGGTCAGCGCGTCCGGTTCGCCGAACCACTCCACGCTGTTCTGGCCGCGGGCGCCGATGCGGTCCGGCTCGACGACGATGCGCATGCCGCGGCGCTGCGTCATCGGACCGAGCACATCGGACAGGTCGATGATCGTCACCCCGGCGAGCCCGCCTTCGACGATCAGCTGCTCCTCGCGGCTGATCTCGGCGTCGTCGAGCACGATCACGATGTGCGGCTGGCCTTCCGGCGGGGCCGCGTTGCGCTGGAACCGGGGGCGTTCGTCGAGCTGCTCGGCGAGCATCTCCTCGATGCCCCACAGCGAACCGGACATCAGCCGCATCGGGCCGATGCCGTCGGTCTCGGTGGGGTGCTGCGCGTGCGGCAGCCACTTCACCCAGTCCCACTCGGTGCGCGACCGGCCGCTGGAGGCGATCGCGATGATCACGTCGTTCGGCGAGTGGAAGGTCGCCAGCTGGGCCAGCATCGCTCGCGCGAGCCCGCGGGTGAGCACCCGGTCGCCTTGCAGCCCGACCGCGGCGAAACCGCGCAGCGAGGTCGCGATCGGCAGCTGGGCCACCAGCGAGTGGGCGCGCACGAAGCGGCGCAGCGCCAACGTGGTGATCGGCTCCAGCTCGTCGACCGGCCCGGTCTGCGGCGGCACCAGCCGCGTCTCCAGCCGCTGCGAGCCGCGGCCGACGCGGACCTGGCAGAAGTCGTTGTCGTTCGGCCTGCGCTCCCACATCCGCCGGGTGCCGTTCGCCAGCGACCACAGCGTCTGCGGGTCCGGGTGGACCCATTCCCGGGCGAGGCGCTGCTCGTCCGCGGCCTCGCGGGCGCGATCCCGCATCTGACCGAGGTACCGCAGGTAGTCCTTGCGGTCCTCGTTCATCTCGGCCTTCTTCTGACCGCCGTCCTTGCCGCCGCCCGCCATCATCCCGAAAGTCGAGACGAGCATCATCATCGGCATCATCATCATCATCGGGTTGTCCTTGGCCCGCTGAAGCATGAAGACCATCATCCCGAGGGATGCGACGATCATGACGCCTGGCAGCACCTTCTGAACGATGTTGCCGGGGATCACCCGCGGGATCTCGGGTGGCGGTTCGAGGTGCACCTCCCCGCCAGGCGGCCTCGGAGCGGCCATGCGCGGCAATCGCTTGAACTGCAGCGTGCTCACCGGAGGCAGCAACCTTTCCTGTCGTAGCAATGTGGAGCGGCGGGCTCACGTCACGACGCCCCTACTGCCGCAGGCGGCATTCTGTACCGTCCACGACACCGACGTCAGCGGGGTCCAGGCGGTTCCGGTCCGTCCGTGACCAACCGGTTGCGAACCCGTTGGCACGAGTTCGACCAAACCCTTCACCCCTGCGAGGTCGGTGCGGCCATACTAGGGGCGCTCTTCGGCCGGGCGGGCCGCTTTCGGCGAGAAAAGCCGCACCGGGCCGGATCGAACGCAGAAGGACCCAAGTGCAAGGACCTAGGAAGTAGGGGGCCTCAGTGGCGACCGGGACCACGGTGTTCAGCCGCGTGACAGTGGTGGCGCCGAATACTCGCATCGACTTGGCGCTGCCCGCCGACGTCGCGGTGGCGGATCTGCTGCCGATGCTGCTGGACATGGCCCGCGAGGGCAGCACGGACGGTGGCTCGCGGCACGGTGGCTGGTGCCTGGCGAAGCTGGGTGAAGAACCGCTGGAGAACAGCCAGACGCTGTCCTCGCTCGGCGTCGTCGACGGCGAACTGCTGCAGCTGCGCCGCCGCTCGGACGACCCGCCGCCCCCGCTCTACGACGACGTGGTGGACGCGCTCGCCGAGGCGGAACCGGGCAGCTACCGGCCGTGGACGAAGGAGACCGCCGCCAAGATCGGGCACGCCGCGGGCGTGCTCGGGTTCGTCGCCGCCGCCGCCGCGTTAGGACTGTCCGGACAGGCCGGTGGGGTCCTCTTCCACGCGATCACCGCGATCATCGCGCTCGTGGTCGCCGTGTTCGCCACCGGCATCGGCTCGGTCGTCACCCGCGCCTACGGCGCCGCCACCACCGGCACCGTGATCGCCGGGGCGGGCGCGCTGCCGATGGCGTTCGTCGCCGGGCTCAACGCGGTCCCCGGCAACGACCCCACCCCGAAGCTGCTGCTGGCCAGCGCGCTGGTGCTCATCTTCGCGTCGATCTCGCTGATGGTGATCGGCACCGGCATCGTCACGTTCATCGCCGCCGCGACCGTCTCCACGTTCGCGGTGCTCGCCTTCATCGCCGCCCTGCTGCTGCCGAGCGGGGCGAGCGCCGCCGGTGTCGCCGCCGGGGCCGGCGCCATCGGGCTCGCCGGGATCTCGCTGCTGCCGCGGCTGACGATCCAGCTGGCGAAGCTGCCGCTGCCGCACGTGCCGGGCAACGCCGACGACCTCAAGGAGGACGAGGGCTTCCCGGACTACCTGATGATCGAGCGCCGCACCGGCCTCGCCCACCAGTACATGACCGGGCTGATCATCGGCTGCGGGCTCACCGCCGCGCTCGGCGCGATCCTCGCGATCACGCTGGCCAACGGCGGCGTCTTCGGCGCCCTGTTCGCGATCGTGGTCGCCGCGGTGCTGCTGCTGCGCGGCCGCAACTACGCCAACGGCAGCCAGGCGGTGGCGCTGCTGATCAGCGGGCTGCTCGCCTCGGTCGGCGTGGCCGCCGGGCTGCTCGTGCAGACCGCGGTGGCGCCGATGGCCGTGGCCTGGGTGTTCCCGCCGCTGCTGCTGCTGAGCGTGGGCGCGCTGGTGTTCGGCGTGGTGTTCCCGAACCGCCGGTTCTCGCCGGTGCAGCGGCGCATGGTGGACATCCTGGAGGCGGTGCTGATCGCGCTGGTGCTGCCGCTCGCGCTGGGCGTCATGGACCTGTACATGACGATCCGCGACCTCAACCTGAACTTCTTCTGAGGACCGCCGAGATGGGTTTCAACTCGCGGAACGGCGCGCTGCGGCGCGGCATGGCGCTGGTGGCCGTGCTGGGCATCACCGCGCTCGGCCCGGTGCAGCCCGCACTGGCGGACGAGACCGAGTTCCAGCCACCGCCGCTCGTCCCCGACGCGCCGCCGACCGGGCCGCTGTCCCCGTCGGGCAACTACGAGCCCACCCAGGGCTGCATGCAGGCGAACAGCAGCGGCGCCTCCGTCGTGGAGAAGCCGTGGAGCCAGCTCACGCTCGGGTTCGAACGCGCGCACTCCGAGGGGCTCACCGGGCAGGGCGCGACCGTCGCGGTCATCGACACGGGCGTCAACGAGCACCCGCGGCTGAAGCTGACCGGCGGCGGGGGCAGCGCGGTGCCGGACGGCGGCGCGAACCGCGACTGCGACGGCCACGGCACGGTGGTGGCCGGGATCATCGCGGCGGCGCCCTCCCCGGACACCGGGTTCGTCGGGGTCGCCCCGGACTCGCAGATCATGTCGATCCGGCAGTCGTCCGCGCTGTTCCAGGACAAGCAGCAGAACAAGACGATCGGTGACACCCGCACGATGGCGCAGGCCGTGCAGTACGCCACGGACCAGGGCGCCAGCGTCATCAACATCTCGCAGTCGTCCTGCCAGACGATGGCCGCGGCGATGGCCGATGGCGGCGGGCACAACAACCGGCTGCACAACGCGGTGAAGAACGCCTACGACAAGGGCGTCGTCGTGGTCGCCGCGGCGGGCAACACCCAGGACAGCTGCCAGAAGAACCCGCCCGGCAACCCGGTCACCGCGGTGCTGCCCGCCTGGTTCGACGAGTACGTGCTGACGGTGGCGTCGGTCGGGCAGCAGGGCCAGGCCTCCGAGTTCACCGTTCCCGGCCCGTGGGTGGACGTCGCGGCACCGGGCGAGGACCTCACGGCGCTCGACCCGGGCAGCGGGGGGACCGGCGTGGTCAACCAGCTCGCGACCGGGCCGCAGGGCGAGCCGGGTCCGATCCAGGGCACCAGCTTCGCCGCCCCGTACGTCTCCGGGCTGGCGGTGCTGATCAAGCAGAAGTTCCCGGAGCTCACCGCGAAGCAGGTGATGGACCGGATCGAGCAGACCTCGCTGAGCCCCGGCGGGCCGAACGGGCGCAACGACATCCTCGGGCACGGCATGATCGACCCGATGGCGGCGCTGAGCGACGTGGTGCCCGCCGAGCACGGCGCGCAGCCCGCCCCGGCGAAGCCGGCGCGGCTCGGCGCGGACGTCATCCCGCAGCCGGACTGGGCGGCGATGACCGTCGCGTTCGGCGGGGCGCTCGGCGGCATCGGGGCGGTGCTGTTCACCGCGTTCCTGATCAACGCGGTGCGCACGGTCCGCGCGCGCCGCGCGGGCGGCGACGACGACTGATCCCGGCGTACGACGACGAAGGCCCGGTGGCGTCCACTTCGGACTCCACCGGGCCTCGTCGGATCAGCCCCCGGTCATTCCGGGCGCTTCTTCCTCGTGTCGCCGAGCACCGGGTCGGCGGCGGGCGGCGGGGTGCCGAACAGCTCGGCCGGGTCGGCCTTCGGCCGCGGCCGCTGCTGCGGGCGACGTCCCGTCCCGCCGCCCGCACCGGCCAGGCCCGCCATCCCGGCGAGCGGCATCATGCCGCCGACCATCCCGCCGCCGAGCACGGCACCGGTGGTGGCCGCGGAGGTGCCGCCGTCGGACTGCTCGGCGTCGCCCGCCTGCTCGGCGTCCCCGGCCTGGGCCGGGCTGGTCGTGGCCGGGCTGGTCGTCGCCGGGCTGGTCGTGGCCGGGGTGGTCGTCGCCGGGCTGGTCGTGGCCGGGCTGGTCGTGGCCGGGGCCGCTCCGGCGCGCGGTTCCCCCGCAGCCGCGAGCTCTGTCCACAACGGATTCCGCGGCCCGTCCGCGGTGACGGTCGGCACCGGCGGCAGCACGTCCCGCTGCGCGGCGCAGAACCGGTGCAGCCGGGCCAGCACCTCGCGCACCGACTCGGCCAGGCCCGCCGCCGGGCGCCGGACCCGCATCAGGTGCTCGCGGGCCGCGGGCAGGTCCGGGCCCGGTTCGCGCAGGGCCGCGTGCACCTGGGCCGCGACCTCGGCGACGAGCAGCCGCATCTCCCCGGCCAGTTCGCGCAGCGCACCGGCCGCCGCGTCGAGTTCCGCGGCCAGCGCGTCCGCCACCTCGGCGAGCGCCGCGCCGCTCGCGCCGATCCGGCGCAGCGCGGCGGCGAACGCGTCGGCGTCCGCGCCGTCCCAGCTCGCCTCGACACCGCTCACCTGGTCGGCGGCCGAGGAGGCGCCTTCGCGCAGGGCTTCCGCCGCGGCGCGCCAGAACTCGGCGGCGGGCGGCAGCGCCCGCCACTCCCCTCCCGCGACGGCGAACTCCGGGCCGAACGGGTCGGGCACCTCCAGCACCTCGACGGACTGGTGCAGGAAGTCCAGCTGCACCGGCAGCTCGGCCCGGTCGGCGGCGAACGCGGCGGGCTCGGTTCCCGGTGCGGGCGCGGCGGATTCCGGTGCGACGGCCGCGGACCCGGGCGCCAGCGGCTCGATTCCCGTTGCGGGCGAACCGGATCCGGGTGCGACCGGATCGGCCCCCGGTGCGACCGCCGCCGTTCCGACGTCGGCCGCGGGCGCGGAAGTCCGCTCCGCCTCCGCCGCGCTGGCCGCGCGCACCGCGCGCAGGTCGTTCGACTGCAACATCCCGCCCGGTTCCCCCATCACGCCTCGCCCTCCCGGCCGAAACCGGCGGCGTGCTCGGCGTCCCCGGTCGCGTGCCGCTCGACGACCGCGGTGAGCTCGTCCCCCGCGTCGGCGACGGCGTGGCCGAGGCCGAAGATCCGCTCCCGCAGCGCCCCGGCCAGCCCGTCGTAGGACTCGGCGGCCGCCTCGCCCCACTCCCCGAAATCGGCGCCACCGGGCGCGTCCCCCAGTCCGCGCCCCACTTCACCCACGAGCTCCCCGGCGGCGCGCAGCGCGTCCGCGCGCGCCACCAGCTCGTCGGTCTCGATCCGGATCCCCGCCATCCGGCACCTCCCGGTAGTCGACGACACCGGCCACCCCAGCGGGCCGGTGGGCGCGCCCGCGCTCGGGCACGAGCACACCGTCCCTGGGACGTGCTCACCGGCACCGCGGTTCCCGTCCGCTGGGCGGGAAACGCGAACGGCCCGCCCGACCGGGAAAGGTCGAGCGGGCCGTTGACCTCGCGGGAGGAGCCGTCAGCCGCCGGTGCTGCCGGACTGCTGCTGCGCCTGCGGGTTCGGCGGCGGCCGGTTCACGCCGCCCGGCGGGACCGGGACGGAGTCGTACACGTAGCTGGCCTGCGCCGGGTCGAGCAGATCGCCCTTCGGCAGCGACCGCAGGATCCCGGACGGACCGGCCTGCAACGCACCCGGGTTGGTCACCACGCCGAGCCCCTGCGCGGTCGCACCGTCCTTGATCCCGTAGATCACGCCCTGGTCGGACACCAGGTAGATCGGGGCCGAGTCGGCACCGGCCTCGTTGGACGCGCCGCGCACCACGGCCGCCTTCCCGGCGGGCATGTAGAAGAAGTCCACCTTCGGGCCGGTCCCGTCGTGCTGGGCCAGCTTCACCGGGGCGGTCTTCGTGGGGGCGTCCTTGCCGACGGTGACCGTGACGTGGTGCTCGCCGCCGATGTTGTGCCAGCTGAGGCAGGACGTGGGTGCCTGCTGGAAGGACAGCGGGTGCGGCACGACCGTCGGGAACGAGTCCATGTCGAGGCGCTGCGTCTCCGCGGTCTTCGCATCGGTGATGGTGCCGGTGGAGTTCGGGATCTCCTGGCTGCCGCGCTTGCTGGCGTGCAGCACCGCGGCCGCACCGGCGCTGATCTCCTGCTTGCCCTCGGGCAGCAGCGCGAAGTACTTGTCCGGTGCCCCGGCGACGGTCTGCTTGACCACGTCACCGGAGTCGTACGGGTTCAGCATGTAGTCCACGCTGCCGCTGGGCGCGTCCGGGATCTGCAACGGCGGCGCGTCCGGCACCGAGTTCAGCATGTTCGTGGTGATGGTCCGCGGAACCACCCCGTTGAGCCCGTAGAGGTCCATCACGGCCTGCTCGGAGCGGTCCACCTGCGCCTTGACGACCTTGGTGTGCGGCCGGCCCGGCAGGTCCTCCACCCGGTAGATCAGGTACTCCTGCCCGGAGCTCTGGTCCTGCACGAACAGCGACTCGTCGGGCTTGAGCTCGACGCCGTGGTCCGCGTCGCCGCCGATGACGGTGGTCTCCACCTTCGTCGCGCGCTGCGTCCGCTCCTCGCTGCCGAGGTTGTCCCGGACCTGCCCGACGTCGCAGATCGCCCACGCGGGCTCGGCGACGTTGTTCGCCGCGGGCAAGTAGTTGGGGGCGTTGACCATCCCGGTGCGCGGGCCGCGCGGGAAGTCCGCCAGCGCCGACTCCTTCACCGTGGTCGCCTGGACGGGCTGCCCGCCCTGGCCTCCGCCCTGCGCCATCACCAGGAGCTTCGCGGACGCCATGTTCAGCATCGGGATCAGCCGCTTCTGCGCGGCGTCGTCCGCGGTGACGACGTACACGCTGCCGCTGTCCTTGCCGATGACGATGTTGCCCGGTTCGGGGATCGACCCCTTCCCGCCGAACAAGCCCCAGACGAGGAACCCGATCAGCCCGATGCAGGCGAGGATGGCACCGGCGATGGTGGCGCGCTTGTGCGAGCCCATCGGGTCGTGCAGCATCACCGCGTCTTTGCGCACCAACGCCGATTCCATGCGGCGAAGGACGAACTGGTACGCCTGAACCTGTGACTTCGTTGTGGGTGTTGATGCCATTCTTCGCCTACAGCTCTCCCGTCCGAGGTACGGTTCCGCAGGATAGCCGGAGAGGGGCGCCGCACGGGTCCGGTTCGACGGAACCCTTCCGCAAACTCTTGGAACGGCTGCCGAACGACCTGGTTGGCGCGCCCCGTGCGCGCACTACCTGCGAGGGGAAGAGACCGAACGGATGTCCGTCAGCACGCAACATCCGGCCCAGCCGAACGCCTCCGGTACCGGCGGTGCTCGCACGCGCATCCGAGCGCGGCGTCGCACGGTCGGTGCCAGCCTCGGGGCGATGCCGGTGGCCAACATCGTCGTCATCGAGGTCGGCCTGGCACTCGGCCTGATCCTGGTGCTGCTCAACGAGATGCTGTGGCCGGTGTCCGCGGGCGTCGTCGCGCTCGCGCTGATCATCGCGCTGCTGCGCAGGCGCGGTCGCTGGTTCACCCAGTGGTTCGGGCTCGTCCTGGAATACCGGACGCGCAGCCACATCCGCCGTTCCGTCCCGCCGTCCGAGGACGTCAGCGAATTCGTCGAGGACCGCAACGGTGACGGCATCATCGGGCCCGACGAGAACCACCGGGTGGCGCTGCTGCGGATCCTGGTCGAGGACCTCGTCGTCGCGCGCGGCCAGGACCACGACCGCAACCCGGTCGGTTTGTCCTGGCACAACGGCAAGTGGACCGCGGTGCTCATGGTGGACCCGACGCCGCCGCTGATCAGCAACCCGGACAAGGCGACGAACCTGCCGCTGGGCGTGCTGACGCCGTGCCTGGAGGACCGCGGCGTGGTGCTCGACGCGATCCAGGTGATCTGGCACTGCTACCCGGGAAGTGCCGCGCTGCTGCCGGATTCGCCCGCGCTGAACTCCTACCTGGAGCTGATGGGGACCTCCTCCGCAGCCGCGCGCCGCACCACCTGGGTCGCGGTGCGGCTGGACCCGCAGACCTGCGCGAAGGCCGTCGGCGAACGCGGCGGCGGGGTCGTCGGCGCGCACCGGGCGCTGATCGGCGCGCTGTCCCGGGTGCGCAACGCGCTGGCGAGCCAGGGCATTTCGGCGCGGCCGCTGGACCCGGACGAGCTGCTGCAGGCGGGCATCTCCTCCGCCGAGCTGCAGGACGCGCTCGGTTCGCAGCGGCCCATCGGGTTGCGGGAGCGGTGGAGCGGGGTCATCGCCGACAACTACCGGCACGCCAGCTACGCCATCACCGGCTGGCCGAACCGGATGACCGACGGCATCAACGCGCTGACCGGAGTTCGCGGCCGGTCCATCAGCATCGCGCTGTCCATCGCACCGTCCGGTGAGGACGGCGAGGTGGGGCTGCGCGGCCTGGTGCGGATCAGCGGCCGCACCCCGGAGGCGCTGAACTCCGCGGACCACCAGCTGCGGGCCATCAGCAACAAGCTTAACCTGACGCTCACCCCGCTGCGCGGGATGCAGCTGGCGGGACTGACCGGAACGCTGCCCCTGGGAGGTGCGGCATGAGCCGGACGCGAACCCTCGACACCCCCGGCAACAGCACCGGCACCGCGCCGGAGTTCCTGGTGCGGCCGGAGATGCTGGACCTGGTGAGCCCGCCCGGCGACCGCGGCGGAATGATCATCGGCGCCGGGCCGACCGGGGAGCCGCTGACCGCGTCGATCCTGCGGCCCGAACCGACCCGCATGGTCACCGTCGGCGGCCTGTACCTGGCGCGGCAGATCGCGCTGCGCGCCATGGCCGCGGGCGCCTGGGTGCACGTGGTCACCGGCCGCCCCGGCGCGTGGCGGGTGCTGGAGCGGGCCGCGGGGCTCACCCCCGACGGCAAGCCGGTCCCGGTGGTGAGCCTGCGCAAGCTCGCCCCCTACGACGTCCCCCGGGTCACCGAGGAGTCGCCGCTGCTGCTGATCCACGACGGCGGCGCGGTGCCGCAGGAGATGTTCCCGCCGCGCGTCCCGTGGCAGACCACCATGTACGTGCTGCCCTACCTGCACCCGCAGGCGGGCAGCGGTGCGGCCACCAACACCGCCGACCTGATCCTGCTGCAGCGCCTGCCGTTGCAGCAGGCGCAGCTGGCCGCGCGGTTCTGGTACTTCGGGCAGCAGCAGATCCAGCACCTCACCCAGCTCAAGGACGACGGGGTGATCGCCCTCGGGGACAACCTGTGGGAGCCGATCACGCTGGTCACCGGCGCCAAGGAACGGGAGATCCTCGGCCCCATCCGCCGCGGCGACTGATCACGCGGTGGTATTCGGACTCGGCGGGCGAGGAGCTCGGGTGGCGGAACCTCAGCGGCCCCCTCGCTGCGGGATCGATTTCACGAGTGGCTCCGCCACACGAGAAATCGCTGTCCTCGCGAGCGAACCGCTGAGAACCCGCGGGTGGTCCGGTTGCGTGCTCGGTCGGCAGCTCAGCGGCTTCGCCGCTGACAGGAAGACGGACACGACCCGCCGGGCAGGTTCGGAGACGGGCGGTCAGGGACTTTGCCGCTGACCGGCTAGGACGACGTTCGGAACGGCCCGCATCCCTCATCGGGGTGCGGGCCGTTCCGCGTTCCGGGGACGTCAGTTCTTGATCTCGCCGTAGCGGGCCAGCGCCTCCTGCCGTTCAACGCCGTGCTCGACGATCGGCGGCGGATAGCCGTTCGGCGGACCGTCCGGCAGGGTCCACGGCCGGTGGGTGCTCTTCGCGTCGAGCCCGCGCAGCTCGGGGACGTGCTCGCGGACGTACGCGCCGTCCGGGTCGAACCGGGTGCCCTGGGTGATCGGGTTGAAGACCCGGAAATAGGGGGCGGCGTCGGTGCCGGAACCCGCGGCCCACTGCCAGCCGTGCTGGTTCGAGGCGAGGTCCCCGTCCACCAGGTGCCGCATGAAGTGCCGGGCGCCCCACCACCACGGCAGGTGCAGGTCCTTCACCAGGAAGCTCGCCACCACCATCCGCACCCGGTTGTGCATCCAGCCCTCCGCGAGCAGCTGCCGCATCCCCGCGTCCACGATCGGGAACCCGGTGCGGCCCGCGCACCACTCGCCGAACCGGTCCCAGGCGTCGGCGTCGGTGTCCAGCCGGATCCGGTCGTAGCGGGTGTCGAAGTTGTGCCGGGCGCTGTCCGGGCGGTGCCACAGCACGTCCGCGTAGAAATCGCGGAACGCCAGCTCGTTCCGGTAGCTGCTCGCGCCGTCCCCGACCTCGCAGGCCAGGTCGGCGAGCAGGGTGCGCGGATGCACGCAGCCCCACTTCAGGTACGGCGACATCCGGCTGGTGCCCGCGCGGTCCGGCCGGTCCCGGTCCCGGTCGTAGCCGGTGAGCGCGGAAGCGCGGAAGTCGTCCCAGCGCTCCAGCGCGGCCCGCTCCCCCGCCGGTGGCAGCACGACGCCGCCCAGGTCCTCGTCCGCGGGGATCCCGGCGGCGCGCACCTTCCGCGGCAGCAGCCAGTCCGCCGTGGACCCGTCGGTGTCCGCGGGCGCGGGCCGGCCGTGCTCGTCCCAGGCACGCCGGAACGGGGTGAACACCTGGTAGGCGGTGCCGTCCCGCTTGGTGACGCGTCCCGGGGTGACCGCGTACGGCGAACCGGTGGCGACCCACTCGACCTCGCCGAGCGCGTCCCGCACCCGCTCGTCGCGCTCCCGTCCGTAGGGCCCGGTGTCGGCGGAGACGTGCACCGAACCGGCGCCGACCTCCGCAACGAGCTCCGGCAGCACCTGCGCCGGAGCACCGCGCAGCACCAGCAGCCGACCACCGAGGCTCGCGTCGAGCTCCCGCAGGCAGCGGTACAGGAAGGTGCGGCGGGGCGGGCCCGCCGGCGCGAGCAGCGCCTCGTCCAGCACGAACACCCCGATCACCCGGCGGCCGTCGCGCGCCGCGGCGGCCAGCGCCGGGTGGTCGCGGACCCGCAGGTCGCGCCGGAACCACAGGACGGCAGGTGCGCTCATGCCCGACGACCCTACGCACCGCGCCCGCCGGAGGCCGGGCACGAACCGCCGCCGCAGCCGGGAAGCCGCGGGCGAGCCGGCCCGCGTGGCCGCGCGGAAGGGCGGCTCGAGTCGGCGTCGCGCCCACCGGGGAAGCCGACACGAGCCGGCGCCGCGCCCATCGAGGAAGCCGACACGAGCCGGCGCCGCGCCCACCGAGAAAGCCGACACGAGCCGGCGCCGCGCCCACCGAGAAAGCCGACACGAGTCGGCGCCGCGCCCACCGAGAAAGCCGACACGAGTCGGCCCCGGGGCCGGCGAGGAGCCGGACACCGGGGCCTGGGCGGGACGACGGGCCGATACCCGCCGCGGCCGGAGCCGCTAGGTCGATTCAGCTTTCGATTCAGCTCCGCCGTGGACCGATCCCGTCGAGCCCGCACGGCTCATCGGGTGCCCCCGGCGGTGCGGGCCCTCAGCGCTCGCCGATGGACCGGTAGGAGCGCTCCGCCGCACCGGTGTACACCTGGCGCGGACGGCTGATCTTGCGGGCCGGGTCCTCCAGCATCTCCCGCCAGTGCGCGATCCAGCCGGGAAGGCGGCCGAGCGCGAACAGGACGGTGAAGTACTTCGTCGGGAAGCCCATCGCCTTGTAGATCAGGCCGGTGTAGAAGTCGACGTTCGGGTAGAGCTTGCGCTCGACGAAGTAGTCGTCGGCCAGCGCCTTCTCCTCCAGCTTGAGCGCGATCTCCAGCAGCGGGTCGTTCGCGCCGAGCTTGCCGAGTACCTCGTCGGCGGTCTTCTTGATGATCGCCGCGCGCGGGTCGTAGTTCTTGTAGACCCGGTGCCCGAAGCCCATCAGCTTGACGCCGGGCTCCTTGTTCTTGACCCGCTCGACGAACGAGTCGACGTCGCCGCCGTTGGCGTGGATGCCCTCCAGCATCTCCAGCACCGCGCTGTTCGCACCGCCGTGCAGCGGGCCGAACAGGGCGTTGATGCCCGCGGAGATCGAGGCGAACAGGTTCGCCTCGGAGGAGCCCACCATGCGCACCGTGGAGGTGGAGCAGTTCTGCTCGTGGTCGGCGTGCAGGATGAACAGCAGGTCGAGGGCGCGGGTCAGCGCCGGGTCGACCTCGTAGGGCTCGGCGGGGAACCCGAAGGTCATCCGCAGGAAGTTCTCCACCAGGCCCAGCGAGTTGTCCGGGTACAGGAACGGCTGCCCCACGGACTTCTTGTAGGCGTAGGCCGCGATCGTCGGCAGCTTCGCCAGCAGGCGCACCGTGGACAGCTCGACCTGGTTCTGGTCGAACGGGTCCAGGCTGTCCTGGTAGAAGGTCGACAGCGCCGACACCGCCGACGACAGCACCGGCATCGGGTGCGCGTCGCGGGGGAACCCGTCGAAGAACTGCTTGAGGTCCTCGTGCAGCAGGGTGTGCCGCTGGATCCGGTCGGCGAAGTCGTCGTACTGCGCCTGCGTGGGCAGCTCACCGTAGATCAGCAGGTAGCTGACCTCGATGAAGTTGGACTTGGCGGCCAGCTCCTCGATGGGGTAGCCGCGGTAGCGCAGGATGCCCGCGTCACCGTCGATGTAGGTGATGTCGGACTTGCAGGCGGCGGTGTTGACGAAACCCGGGTCCAGCGTCACCAAACCGGTCTGGGCCAGCAGCTTCCCGAGATCCACACCGGCGGAGCCCTCGGTCGGCTCCGTCACCTGCATTTCGTGCTCGCCACCGTCGTAGCGCAGCGCGACGGTACGTTTGGCGGTCGCGTCGTCGGGCATTCGGGAACCTCTCGCGCTCGTGAAGGGGCGGCGCTTCCGCCGACGACTGCGCACTTCCCGTGGTGTTCGGGCAGCGTGGTCGGTCGCGCGCATGCGTCGGTCGGGGTTTCCGGACCGCCGCAGCACCACCCCGTTGGGGTCCTGTCAGATGCCACGCTAGACCGCTCCAGGCCCCTCGCGCAGCAATCGTGTTAGCCCTTTTGGGCAGGTGGGACCACGATCACATCGCCGATCAGGCCGGACGCCACGCGCTCGGCACCCGGTTGCCGCAACCGATCGCGGCGTGCCCCCGGGCCGGAGCTCCACCGGCCCGGGGGCGCCCGGAATGCCCGGACCCGCCCCGACCCGCCGCGCGACGGGTCCGGGGCGGCGGGTCAGGCGAGTTCGGCGGTGGTCGGCGGCTCGGCACCGGGCCGGGACACGGTGATGGCGGCGGCCCGGGCCGCGAAGCCGAGGGCTTCGCGCCACTGGTCGTGGGTGAGCGCGCGCACCGCCGCCGGGGACAGCGCGTCGTTGCGGTGCAGCCAGGCCAGCAGCGCACCGTGCACCGTGTCGCCCGCGCCGATGGTGTCGGCGACCTGCGCCCGCACGCCCGGCACCTCGACGAGCTCGCCGTCACCGACCAGCGCGGCCAGCCCGTCGGCACCGCGGGTGAGCACCAGCCCGGCCGGGCCCGCCTGCTGCCAGCGGCGCAGCGCGACGTCCAGCTCCTCGTCCCCGGCCAGCCACTCGGCGTCCTCCACCGACAGCTTCAGCAGGTGCACCGAGGGCAGCCATGCCTCGAACCGCTTGCGGTACGCCTCCGGGTCGCCGATGAGGTCGGCGCGGATGTTCGGGTCCAGCGCCACGAACCGGCCGCGCTCGGCTTCGCGGAACAGCACCGCCTCGTACGCGGTGGCGCCGGGTTCGAGCACCATGCCGAGGGTCCCGAAGGAGACGGCGGTGACCTCGTCGGGCAGCGGGCCCGGGTCGGCGACGAAGCGGGCGGCGGTGCCTTCGGTGTGGAAGCTGTAGCGGGCCGAGCCGTCCTCGGCGAGGCCGACCACCGCGAGCGTCGTCGGTTCCGGGCCGCGGCGCACCAGCTCGGTGCTCACCCCGGATTCGACGAGGCGTTCCAGCAGCTTGTCGCCGAACTGGTCGGTGGACAGGGTCGCGTGGAACCCGGCGGGCACGTCCAACCGGCCCAGCGCGATCGCCACGTTGTACGGGCCGCCGCCGAGGCGGGGGTGCAGCGGGCCGAGCTCGCCTCCTGGCGTGGCGGCGTCCGGGACGAGGTCGACGAGGGCCTCTCCACCGATGACGATCACGTTTCCTCCGTGCTGGTGCTTCCGTGCTGACTTGCTCGGCTCCGCGCCCGGTCCGGCCGCCGGGTTCGGCGTTCCGGGCCGGTTCGGGCCGGGACCGCGCCGGACGGCTACGGCCGGGCGGTCGGGGGGCGGGCACCAGTGTGCTCCGCCGGGGGTGGGGCGATCCGTGAACCTCCGGCCGCCGGGTCGAACAGGCCGCCGAGCAGGAACTGGGACAGCTCGGCGAAGGCTTCCGCGTCGGACAGGCCGGTGCGCTCGGCGATCTCGCCGCGCTGGATGGCGCCGATGGTGCCGCTGACCATCTCGGCGACGAACGCGGCGTGCACTTCGCGGAACACGCCTTCGCGGACGCCGTCGCGGATGTAGCGGCGCATGTTCTCGGCGGCGGCGCGGGCGTTGGCCTGGTAGGTGGCGCGGGTGGCCGGGTTCGCGGCCATGTCGGCCATGAACTGCCGGGAGGCGGGGCGCAGCCCGGCAGCGGCGGTGTCGAGGTAGGTGCGCATCCGGGCGCGCACGTCGTCGACCTCGGCGACGGCGCGCTCCACGTCGGCGGTGGCGTTCTTGAAGAACCGGGCGACGACGGCGACGGCGAGCTGCTCCTTGCTGCCGGCGAGCGTGTAGAGCGTCGACTTCGAGCAGTGCAGCCGGGCGGCGAGCTCGTCGAGGGTGAAGTGGGCGAACCCCTCCGCGAGGAACAGGGCGCACAACCGGTCGAGCAGGTCGGCGCGGCGCTGCTCCGGCGATCCCGCGCTCCGGCGGCGGCCCGGTGACGCGTTCGCCTCGGCGGCGACCGGCTCGGGAGGAGTCATGCGGGTGAGACTGCCACAGCTCGGGAACGGCGGGCGTCGGCGGGCCTGGCGCCGGACGCGGCGCGACAGTACTCTAACGAGTCCCGCAGTACTCTTTTCAGTACTGGCTTGTTCCGCACCCGCCACAGCCCGCAGGAGCGCCGCCCATGGCCGTCGACCGACTGCTGCCCAGCCAGGAAGCCAGCGACCTGCTCGCGCTGACCGCGGAGATCGCCCGCGACGAGCTCGCCCCCGCCGCCGCCGGGGCCGAGGAGCGGGAACTGTTCCCGCGCAAGGCGTTCCAGCTGCTCGGCGCCTCCGGGCTGCTCGGCCTGCCGTACCCGGAGGAGCACGGCGGCGGAGGCCAGCCCTACGAGGTCTACCTGCAGGTGCTCGAAGAGCTCAGCAGCGCCTGGATGACCGTCGGCGTCGGGCTCTCGGTGCACACCATGTCCTGCTACCCGCTCGCCCGGTACGGCACCGACGAGCAGCGCGACCGGTGGCTGCCGGAGATGATCGGCGGCGACCTGCTCGGCGGCTACGCGCTGTCCGAGGCGCACGCCGGATCGGACGCCGGCGCGCTGCGCACCCGCGCCGACCGGGACGGCGACGAGTACCGGATCACCGGCACCAAGTCGTGGATCACGCACGGTGGGGTCGCCGACTTCTACGCGCTGATGGCGCGCACCTCCGACGACGGGCCGCGCGGCATCAGCTGCCTGCTCGTGGACGGCGCGACACCCGGGCTGTCGGCGGCACCGCCCGAGCGCAAGATGGGCCTCACCGGCTCCCCCACCACCGAGTTGCGGTTCGAGGACGCGCGGGTGCCCGCGGACCGGTTGCTCGGCGGCGAAGGGCACGGGCTGGCCATCGCGCTGAACGCGCTGGACTCCGGGCGGCTCGGCATCGCCGCCTGCGCCGTCGGCCTCGCGCAGGCCGCGCTGGACCTCGCCGTCGACTACGCCAAGGGCCGCGAGCAGTTCGGGCGGCCGATCATCGAGTTCCAGGGCGTCGAGTTCCTGCTCGCCGACATGGCCGCGGCCGTGCAGTCCGCCCGCGCCGCCTACCTGGACGGGGCGCGGCGCCGGGACGCGGGCAGGCCGTTCGGGACGCAGGCGTCGGTGGCGAAGCTGGTCGCCACCGACGCCGCGATGAAGGTGACCACCGACGCCGTGCAGGTCCTCGGCGGCGCCGGCTACACGCGCGACTTCCCCGCCGAGCGGTACATGCGGGAGGCCAAGGTGCTGCAGATCTTCGAAGGCACCAACCAGATCCAACGCCTGGTCATCGCCCGCGACCTCGCCAAGGGCTGACCCGCGCCGTCTTCCCGTCAGCGGCGAAGCCGCTGAGGTTCCGCCACCCAACCCCCTCAGCAACGAGAGCGGGGATCCCGCCTCAGAACGGGCGGAGGCCCCACTGGGCGATCCAGTCCTCGCCGGGCGGGAGGGTGATCAGGTCGGTGCCGGAGTTCAGCGCGTCCGGCGGGCAGGTCATCGGCTCGATCGCGACGGCCCGGCCGCGGCCCGGGAACTCGTCGTTGGTGTAGACCTGGACCCACTTGAACACCGGGTCCGCCCACAGCTCCACGCCGTGCCCGGCCGGGTCGGTCAACGAGTGCCGCACCAGCGGATCGCCCGGATCCGGCGCGGCCCCGCCGAACGCGGTGTCCAGCAGCACCCCGGCGAGGCGCCTGCCACGGCGGAAGTCCTGCTCGTCGCCCTCCAGCGCGCGCGGCGGGCGCACCGGCAGCAGCCGCTCCGGGTCCACCGGCAGCACCGAGGACGCCGCGAGCCGCAGCGCGCACTCGTCGGTCTCGGCGAGCCCGGCGCGCGGGTACGGGTGCACGCCGACGCCGAACGGCACGGCCCGCTTGCCGAGGTTCTCCACGGTGTGCGTGACGGTCAGCCCGGACGCGTCCAGCGAGTAGCCGATCGAGGTGAGCAGCGGGACCGGCCAGCCCGGCTGCACCGGCACCATCGCGTGCAGCACGATCGTCGACTCGGCGTGCTCGACCACGGTCCACGGGGTGTGCCGCAGCAGGCCGTGGATCGCGTTGTGCCGCTCCGGTTCGGTGAGCGCCAGCTGCTGCGGTTCCCGCTCCAGGGTCCAGCGGCCGTCGGCGACCCGGTTCGGCCACGGCACCAGCACCGCACCGGCGCCGCCCGGTGGCCGCTGGTCGGCGTCGTAGGTCTCGGAGTACGGGATCCCGTCCACTTCGAACAGGCGCAGCGCGGCGCCGACCTCGGTGACGACGGCGCGCGCGGCGCCGCTGGCGATCTCGAACTGCCTGCCGGTGGCGGCGACCAGATCATTCACACCGCCCACTCTAGAACGTGCCCGGCGAACCCGGTGCGGACGCAGAAGAACCCCGCCCCCGCGGGTGGCACCGCGAGGACGGGGTTCCGGTCCGGGCCCTACTTGGCGAGCTTGTCGGGGTCGAAGTCGACGCGCCCGGCGATCAGCCGGTTCACGCCCCAGAACACGACGCCGATGAGCAGCAGGCCCGTGGCGACCAGGTACTCGGCGACGGGGCGGCCGGACAGCGGGCTCGCGAAGAACAGGCACAGCACGGCGCCCGCCACCGGAACCCAGGTCGGGGCCTTGAAGTGCTCGTGCTCGACCACGTCCTTGCGCAGCACCAGCACGGCGATGTTGACGATGGCGAACACGATCAGCAGCAGCAGCGAGGTGGTGCTGCCCAGGTCCTCGATGTCGAGCAGGCTCACCAGCACCACGGCCAGCACGCTGGTGAACAGGATCGCGACCCACGGCGTCTGCCGGGAGCGGTGCACGCGGCCGAACACGGACGGGATGATCCGCTCGTTGGACATGCCGTAGACGAGGCGGCTCGCCATCAGCATGTTGATCAGCGCGGTGTTGGTGACCGCGAACAGCGCGATGATGGAGAACAGGACCGGCGGGAACCAGGGCGCGGCGGCCTTGACGACCAGCAGCAGCGGCGCGTCGGTGGCGGCCAGCTCGTCGGTCGGCACCAGCGTCGAGGTGATCACCGCGATGATCAGGTAGATGCCCGCGGTGATGGACAGGCCCAGCAGCAGCGCGCGCGGGAACACCTTCGCCGGGTTCCGGGTCTCCTCGGCCATGTTCACCGAGTCCTCGAAGCCGACCATCGCGAAGAACGCCAGCGCGGTCGCGGAGGTGACCGCGAGCAGCGGGCTGGACTCCGGGTTGAACTCCAGCAACCGGCCCGGGTCCGGCGCCACCGCCGGGTCCTTGCTGCCGCTGATCAGCGCGACCGCGCCGAACAGGATGACGATGACCAGGCCGCCGAGCTCCACGCAGGTGAGCACGACGTTCATCTTCACCGACTCGCCCACGCCCCTGAAGTTGATCAGGGCGAGCAGCACCAGGAACGCCAGCGCCACCACGATCGCGACCGGCCCCACGCCGGGGAAGATCTCCTCCAGGTAGTTGCCGCTGAACGCCTGCGCGGCGGAGGCCGCCGAGGTGATCCCGGAGCACATCACGGCGAACGCGATGATGAAGGTGACGAAGTGGATGCCGAACGCGCGGTGCACGTACAGCGGCGCACCACCGGCCTTCGGGTACTTGCCCACCAGCTCCAGGTAGCTGCACGCGGTGAGGAACGCGACGACGAAGGCGACCACGAACGGGATCCACAACGCGCCGCCGACCTTGCCCGCGACCTTGCCGGTGAGGGAGTACACCGTGGTCCCGAGGATGTCGCCCACTACGAAGAACAAGAGCAGTTTCGGCCCCATGACCTTCTTCAGGCCGGGCTGCGCACCGTCGGGCGCGTCGTCGTTCATGGTCGTGTCGTTGGCCATGGCAGGAAAGTGTGCAGGGTGGTTCGAGGTGATCTTGGAGCACCCCTGGTGGACGGCGTGCACCGCCGACGGCACCGGGCACGCTCAGCGCATCGGCCCCGGACCGGGAACCGCTCACCGGCCGAACCGCGTTGAGCCGAACGGCCCCGGCCGGGCACGCTCAGCTGCGGGGCCGGCTCCGGATCGTCACCGGTTCCCGCAGTGCCGCGGCCCGGCTGGTCCCTTCCGGTGGAGTCCGCGGACGGCTCACTCCGACGGCGCGCGGTAGCGCCAGAACGAGGGCGTGAGCACCGCGGCGCCCAGCGCGAGCACCACCACGAGCACGCCGCCCGCCGCCACCGCGGTCTGCGCGCCGATCACCGCACCGCCCGAGCCGTGCAGCACGTCGGCGAGCCGCGGGCCGCCCGCGACGACGACGGTGAACACGCCCTGGATGCGGCCGCGCATCTCGTCGGTCGCCGCGGCCTGCAGCATCGAGCTCCGGTACACCATGCTCACCAGGTCGGCGCCGCCACCGATGGCGAGGAACAGCACGCCCAGCCACAGCGAGTCGGACAGCCCGAACCCGACGATGGCCACGCCCCACACGACGACGCCGATGGTGACGCCGACGCCGTGGCGCAGGATCCGGTGCAGCCACCCGGACAGCACGCCGAACACGAACGCTCCCAGCGGGATCGCCGCGTACAGCCAGCCCAGCGCCGCGCCGCCGCCCGGCGGGTCGCCGTAGACGCGTTCGGCGAGCTCCGGGAACAGCGCCCGCGGCATGCCGAACACCATCGCGATGATGTCCATCAGGAACGAGGTGAGCAGCACCGGGTGCGTGCCCAGGTACCGGAACCCGTCGACCACCGAGCGCAACCCGGCCTTCGTCGGAGCCCCGTCCAGCGGCGGCAGCGCGGGCAACCGGAACACCGCCCACACCGCGATGGTCAGCGCCACCGCGTCCACCAGGTACAGCACGGACAGGCCCAGCACCGGCAGCAGCACCCCGGCCAGCAGCGGCCCGATGACCGCGCCGAGCTGGAACACGGTGGACCCCAGTGCCTGCGCCGAGGGCAGCAGCGGCGCCGGGATGAGCCGGGCGATGGCCGCGCTGCGGGTCGGCATGTTCACCGCGAAGCAGGTCTGCTGCAGCGCGAACAGCACCAGCACCAGCCACACCGAACCGACGCCCGATGCGGCCACCAGCCACAGCAGCACGGCCGTCGCGGCGAGCCCGCTGTTGGTGAGCAGCAGCAGCTTCCGCCGGTCCACGGTGTCGGCGACGGCACCGCCCCAGAGCCCGAACACCAGCAGCGGCACCAGGCCGAAGATCCCGGCGAGGCCGACGTACGCGGAGTTCCCGGTGAGGTCGTAGAGCTGCTTGGGCACCGCGACGGCGCTGAACTGGGCGCCGACCGAGGTGACGATGCTGGAGGTCCACAGCCGCCGGTAGGCGGGGTAGCCGAGCGGCCGGGTGTCGAGGACGACCTTGCCGAGCAGCGATCGCCAGGATCGCCGGGTCCGCTCCCGCTCCGCGCGGCCGCTCTGCTGGTCCACGAGGAGCCACCCTAGCCATGAGCGTGGCTAAGGAAACCAGGTCGTGTGACGCAGCCGACCACGCGCACCGGCGATCACGTGCGCGGACGTCCCCTTCGACCGGTTCGCACGACGGCGGGGGCGGCACGGGGGTTCCGCGCCGCCCCCGCCGTCCGGGAGCCTCCGGTCCGCAGTGGGCCGGCGGGGATCAGGGAGCCAGCCGCTCCACGGCCCACTGGTCGTCGCCGCGCCGGAACCGCAGCCGGTCGTGCAGCCGGTCCGGCCGGCCCTGCCAGAACTCGACGGCCTGCGGGACGATCCGCCAGCCGCCCCAGTGCGGCGGCACCGGCACCTTCTCGTTGTCGCCGAAGCGCCGTTCGATGCCGTTGAGCGCGGACTGCAGCGCCTCCCGCCCGGTGACGACCCGGGACTGCGGGGAGGCCCAGGCGCCGAGCTGCGACCCGCGCGGGCGCACCGCCCAGTAGTCGGCGGTCTCCTCGGCGCGCACCTTCTCGACGGTGCCGCGCACGTTGACCTGCCGCTGCAGCGCCAGCCACGGGAACGTCGCCGCGGCCACCCGGGTCGCGGTGAGGTCGTGGCTCTTCGCGGAGGTGTAGTTGGTGAAGAACACCAGGCCGCGCTCGTCGAACCCCTTGCACAGCACGGTCCGCGAGGACGGGTACCCGTCGGCGTCCGCGGTCGCCAGCACCATCGCGTTCGGCTCCTGCACCTCCGCCCGGACGGCCTCGTCGAACCAGATCCGGAGCTGTTCGTGCCAGGTCTCGGCGAGCACCGCCTCGTGCAGCGAACCCGCCTCGTAGGACACCCGCATGGACGACAAAGTGCCGGTGCTCACGGTGCTTTCGGACATCCGTTCCCTTCCTCCCTGACCCGACTGGTGGTGCTGTTCATCGACGGCGCCGGAGGATACGAGCTCGCCCGGTCGACGCGGTCGCCGCGGACCGCGCCACGGCACCGCTACGACGGTAAACGGAGTGGGAACCCGGGCCGAACCAGCGGGGACGCCACGATCGATTCCGCAAACGATGCAGTGACAGCGGGCACACTCGAATGGCCGCGGAGCCGCGGCCGGTTCGTCCGGTTCGGCCGGTGGCCGCCGCCCGCGGGTCGCCGTGCGGAGGGGACGCCAACGCTTCCGGGTGGCCGGCTGGTGCTTCCGGGTGGTGTTGCGGGCCGCGGCGCCCCGGCCGGCCTCGCGCAGCGGCCGGCCTCGCGCACCAGGCCGGGCCGCGCGCCCGGAACTCGCCGGGCCCCGCGGGGACGAGCCGCGGGCGAACCCGTCGGAACAGGAATTGATCCGGGTCGGCACCGGTTTCGCGGGATCGTCACGAGCTCCGGCCCCGTTCCGCCGTGTGATCTTCGCCATCGGGGCGACCCGCACCGATTGCCCGCGGCCGCGGCGCGGGTGCACTGTTACCCGCGCAGCACAGGCGGCGACCGATCGCACTCGTGCTCATGCACCCCGCCACGTCCGCCGCGCGCCCCCGAGGTGCGCGGCAACCGGAACGACTCAACGAGGAGACGAGGCAACCATGGGCACCAGCACCGACGGCACCGACTTCCGCCCCGGCCTGGAGGGCGTGGTCGCCTTCCAGACCGAGATCGCCGAGCCGGACCGGGACGGCGGCGCGCTGCGCTACCGCGGCGTGGACATCGAGGACCTCGCGGGCAAGGTCTCCTTCGGCGACGTCTGGCAGCTGCTCGTCGACGGCGCCTTCGGCCGCGGCCTGCCCGACGCGGGCGGCGCACCGCTGCCGGTGCGCACCGGCGACGTCCGCACCGACGCGCAGGCCGCGATCGCGATGCTCGCCCCGGCGCACGGCTTCGCACCGCTGCTGGACATCACCGAGGACGCCGCCCGCGACCAGCTGGCGCTGGCGACCGTGCTCGGGCTGTCCTACGTGGCCCAGTCCGCGCGCGGCACCGAACTGCCCGCGGTCCCCGCCGAGCGGATCGCCGAGGCCACCACGCTCACCGAAGCGTTCCTGACCCGCTGGCGCGGCGAACCGGACCCGGCGCACGTGCAGGCGCTGGACGCCTATTGGGTGTCGGCCGCAGAGCACGGCCTGAACGCCTCCACCTTCACCGCCCGCGTCATCGCCTCCACCGGCGCCGACGTGGCGGCCAGCCTGTCCGGCGCGGTCGGCGCCATGTCCGGCCCGCTGCACGGCGGGGCGCCCGCCCGGGTGCTGCCGATGCTCGCCGAGGCGGAGCGCACCGGCGACGCCCGCCGCGTCGTCGAGTCCATCCTGGACGGCGGCGACCGGCTGATGGGCTTCGGCCACCGGGTCTACCGCGCCGAGGACCCGCGGGCGCGGGTGCTGCGCAGCACCTGCGAGCAGCTCGGCGCGCCGCGCTTCGAGGCCGCCGCCGAGCTGGAGCGGGCCGCGCTGTCGGTGCTGCGGGAGCGGCGCCCGGACCGGCAGATCGAGACGAACGTGGAGTTCTGGGCCGCGGTGATCCTGGACTTCGCCGAGGTCCCGACCTCGATGATGCCCGCGATGTTCACCTGCGCCCGCACCGCCGGCTGGTCGGCGCACGTGCTGGAGCAGAAGCGCACCGGGCGGCTGGTGCGCCCGTCGGCGCAGTACGTCGGACCGGAGCCGCGCTCCCCGCAGCAGGTCGAGGGCTGGGACTCCGTCTCGGCGCTGCCCGTCGCCGCGGTCTGAATTAGGGGCCCGCGCGGTGCCGCACCGCGCGGGCCACCCAGCGTGACCGCGCACCCACCGGTGATCACGGAACGTGCCCGGCTCGGTAGGATGGGGCGGCACGGGCGGCGTGCTCCCCGGAACGCGAGGCCGCGCGCCAGGGCGGGCACGGCGGGGCAGCGCGACCCCTGAGCGAAATGCCTGGTCACGGGCACTGATTTCGATCACAGCGCGGTCGGGTTGCTGGCCAAAGAGCCGCCCGCGCAGTAAGTTGCCCCACGGCTCCGGCAACCGCGGCGCGCCGGGATTTCACCTATCCGACCCGTAGCCGCGGCACGCATCGAGCCCTGAACCGGCAACGGCGCCGGTCCACCCGAGGCGACCCGGGGTCCGCCGAACCCCGTCGTCCACCCGCGGGCCCGCCCGGCCTGGGCGCGGCAGCCGCGGGGCAAGCCGATTCGACAACTCCCGGAGGCGCCGGAATGACGCAGGCCGAAACCGACCCGACCACCTTGAAGCTGCCCGCCGAGCTCCTGCCGTCCGACGGCCGCTTCGGCTGCGGCCCGTCCAAGGTCCGCACCGAGCAGCTGGCCCGGCTGGCCTCCGACGGCGCCGCGGTGATGGGCACCTCGCACCGGCAGAAGCCGGTGAAGTCCCTGGTCGGCCGGGTCCGCGAAGGCCTGGGCCAGCTGTTCTCCCTGCCCGAGGGCTACGAGGTCGTGCTGGGCGTCGGCGGCACCACCGCGTTCTGGGACGCCGCGACCTTCGGCCTGGTGCGGGAGAAGTCGCTGCACCTGACCTACGGCGAGTTCTCGCAGAAGTTCGCCAAGGCCGCCAAGGCCGCCCCGTTCCTCGGCGACCCGATCGTCGTGTCCGCCGAGCCGGGCGACGCCCCCGAGCCGGTGTCGGACCCGAGCGTCGACCTGATCGGCTGGGCGCACAACGAGACCTCCACCGGCGTGATGCTGCCCCCGTCCCGCCCGGCGGGCTCGGAGCAGGCGCTGATCGCGGTGGACGCGACCTCCGGCGCGGGCGGGCTGCCGTTCGACGCGTCCGCCGTGGACGTCTACTACTTCGCGCCGCAGAAGTCCTTCGCCTCCGACGGCGGGCTGTGGCTGGCCGCGCTGAGCCCGGCCGCGATCGAGCGCATCGGCGAGATCGGTGCCTCGGGCCGCTGGGTGCCGGAGTTCCTGTCGCTGCCGACGGCGCTGGACAACTCCCGCAAGGACCAGACCTACAACACCCCCGCGGTGGCGACGCTGTTCCTGCTGGCCGACCAGATCGACTGGATGAACGGCAACGGCGGCCTGGACTGGTGCTCCGCCCGGACCCGCGAGTCCTCGCAGCGGCTGTACCAGTGGGCGGAGGCCTCGAGCTTCGCCACGCCGTTCGTGCAGGACCCGGCGAAGCGCTCGCAGGTCGTGGTCACGCTGGACTTCGACGACTCGATCGACGCGGCCGCGATCGCCAAGGCGCTGCGCGCGAACGGCGTCGTCGACACCGAGCCGTACCGCAAGCTGGGCCGCAACCAGCTGCGCGTCGGCACGTTCCCGGCGGTCGAGCCGGACGACGTCACCAAGCTGACCGGGTCCATCGACTGGGTGGTCTCGCAGCTCACCTGAGCGCGGCGCCCCCATCCGACCTGGTCGCCACCGCACCATGGCGACCGGCACATCCGTGTCACCCGAACTGGCTCTTGATCACTTGCTGTGATCGGAATTGCGGCGGATTTCGTCAAGTGTTCGCATGTCGACCGCTGTTCAGGCAAGATCGGGTAGGGAGAGGATGGTCACGAAGCGACACCGAACCCGGCGTGGCTCCCCCGTCAAGGGGGCACGCCGGGTTACGGTCACAGCTTGGTGACAACGACCGGGGAGGCTAGCGTATGCGCGCGCTGCGGGTTGTCGGGCTTGACGAGGACGGTGAGACCGTCATCTGCGAGGACCCGGAGAACGGCGACCGCTTTTCCGTGCCCGCCGACGAGCGGCTGCGGGCGGCCGCTCGCGGCGACCTGACCCGGCTGGGCCAAGTCCAGATCGAGATGGAGGCGCAGATGCGCCCCCGCGAGATCCAGGCGCGGGTCCGCGCCGGGGCCTCGGTCCAGGACGTCGCCGCCGCGGCCGGGATCCCCGAGCAGCGGGTCGAGCGCTACGCCTACCCCGTCCTGCTGGAACGCGCGCAGATCGCCGAGCGCTCGCAGCGCGCCCACCCCGTCCGCGAGGACGGCCCCGACGTGCAGACCCTCGGCGAGGTCATCGCGCACACCTTCGGGATGCGCGGCCACGACCTCACCGACGCCGACTGGGACGCGTGGCGCGGCGAGGACGGCAAGTGGGTCGTCCGGTTGCAGTGGCAGGCCGGGCGTTCCGAGAACCGGGCGCACTGGGTGTTCCACCCGGGTGCGCACGGCGGCACCGTCGCCCCCCTCGACGACCACGCGGTCGACCTGCTGGACCCGTCGCCGAACCGGCCGCTGCGGACCGTGCGCCCGGTGACGGCGCTCGCCCGGGAGGCGTTGGAGCTGGACGAGACCGAGGAGGAACCGGTCGACGCGGCCGCGGAGGACACCGCGCCGCCGCCTGCTCCGCCGAAGCCCTCGACCCCGGCGATCCCCGCGCTGGACCTGGACACCACCCCACCGGCGCCGGCCGAACCGGAACCGGCCGGGCCGCTGGCCGAGCAGGCCGGCGAGGACGACCTGGAGGCGGTGGAGGACGAGGCGGCCCGCAAGACCGAACCGGCCCGCCGCCGCAAGAACCACCCGATGGTCCCGTCCTGGGAGGACGTCCTGCTGGGCGTCCGCTCGCACCGCTAGCCCCCAGCGCTCGACAACGGCCCCTCCGGCACCGCGCCGGAGGGGCCGTCGCACGTCCGGGCCCCGCAGGTCCGGTCCCGCGGCGGCCCACCTCGCGCCGCGCCGCGTCAGCCGAGCAAGGACAGCAGCAGGGCGAGCCAGGCGAGCAGGACGCCGCCCGCCGCGCCGAACGCGACCCAGCGCCACACCGGCAACCGGCGGCCGATCCAGATCGAGGGAGCGAACCCGCCGACCACCACGACGTTGACCAGCACCGCCAGCAGCAGGTTCACCTCGCTCAACCCGATGCTCACCACCACGAGCGAGACGGTGACGAGCGCGGCGATGACGACGGCGACGGCGCCGCCGGTGGCCCACGGCGTCGGTTCCGGCACCGCGCCGACCGGGCCCGCGCGGCGGACCCGGCTCACCCGGCCGCGCGCGGGGTCCCAGTAGCCGACCTCGCCGCCGGTCTCGGCGGCCAGCCGCGCGGCGAGCTGGCGGCCGCGGCGGGCCATCAGGGTCGCCGAGCTCTCCCCCGCGATGTCCTGGTCCGGCGCCACCGCCTCCACCACGTGCGCCCACTCGTGCAGGTCCTCGACGAGTTCCGCGGGCAGCGCGAGCCGCGCGGGGTCGTACTCGCGGACCGGTCGTTCCCCGGCGCGTTCCGGGCGGTCGACGAGCACGGCACGTCCCCGGCGCACCCGCAGCTCCCACCGCGAGCGCTGCGCGGCCCCGATCATCTCGCCCCGCTCATCGCGTGGAAGACGATCGCCCCGGCGGTGGCGACGTTGAGCGAGTCGACCTCGGGGCTCATCGGGATGCGCACCGGCAGGTCGGCCGCGGAGATGGTGTCCTCGGCCAGGCCCGGTCCTTCCGAACCGAGCAGCACCGCGACCTTGCCCCGGTCGAGCCCGGCTTCGGCCAGCGGGGCCGCGGTGGCGCGCGGGGTCAGCGCCGCGGTCCGGAAGCCGTGCTCGGCGAGCAGCGGCAACCCGCCGGGCCAGTCGTCGAAGGTGGCGAACGGGACCCGCAGCACGTGACCCATCGAGACGCGGATGCTGCGCCGGTACAGCGGGTCGGCGCAGCCCGCGCCGAGCAGGACGCCGTCGATGCCGAGCGCGGCGGCGTTGCGGAACAGCGCGCCCAGGTTCTCGTGGTCGCCGACGCCCTCCAGCACGGCGAGCCGCCGGGAGCGGGCGATCAGGTCCTCGGCGGTGGTGGCCGGTGCGCGGTCGGCGACGGCGAGCACGCCCCGGTTGAGGTGGAAGCCGACGACGGCGCTCATCACGTCCGGCTCCACCGCGTACGCCGGCACGTCCACCCCGGCGAGCTGCTCGTCGAGCGCGTCGATGCGGCGGCGGACGCCCAGCAGCGCGCGCACCGGGTACGGCGAGGCCAGCAGCCGCTCGACGACGACCACGCCCTCGGCGATGACGAGTCCGCGCCCGCCGGGCCGGTCCGGGCGGCGATCGGCGGTGGCGAGGTCCCGGAAGTCGTCGACGCGCGGGTCGTCGACGTCGGTCACCTGGTGCACGCGTGCCACGGCACGCATCTTCGCATTCGGCCCCGGTCCGACCGGCAGCATGTCGCGATCTCGCCGGGCGATGACCCAGGTCACAGCGGCGAAGCGTGCGCGCTGGGCATAACGGGTACTTCCGCACTGTTAGTTGTAGCGAGCAAGCTGTTGTCGTCGCCCACCACGATCCGGACCCGGCCGGGCCGCCGGATGCGGGAGCCGCGGCGCCGGGACCTCGGTCCCCGGTGGCCGCGCGACCCGGCACGACGACGACCGCACCTGGGGTTCACCGGCCGCCCGCACCGACACCGCCGCCGCGCGCACGAGGCGGCGGCCAGCGATGAGGAGACGTATGTCCACCGCCGAGGAGGCCACGATCGACGGCGCGCAGCGCCGGCTGGGGAGCAAGACCAAGTTCGCCCTGATCCTCGGTGGGCTGACGGCCTTCGGGCCGCTGTCCATCGACATGTACCTGCCCGCGCTGCCGCAGCTGACCGCGGAGCTGGGGGCTTCGGAGTCGCAGGCCCAGCTGACGCTGACCGCGGTGCTGCTGGGGTTGGCGCTGGGCCAGCTGATCGCGGGGCCGATCAGCGATTCGGTCGGCAGGCGCCGCCCGCTGCTGGTCGGGCTCGTCGTCTACATCGTCGCGTCCGTGCTGTGCGCGCTGTCCGGTTCGATCTACGCGCTGGCCGCGCTGCGCGCGTTGCAGGGCGCGGGTGCCGCGGCCGGCATGGTGATCGCGCGGGCCGCGGTCCGCGACCTGTACTCCGGGGTGGAGGCCGCGCGGTTCTTCTCCTCGTTGATGCTGGTGACGGGCCTGGCCCCGATCCTGGCGCCGGTGATCGGCGGCCAGGTGCTCGCGCACACCACGTGGCGCGGGGTGTTCGTGGTGCTGACCGCGTTCGGCACCGTGCTGCTGCTGGTGGCGGCGTTCCTGCTGCCGGAGACGAAGCCGGAGCGGTGGCGGCAGCCCGCGCGGCTGGGCAGCACCTTCCGCACCTTCGGTTCGCTGCTGGCCGCGCCGTCGTTCCTGGGCAACGCGCTGGCCGGCGGGCTCGGCATGGCGGCGATGTTCGCCTACATCTCCGGGTCGTCGTTCGTGCTGCAGAACATCTACGGGATGTCGCCGCAGACCTACAGCCTCGCGTTCGGGGCGAACGCGATCGGGCTGGTGCTGGCCGGGCAGATCAACGCGCGGCTGGTGGGCCGGGTGGCCACCGAGGCGCAGCTGCTGGTGGGTGCGCTGCTGGTCTCGTCGGTGGCGGGCGCGGTGCTGCTGACCTCGGCGGTGCTGGACCTGCCGCTGCCGTTCCTGCTGGGCGCGCTGTTCGTGATGGTGGCGGCGCTGGGCTTCGTCATGCCGAACACGACGATGCTGGCGCTGGCCGACAACCGCGAGGTGGCCGGGAGCGCCTCGGCGCTGCTGGGCGTCTGCCAGTTCATCGTCGGTGCGCTGGCCGCGCCGCTGGTGGGCCTGGGCGGCACCGGTTCGGCGGTGCCGATGGCGACGGTGATGTTCGGCGTCGTGGTCGCCTCCGCGGTGGTGTTCCTGACGCTGGGTCGGCGCGGCACGACCCGCACCGAGGTGGTGGCCAGCTCCGCTGGGCAGGCGACCGCGGCCCCCGCCGAGCGCCCTGCCACCGAGCGCCCCGCCACCGAGCGCTGAGCCCGTCCCGGGCGGCGCGGTGCGGAACCGGCACCGCGCCACCCGGTCTCGGATCGCCCGGACTTCCGCGCGGCGCAAGGAGATTCCCGGCTGCCGCGCGTAGTCGACCCGTTCCGCAGGAGGCTGGAGATCCTCACCGCATCGGCGCAGCGCGCAACGCAGCGTGCGGACGGGCCCGCGCACCGACGGTGATCCCGCGGCCCGCGCCACCGCGCCCGATCGGCCAGGGCACCCCCGGTCAGGCCCGCCCGGAACGGGCGCGGAACCGGCCGGGAAAGTCCCTTTTCCCGCTGGTCACAAGAGGTGCCCGGGTGCTCGCTCGAACACCGTTTTGGACGCTGGTCCGCCGGGTACCGATGTGTCACCGTTGGTGTCCACCTAAGCCGGCGTGCTGGCCGACGAGCGGGGAGACGGCATGGGAAAGCACGTGACCAGTCGGGCTTTCACTCCTGTGGACCGGCAACGCTATCGGGACAAGATGCAGCGCGGTCTCGACGCGCTGGCCCGGATGCTCGCGGAGGGCAACTTCTCCTTCCCGCACCAGCAGATGGGGCTGGAGATGGAGCTGAGCCTCATCGACGAGCGGATGGACCCGTCGATGTCGAACTCGGTGGTCCTGGAGAAGATCAACGATCCGTCGTTCACCACCGAGCTGGGCCAGCACAACATCGAGCTCAACGTGCTGCCCCGCGCCCTCGCCGGGGACGGCGCCCTGGAGCTGGAGCACGAGCTGCGGAAGGCGTTGCGGCGCGCGGACGGCAAGGCCCAGGACGCGAACGCGAAGCTGGTGCTGATCGGCACGCTGCCCACGCTGCGGCGCAGCCACTTCGACCCGGGCTGGCTCTCGCACGACCCGCGGTACTCGCTGCTGAACGAGCAGATCTTCACCGCCAAGGGCGAGGAGATGCTGCTGGACATGGAGGGCGCGCCGCTCGGCGACGGCGGGCCGGAGCAGCTGCGCTGCTACGCGGATTCGATCGTGCCGGAGTCGGCGTGCACCTCGGTGCAGCTGCACCTGCAGGTGGCGCCGGAGGACTTCGCCGCGCACTGGAACGCCGCGCAGTGCCTGGCCGGGGTGCAGCTGGCGATCGGCGCGAACTCGCCGTTCCTGCTCGGCAAGGCGCTCTGGCACGAGACGCGGGTGCCGTTGTTCCAGCAGGCCACCGACACCCGGCCGCAGGAGCTGAAGAACCAGGGCGTGCGGCCGCGGGTGTGGTTCGGGGAGCGCTGGATCACCTCGATCTTCGACCTGTTCGAGGAGAACGTGCGCTACTTCCCCGCCCTGCTGCCGGAACCGGAGGAGGAGGATCCGGTGGCGGCGGTGCAGGCGGGCCGGGCCCCGACGCTGGCGGAGCTGCGGCTGCACAACGGCACCGTCTGGCGCTGGAACCGGCCGGTGTACGACCTGGTCGACGGGGTGCCGCACCTGCGGGTGGAGAACCGGGTGCTGCCATCGGGGCCGAGCGTGCGTGACGTGGTGGCCAACGCCGCGTTCTTCTACGGGGTGCAGCGCGCGCTGACCGAGCAGGACCGGCCGGTGTGGACGCAGATGTCGTTCGCCGCGGCGGAGGAGAACTTCTACACCGGGGCCCGGCAAGGCATGGACGCGCACCTGTACTGGCCGGGCGCCGGGTGGATCACCCCGGACGAGCTGGTGCTGCGCCGGTTGCTGCCGATGGCGCACGAGGGGCTGCGGTTGTGCGGGGTGTCGGACGCCGCGCGGGAGCACGCCCTGGGCGTGATCGAGGCCCGCTGCCTGCGCAAGCAGACCGGGTCGTCGTGGCAGCGGGACGTGGTGGCGCGGCTGGAGCAGCGCGGTCACGACCGTCCGGCCGCGCTGGCGGCGATGCTGCGGCGCTACGTGGAGCTGTCCGACTCGGGCGAGCCGGTGCACGCCTGGCCGCTGGAGTGATGCGGGCCCGCGCGCGATCCCGGTGACTGAGATCAACCCGGGCCGGAATGCAGCCGCCCAGCTGTTGCCACTAGATTGCAATTGCTAGAGACTGCTGACAGCGATACGCGCACAGGGAGACGCTCCATGGCTCAGTACGTGCTGCCCGAGTTGGACTACGACTACTCGGCGCTGGAGCCCGCGATCTCGGGTGAGATCAACGAGCTGCACCACAGCAAGCACCACGCGACCTACGTCAAGGGCGCCAACGACACGATCGAGAAGATCGCCGAGGCGCGGGACAAGGGCGACTTCGGGTCGATCGTCGGCCTGGAGACGACGCTGGCGTTCAACCTGGCCGGGCACTCGCTGCACCTGGTGTGGTGGAAGATCCTCTCGCCGAACGGCGGGGACAAGCCGACCGGCGAGCTGGCGGCGGCCATCGACCAGGACTTCGGGTCGTTCGACAAGTTCCGCGCCCAGCTGGAGGCCGTGTCGACCACGATCCAGGGCAACGGGTGGGGCGTGCTGGCGTGGGACCCGGTGGGTCAGCGGTTGATCACGCAGCAGCTGCGGGACCACCACTCGAACCTGTCGATCGCCACCACGCCGCTGCTGGTGTTCGACATCTGGGAGCACGCCTACTACCTGCAGTACAAGAACGTGAAGGCGGACTACGTCAAGCAGTTGTGGAACGTCGTGAACTGGGACGAGGTCGGCAAGCGGTTCGCCGACGCCCGCGCCGGTTACAACGGACTGCGCCTGCCCACCGCCTGAGCCTTCCCGCGGCCGCGCGGGACCACGGACCGGCGGTGGATGCTCCGACAAGCGAAGCTGCCGACACTTCGGGGCCTTCCTCCGGGAGGGCCCCGAAGTGCTGTCCGACCCCCGACCTGCCCGTTCGGCCTCGGACGGGAACGGGCCCCGAACGCGAACGAGCCCCGCCTCCCGGAGGAGACGGGGCCCGCTCTGTTCCCGAACTGACTGCCGCTCCCACCACGAAGCGGACATGTATTAGGTTAGCCTAACCTCCCAGGGTCCGCAACCCCCGATCTCCGGCGGCGCAGCAGCACCCCGCACACCACCGCCGCGACCAGCGACGCCAGCCCGCCCAGCAGCAGCGGCGACCGCGGGCCCAGCACCTCGGCCAGCCAGCCCGACGCGAGCCCGCCCACCGGTTTCCCGCCGAGGAACAGCAGCATGTACAGCCCCATCACGCGACCGCGCATCGACGGCTCCACCGCCAGCTGCACCGTGGAGTTCGCGCTGGTCGTGAAGGTCATCACCGCGACCCCGACCGGCACCAGCATCACCGCGAACGACCAGTACGACGGCATCAGCGAACCGACCGCCTCCAGCAGCCCGAACGCACCCGCCCCCAGCACCATCAGCCGCAGCCGCGACCCGGACCTCCTGCTGCGGCGAGCGGCGAGCGTGGCGCCGGAGAGGGTGCCGACGGCGAGCATCGTGATCAGCAGCCCGTAGCCGTCGGCGTCGCGGTCGAACACGTTGCGGGCGATCACCGCGAAGGTGCTCTCGAAGTTCATGCCGAAGGTGCTGACGCAGAACACCAGCACCATCACCGCCACCAGGTCGGGGCGCCCCAGCACGTAGCGCAGCCCCGCCCGCACCTGGCCGCGCTCCTTCGGCACCGGTTCGCTGCGGTGCAGCCGCGCCACGTTCATCAGCAGCAGCCCACCGACCACGGCGGCCGAGCTGATGCCGTTGGCGATGAACACCCACCCGGTGCCGATCGCGGTGATGAGCAGCCCGGCGATGGCGGGCCCGACGATCCGCGCCAGGTTGAACGTCATCGAGTTCAGCGCAACGGCGTTGGTGAGCTGCGCGGGGCCGACCATCTCGACGACGAACGACTGCCGCACCGGCGCGTCCACCGCCGCGAAGCAGCCGAGCACGAAGCACAGCGCGTACACCTGCCAGAGCTGCGCCGAACCGGACACGTCGAGCAGTCCGAGCAGCAGCCCGCAGGCACCGAGCGCCGTCTGGGTGGCGACCAGCAGCCGCCGCTTGTCGAACCGGTCGGCGGCGGTGCCCGCCCACAGCGTCAGCAGCAGCGTCGGCAGGAACTGCAGCGCGACGGCCACGCCGAGCGCGCCGGGGCTGCCGCCGGAGAGCTCCAGCACGAGCCAGTCCTGCGCGGCCCGCTGCATCCAGGTGCCGGTGAGCGAGACGACCTGGCCCGCCGCGTAGTAGCGGTAGTTGCGCACCCGCAGCGAGCCGAACATGCCGCCGCCGGTGCCGGTCTCCCCGGCCGGCGGTCCGCCGGGCCGCTGGTCGCCGTCCGGCCCGGGGTCGCTCTCCTGCCCGGGGTCGCCGGGCGGACCTCCGGCCCGCCCGCGAGCGGCCGCCGGTTCCGGATCACCGGCGCGCGCGGCCGCGGACGCACCGGGGAGTGCGCCGAGCTCGCCGGTGGACGTGCGGCTCGCACCGGCCGGGTCGGACCCCGACGGGTGCGGCGATTCCTCTGGCACCGCCGACGTGCTCAGCTCCCTCCTAGCGCTGCGAGATCCGTTCCATGATCTCGGCCGCGTGACTCAAGGTCGCGCGTTCGTCCCTGGTGAGTTCGGCCAGCTGGACGTCCAGCCAGCGCTCGCGGGCGGAGATCTCCTCTTCGATGCGGGCGCGGCCCGCGTCGGTGAGGTCCACGACGGCCTGCCGCCCGTCGGTGGGGTGCGGGGTGCGCACCACCAGGCCGAGGCCTTCGAGCGCCGCGATGACCCTGGTCATCGAGGGCGGCTGCACGCCTTCCTTCGCCGCGAGCGTGCCCGGAGTCATCGCCCCGGCCTTGTAGAGGCAGGACAGCGCGGACAGCTGGGAGAGCGTGACGACGGAGTCGGTGCTCTGCGCCCGCAGCCTGCGGTTGAGGCGGACGGAGGCCATCCGCAACCGGGTGGCCAGCGTGCGCTCCCGTTCAGCGATCTCGGACACGTCGTTAGTCTACCAAACTACTTGACGACATTTCGGACATTCGGCCCGCTGTCGGGCGCGATGCGCGGAGCATAGTGCCCGCCCCGCCCCGCACGACCCCGGAACGCCCCTTTTTCCGATCTCCAGGAGCACCCGCAAGCCCTAGCACCGTCCTGTCAGCGGCGATGAGCGGAGACCCAGCAAGCAACCGGACCACCCGCGGGTTCTCAGCTGCCTTCTCACGAGGACAGCGTTTTCTCATGTGGCGGAGCCACCTGCGAAAACGATCCCGCAGCGAGAAGGCAGCTGAGGTTCCGCCACCCGACCACTGACGCGGCAGAAGCGGGGACCCCGGACGTCAGGCGAACAGCGCGGAGACCGGGTCTGCGGCGAAGTAGAGGACGAACGCGGCCGACACTACCCACATCAGCGGGTGCACCTGCCGGACCCGGCCGGTGGCGGCGTGCAGCAGCACGTAGCAGATGAACCCGACCCCGATGCCGTTCGCGATCGAGTAGGTGAACGGCATGACGACGATGGTGAGGAACGCGGGCAGCGCCTTGGCGAAGTCGGACAGGTCCACGTCGCGGATCTGCCCGAGCATCATCGCGCCCACCACGACCAGCGCCGGAGCCGCCGCTTCCACCGGGATGACGCTGTAGAGCGGGGTGAAGAACATGGCCGCGAGGAACAGCAGCCCGGTGACCACGTTCGCCAGCCCGGTGCGCGCACCCTCGGCGATGCCGGACGCGGATTCCACGAACACCGTGTTGGAGCTGGCCGACCCGACCCCGCCCGCGACGGCACCGACGCCTTCCACCGCCAGCGCCTTGCCGATGCCGGGCAGGTTGCCCTTGCGGTCGGCGAGCCCGGCCTCCTTGCCGAGGCCGGTCATGGTGCCCATCGCGTCGAAGAAGTTCGCCAGCACCAGGGTGAACACCAGCATCGCCGCGGCCAGCGCGGGCAGCCGCGTCCACGCGCCGAACGAGATGTCCCCGACCAGCGACAGGTCCGGCAGCCCGAAGATCTCCGCGGGCGGCGCCGGGTAGCCGAGGTTCCAGCCGTGCGGATCGGTGCCCTCGGACGGGCCCGCGTGCACCAGCGCCTCGACGACGATCGCCACCACCGTGTTGATCACGATGGCGATCAGGATGCCGCCGCGCACCTTGCGCGCCACCAGGATCCCGGTGAGCACCAGCCCGAACGCGAACACCGCCGTCGGCCACGACGCGATCGAACCGTCGATGCCCAGCCCCACCGGCACCGTCGTGTTCGCCGCGTCCGGCAGCCTGCGCACGAACCCGGCGTCGACGAGCCCGACGAAGCTGATGAACAGGCCGATGCCGACCGCGATCGCCGCCTTCAGCTCGGGCGGCACCGCGTTGAACACGGCGGTGCGGAACCCGGTGGCGACCAGCACCAGGATCACCAGCCCGTCCACCACCACCAGGCCCATCGCCTCCGGCCAGCTGACCTGCTGGGCGATGGTGACGGCGAGCAGCGTGTTGATGCCCAGGCCCGCCGCGATCGCGAACGGGTAGTTCGCCACCAGGCCGAACAGCAGCGTCATCACCCCGGCGACCAGCGCGGTGCTCGCGGCGACCTGCGGCACCGTCAGCACGTGGCCGAGCACGTCCCGCTTCGCCGTCGGCGAGTCCGCGGAGTAGCTGCCGAGGATCAGCGGGTTCAGCACGATGATGTAGGCGACGGTGACGAAGGTGACCAGCCCGCCCCGCAGCTCCCGGCTCAGCGAGGAACCGCGCTCGCTGATCTTGAAGTACCGGTCCAGCACGCCGGTCGCCGCTCCGGTGCGCGCCGACCCGGCCGCGTCGGCACCCGAGGAGCTCGCCCCCGGACCGCTCCGCTCCGCGACCGGTTCCGGAGCGCCTTCGCCGGAACTACCCAGCGGTTCTTCCGCGCCACCGCTCGACCCCGCGCGCGGATCGTCCGGATTCCTGTCCGCCATCACTACCTCACCCCGCTCACGACTACCGGGGTAGCCTGCCCGACGTGGCCGAAGACAGCGCACGCACCCCCTCCTCACCAGCGACGACACCACCCGAACCGGCGCACACCGTGCCCGCGCTGCCGCGCAGGCTGGCCCAGCCGACACCGGTGGTGCTGGCCGGGACCGCGCTGTGGCTCGTCGGCGTCGCGCTGTTCGCCGCGACCGCGCCCGGCGGCATCGAGTTCTGGACCTGCGTGGCCGGCTTCGCGCTCGGCCTCATCGGCTACGGGGTGTTCCGCTGGCAGCGCTCCGCGTCACGCCGCGGATCGCGCGGCGCGTGGAAGGGGCTGTCGGGGCTCGACGGCTAGTTCCGATAGCGGAAAGCCACCTTCCCCGACTCGGCCGTTCGCTAGTCTGCTGCTCGCGAAGTACCGACAACTGGGGAGTTGCGCGTGGCATCCAAGCTCGATGTCGATCGCCTGGAATTCGTGGTCCTCGTCAGCAGGGCAGGCCTGAAGCGGATGCCGCCGGTCCTGCAGTACAGCCACTACGGCACGCCGGTGCAGGACATCAACGCCGAACTGGACGCCGCCGACGCGCGATGCAGGCAGCGCGGCCTCATCGACCGCGCGAACCAGGTGAACGACGAGGTGTGGGACCTGATCGGGGTCTACGGTTCCACCGCCGTCGAGTTCGACCTGCGGTTCTCCGCGCAGAAGGGCACCGAGCTGCGCGCCGCCGTCTCCCAGTCCGGCCGGGTCGCGGTCCGCAGCGTGATGCACGGCGACCGCTACGTCTTGGAGCGGGTCCGCCCCGAGGACTCCGTGCCCGCCCTGGTCTCGGTGCTGCCCGACCACCCGCCGGTGAAGATGAAGCCGGTCAACGTCGACCTCCGCGAGCTGCGCGCCGTGATGGCCGACGTGGAGAAGAAGGGCATCACCGACCCGCGCGCCGTCGAACAGGGCCTGCGCGGCCGCGGGGTGGACGTGGCGCACTTCCGCAAGGCCACCGAACTGCTCGACGGCACCAAGCTCGGCGCCGGGCAGATCGGCGTCACCGTGTGGAACGCGCAGCGCAAGGAGTTCCGCGGCGACCACACCGTGCAGGTCATCGACGTCGAAGGCGGCCGGGTCTCCGTCTACAACTCCGGGAACCAGCGGATGGTCGCCGGAGCCGACGTCGGCACCTTCCGCCGTGTCCTCGGCGACCTCACCGGTGCCGCGCAGCGCCGGTCGGTCTGGTGACTCCCGCCGCTGGGCCGAACGCGTGATCCGGCCCGCCCGCGGGGAACGAACGGCGGCCGGAGACCGTCGTATCGGTGCACCGCACACCCGTGATCTGGCAAGCTACTGGCCGATCACGGAGCTACGTGACACTAGGGGGTAAGACAGCATGGCCACCATCAACACCACCGTGAACAACGGGGGCGTGACGTCGGGGGCGTCGTTCTCCGTCGACACGGACGCGATCCCGGGCATGATCGCGAAGTACGAGGATGCTCGGGACGAGTTGGACAAGATACTCCAAGCGGTGAGCCGCTCGGGCTTCCTCAAGCCTCCGGGCGACGACGAGGTGAGCAAGAGCGCCGCAGAGTCGATCAAAAAGCTCATGGGGAACTCGGAGGGTGGCATCACCCAGGTCGTCACGGGTGCCCGCAAGCACATCCAGAACCAGATCGATCAATTGAAGGCCGCCCAGCGGGACTACCGATCCGCGGACGACGCGGCCACTCCGAACCAGGCGTAAGGACTTTTCCGTGCTACGACGCACCAGCGTGCTCGCCGCATCCTTCTTCGCGGTCACCGCGATCTCCTCGTGCGCAGTCGGCGGAGGTGGGGAACAGCCCCCGCAGGCCGCGCCGAGCAAGGAGAACGTCGACCCCGCACTGGCGGTGCAGAACCCGAAGAACCTCAAGGGTGTCCAGGATGCCTGTCAGCTGCTCACGGCCGAGCAACGAGCAGCCCTCCAGGTGGACGGACAGACCGAGCAAGCGGACAGCGAATACCAGGAACCGGCGTGCGATATCAACGGTGATGTCCTCAACACATCGATCGCCATCAACACGAACCACGGTGGCATGACGGCTGCCCACGCCCGCAAGGACAACTTCGACAACTTCGAACCCACCGAGGTCGCCGGATACCCGGCGGTTCTGGTCAACTTCTCGGACACGTTGTGCACGGTCGCGGTCGGTGTCTCCGACACCCAATCCGTCGACGTCTATTACGCCAAGAACTCCGGCGGCACACCCGAGATGGACGACGCCTGCGGCTACGCCGAGAAGATCGCTGCCGAGGTCCTCAAGAACATTCCTCCCGCCTGATCCGAGATCGGGCGACTAGACGAAGGACGCTGCGACATGACCGCCCCCATCGTGATCGGCGTTGCGCTCGTGACGCCGATCGATTCCGGCAACGTCGACGAGATCATGAAGAAGGTGGGGTTCAACCACCCCGAGAAGTACAAGCAGATCACCGAGGGCGCCGGGCCGGACGAGATGTCCCGTGCCGCCGATGACCTGAAGGGTTCGATCAGCGAGCACTTCGGCAACGCCATGGAACTGCTCGAAACCGCGAACCGCGATGCGAACGTGGCGTGGGAGGGCAAGGCCGCCGAGCAGTTCGGCAACTCGACGAAGCCGATGACGAGCTTCCTCACCAACGCCCAGTCGACCTCGCAGGCCGCGGGTGAGTCGATCGACCGCCAGGTCGACGGGTTCCTCACCGTCCGGAACTCGATGCCGGAGCCGAAGCCGGTCGACGCGACGGACAACCTCCTGGAAAAGGGCGGTGCCTTCCTCGTCGGCGGTGAGACCGACCTGCAGCAGCAGGAACGGGAGGCCACTGAGGCGGCCGAAGCCGCGAAGCAGACGTACGAGACCTACGACAGCACCATCCGCCCCGAGGTCCAGAACCCCCCGCGGTTCGACCCGCCGCCGACGCAGAACGGCGACGGTGGCCAGAGCTCCTTCGACCGCAGCGGTGCGATCAACTCGCCGATGGGTGTCGGGGCCGGCGGCTCGCCGGGTGCGGGCGGCGGTACCGCGGGTATCGGCGGTGGTAGCGGCGCAGGATTCGGGCCTGGTGGTTCAGGTCCGTCCGGTAGCGGTTCGTCGTGGTCGCCCGGTGGCGGCGGCGGTGCCGGTGGCTCGTTGCCCGGCGGCATCGGTGTGCCCGGCGGCCCTGGCGTGGGTTCCGGACCTGGTGGCGGCGGTGTCGGCGGTATCGGCGGCGGCTTCCTGCCGGGTGGTCCCGGCGGGAGCGGCGGCGCGGGTGCGGGCGGCCGAAGCGGACTCGGGTCCGGCGGTGCTGGTGGCCGCGCGGGTTCCGGTGGCGCGGGTGCCGGCTCGGGCGGCCGCGCGGGAGTCGGTGCCGGCGCGAACCAGCCGGGTGCCGGTGGCCGTGCGGGCATCGGCACTCCGGGCGCGGGTGGCGCGGCCGGTGGTGCGGGCACGGGCGCTGCCGGTGCGGGCGGCCGCGGTGGCGCGGGTGCGATGGGCGCCGGTGGCGCCGGGCGCGGTGCCAAGGGCGCCGGGGACGAGGACCAGGAACACGAGAGCTGGCTGGAGGAGCAGGACGACGTGTGGCTGAACGACATGCCGCGCACCGCTCCCCCGGTCTTCGGCGAGTGACGGTCCCCGCCTGACCGAGAACTCGGCCGCGCACCGACTTCGGTGCGCGGCCGTTCTCGCGCGGCACCGAAGTCGGCGAACCTCGGTGCCTTGCTGCCCAACAACTCGAATGCAAGGACGGCAGAGCAGTGCTTCGACGAGCGATCCTGGCTGCGACTTCCCTGGTCATCGCCGGAGGTATCTCGGCATGCGGCCTCACCGGTGGCGAACGGCCCGCACCTGAGAGCTCGCCCGAGCCCCAAGGCGGCGGCGATCCGGCACTCGCGGTCGAACAGCCCAAGACGGTCGCAGCGGTCACCGATGCTTGCCGGCTGCTCACTCCAGAACAGCTGAGCACGCTGGGCGCGGAGAACAACGGAGAGGCCGACACGACCACCTTCGGCGAGCCCAAGTGCGACTGGAGCACCGACGCGTTCGCGTTCTCAGTCGGCCTCTACGTCAAAACCGGTGGCGGTGCGGAACAGATCTACCGCAGCGCCGACAACCACGACAACTTCGCACCGACCCGCATCGGTGAGTACCCAGCGGCCCGGGTCAACGCCCAGTCGAGCACGTGCAGCGTCGAAGTGGGCATCTCCGACAGCGAATCGGTCACCATCGACTACACCAAGTACTCCGGCGGCACCCCGGAGATGGCCGACCCCTGCGGCTACGCCGAGAAGATCGCAACGGAAGCGCTCAATGGCATCCCGTGAGCCGGGCCGGAGGTTCCGACCGCCCGTTCGATGAAAGACACACCCGTTCCGCAAACCAGGCATGAGGACCTTGTCGTGTTACGACGTACCACTGCGCTGACCGCATCATTTTTCGTGCTCACCACGATTTCCGCTTGTGCCGTGGGACAAGGCGGAGGCGGGAAGCAGTTCGAACCGTCAGGTTCCCAGGAGGCGGTCGATCCCGCGCTGAAGGTCGATACCCCGAAGAACCTGAAGGGCATCACCGACGCCTGCCAACTACTGACCCCAGAACAGCTGAACCAGCTCGGCACCAGCGAACCAGAGATCGAGCCTTCCACGAACCCGCAGTACCAAGAGCCCAGCTGCGACATCTCAAGCGACGCGTTGAAGATCACGATCGACATCAACACCGAGCACGGTGGCATGACCGCCGCGAACGCTCGGGCGAGCAACTTCGAGAACTTCGAAGCCACCGAGGTGGACGGGTACCCCGCCGCGCAGGTCAACGCCGCCGGCAACCTGTGCACGATCCTCACCGGCGTCGCCGACGACCAGTCGATCGAGATCTACTACGCGAAGAACTCGGGCGGAACACCGGAAATGGAAGAACCCTGCGGCTACGCGAAGAAGATCACCGCTGAAGCCCTGAAGAACATTCCGACCGCCTGATCAGCGCATCCAACGCTGTTCGTCTCGTCGCAAGCAGTGAACGAAGCCGAGAGGCATCTCCAAGGCCAGATCGATCAGCTCAATGCAACGTTGCATGACTACCGGTCCGCGGACGAAGCAGCTACCCCGAATCAGGCGTAAGGAACCAACACCGTGCTACGACGCGCTCGCATGACCACCGTTTCACTACTCGCCCTCACCACCCTCTCTGCTTGCGCCGTCGGAGGTGACCCTTCCGCGGAGAGCCAGAACGGGCCCGCCCCCCGCAACGGGGCAGATCCCGCCCTCGCGGTGGACAACCCGAAAAATCTGAAAGGCATCGCCGATGCCTGCCGGCTCCTGACTCCCGATCAGCGCACGCAGCTGGGCGTGAGCGACGACAGAGATTTTGAATCGCTCACGAACGACATCTACCAAGAACCCAGCTGTGAAATCTTCAGCCACGCTTACAACGCTATGATCGACATCAACACCAACAATGGCGGAATGGCGAAGTTGCACGCAGGAAAAGGCAAGTGGGACAACTTCACCCCGACAGAGGTCGCCGGATATCCCGCCGTGCGACTGGATGCGCAGAGCATACTCTGCCGCGTGCACGTCGGGATCGCGGATGATCAGTCCCTCGAGATCTACTACTCCAAGAACGCCGGGGGCACTCCAGAAATGGACGATCCGTGCGGTTTTGCCGAGAAGATCGCAGTGGAAGCACTCAAGAACGTTCCTTGACCTAGCAGGACGACGTGTGGCTGAACGACATGCCGCGCACCGCTCCGGTGCGCCACCGTTCGCGTCCAGCACCGACGTCGGCGGACAAGGAGCAGGAGACCTAGCACTGTTGAACAGCCCGACATGAACGGACAGCAACCTCACTCAGCGAATGGCCGCCGTTCGGTGGGGAGATCGCCCGCTTCTTCTAATCAGATGTGAGGTTTTACTCGTGTTACGACGTTGTGGCCTGGTCGCAGCATCTTTCGTCGCGTTGACCGCGATCTCCTCGTGTGCGCTCGGCGAGGGCGGAGAACAGCCCTCTCAGGCAGCACCGAGCGCGGAGAACATCGACCCCGCTCTGGCGGTGCGGAACCCGAAGGACCTCAAGGGGGTCACGGATGCCTGCCAGCTGCTCACAGCCGAGCAACGAGCAGCCCTCCAGGTGGGCGGACAGCCCGAGCAGGCGGACAGCGAGTACAAGGAACCGTCGTGCGATATCAGCGGTGACGCCCTCGGCACATCGATCGCCATCAACACGAACCACGGTGGTATGACGGCCGCGCACGCCCGCGAGAGCAACTTCGACAACTTCGAGCCCACCGAAGTCGCCGGATACCCAGCAGTGCTGGTCAACTTCTCGGACTCGTTGTGCACGGTCGCGGTCGGTGTCTCCGACACCCAATCCGTCGATGTCTTCTACGCCAAGCACTCCGGCGGAACACCAGAGATGGACGACGCCTGCGGCTACGCCAAGAAGATCGCCACCGAAGTCCTCGAGAACATCCCGCCTGCATAACGGGAACGGCGTGGACCGGCCGCGCACCGGCTCCGGTGCGCCACCGTTCTCGTCCGGCACCGAAGTCGGCGGCGGCCGCTCCCCGCGGTGCTGGAAGCTGCGCAACAGGATTACCGGTCCGCCGACGACGCGGCCACCCCAAACCCAAGCATAAGGATTTCCCGTGCTCAAACGCACCATCGTTCTCACCGCATCCCTCCTCGTGCTCACCGGCGTCTCCTCGTGCGCAGTCGGCGGCGGAGGTGAGCAGTCTCCGCAGGCCACGCCGAGCGAGGAGAACGTCGATCCCGCGCTGGCGGTGAAAGATCCCAAAGATCTGAAGTCGGTCCAGGACGCGTGCCAGCTGCTCACATCCGAGCAGCGGACCACGCTCAAGATCGAAGGTGCCCCCGCCCCACGGGACAGCGAGTTCAAGGAACCGGCCTGCGAATTCGACGGCAGTGCGTTCACCACCGCTCTCGACATCAACACGAATGCCGGTGGCATGACGGCAGCTCACGAGCGGAAGGACAACTTCGACAACTTCGAGCCGACCGAAGTTGCCGGCCATCCCGCCGTGAAGGTCAATTTCTCCGACAACCTGTGCAACTTGGCGGTCGGAGTCTCCGACACCCAAAGCCTCCACGTCTACTACGCGTTGATCTCCGGGGACTCCCCTGAGATGGAGGACACCTGCGGGTACGCGAGCAAGATCGCCGCCGAGGCGATCAAGAACATTCCCCCGGCCTAGCCGGGAACTGACAACATCGGTGTGCCTGGCGGTCCTGGCGTGGGTCGGTGTCGGCGGCGGCTTCCTGCCGGGTAGTCCTGGCAGCAGCGGCGGCGCGGATGCGGGCGGCCGGTGGTGCCGGCATGGACGCTGCCGGTTCGATAAGCGATTGATGAGCGATTTCGGCTGCGACGATCAACCAGGAGTTGCCTTGCATACTCAACGCAGCCGAAAACCACTTGGAACCACTCCCACCCGCAGTGAACGAATACCGTGATTCCGCCGATGCCACAATCCCGACGCAGCCGTAAGGACATCAGGAACATGCTTCGCCAAGCCAGCGTGACCGCCGCAATCGCCCTTGCACTCGCGGCACTGACTTCATGCTCTGTCGGGTCAGGGATTTCCACCGGACCATCGCCCGATTCAGCACCGCAGCAGTCGGTCGATCCGGCTCTCCGGGTGACCGACCCCAGGGATCTCACCGGCGTCCAGGACGCGTGCACCTTGTTGAATCCCGAGCAGCGAACGCGCGTGGGCGCAGGGGACGCCGAGTTCACCACCACGACGAACGAGTACGGCAACTCGACGTGCGAAATCTTCGGCGACGCCTTCAACGCGGCGGTCGACATCGACACCAACCACGGCGGCATGACCAACCTGAACAGCAAGAAGGACAACTTCGACAACTTCACGCCGACCGAGGTCTCCGGGTACCCGGCCGCCGAGCTGAATGCGGAGTCGACGGCCTGCAAGGTGAGCGTCGGAGTCGCGGACGACCAATCGATCGAGGTTGACTTCTCCAAGAACTCCGGTGGATCGCCAGAGATGAACGATCCCTGCGGATACGCGAGCAAGATCGTCGTGGAGGCGTTGCGGAACGTCCCGCCTGCATAACGGGAACGGCGTGGAGCGGCCGCGCACCGGCTTCGGTGCGCGGCCGTTCTCGTGGTCAGGCCAGGTTTCGGATGATCTGCCAGGCGGCGGGTTCAAGGAGCCGGGCCGGGTCGCGCGGCGGTTCGTGGGTGGTGTGCAGGGTGACGGTGGTCTTCCCGGTGCGGAATTCGAGCCGCGAGTCCCCGTTGAGGTCGGTGAGGCAGGTGTCGCCGTCGTCGAAGGCGGCGGGTGTGCCGTAGTGCACGGCGGGGTTGCCGGGCGTCAGCTGGAGGAGCCGCTCGGATCCGCGTTCCGGCCGGTCCGCGTCCGCGCCGTGCAGCGCGACCACGACTGCGGTGAACAACGCCAGCACGACGATGCCCGCGAGGATCGAGAGGAGCACCGGCAGCGCCCCGCCGCGGCGGGGCGGTCGCTGCCGGCGCGAGGGCGGCGGGGACCAGCCCGGCGGCGGCGAGTTCGCGGGCGGTGGGGGTGGCGGTGTCATGTCGAGTCCGAATCTCGCGAGTGGTGGTCCTTGATCAGCTCAGCACGAACCGGACCGCAGGCCGAGCGGAAATGCCGGAAACCGCAGGTGCGCGGCAGAAATCGCCATCTCGCTATTAACAGTCGATCGTTCCGGTGAACGGGACGATGCGGTGATCACCAGTGCGGGCGGTGGTGGCGCAGACCGAGCAGGTCGGCCGCTCATCGCACGGCACGACGTCGGCCGGGTCGGCAAGCACCCCGCAGCTCCCGGCGATCTCGCCGGAGCCGGCGACCGGGACGAGGTGGTTCTGGTAGCCGAACGCCACCCAGCAGCGGGCGGGCACGTCGTGCGGGTCCATGCGGATCTCCTCGGGTGGAGGGTGACCGGGCGGGCGTCGGGGAGGTGTGGCCGCCGCCCGGCCACCCGTGCGGACCGGTGTGGGGTCGGGGGTCACCACGACCGGGCCGCGTTCGGGGGCGCGCTCAGCGCGCTCGGTCCGCCAGCTCGCGCCAGCAGTCCATGCAGGTCGGTTCGCGGATCCAGTCGATCTCGTCGGCGACCCGCTGCAACTCGTCGGTGCGCACCACGACGCCACACAGCGCGCGGGTCAGCTCGCCCGGCTCGGAGCTGCGCGCGTCCAGGCCGAAGGCGTGCCGTCCACTGCTCACCGGCTGCCACCGCCCCACCTTCGCCCCATCGGCCAGCATGTTCGCTCCTCACGTTGGATGCCTTACGTCGATGTAGATAGTCTGTTACATATCCTGCAAGTCTTGCAAGATCCACGATTGGGGGAACAAGGAGCCGGGATGAGCTCACATAAGCTGTGCAAGTGTCGAATACCTCCCGAGCCAGAGCGCTAGCCAAGGAGCTCCGAGCCGCTCGGCAAGAAGTCGGCTTGTCGATGAAGCTCGTCGGTCAGCAACTCGGCTGGTCCGAGGCCAAGGTGAGCCGGGTCGAGAACGCGAAGCAGGGCATCCAAGAAGCGGACGTGTCCGCGATGCTCGCCGTCCTGCGCGTTACCGGTTCCGACCGCGAGCGGTTGCTCAAGATGGCCCGCGAAATCGATCAACCAGCGTGGTGGGAGCTCGGACGTTCACTGCCGGAACAGCTGACCGCCCTGATCGACGCGGAGCAGCGCGCCGTCCGCATCACCGACGTGACCCTTAACCTGTTGCCCGGCCTGCTCCAAACCCGCGCGTACACCCGGGCCGTGATGGAGGCCAGCGGCCTGCCCGCGGACGAGAGCGACGCGATGGTCTCGATTCGCCAAGTGCGCCAAGGAATTCTGAGCAACAGCGATCCGACGGAGCTCCGCTGCCTGATCGACGAAGCCGCGCTCGTCCGCCCGGTCGGTGGTCCGCGGGTGATGGCCGAGCAGCTTCGGTGGATCGTCTCGTCCGCTGCTCAACCGAACATCTCGGTGCAAGTCCTCCCATTGGCGTTGGGCGCGCACGCGGGACTCGCCGGGACGTTCGTCCTGCTGGAGTTCGTCAAAGCACGCGACGTGATCTACCTGGAAGCCCGGAGTTCAGGGGCATTCATCGACGAACCGGAAGACGTCGCGCTGTTCACCGATGCAGTCTCCCGGGTTGAGACACTCGCCTTCTCGCCATCGGCCTCGACCGAGATACTTGAGCAGTACATACGCAAGTACGAGAGCGAGGCGGCATGAAGGCCGGATTAGTCGGGTGGCGGACGTCCAGCCACAGCGGTCCGCAAGGTAACTGCGTGGAGGTCGGTGGTTCGCTTGCTGCGGTCGGCGTCCGGGACACGAAGGACCGCGACGGCGGCACCTTGGTGTTCGACCGGCGCGCCTGGCGCAGCTTCCTCGACTCGCTGCGCCGCTGACCGAGACCTCAGCGCAGCAGGGTGACCGCTTCCGGGTCGGCGAGCAGCGCGGCCAGGGCGAAGCGGCTGTCCCAGGCACCGGCCGCCCAGGCGAGGGCGCGGGCCAGCCCGTCCGGCGTCCGCTCGGCGTGCACCGCGCCGGTCGCGTCGACCCACCAGTGCACGCGCCGTTCCCCGTCGCGGGTGCTGACGCGCAGCCCGTCGTGCAGGGCGACCTCGCCGCCGGGCACCGCGATGCCGAGCAGTTCGCAGGAGCTCGGCACCCGGCCGACCTCGGCCCAGCGCTGCACGCGGCCGTCAGAGAGCACCCGCATGGTGCTCTCCTCGGAGGCCAGCGGGAGGTCCAGGAGTTCGGCGAGCGCTTCGGCGTCGAACTGGTCGGGGCCGCCGCCGGCGACGACGAGCGGGGCCTCCAGCACGCCGAGCATCCACGGCTCGTCCAGCACCACGGCCCGCTCCGCGCTGACGACGGCCCCGGACAGGGACCGCACCGATTCGGGCGGACCGGCGAAACCGGGGCGGACGACGCCGTCGACCACGGCGTCGGCGAGCACGCGGTGCGCCCGCAGCGCCGTGCCCGCGCGGATGCCGCGGTCCGGGTCGCCGAGCCGCGCCACCAGGTCGGCCGCGTCGTCCGGGTCGTCGACGCGCAGCTCACCGCGCACCCCGGCCAGCCGCAGCCGCCGCGAGCTGAGGCCGAGGTCCGGCACCGGGTCGTAGATCCCCGCGATGTCCTCGGCCTCCGGCAACCGCCACGAGCGGGGTTCGCGGCCGTCGAGGACGGCGAAGCGGGCCAGCCACCACGCGGGATGGCTGTGCGGGTCCCCGAGGAGGTGCGCGATGTCCGGCGAGTCGGTGAGCAGCCGGATCGCCTGCGGCCACGCGTCGTCGGCGACGAGGTCGAGGTCCCGCACCGAGGTGAACCGCGCGGGCGGCCACGCCCCGCCGGCCAGGTGCTCCTGCTCGTGCCACCAGCGGACGCTGTCGGCGAACTGCTCGTCCGGGTCGATCGGGTCGTCCTCGACATGCAGCGCGAACGAGTCCAGCACGCCCACGGACCGCAGCAGGTCCCGTGGCCAGCGCGCCGCGAACGCGCCGTCCAGCACGCCCAGCGAACCGTCCGGCCCGACCTCGTCCGGGTCGAGCACGGCCAGCAGCGCCGCGTCCGGCAGCAGCAGCTCGTCGGCGCGGCGGATCTCGCCGTCGCGGTCCGGCATGGCCAGCGCGGCCAGCCAGTCGTGCGGGCGCGAGTCGCGGACCAGGCCGAGCACCGATTCGGTCAGCGGCAGCACGTCCGCGCCCACCCGGGCTTCGGCGACGCTGCCGCGCACCGCCTCCGCCAGCGGCGGGGCGTCGAGCAGTTCCGCGGGGCCGGCGCGGTGCGCGCCGAGCTGCTCCAGCAGCGGGTGCGCCGCGTCCGGGTGCGCGATGCGCAGCCCGCTGATGTCCAATGTGGACAGCACTGCGGCGGGGCCCGAATCGGCATCGCCGTCGGTGAGCAGCACGTCCCGCGCGCCGGTGACGGTGCGGCCGTCGGCCAGCGGCACCGGCAGCGCCGCGAACTCCTCGCGGGCGCGCAGATCGGTGCGCTGGATCGGGGCCAGCGCCTCGTACAACCGGTGCCACCAGGACGGCGGGCGCTCCAGCCCGCCGACCGCGGCCACCAGCTCGGCCGCGCCGAGCCGCCGCACCTCCAAGGTGCTCAACGCGCGCCGCTGCCGGGCGTCCGAGAGCTCCGCGGCCAGCAGGCCCGGCACCACGTCCGCCAGCAGCGACACCAGTTCCGGCGAGTAGTGCTCCAGCACCGCGGCGCTGCTCGGAGCAACCGACCCACCGGCGCCACCGGGCAGCCACGCGCTGATCCGCAACCGGTCCAGCACGTCCTGCCGCAGCTTCCCGTCCACATCGGACAGCGGGAATCCGGGCAGCGGCACCAGCGCGGTGCGGTGCTCCGGCGCGATCTTCGCGACCAAGTCCGGGTAGCTCTCCGCGGCGAACGTCAGCACCGAGTCCACCGCGGGCGAGGCCGCGACCCGCCGCCGGTCCGCCTCCACCGGCAACCCGGCCAGCAGCCGGGCGGGCAGCGACAGCCGCTCCTCGGTGGGCGTCGGGGCGTGCAGCACGTCCTCGGCGAGCGGGATCGGCACGTCGTCGGGCCCCAGCGGCACCGCCCAGCACGCCCACCAGCTCGCGCCGCGCTTCGCCTCCGAACCCAGACCTTCCAGCGCCGACTCGCCCAGCTCGCCGGACACCCGGTGCAGCAGCCAGCGGTCGCTGCGCTGCGGGCCGTGCACCACCGCGCGCGAGGAACCCTGGTCCTCGCGGCGCCACGAACGCGAACCGACGTGGACCTCGCGCAGCGCGGGCAGCGCCAGCAGCAGATCAGGGGCGCGCTCGGCGAACTCCGCCAGCAGCGCATCACCGTCCACATCGGACCGGACGGGCAGCCGCACCTCGGTGCTGAAGCCCTCCGGCGGCCGCTCGTCCGACGGCCACGCGAGCCGCAGCACCGGCACACCGCCATCGCGGGATTCGAGTTCCTTCGCCGGGCCCGGCAGCGCCGCCGCCTCGGCCCGGGTGCGCTCCGCGGAGAACTCCACCGCGCCCGAGGTCGACACCACGCGCGGCGCGTCCGTCACGGCCAGCACCGCGGCGAAACCCACGCCGAACCGGCCGACCGTCGCGCCCTCGCGCTTCGCCGACGCCCGCAGCGAACCCAACGCGGCCACGCCGTCCGAGGTCAGCGGCGCGCCGGTGTTCGCCAGCCGCAGCTCACCGTCCTCGAACCGGACCCGCAGCACGCCGTCCGCGCCCGCCGCGTCGGCGGCGTTCTGCGCCAGCTCCACCAGCAGCCGGTCCCGGTAGCCGCCGAGGCGCAGGTCCTCCTCGGCGTTGGCGTCCTCGCGGAACCTCGTCGGCGAGGAGTCCCAGGACTCCAGCACGGCCCGCCGGAGCTCGGCCGTGCCGAACACGTCCTGCGCGGTCACCCGCGCGACTCGAAGTCCAGCGTGGTGTCGTCGTAGACGACCTCGGCGACCGGCACCGTCGACGACGTGTCCACCTCGGCCTCCGAGTGCGCGCCGCACCCGAACTCCACGTGCACCACGCGGCCGTCCGCCGGCGCGATCTCGTTGCCGCACACGCCGAACGCGGCCTGCATCGAACCCGCCAGCGGCAGGAAGAAACCGCAGGTGCCGCACGCGCCGGGCGCGAGCTTCGCGATGTCGCTGCCCGGGCCGAACTCGCCCTGGTGCCAACGCTCCGCGGCCGCCAGCCTGCCCTCGTGGCTGAGCACCCGCTTGCGGCCCAGGCCGACCTCGTGCGCCAGCGACTCCACGCCCTGGTCCGCACCGGACAGGTAGCCCTCGGCCAGCCGCGGATCGCCCGGAGCGCTCGGCAGCAGATCACCGGCGCCGAGATCGCCCGGCCGCACCCGCTCGCTCCACGGCACCCAGGCCGGCGCCGTCAGCGCGTCCTGGCCCGGCAGCAGCACGACCTCGCTGACCGTGACCGGCTCACCCGGACCGGCGATCGCGACGGTCACCGCCCAGCGCCAGCCCACGTACCCCGGGTAGTTCGATTCGAAGTAGTGCGTCGCCGCGTCCGGCCCCTCGGCCTCCACGCCGACGTGCGCGCCGACGGGGGCCTCCGCCGCGTCGACCGTGAGCACCGGCGAACCGATCGGATCGGCCGCGGGGCCCGCTTCGCCCTCGGCGGCGGCGCGGGCCGTCTCCACGGCCGCGGCCAGCGTCGGGTCGAGCCGGGCCGGTTCGGGCTGGGCCGGTTCCGGCTGGGTCCCCGTGGACTCGCCGCTCGGCTCCCCGGGAACTCCGAGCGGAGCGTCCGGGTCGGTGGTCGGAGCAGGCATAGGCGTCACGTGCTCGATTGTGCCGTACGCGTTCGATGCGGTCGCCGCCCGTGTCAGGCTTTCGGGGTGCGAACCGGAGATCTTCCCAGGCGAACTGCGCTGGGCAACCGTCTGTCCGCAGGTGTGATCATCACGAGCCTGCTGTCCGGACTGGCGTTGGGCGCGTGCTCGGCGCACGTACCAGCTCAGCACGAAGGCCAAGAGGATCGCGAGCACACCGATCAGAGCATTGGGCACGCGGGCAGCGTGCCACACCTTCGAGCGATGGTGACCCACGTGCTCCCGCACGACCGCTCCTCGTTCACCCAGGGCTTCGAACTGTCCGGCGGAACCCTCTACGAAGGCACCGGGCGGTACGGGCGCTCGCTGCTGCGGGCGCTGGACCCGGACACCGGCCGCGTGCTCGGGGAGGAACGTCTCCCCGCCGACCTCTTCGGCGAAGGCATCACCGTCGCCGGAGACCGTATCTGGCAGCTCACCTGGCAGGAAGGGGTTGCGCTGGAACGTGATCGGACGAGCCTGCGGGAACTGCGCCGGGTGGACTACGACGGCGAGGGCTGGGGGCTCTGCCACGACGGCTCCCGGCTGGTCATGAGCGACGGCAGCGCGCGGCTCACCTTCCGCGACCCGGCGACGTTCGCGGCCACCGGCTCCGTCCAGGTCACCTTGGAGGGCAGGCCGGTACCGGAGCTCAACGAGCTCGAATGCGCCGGCGGGCAGGTGTGGGCGAACGTGTGGGGCAGCGACCAGATCGTGCGCATCGACCCGGCGACCGGCCAGGTGAGCGCGGTCGTCGACGCGTCCGGGCTGCTGCCCGCCGGGGAGCGAGCCGGGGCGGACGTGCTGAACGGGATCGCGGCGGTGCCGGGCACCGACGAGTTCCTGCTCACCGGGAAGCTGTGGCCGCACGCGTACCGGGTGCGGTTCGAGCCCCGCTGACCGGCTGCCGCGACCGAGCTGTGGAGAACTCACGCGTGATCTCGCAAATTTCCACAGGTTGTCCACAGGCAGGTCTCGGCTGTGGACAACTCCGCCGCACGCCGGGTTGAGCAGCGGAGCAGCGGACGCGATCGACCCCGCGGCTGGGGCAGGATGAAGTCATGGGGCCCCGACGCGACCAGCGCACCGACGAGGAACCGACCGGCCGCCCCGGCTGGGGAGCCGGGCGGCGTGGCAGGCGCGGGCGGATCCCGCAGGGCTTCGGCGGACGGTGGGACGACCGGGAGCAGCGGGACGACCCGGAGCACGGCGGCGACCGGGAACGCGATGGCGGTCAGGAACGCGACGGCGGTCGGGAACGCGTCCGCGCAGCCGGTGCCGCGCAGGCGGGACGCGAGCACGCGAGCACCGCGGGAGACGACTCGGCGGGACGCGACTCGACGGGACCCGCGCCCGGCCGAGGCGAACCGGCGGGCACCGCGCAGGCCGGACGCGAGCAGGCGGGCCCCGGGGCTCCGGGATCCGAGCACCCCGCCGCCACCGCACCACCGCGCACCACCGGAACGCACCGCGGTTCCGGCCCGGACGGCGAACGCGAACCTCACCCCGCGCCCGACGACGCACGCGAGCACCGCGGGCGCACCGGCCCCGACGGCGACCGATCACCCGGCGAGGCTCCCGAGGACTCCGCGGGCGGCCGCTGGGACGCCACCGCTCCCCCGCGCAAGCTCACCGTCACCCGGGTCGCGGCCTGGCGCGGCCGCCAGCTCACCCGCGCCGCGATGCGGCTGTTCTTCTCCGCCGCGCACGCCGACGGCGCCGCCGAATCCGGGCTCGCCCGCTTCAGCTACGCGGTGATGCTCAACTACGCGGTGGACGCGGCGATGGCCGTGGCGCTCGCGAACACGCTGTTCTTCTCCGCCGCCACCGGCGAGAGCCGGGACAAGGTGGCGCTGTACCTGCTGATCACCGTCGCCCCGTTCGCGGTGATCGCGCCGGTGATCGGCCCCGCGCTGGACCGGCTGCGGCAGGGCAGGCGCACCGCGCTCGCGGTGTCCTTCGGCGTCCGCGTGCTGCTGGCGGCGGTGATGGCGGTGAACTTCGACGGCTGGCTGCTGTACCCGGCGGCGCTGGGCTGCATGGTGCTGTCCAAGTCGTTCGGCGTGCTCAAGGCCGCGATGACCCCGCGGGTGCTGCCCGCGGCGATCGACCTGACCACGGCCAACTCGCGGCTGACCACGTTCGGCCTGGCCGCCGGGGGCGTGTTCGGAGCGGTGGCGTCCGGGTTCGCGTGGTTGCTGGGATCGCCGGGGGCGCTGTGGTTCATGGCGGCGCTCGCGGCGGCCGGGGTGTGGCTGTGCCTGCGGATCACGCGGCGGGTGGAGAGCTCGGCGGGCGAGGCGCGGGCCGTGGCCGGGAAGCGGCGGCGGGCGCCGCTGGGCCCGCACGTGGTCGTCGCGCTGTGGGGCAACGCGGGCATCCGGGTGCTGACCGGGTTCCTGACGCTGTTCGCCGCCTTCGTGATCAAGGAGAGCACCCGGCAGGACCCGGCGATGCAGGTCGTGCTGCTCGGCGCGGTCGGCGGGGCGGCCGGGCTCGGCAGCTTCCTCGGGAACGCGGCGGGCGCCCGGATGCGGTTCGGCGCCCCGGACCGGCTGATCGTGAGCTGCCTGGGCAGCGCGCTGGCGATCGCGGTGTGCGCGGCGGTGCTGGCCGGGGTGCCCGCGGCGGTCGCGGTCGGGCTCGTGGCGGCGACCGCGAGCGCGCTGGCGAAGGTGTGCCTGGACGCGGTGGTGCAGCGGGACGTGGCCGAGGAGTCGCGGGCCTCCGCGTTCGGCCGCTCCGAGACGGTGCTGCAGCTGAGCTGGGTGTTCGGCGGCGCGCTGGGGGTGCTGCTGCCGCCGGTGTGGTGGATCGGCTTCACCACGACGGCCGCGCTGCTGGCCCTGGTGCTGGTGCAGACCGTCCTCGTCGGACGCGGCGGCGGGCTGGTCCGGCTCCCGCGCCGGGGCCGCCGGGCCGAACCGGGCACCGAGGGCGTTCCGGCCGGACCGCGGACCAGGCGGACCGCCCCGGACCGCGAGCCCGTCCGGCGACACCGGGCCGTGGACTTGGCGGACGACACCGGGCCGTAGGCTCGCGGTCGTGCATCGTGGACTGAAGTCGCTGCTGCTCGCGGCTCCGCTGGGCGTCGTCGCCCTGGCCGGGTGCTCGGCACCCTCCGCCCCGCAGGTCACGTTCTACTCGCACGGCGAGGCGATCGAGGTCGCCCCCGCGCGGTTCTGCGACGCGACCGGGGAGAACTGCGCGCCGCCCGCCGAGGACCCGGTGGGCAAGCTGCGGGTGCCGGAGAAGTCGCCGCTGCAGATCTCGGTGCCCGGCGAGGTGTCCGCGACGCCGTGGCAGGTGTCCTACATCTACCGGGGCGTCGACGGCCAAGAGGTCGAGGGGCGCACCGGCGTGATCCGGCCGGACGAGCGCCACTCCTACACCCTGCGCGTCCCCCCGGACGGCACCCGCCTGGAGCACGTCGAGGTGCAGCAGTACTCCGGTCTCCTCGTGCTCGGCGAGGACGGCGGCGTGGACTTCCCCATCGCCGCGACGTGGGTCATCGACCCGACCTGAGGTTCTGCCTGTCGAACTCCTGCTGCGTGGAGGTCGGGTGGCGGAACCTCAGCGCCCTCCTCGCTGCGGGATCGTTTTCACAGGTGGCTCCGCCACATGAGAAAACGCTGTCCTCGCGAGGAGGGCGCTGAGAACCCGCTGGTGGTTCCGCTGCTCTAATGGTCGCTGCTCAGCGGCTTCGCCGCTGACAGGAGAACGACCTGGCAGGTTCGCAGACGGGCGGTGCGGTTGGCGTTCGCTCTCGTTCGGCTCCGGGGTCAGGCGCCGGGGTCGAGTTCGCGGGCGACCGCACGGACGACCTCGCCGATCCGCTTGGACACCTTGCGGTCCGGGTACTTGCCGCGGCGCAGGTCGGGCTGCACCTTCAGCTCCAGCAGCTTGATCATGTCGTCGACCATGCCGTGCAGTTCGTCGGCGGGGCGGCGGCGCGCTTCGACGACGGAGGGCGGCGGGTCCAGCAGCTGGATCCGCAGGGCCTGCGGGCCGCGGCGGCCCTGGGCCATGTCGAAGTCGACGCGCTGGCCGGTCTTGAGCGAGTCGACGTCGGACGGCAGCGCGGAGGAGCGCACGTACACGTCCTCCCCACCGTCCTGGGTCACGAAGCCGAAGCCCTTGTCCGCGTCGTACCACTTGACCCTGCCGGTCGGCACTGTCCTCACCGTTCCCTGTCGATGCCCGGCCCGCACTCCTCCACGTGGCCCAGGTCGGGCGGTCCGGGAGCGAGCGGGTCCTCCTTGTCGTCATCGTGCGTCGCGCCGGGGCGCGACGTACCGGCCCTGGCACAACAAAAACGCCCCGGAACGCCACGCTGTCAGAGCGTTCCCAGGACGCGTCCGTTCCAGAGTACCCGCCCGGAGCGGAACATCGTCGCCCCTTGCGCGGAGCGGCCGGCGAGGACTCGCTGACCTGCGAAGTCCTCGACCGAGCCGGAGGTTCCGGCCACATCCGGGCCGGACCTGCCGCCGCGGCGCCTACCCTGCTCGCATGAGCGCCGCTTCCCCTCGTTCCGTCGTGCTCCCCCTCGCGGTGGGCCTGTTCGCCGCGGGCGTGCTCGCGGTGCTCGCGGTGTTCGGGTCGTACGCCGCGGGCCTGGCGGACCTGCCGCTGTGGCTGAACCTGGCGACGCTGCTGGCCCCGGCCGGGTTGGTCGTCGGTGTGGTGGGCGCGGTGCTGCGCACCCGCCGCGGTTGAGTCAGCCCGCGCGGCCGGCGAGCCAGGCGGGGAACTCGGCGAGGTCGCCGAGCGCGACGTCGGCCCCGGCTTCCAGGAGTTCTTCGGCCCGGTAGGGACCGGTGGCGACGCCGACGGCGAGCGCGCCGGCCGTCTTGGCGCCGACCACGTCGCCGAGGTGGTCCCCGACGTAGATGGCGGCGCCTTCGGCGAGCAGCACGTCGCCCTTGGCGGCGGCGAACACGTCGCCGGCGAGCCGGTCGACCTCCCAGCCGAGGGCGTCGAGGTGCAGCCGCGCGTTGCGCTCGAACTTCCCGGTGACGACGAGCGCCCGGCCGCCGAGCTCGCGCACCGCGGCGAGCGATTCGGCCGCGCCGGGCATGGCCTTCGTGCCGGGCACGACGAGTTCGGGGTAGAGCTCCCGGAACCGGTGCACGAGACTCGCCACGAGCGGTTCGTCGAACCCGTAGGTGCGCAGCACGTCGGGCAGCGGCGGGCCGAGGTTGGCGGCGAAGTGCTCGCCGTCGAGGGGCACGCCGAACTCCTTGCGCAGCCGCTCGAACACGTCGATCATGCCGGGCCGGGGGTCGATGAGCGTGAGGTCCAGGTCGAAGCCGACGGTCGCGGGGTTCACGACCTGGAGGCTAACCGCCGCACGCGGGCGAGTGACCGCCCTTGACGCGGAACTTTCTAGTATCGAAAATCGATGGTGTAACGCGACTCACACTCCCCGGGCGAGCTGGAGCAGGCCGATGACGACCACCACGGACAGCAGCAAGCACCGCGACGACTTCCACTCCCTGCGCCCCGGCGGCCTCAACTGGGACTCGCTGCCGCTGCGGCTGTTCACCAAGGGCAACGCGAAGTTCTGGAACCCCGCCGACATCGACTTCGAGCAGGACGCCCGCGACATGGCCGGGCTCACCGGCGAAGAACGGCGCAGCGTGGCGGGGCTGTGCGCCGAGTTCATCGCCGGCGAGGAAGCCGTCACCCAGGACCTGCGCCCGTTCCTGTCCGCCATGGCCGCCGAAGGCCGCTTCGGCGACGAGATGTACCTGACCCAGTTCATGTACGAGGAGGCCAAGCACACCCAGGCGTTCCGGCTGTGGATGGACGCCGTCGGCCTCACCGAGAACCTCAACGAGTTCGTCGAGGACAACCCCGGCTACCGCACGATCTTCTACGACGTGCTGCCCACCGTGCTGCACGCGCTGGACACCGATCCGGGGCCGCGCAACCAGATCCGGGCGTCGGTGACCTACAACCACGTCGTGGAGGGCTCGCTCGCGCTCACCGGCTACTACGCGTGGAACAAGATCTGCCGCAGCCGCGGGCTGTTCCCCGGCATGCAGCGGATCATCGGCCACATCGGCGACGACGAGCGCAGGCACATGGCGTGGGGCACCTTCACCTGCCGCAGGCACGTGGCCGCCGACGAGACGAACTGGGGCCACGTCGAGGAGATGATGCAGGAACTGCTGCCGCACGCCATGCAGCTCATCCAGTGGCAGCCCGCCGACGCGCCCGAGGTGCGACCGTTCGAACTGGACACCGACGAGCTGCTGAGCTACGCGAGCGACCGCGCCGGACGCCGCCTCGGCGCGATCTCCTCGGCCCGCGGCACCCCGCTGGAGCAGATCGACGTCGACGCCTCCCCCGAACGCCTGGAGGACCAGTTCGGCGAAGAGGACGCCGCAGAACTCGCCAAGGCTTGACGGCGCCCACTCACCCGAACGCCCCCGGAACCCCTGCGATCTCACTACGAGTTGCAGGGCCCCGCCTTGTTCACAGACCGCAAAACCCTTGTTGCGCTGCGGGTACGTCGACTCGGCGGCGAGTCGGTCCGTTCGATTCCCCGTGAGTTTCGCGAGTACTCCACACCTGAACGGGGTGTGGATGTGGGGCGGCCGTTGCGGAGGTGGTCGGCCGCCGGGAGTGCTGGACGACCGCTCGTGGATGGTTCGATCCGGCCCCGGGGCCGCGATCTTCGCGGCACACTGGCGAGGTGACAGAGCACGACCGGGCTCGCAACACCAATCGCGGCACCGTCGGCGGTGACCTCGTGCAGGTCGGTGGTGACGTGCACGGTGATCTCGTCGTGCACCCGGAACCGCCCGCCCCCACCGGGTCGCCGGAAGCGTCGGCGCGGGAGCTCGCCCGCAGGTTGGCCGCGCTCAGCCGCCAGGAGGGTGAGCGGTGGGGCCTGGGCGATCCGGAGGCGCTGCCGGTGCGCTGGCATCCGGCAGCGGACGAACTGGTCGACCACTGGGACAACATCCAGCACGACGAAGCTCGGCCGCCGTCGTTGACCGGGTCCTTCGCCGAGATTCGGCGGACCTACCGGGATATCGACTCGCAACGCCTGGTGATCCTGGGCCGGGCCGGTGCGGGCAAGACCGCGCTGGTCCACCGGCTCGTCCTCGACCTGATCGCGGAACGCGGTCGCACGGGTCGCGTCCCGGTGCTGTTCGGCCTCGGCGACTGGAATCCCACCACCACCGCCTTGCGGTCCCGGCTCGCCGACCTGCTCGAACGTGACCACCCTTTTCTGGTGGGCGGAAAAGCCGCCGCCCTCGTCGCTGACGAGTGGGTGTTGCCCGTGCTCGACGGCTTCGACGAGATCCCCGAACGCTACCGGCGCGGAGCCGTCCGCGAGATCAGCAGGCTCGTGTCGCCCGTCGTCGTGACCAGCAGGCGGGACGAGTACGCCGACGCGGTACGCCAGGACTGGGTGCGCGGGGCCGCTGTGATCGAGCTCGACGACCTCCGCCCGAACGAAGTCGCCCGGCACCTGCGCCGCAGCAGCGGACAGGCCCGCGCCGCCGAATGGGCGGCCGTGTTCGAGCACATGCGGACCGAACCGGACGCGGCCGAAAGCCGGAACCTGGCCGCCGCCCTGACCACCCCGTTGCTGGTGACGTTGGCCCGGCTCAACCACGACGACGCCGACCGCGACCCGGCCGAACTGCTCGACGCCGATCGCTTCCGGTCCCCGGAGCAGCTCGAAGAACACCTGCTGAGCGTCTACCTGAACACCCGGTACGACCCGGTCCGCCGCCCCGGGCCGTGGCGCCCGGACCAGGCCCATCGCTGGCTCGGCCGGCTCGCCACCGATCTGGTCCGGCGCGGCTCCCACGACCTCGCCTGGTGGCGGATGCCCGCGGCGCTGCATCGCCGCACCCGCGTGCTGGTCACCACCGTCGCGTTCGCGCTCTGCTTCGGGGCGCCGGGACTGCTACTCGGGCTCTGGGGCCAGTTCACGGCGACGTGGTTCGGGATCGGGCTTCTCACCGGCCTCAGCGCGGAGCTGCGGACCTGGTACTCGGGCGAGCACGAACCGGAGCGGGTTCGGCTGCACCTGCGGCGGCCGGGCTCCAAGCGGCGACCGCAGGGCCGCGGGCTGGTGCGGTGGTTCGCTTTCGTCTTCGTGATCGCGCTGCTGTTCGGGGGTGCGGTGGCGTTCGCGGGCGGCTTCACGAACGGGCTCGTGGCCGCAACCGCGTTCGCAGTCGCATTCGGGCTGGCGGGCACGATGCGGATGATCTTCGACGATCGGGCGCGGCGAACGACCCCGCTGCGGACGCATCCGATGCTCGGCGTGCTGGTCGTCGTACTGGTGGCGGTACTGGAGTCGGTGCTCGCGGCGGGCGTGGTGGCGGCGGCTGTGGCGGCGTTCGCTCCCGGAATCGCCGCGGATTCGGTCGTGGCGCTGGCCGGAACGCTCGCGGGCGCGCTCGCGAACGGGTCGGTGTCCGCGCTCGGCGAGGACCAGGCGGACGACGCGACGGACCCGTGGCACTTGCTGCGCGCCGACCGCGCGGTCGCCCTCGGGCGCGCGGCAGTGCTCGTGCTCGCGACCGGGCTCACGGCCGTGGTCGCAGGCTGGGTGACCGGTGAACTCGGCTACGGGCTGGTCTTCGGAGCCGTCGCCGGGAGCATGCTCGCGGTGACGCGGGTGGCGCTGTCGTCGTGGGGCGGCTGGCTGCTGTTCGCGCGCCTGTGGCTACCGCTGACGGGGCGGCTGCCGTGGCGGCCGACGCGGTTCCTCGACGACGCCTACGCCCGCGGCGTGCTGCGCCGAGCGGGCGCGGTCCACCAGTTCCGCCACGCCCGCCTGCGCGACCACCTCGCCGATACCGCCCGGTGACGTTCAGCCGTCCAGGTCGAGGAGTTCCTTGGCCTGGCGGCGCATCTCGATCTTGCGGATCTTGCCGGTGACCGTCATCGGGAAGTCGTCCACGACGTGCACGTAGCGGGGGATCTTGTAGTGCGCGAGCTTCCCGGTGCAGAACTCGCGCAGCGCCTCCGCCGAGAGCTCGGCGGCGCCGGTGCGCAGCCGCACCCACACCATCAGCTCCTCGCCGTAGCGCGCGTCCGGGACCCCGATGACCTGCGCGTCCACGATGTCCGGGTGGGTGTAGAGGAACTCCTCGATCTCCCGGGGGTACACGTTCTCGCCGCCGCGGATCACCATGTCCTTGATCCGGCCGGTGATGCTCACGTAACCGGACTCGTCCATCACGGCGAGGTCGCCGGTGTGCATCCAGCGGGCGGCGTCGATGACCTCGGCGGTCTTCTCCGGCTGGTCCCAGTAGCCGAGCATCACCGAGTAGCCGCGGGTGCACAGCTCCCCCGCCTCGCCGCGCGGCACGGTCAGCCCGGTCGCCGGGTCGACGACCTTCACCTCCAGGTGCGGCCCGACGCGGCCCACCGTGGACACCCGGCGCTCCAGCGAATCGTCCGCGCGGGTCTGGGTCGAGACGGGACTCGTCTCCGTCATGCCGTAGCAGATCGCCACCTCGGCCATGCCCATCCGGTCGATGACCTGCTTCATCACCTCCGCCGGGCACGGGGATCCGGCCATGATGCCGGTGCGCAGCGAGCCCAGGTCGAAGCTCTCGAAGTCCGGGTGGTCCAGCTCGGCGATGAACATCGTCGGCACCCCGTACAGCGAGGTGCAGCGCTCCGCGGACACCGCGGCCAGCGCGGTCCCCGGGTCGAAGCCCTCGGACGGGATGACCATGGCCGCGCCGTGGCTGGTGCAGGCCAGGTTGCCCATCACCATCCCGAAGCAGTGGTAGAACGGCGGCACGATCGCGACCCGGTCCGCCTCGGAGTAGCCGCACAGCTCACCGACGAAGAACCCGTTGTTGAGGATGTTGTGGTGCGACAGCGTCGCGCCCTTCGGGAAACCGGTGGTGCCCGAGGTGTACTGGATGTTGATCGGGTCGTCGGCGCCGAGCCGCGCCTGCGCCGCCGCGAGCCGCGCCGGATCGCCCGCCCGGCCGCGCGCCACCAGCTCGTCCCAGCCCGGGTCGTCGAACAGCACGACCTGCTCCAGGCCGGGACAGCTCGGCCGCACCTGCTCGATCATCGCGGTGTAGTCGGAGGTCTTGAACCGCTGCGCCGAGATCAGCATCCGCACCCCGGCCTGGCCGAGCACGAACTCCAGCTCGTGCAGCCGGTACGACGGGTTGATGTTGACCAGGATCGCGCCGATCTTCGCGGTGGCGTACTGGGTGAGCGTCCACTCGGCGCGGTTCGGCGACCACACGCCCACCCGGTCGCCCTTGTCGATGCCCGCGTCCAGCAGGCCCAGGGCGAGCGCGTCCACGTCGGCCACGAACTCCCGGTAGGTCCAGCGGCGGCCGCCGGCGTGCTCGACCAGCGCGTCCGAGTCCGGGACGCGGGCGGCGGTGCGGTCCAGGTCGCCGCCGATGGTGTCGCCGAGCAGCGGCACCTCGGAGATCCCGGAGTCGTAGCTGGGTTCTGGTGTTCCGGCGGTGTCCACAGTGCCCTCCCCGACGCTGTCGTGACGCAGAACACTCATGATTGCGCCCGCGTCGGGCAAAAGTCGAGGGGTCGGGCCCAGCCCTTCGGAACCCGGCCGTTCCGCTGGTGATCGGTTCCCGCGGCCGTACTCTCCGGGGGTGCGCACCTACGTCGTGGACTCCTTCACCGAGCACCCGTTCAGCGGCAACCCGGCCGGGGTGGTGCTGCTCGACGCGCCCGCCGCCGAACCCTGGATGCAGTCGGTCGCCGCCGAGATGCGGCACGCCGAGACCGCGTTCGTGGTGCTCGACGGCACCGAACCGAAACCGCTGCGCTGGTTCACCCCCACCACCGAGGTCGAGCTGTGCGGGCACGCCACCCTCGCCGCCGCGCACGCCCTCGGCGGCGACCAGCGGTTCGCCACCCGCAGCGGCGAGCTGATCTGCACGGACTCCGGTGCCGGCTGGATCGGCATGGACTTCCCGGCGAGCGCCGCCGACCCGGTGGAGCCGCCGAGCGACCTGGCGGCGGCGCTGCCCGGCGCCACCGTCGAGGACGTGCGCGCGGCCCCGGGACGACTGCTCGTCCGGGTCGGCGCGGCCGCCGAGGTGCGCGGGCTCGAACCGGACCTGGCGCGCATCGCCACCTGGCCCTACCGGGGCGTCGTCGTCACCGCGGCGGGCGACCGGGACGGGGTGGACTTCGTGAGCCGGTTCTTCGCGCCCGCGTCCGGCATCCCGGAGGACCCGGTGACCGGATCGGCGCACTGCCAGCTCGCCCCCTACTGGGCCGCCGAGCTGGGGCGATCCGGCGTGGAGCTGGTCGGCGAGCAGGCCTCGCCGCGCGGCGGGTTCGTCCGCGCCACGCCGCTGGGCGACCGGGTGGCGCTGCGCGGGCGGGCCGTCACGGTCCTCGAGGGGGAACTGCGGGTCTGACCCGGGGAGAACTCAGGGTCACCACCTGGCCACTCGTCCGAGCGCACATGCCACGCTGAGGGCATGCAATTGCTGCTGAACGTGATCTGGTTGATCTTCGGTGGGCTGTGGCTGGCCCTGGGCTACGCCGTGGCCGGCATCGTCCTGGGCATCACGATCATCGGGATCCCGTTCGCCATCGCGTCGTTCCGGATGGCCAACTTCGCGCTGTGGCCGTTCGGGCGGCGGCTCGTCGACGAACCCGGCGCGGGCGCGTTCTCCGCGATCGGGAACGTGCTGTGGCTGCTGCTGGCCGGCTGGTGGCTGGCCATCGGGCACATCGTCACCGGGATCGCGCAGTGCATCACCATCATCGGGATCCCGCTGGGCATCGCGAACTTCAAGCTGCTGCCGGTGTCGCTGTTCCCGCTGGGAAAGAAGATCGTCGACTCCGACGACCGGCTGCCCACCCGGGGCTGACCAGGTACCGAGGTGAGTGGGCCAGTCGTCCCGCCGGAGCGGGCGGACGGTCCACTCACCCGGAACGCCTCAGACCCCGAACGGGTTCGCGGTGTGCCCGACCAGGTCGGCCACCGAGCCGATCACCTTGGTGGGGCGGTACGGGAACAGCTCCGCGGTGTTCTCGTCCGAGATCCCGGTCAGCACCAGGATCGTCTGCATGCCCGACTCCAGCCCGGAGCGCACGTCGGTGTCCATCCGGTCACCGATCATGAGCGTGTTCTCCGAGTGCGAACCCAGCGCCCGCAGCGCCGACCGCATCATCAGCGGGTTCGGCTTGCCCACGTAGTACGGCCCCCGCCCGGTCACCCGCTCGATCAGCGCCGCCACCGCGCCGGTCGCGGGCAACGTGCCCTCCCGGCTCGGCCCCTTCTCGTCGGGGTTGGTGGCGATGAACCGGGCACCGTTCTCCACCAGGCGGATCGCCTTCGTGATCGCCTCGAAGCTGTAGGTGCGGGTCTCGCCCAGGATCACGTAGTCCGGATCCCGATCGGTGAGCACGTAGCCGATGTTGTGCAGCGCCGTGGTCAGGCCGGACTCGCCGACGACGTGCGCGCTGCCTCCCGGGCGCTGCTTCTCCAGGAACTGGGCCGTGGCCAGCGCCGACGTCCAGATCGCCGACTCCGGGATGTCCAGGCCGGTGCGGTGCAGCCGCGCGCGCAGGTCGCGCGGGGTGAAGATCGAGTTGTTCGTGAACACCATGAACGGCAAGCCCTGCTCGCGGAGCTCGGCCAGGAACCGATCGGCTCCGGGCACCATGTGCTCCTCGTGCACCAGCACGCCGTCCATGTCCATCAAGTACGTCCAGGGCGCTTCCTCAGTCACACCCCAGATGATCCATCGGATACCGGGTGCATGGCTACTTCGGTCGCCTTAACCACGAAGAACACCAGGTCGCCGACGCCCAGCCGCAGGTCGGCGACCGCCGCGGGCGTCACGTCGGCGGCCAGCACCACCGGGTCCGGCGTCCGCGTCGCGGCCCGCAACCGCACCACGTCACCACGCGGTTCCAGCGCGTCGATCCGCACCGGCACCGCGTTGCGCGGGCTGCCGTCCGGCCGTTCCCGGTGCACCGCGACCGCCGACGGCGAGAACACCGCCGCCGCCGGCTCGCCCCGCGCCACCTCCACCGACCGCCCCGCGATCGCGGTGCCGCCGAAGTCCAGCCCGCCGTCGGTGGCGACGCCGGTCAGCAGGTTCAGCCCGGCGATGCGCGCGGTGAACGCGGCCTGCGGACGGGTCAGCACCTCCCGCGTCGAGCCCTCTTCGATGATCTTCCCGTCCACCAGGACCGCCACCCGGTCCGCCAGCACCACCGCGTCCAGCACGTCGTGCGTGACCAGCACCGTCGGCTGCCGCTGCTCCCGCAGCACCCGGTGCAGCAGGCCGCGCACCGCCGGGGCCGAGCCGACGTCCAGCGCCGCCAGCGGCTCGTCCAGCAGCAGCAACCGCGGCGCGGCCGCCAGCGCGCGGGCCAGCGCGATCCGCTGCGCCTGACCACCGGACACCTGCGCCGGGCGCCGGTCGGCGTACTCGGCCGCGTCCACCTCGGACAACCACCGGCGGGCGGTCTCCCGCGCCTCGGCCTTGGGCGTCCCGGCCGAGCGCGGGCCGAACGCGACGTTCTCCAGCACCGACATCCGCGGGAACAGCAGCGCGTTCTGCGCCAGCAGGCCCACCCCGCGCCGGTGCGCGGGCACGTGCGCGCCGGTCGCCGCGTCGCACCAGACGTGCTCGTCCAGCGCCACCCGGCCGCGCTCCGGCACCAGCAGGCCGGACAGCACCGACAGCAGCGTCGACTTCCCGGCGCCGTTCGGGCCGAGCACCGCCAGCACCTCGCCCGGGGCCACCGACAGCTCCACGTCCAGCGCGAACTCGGGCCGCGCGAACGCGACCTCGGCGTGCAGACCGGTCACGTCCGTCCCTCCACCGCTCTCGTGCCCGCCACTCCGATCACCAGCAGCGCCAGCACCACCAGCAGCAACGACATGGCCACCGCGGCGTCCACGTCGGACTGCGCGGTGGTGTAGATGGCCAGCGGCAGGGTGCGGGTGGTGCCCTGCAGGCTGCCCGCGAACGTGATCGTCGCGCCGAACTCGCCCAGCGCCCGCGCGAACGTGAGCACCACGCTCGACCCGAGCGCGGGCAGCAGCATCGGCACCGTCACCCGCCGGAACGTCGTCCACGGGCCCGCGCCCAGCGTCGCCGCCACCTGCTCGTAGCGGGCGTCCGCCGAGCGCAGCGCGCCCTCCAGGCCCACCACCAGGAACGGCATCGCCACGAACGTCTGCGCCAGCACCACCGCCGCCGTCGTGTACGGCAGCCGCAGCCCGGCGTCGTCGAGCAGCCCGCCCAGCGGACCGGTGCGCCCCAGCAGGTACAGCAGCGCCAGCCCGCCGACCACCGGCGGCAGCACCAGCGGCAGCAGCACCACCGCGCGCAGCACCCGCGAGCCGCGCACCCGCGCCCGCGCCAGCACCACCGCCAGCGGGCCGCCGAACACCAGCGACAGCACCGTCGCCACCAGCGAGGTGCGCACCGACAGCTCCAGCGCGTCCAGCGCGGCCTCGCTGGTCAGCAGCTCGGGCAGCCGGGCCGGGTCCACCCTCGTGAGCAGCCCCAGCACCGGCAGCACGATCAGCGCCAGCGCCAGCGCGGCGGGAACCCACAGCACCCCCGGCACGGCCACCGGGCGCGCTCCCCCGCCGCGCGCGCGACGCGGGCTCACTCCGAGCCGAAGCCGTGCTCGGTGAGCACCTGCTCGCCCACCGGGCCGCGCACGTAGTCCAGGAACTTCGCGGCCAGCTCCGGTTCCGGCGCGTCCTTCAGCGCGACGATCGGGTAGTCGTTCACCGCCTGGTCCGCCTCCGGGAAGTCCACCGCCTGCACCTGGTCGGCGGCGGAGCGCGCGTCCGTGACGTACACCAGCCCGGCGTCCGCCTCCCCGGCCGCGACCTTGCGCAGCACCGACTTGACGTCGTTCTCCTCGCTGGCCGGCTTGATGTCCAGGCCCGCGGCCCGCTCCACGGTCGCCGAGGCCGAACCGCAGGGCACCTCGGGCGCGCACTGCACGACGAGCCTGCCGGGCGCGGTCAGGTCGGCCAGCGAGCCGATGTGGTCCGGGTTGCCCTTCGGGACCGCGATGGTCAGCTTGTTGGTGGCGAACACCTGCGGTTCCCCGCCGGTCACGCCCGCCTTGGTGGCCTTGTCCATGTTCTTGGTGTCCGCGGAGGCGAACACGTCGGCCCGGCGCCCCTGGGTGAGCTGCTCGACCAGCGTGGACGACCCCGCGTAGTCCACCTGCACCTCCACCCCCGGGTTCTCCGCCTCGAACCGCTCGGCGAGCTGGTCGAACGATTCGGTCAGCGAGGCCGCGGCGAGCACCGTGACGGTGCGCTCGCCCTGCGCCTGCTCGCCGCCGCCGGTCGAACACCCGGCCGCTAACAGCGCCAGCCCGGCCAGGGCCGCGACAACTCTGGGTCCCACCACGTCAGCCTCCCGGCGTCTCCACCACGACGTTGGTCGATTTGACCACCGCCACCGCCAGCACTCCCGGCTCCAGGCCCAGTTCCCGCACGGCCTCGGTGCTCATCAGCGACACCACGCGGTGCGGGCCGCACTGCAGCTCCACCTGCGACATCACCGTGTCCGAGACGACCTCGGTGACGAGCCCGACGAGCCGGTTGCGGGCCGAACGACCCACCCCCGACGGGTCCGGCACGGCCCGCGCCTGGTCGCGGGCGAACCCGGCCAGGACGGCACCGTCCACCACGAGGCGGCCGGAGCCGTCCCGCTCGGTGTTCAGTTGCCCGCCGTCGGCCCAGCGGCGCACGGTGTCGTCGCTGACGCCGAGCAGTCCGGCGGCTTCGGAAATCCGGTAGTGCGGCACAGTCGTGCAGATTACTGCCGCGACTGCGGGCAGGACAGCGCCCCATCGGCCGCACTCGCGGCGCCCGGACCGTCCACTGCGGATCTCCGCAGGTGGGGAAAGCCCCGCACCGCTGCGAGAAAGCCGCTCCCGTCGATCGAAATACCCCCTCGGACGGGGTTAGGGTCGATGGTGTGACCGCAGTGGACCTGGGCATCCCGGCCGTGCGCCCCACGACCGACACGTCGACGCGTCCGGACACCCCGGCACTGGTCGACCGGTTCGGCCGCGTGGCCACCGACCTCCGCGTATCCCTGATCGACAAGTGCAACCTGCGCTGCACCTACTGCATGCCCGCCGAGGGGCTGCCGTGGCTGAAGAAGCAGGAGATGCTCGACACCGGCGAGATGAACCGGCTGATCCGGATCGCCGTGGAGACCCTCGGGGTCACCAACGTGCGGTTCACCGGCGGTGAACCGCTGCTGCGCCAGGACCTGGTGGACGTCGTCGCCGCCACCAGCGCGCTGCCGTCGCACCCGAAGACCTCGTTGACCACCAACGGCATCAACCTGCACCGCTACGCGGACGCGCTGGTCGAGTCCGGGCTGGACCGGGTCAACGTCTCGCTGGACACGCTGCGCGCCGAGACCTTCCACCGGCTGACCCGCCGGGACCGGTTCCACGACGTGCTCGACGGGCTCGCCGCGGCCAAGGCGACCGGGCTGGAACCGGTGAAGGTGAACGCGGTGCTGCTGCGCGGCGTGAACGACGACGAGGCCGGTGACCTGCTGCGGTTCTGCCTGGAGCACGGCTACCAGCTGCGGTTCATCGAGCAGATGCCGCTGGACCCGCAGCACGGCTGGGACCGCGAGCAGATGATCACCGCGGACGAGATCCTGGAGCGGCTGGGCGCCGAGTTCGACCTCACCCCGCACGTCGCCGAACGCGGTTCGGCACCCGCGGAGCGCTGGCTGGTGGACGGCGGGCCCGGCACGGTCGGCGTGATCGGCTCGGTGACGCGGCCGTTCTGCGCCGACTGCGACCGGACCCGGCTCACCGCCGACGGACAGCTGCGGTCCTGCCTGTTCTCCACCACCGAGACCGACCTGCGCGGCCCGCTGCGCGACGGCGCGGGGGACGACGAACTGGCCCGGCTGTGGCAGGGGACGATGTGGGCCAAGAAGGCCGGGCACGGGATGGACGACGACGGGTTCGCGCAGCCGTCCCGGCCGATGAGCGCGATCGGAGGCTGACCGCCGTGACTGTGCAGTTCGAAGGTGCACCCGCCACGACGGCCGTGCGGGTGCGGTACTTCGCCGGTGCCAGGGCGGCGGCGGGCGTGGCCGAGGAGGTCCTGAGCATCGCGCCGGCCGCGCCGGGGCCGGTGCGGGCGTCGGACGTGGTCGACGCGGTGCTCGCGGCGCACGACGAGCGGCTGGCCGCCGTGGTGCCCGCCTGCAGCTTCCTGCTCAACGGGGTCGCGCTGCGGGACCGGTCGATCGAGGTCGGCGCCGGTGACGAGCTGGACGTGCTGCCGCCGTTCGCGGGTGGCTGAACGCCTGCGGCGATCGAGTTCTCTCCTCATTACTCCGCCCGCGCAGGCGCGCGTGCGCGAATACAACATTCCTCGGCGTGTCTGACACACTCCCCTGGGTGACTTCTCGGTGTGCGATCGAGTGGCTCCGCACCGCCTCCCCGGGGGCGCCGCCGGGACGGTCTCCTGATCTTCGAACGGCTCCTGGACGATCTCGAGCCGTCTCCTCGGATCCCTCACCCGAGAGAGGCCAGACCTCACCGAGAGTCACGCCCCTTGATCGCGCAGTGATCGCGAAAAGGCCCGATTCCACGCGTGCACCGGACTCGATTCAGACCGACCGAGGGATGACATCCCGGCGACGACGAGGTTTCGAGGCCGCCGAAGAGGTGAGCCACGCCTCACTGACGGTGATCGATCTCAGCCCGGAAACGACTTGATAACGACGCTCTGATCAGCGAAAACGATCGAGATCGGACACCCCTGAGTCATCGTTACTGTGACTAGCGTCACATATGCTCAGATTTCCGCTTCGGCGATCGGTTACGTAGTGTCGCTCTCCGGTCGGCCCCGAACCGATCAGCAAGGACCACGGAAGCCCGCAGCGCCGAACCCTGTCCGGCGGGCTTCCCACCCCCGAACGAACACACCGGACAGGGGCGGGGGAACCACCACTGGGCGCCCCGAACGCCCTAGGGGTGAAGCCGGCTCCCGAGCCGGCCGGGCTGCCTCTCAGCTCGAACCCGACAGCTCACCTCGCAAGCGCGGCAGGAGAGGGAAATGACTCGCTACGAAGGCAAGCACCGGAAACCTTCCACCGCCGGCATCGCCCGCAACGCCGCCCGGCTCGCCATCGCAGGTGCCGTGGTCGCCGCCCCGATCGCGGTCGCGGCCCCCGCGAACGCCGCGGACTGGGACCAGCTCGCGCAGTGCGAGAGCAGCGGCAACTGGAGCGCGAACACCGGCAACGGGTTCTCCGGCGGCCTCCAGTTCACCCCGTCGACCTGGGCGGCCTACGGCGGCACGCAGTACGCGTCGAACGCCAAGGACGCCAGCCGCGAAGAGCAGATCGCGGTCGCCGAGAAGGTCCTCGCCTCGCAGGGCCCCGGCGCCTGGCCGGGCTGCACCTCGAAGACCAGCTGGACCAGCGGCAGCACCAGCGGTGGCTCCAGCTCGTCCTCCGAGAAGAGCTCCTCCTCGAAGAAGAGCTCGAAGAGCACCACCAAGAAGAAGTCGACCGTGAAGTCCAACGGTGCCGACTACACGGTGCAGGCCGGTGACACCCTGGGCAAGATCGCCAGCCAGTACGGCGTCGACTACCAGGACATCTTCGAGCGCAACAGCAACGTGCTCAGCGACCCGAACCTGATCTTCCCGGGTCAGCAGCTCGACATCAAGTGATCGACCGGCCAGGTCCTCGACCTGGCTCGGAGTCGGCCGCCCGGCCCGTTCCCCCGTGCGGGCCGGCGCGACTCCCCCCTCGGGCCCCTGCCGCCTCCCCCAGCGGCAGGGGCCCGTTCTTCTTCCCGGTCCCGTCGACCGCCCGAGGCCGCCACGAGATCCGATCGTCACCTGGCCGAGACCTGAACGCGTCCGCGGCGGGCTGAGAACGTCGTCAGCGAGATCAGCGGGCGTCCCCGCACCTTCCCCGAGATCCCGGGCGTCCACCGTCGCAGAGACGATCTCAGGCCGCTGTCGTCCACCGGCCGCCGCCGCACCGGCCCGCCACCGGGCCGGACGGGCGGATCAGGGGCAGTTGACCCATTCCTCGGTGGCGTCGGTGAAGACCTGGCGCTTCCAGATCGGCAGCCTGCGCTTCACCTCGTCCACCAGCTCCGCGCACACCGCGAACGCCTCCTTGCGGTGCTCGGCCGCGACCGCGCAGGCCAGCGCCACGTCGCCGATGCCCAAGTGCCCGATCCGGTGCGCCACGGCCAGGCCGCGCACGCCCTCGTACCGGGCGGCGAGTTCGGCCGCGACCTCGCGGATCACCTCGTCCGCGCTGGGGTGCCCGACGTATTCGAGCTCGGTGACGCCGCGGCCGCCGTCGTGGTCGCGGACCACGCCGCCGAAGGTGACGACCGCGCCCGCGGCCCGGTCCTGCACCAGCCGCTCCAGTTCGGCGACCTCCAGCGGCCGGTCGACGACCTCGGCGCGCAGCACCTCGGCCGGGCCGGTGTGCGCCGGCTCCGCGTGGGCGTGCGGAACCCCGCCGCCCGGCGCGTGGTCCCCGCCGCCGAGCTGGTCCAGCGCGTGGTCCAGCACGCCGTCGAGCACGCCCAGCCCGTCGGCCACCCCGCCGCGGGAACCGGGCAGGTTCACGATCAACGTCCGCCCGGCGACCCCGGCCAGCCCGCGGGAGAGCACCGCGGTCGGCACCTCGGGCAGCCCGGCGGCGCGGATCGCGTCGGCCAGGCCCGGCACCGGGTGGTCGAGCACTTCGGCGGTGACCTCGGGCGTGCGGTCCGTCGGGTTGATCCCGGTGCCGCCGGTGGTGATCACGACGGCGACCTCGGCGGACACGGCCGCCCGCAGCGCGTCGCCCACCGGCTCGCCGTCCGGGACGACCAGCGGCTCGGCGACCTGGAACCCGCGTTCGCGCAGCCACTCGACGATGACCGGGCCGGTGCGGTCGGCGTACACGCCTGCCGCGGCACGGTTCGACGCGGCCACGACACGAGCGGTGCGGGCTGGCATGGGCGGAACTCCTCGCGTGCTGAGCGGCCGCGGACGGATCGCGAACCGGTCGAGTTCGGGGGCGCGACGGCGGATCCGCGTCGCTGCGTCCAGCGTACGAGCAGCGGCCGGGCCGCGGCCGATCAGTCCTCGCGAACCCAGGTGCCCGTCTTGCCGCCCTCCTTGCGCTCGACGCGGACGGCGTCGAGCACGGCCGCCGGATCGACCGCCTTGATCATGTCGTGCAGGGCGAGCCCGGCGCCGGTGACGGCGGTGAGCGCCTCCATCTCGACGCCGGTGCGGTCGGTGGTGCGCACGGTCGCGGTGATCCGAACCTCCGCGTCACCGAGGTCGAGCTGCACCGCCACCCCGGACAGCGCGATGGGGTGGCACAGCGGGACGAGGTCCGGGGTGCGCTTGGCGGCCATGATCCCGGCGATGCGCGCGGTGGCGAGCGCGTCGCCCTTGGGCAGCCCGTCGCGGCGGACCAGCGCGAGGACCTCCGGGGTGGTGCGCACGACGCCGGTGGCGACGGCGGTGCGGGCGGTGACCTGCTTCTTCGAGACGTCGACCATGCGGGCCGCGCCCGATTCGTCCACGTGCGTCAACTCGTCCTGCGCCATACCGCGAACTCTAGGCCCCGCGCCCGCACCGCGGACGCGCGAGCCTCCTCCCGGGCCGACGGCCCGCCCGGCCGTCGCGACCGGGCCGGGCGGGCCGTTCACCCGAGGTGCGGGCGGATCAGAAGTCGAGGTCCTCGGCCATGGACCACGGCATGGAGGAGCCGCCCGCGGAGGGCTGCTCGGTGCGGCTCGCGATCGCGGCCTTGCGCACGGCTTCGGCCACGGCGGGCGCGACGTTGGTGTCGAAGACGCTCGGGACGATGAACGACGGGTTGACCCGCTCCTCGCCGTCCACCACGTCGGCGATGGCGTTGGAGGCGGCGATCATCATCTCGTCGGTGATCTCGTGCGCGTGCGCGTCGAGCAGCCCGCGGAAGAAACCGGGGAACGCGAGCACGTTGTTGATCTGGTTCGGGTAGTCGCTGCGCCCGGTGGCGACGACCTTGGCGTGCTGCTGGGCTTCCAGCGGGTCGATCTCCGGGTCCGGGTTGGCGAGCGCGAACACGATCGCGTCCTCGTTCATGGTGGCCACGTCGGCCGCGCTGAGCAGGTTCGGCGCCGAGACGCCGATGAACACGTCGGCCCCGTTCACCGCGTCGGACAGCGTGCCGGTGCGGCCTCCGGCGTTGGTACCCGCGGCGATGGAGCGGAGGTTCTCGTCCTCGTCACCACGGCCGCTGTGCACGATCCCGTCGATGTCCACGGCGATGATGTCCGCGGGCGACTTGTGCTGCAGCAGCCGGATGATCGCGGAACCCGCGGCACCGACGCCGCAGACGACGATCCGCACGTCCTCGATGTTCTTGCCGACGACCCGCAGCGCGTTGCGCAGCGCGCCGAGCACCACGATGGCGGTGCCGTGCTGGTCGTCGTGGAACACCGGGATGTTCAGCTTGTCCCGCAGCCGCGCCTCGATCTCGAAGCAGCGGGGCGCGGCGATGTCCTCCAGGTTGATGCCGCCGTAGACGGGCGCGATGAGCTCGACCGCGCGGATGATCTCCTCGGTGTCCTGGGTGTCCAGGCACACCGGCCAGGCGTTGACGCCGGCGAACTTCTTGAACAGCGCCGCCTTGCCCTCCATCACGGGCAGCGCGGCCTCCGGGCCGATGTTGCCGAGGCCGAGGACGGCGGAGCCGTCGGTGACCACGGCGACCGAGTTCCGCTTGATGGTGAGGCGGCGCGCGTCCTCCGGGTTCTCGGCGATCGCGGTGCACACCCGGGCCACGCCGGGCGTGTAGGCGCGGGAGAGGTCGTCGCGGTTGGCGAGCGCGACCCGCGAGCTCACCTCGATCTTCCCGCCGAGGTGCACCAGGAACGTCCGGTCGGAGATCTTGCGGACCTTCACCCCGGGCAGCTCGCCGAGCCGGTCGGTGATGTCGCTGGCGTGGTCGGCGGACAGCGCGTTGCAGGTGATGTCCACGACGATGCGGTCGGTGTGCGATTCGACGACGTCGAAGGCGGTGATGACGCCACCGGAACGCCCGACCGCGCTGGCGAGGTCCCCCGCGGCGCTGGCCGACGGCGGCGCCTCCACTCGAACCGTGATCGAGTAACCCGGACCTGGAACCGGCATGGCCACACCCCTGTCGCGCGTGAAGTTTCGCTTCGAGCGCCGGGCCTATGCACAGAACTCAGGTCTCAGGCAAGATCCAACACCCACCAAAGCCATTGAACTTCACCCGGCTGAGAAAAAGCCTAGAACTTTCTCCGATGTGATCGATATCCGGCACCGTTACCGACGAGTCGGTCTTGACAAGCGGGCCGGAACGCACGACGGCCCCGGGTCCGCTGGGGACACCGGGGCCGGGGCGGCGCGGCTGGGCCGCTACTCGCCGGAAGTCACTTGTTGATCTCCGTGACGGGGTGCTCGTACGGGAACGTGCCCTCGTCGTAGGGGAAGGTGACGTCGCCGAACGGGGACAGCGCGCCCTGCTTGTCGGCGACCAGCTCGCTGACCGGGTGCTCGCCGTCGCCGACGTGCGGCCACGTCGGGTCGATGCGGTCCTTCTTCGCGTTGCCACCGGCCACGGTCATCCTCCGGGAAAGTCGTCGTGGGCGTACGACCACCAGTTTGCCCGATCCGGCGCGGCGGGCGAACCCCGGCCCGGCGGATGCGGCGCGGATCATCGCCCGAGGTCGGGCCGTGCCGGTTCGACCACGATGCGGACGGGTGCGCAGGGCCGACTCGGTATCGTGGCGGGGATGGCTTCTCTCGCGGACTTCCTGCGCGCACGCGGCGACGAGGAACTCACGGATCTGCTGCGCACGCGGCCCGATCTGGCCACGCCCCCGCCCGCGGACATCTCCGTGCTGGCCACCCGCGCCGGGGTGCGTTCCTCGGTGGCCAGGGCCTGCGAGGACCTGGACGCGTTCGCGCTGTCCACCTTGGAGGCCCTGGTGCTGCTGGACGCGGACGCCGCACCGGTCCCGCTGGACGCGGTGGCCGAGCTGCTCGGCGCGGACGTCACCCCGCAGCGGGCCCGCCGGTCGGTGTCGGAGCTGCGCCGCCGCGCGCTGGCCTGGGGCGAGGACGACGAGCTCGCGGTGGTGCCGACCGCGCGGGAGGCGCTGCCGACGTTCCCCGCCGGGCTGGGCCGCCCCGCCGACGGGCTCACCGTCGAGGGCGCCCGCGCCGCGCTCGCCGAGCTGGACGAACCGGAGCGGGACCTGGTGGGCAAGCTCGCCGGGCCGAAGCCGATCGGGCGCACCAAGGACGCGGCGCGCGCGGCCACCGACCCCGACGCCACCCCGGTGCAGCGGCTGCTCGCGAAGGGCCTGCTGCTGCGCCGCGACGACGAGACGGTGGAACTGCCGCGGCAGCTGGCGTTCGCGATCCGCGGCGATCACCCGATGGGGCCGGTCGAACCGGAGGAACCGCTGCTGGACCTCGTCGAGCACGACCGGTCCGCAGTGGACTCCACGGCGGCCGGCGAGGTGCTGGAACTGCTGCGGCACCTGGAATCGCTGCTGCACCTGTGGAGCGAGGACCCACCGGACGTGCTGCGCTCCGGCGGCATCGGGGTGCGCGACGTGCGCCGTGCGGCGAAGGCGCTGGAGGTCGACGAGGCGCGGGTGTCGCTGCTGGTGGAACTCGCGGCGGCCGCGAACCTGATCACCGCCGCCGAAGGCGCGGAACCCCGCTGGACGCTCACCTACGGCGCCGACACCTGGCTGGCGTCCGGCCCGGAGCAGCGGTGGGCCCCGCTGGCGAAGGCCTGGCTGGACCTGCCCCGGCTGCCCGGGCTGATCGGGGCGCGCGACGAGAAGGACCGGCTGCTCGGTCCGCTGTCCGAGGAGCTGCGCCGCCCGACCGCACCGCGCGACCGGCTGCGCGTGCTGGGCGTGCTCGACGAGCTCCCCGGCGGGCACGGGGTGCGCAGCGCGGAGGACGTGGCCGCGGTGCTCGCCTGGCGAGCTCCCCGCCGCGGCGGGCGGATGCGCGACGATCTGGTGCGCTGGACGCTGCGGGAGGCGACCGCGCTGGGTGTCGTCGCGCTCGGCGCGCTGTCCGGCGCGGGCCGCGCGGTCCTGTTCGACGGGCCGGGCGCGGCCGCGCAGGTGCTCACCTCGGCGCTGCCGGAACCGCTGGACCACGTGCTGGTGCAGGCCGACCTGACCGTGGTGGCGCCGGGCCGCCTGGAACCGGACCTGGCCGCGGACCTGAAGCTCGTGGCCGACGTCGAATCGGCGGGCAGCGCCACCGTGTACCGGGTCGGCGAGAGCAGCGTGCGCCGCGCGCTGGACGCGGGCCGCACCGCCGACGAGCTGCACGCCCTGTTCCGGGACCGCTCCCGCACCCCGATCCCGCAGGGCCTCACGTACCTGATCGACGACGTGGCGCGCCGGCACGGCAGGCTCCGCGCCGGCACCGCCTCGGCCTTCCTGCGCTGCGACGATCCGGTGCTGCTGGCCGAAGTCCTGGCCAGCCCGGGAGTCGGCGAGCTGGAGCTGCGCCGCATCGCGCCGACGGTGCTGGTGAGCCCGCTGCCGCTGGTGGAGGTGCTGGACGGCCTGCGCGCCGCCGGTTTCGCGCCCGCCGCCGAAGGCCCCGACGGGCAGATCCTGGACCTGCGCTCCGACGGCCTCCGGGTCCGCGGCCGGGTCCGCACCGCGCAGCAACCGGCGCTGCCCGCGCCGCCCGGGGAGGAGCAGCTGGCGGAGATCGTCGCGCAGCTGCGGTCCGGGGACCGGGCCGGCTCGGTGCGCCGCGGCAGCGCGATGCGCCCGGAACGCGGCAGGCCCAGCGCGGAGGCCACCCTGCAGCTGCTGCGCGACGCGGCGGCGCGGCAGCGCAGCGTGTGGCTCGGCTTCGTGAACTCGAACGGCGTCGCCAGCCAGGTCGTGGTGCTCCCGGTCAGCGTCGGCGGCGGGGTCCTGCAAGGGGTGGACCGCGGCAGCGGCGAGCCGGGCCGGTTCCCGCTGCACCGCATCACGTCGGTGGCGGTCGTCGAGGACTGAGCCGCGGTCCGAGCGCGATCACACGTCGGGGCTAGGCAGGAATGCGCGGTCTCCGGTGAGCGGCGGGGCGGTGCGGCGCGGGTCCCCGTGGCCGGGAACGGCCGCCCGCGCGCTGCTACCGCGGAGAACCGGCGCGCTCGGCGCCGGACCGGCGAGCGTGCCCGCGCACGGCGCGCCGCTCGGTTCGTCCTCCTGGAGCGCGGCCTCCCTCCCCAGAGGGCCGCTGCTCCGGGACGTCAGCCCTTGGCTTGGGACTGGGACGCGGGCATCGCGAGGCGCTGGCGCATCGCGTGCTCGACCAGGGTGATCAACGCCTGCTTGGTGGACTGCCGGTTGCGGGCGTCGCAGGAGATCATCGGCACCGACTTGTCGATCGTCAGCGCCTCCCGCACGTCCTCCATGTTGTGGTGCAACATGCCGTCGAACGTGTTCACCGCGACGACGTACGGCAGCTGCCGGTCGTCGAAGAAGTCGATCGACGCGAACGCGTCCGCCAGGCGGCGAGTGTCCACCAGCACGATGGCACCGATCGCGCCCTTCACCAGGTCGTCCCACATGAACCAGAACCGGTGCTGCCCGGGCGTGCCGAACAGGTACAGGATCAGGTCGGAGTCGAGCGACACCCGGCCGAAGTCCATCGCGACCGTGGTGGTGACCTTCCCGGGCGTCGAGCTGAGGTCGTCGACCCCCACGCTCGCCTCGGTCATCACCGCTTCGGTGGTCAGCGGCATGATCTCGGAGACCGAACCGACGAAGGTCGTCTTGCCGACGCCGAAGCCGCCGGCGACGACGATCTTGGTCGAGGTCTTGCCGCTGCTTTGATTGTTCATGATCGCCCGGGGATCAGAGCTTCCGGAGGCCACTGAGCACCCTCTCCAAGAATTCCATCGACGGTCCGTCTCCCACGACCATGCCGTTCTCGTGAATGAGGACCAGGCCTAGTCCGGCCATGTCACCGATCAACACCCGCACCACGCCGAGAGGCAGCCGCAGATGGGCGGCGACCTCGGCGACCGACCGGGCCTCCACGCAGAGCCCGCAGATCGAGCGGTGCTCAGGCGTCGCCGGGTTGCTTTGCCCCCGGCCGCGCTCGCTGGTGGAGACCAGCGTCTCGATGGCAAGATCATAATCGGTGCGCGTGCGGCCCCTCGTGCGGGCATAGGGTCGCACCAGCGAGCCCGTTTCCTGCATCTCCCCGTGGTCCACCGGACCACCGGGAATGGCCGGCATCGAACCGGAGATCGACGGCAGCGAGCCCGACACCGGCGGCATGGACTGCGACAGGGACGGCATCGAACCGGACGGCGGCCCGCCGTCGTAGCGGCCCTGGCCGCGGGTGCCCGCCTGCGAGTCCCAACCGGAACGGTCCCGGCCCTGGCCGGCGCCCGGCCGGCTGTGCCCGTACGGGACGTCCAGCGGTGAACCCTGGTCCGGGTTCGGCACCGAGCCGGACGACACCGACGGCATCGACGAGGACGACATGCCGGAACCGAACAGGTCGGCACCGGGCCCGCCGAACAGCGCGCGGCTGTAGTCGGACCCGCTCGACGAGCCCGGCCACGAGTCCGGTTGGCCACCGCGCGGGTCGTCGAGGAAGTCGTCCTGCCAGGAATCGGCGCCGCCGTGCCGGTTGTACGACCGGAACGGGTCGCCGTCCCAGTTCGAGTCGGGACCCGACGTCATGGCGAACCCCCCTCACACGTCGCCGAACCACACGGCACGGCGAGCGTCATCGCCGGACCATGCCCTGCAGCTGCGCGCGGAGCTCCGGCGTCAGCTGCTTGCCGACCCGCTCCACGAGCAGGGTCATCTCGTAGGCCACCAAGCCGATGTCGGCGTTCGGAGCCGCCAGCACCGCGAGGCAGGAGCCGTCGCTGATGGACATCAGGAACAGGTAGCCCTGCTCCATCTCCACCACGGTCTGCGTGACGTCACCCGCCTCGAAGCAGCGGGCGGCGCCCTGCGTGAGGCTGACCAGGCCGGAGGCGACCGCGGACAGCTGCTCGGCGCGATCCCGCGGCAGGCCCTGCGAACCTGCCAGCAGCAGGCCGTCCGCGGAGACCACGACGGAGTGCGCGACGCCGGGAACCCGGCGCACGAAATCGGTGATCAGCCAACTGAAGCTGTTCTGGCTCATGGGTTGCTGGACGGACCCGGTCACTCCTGCTCCTCGGGACGGCTCGGGGTCGAGCGGGGCGGTTCGGTCGAGACTGGTTCTGCCTTTGCGTGCCTACCACGCCGGACGCCGCTCTGGAAGTTCGACATCCGTCCGCGGACGGCGTCGGCCGAGCGCGGCGCGGCCGGTTTCACGGGTGCTGGAGACTGCGAACGAGGTGCGGCAGAGCCCGGCACCAGGTTCGACTTGGGAACCCGCTTGGGCAGCCCGGCGGCAGTGGTCTCCTGGGTTTGGCGGGTTTGCGCCACCAGTGCTTCGGCGGCCTGCCAGCCCACATCCGCCGAACCCCAGCCCGGGTCGTGCGGCCCGGCCAGGATGTGCCCGCCGGTGTCCGCGCGGCTCTCGCCGCCGGCACCGGACGAGCCGGTCGTGTCGAGCGGGTCCGAACCGGACAGCGGCTCGGCCTGCTTCTCCTCCGCTTCCCGGCGGGCCTTGCGACGGCCGGTGGCCGGCGCCGGTTCCTCCGGGGACTCGGGGGCTTCGGGAGCTTCCGCGGCGGTCTCGGCGTCGAGCGGCATCGAACCGGCGCTGGGGGCGGTGGCCTCCGGGGTCGGCTCGTCGCTGCCCTCCCGGAACCACTGCGACAGCACCGCCTCGTAGATCGGCAGCCGCTCCGTCGGAGCGTCGTCGCCTTCGCGGCGGGCCTGGTGCGCGTAGCCCAGCGGCGGCGGGGTCGTCCCGGCACCGTTGGTGCGCGCGGCCTGCTCCGGTTCCGCCGGGGCGCCTGCGCCCCAGTCGAAGTCGTCCGGGGGAAGGCTGATCTGCTGGGTCTTCTCCGCCTCGTACGGGCTGTGGAAGAGGTCCTGCGGTCCGCTCTCGGCCCGGCCCGACGTCGTCGTCACGTCCTCACCGAGCTGCGGCGCGTCCAGGCCGGGCGGGACGCCGCACTGGCCGTCGAAGTCCGGGTCGCGGGTCTCCTCGTTCGGCCAGACCTCGGAGGTCTGCTCGGCCGGGCGGGGAGCCTGCGGCTCGGCCGGACGGGGAGCCTGCGGCTCGGCGTCGCGGATGGCGGCCTGCTCGGCGGTGTGCCAGCGCGGCACGTCGGTCACGCCGAACGAGTCGCCGGTGGCGACGCGGAACGAGTAGTCGCCGGGCGCCGATTCCTCGGCGGCCTGCTGCTCCTCGTCGGCGTCCTGCCATTCGACGTCCTGCTGCTCGACCTCCGGCTCGCGGGTCGCGGCCGGTTCGGGCCGCTCCGGTTCCTCGGCCGGGGCCGCGAAGTCGAGGTCCGGCACCGGGTCGTCGTCCTCGGTGATCCACACCGGGGAGACGTGCGTCTTCTCGATCCCGCCGTGCCCGTTGCCGCTGACCGGCACCTGCGAGGTGCGGGACTGCTCGGCGGGCTGATCCAGCTCCGCCGGGTCCACCGGGGACAGCTGCGAGGAGGAGTCCGCGGCGCGCCCGTTCGCGGCGGCACCGCCGAACGCGGCGGCCAGGCCCAGGTTCGTGCCGGTGTCGGCCGAGTCCCGGTCGTCCGCGGCGACCCGCTGCACGTCGGGCATCGGCCGCGGGCCGTCCGGGGTCAGCTGCACCACGAACTCGCCGGAGACGCGGACGCTGGCGGTCACGCCGCCTTCCAGGTCGCCGTTGTTGCGCAGGTCCACCCGGATGTCGTGGCGGCGGGCCAGCTGCCCGACCACGTACAGGCCCATCCGGCGGGACACCGCGACGTCGATCTCCGGCGGCCGGGTGAGGCGCTCGTTGATCTCGCCGAGCTCGGCGGCGTCGATGCCGACACCGCGGTCCCGGATCTCCAGCACCAGTTCCTGCCTGCGGTAGGCGGTGCGGACGGTGACCTCGGTGTCCGGGTTGGAGAACACCGTGGCGTTCTCCAGCAGCTCCGCCACCAGGTGCACGAAGTCGTTGACCACGCGGCCCTGGATGGCCAGGTCCGGGGAGTCGGCGACCGAGACGCGGGTGTACTGCTCCACCTCGGACACCGCGGCGCCCACGACCTCGGTCAGCGGGACCGGGCGCATCATCCGGCGCGTCAGGTCGGTGCCGCCGAGGATCAGGAGGTTCTCGTTGTTCCGGCGCATGCGGGTCGCCAGGTGGTCCAGCTCGAACAGGCTGGAGAGCTGGTCCGGGTCCTGCTCGTCCTGCTCCAGCCGGTCGATCAGGGACAGCTGCCGCTGCACCAGGGTCTGGCTCCGGCGGGCCAGGTTCACGAACAGGTCGTTGACGTTGTTCCGCAGCAGCGCCTGCTCGGACGCCAGCCGCAGCGCCTGCGAGTGGACCGCGTCGAACGAGCGGGCGACCTTGCCGATCTCCTCCCGGCTGTAGACCGGGATCGGCTCGATCTGCGCGAGGCCGCCGCCGCCCGAACCGGACTCGTTCAGGATCGCCCGGACCGCCTCCGGCAGCCCGCGGTCGGCCACGTCCAGCGCCGAGCGGCGCAGGGTCCGCAGCGAGCCCAGCAGGGACCGGGCCACGACCAGGGCGACCGCCAGGGCCACGACCAGGGCGAGCAGCGTCGCCACGCTGATCGCGATGGTGCGCTGCTGGGCGCCCGCCGCGGCGTCGTCGGCCGCGGCGTCGAGGCTGTCGTGCAGCTTGCCGCCGACCTGGTCGATCAGGTCGACGCTGGTGTTCGCGACCTTGTCCCACTCCTGCGCGTCCAGCGAGTTCAGCGGCTGGCCGCCGCTGTCGAAGGCGAGCGCGCTCTGCGACATGCTGTTCGCGCGGTCGACGTCGGCGCCGGTGACGCTGTCCTGGTAGAGCTGCCGCTGGGCCTCGGTGGCGACCGCGTTGAAGTCGCTGACCGCGGTCTCGATCCGCGCTTCGGCGGCCAGCAGCTCCCGGTTCTGGTCGGTGCGGAACTGGCCGGCCCGGATCGCGTCGTTGAGCAGCGCGGCGCGGAGCGAGGCCGCTTCCTGCGCGTCGGCGATCGCGTTCGTGGCCAGCGTCAGCCGCAGCAGGTTGGAGTCGGAGATGTTGCTGACGCCCTGCTGGCCGAGGTCGAGCAACGAGTCGATGCTCTGGCTGTAGGTGCGCAGCACGCCTTCCGGCGGGTACTGGGTGTTGTCCACCGAGTCGCGCAGGCTGGCGAGCCGGCTGTTCAGGTTGTCGGCGGCGATCCGGTACTCGGAGGCGATCGAATCGTCGTTGCCGCCGATCAGGCCCCGGAACTCGTCCAGCTCGGCGTCGACCTTGGTGCGGACGTCCGCCAGCGGTGCCGCGTCCCCGGACCGGCCGCCGGCGACGTAGGAGACCGAGAGGTCCCGCTCGCGCTGCAGCTCGTGGGTCAGGTCGTCGGCCGCCCGCTGCAGGTTCACCTGCTGGTGGGTCCGGTCGAGCAGACGGGCCTCGCTCACCCCGTCGTAGATGTGCAGACCGCCGAACACGATCGCGCTGAGCAGCGGGATCAGCAGGACGGCCAACAGCTTGGTGCGCAGTCGCCAGTTGCTCAGCCGCCAGTCGCCGGGACCGCTGTCCTGACCGCCCCGCAGCTGGGCGGAACCCATGCTCAGCGAAGCGCTTTGACTTTCGGTGCCGAGCGACTGACCTTCGGTGCCGAGCGCCTCGCCCATGTGGTGGATACCGGCGTCCGCCTGCTCCGTGCGGCTCAGGCGCTCGCGACCTGTGTCTCCTCGGGCCACTCCAGGCTTCCTCTTCCGACAGCAGCGGAGGCTCGCACCGCTCACGAAAAATCTACACTTGCACCGTGCTCCGGACCGAACCCGCAGTTCAGCGGGCCGATTCTGGACGCTGGGCGCTGCCTGGCACCCGTTGTGACGGTACCGGGACGCCTCGCGTTCCAGCGCAGCACAGGGTACTTGCGACGACCGTCGACGGGGAAGTGGGTAAGGACACGGAAGGTAACGGAACCGGGTGCCACTTTCACTCCAAAGAGGAGCGGCGGCACTGTTGATTTTGCCCGTCACTCACCGTGTCCGTCGGGCGCGCCGAAAATCCGAAACGCCCGACCTACCACCCATTCGGGCTATCACCTAGGCTCACGACCGGCTTCGCGGCTCCGCGAGTCCTGGTCGACGACGACCACGTCGAGCAACCGTCCGACAAGTACTGGGAGCACCTTAGAGCCGCGCTCGGCACCACCGTCGCCTGGGTGATCATCATCGTTCCCACCAGCGACGACGGTGGCGGTGTGGACCGTTCGCAGCACGCGGTTCGGCCACCTGCCGACCGGCTCCCCGGCACGTACCGCTCCCGGCCACCGCACGCCGCCCACGCGAGGAGAAGCAGTCAGGATGCGCACCGCCGCCGACCGCGACACCGGCCCCCGCCAGGATCCCGGCGCACCACCGGAGAGGAGCTGACCGGTGGCCCGACTCGCTCGCGGCCTGGCCGGACTGGCCGGCCTGCTGGTGCTGTGGGAGCTGTGCTGCGCGGTCGGCCTGCTCGACGCCCGGTTCGTGCCGCCGCCCTCCGTCGTGGGTCCGCGCATCGCGGAACTGCTCGGCGGGGACGCCGACTTCGTCCTCGACACCATCGCGACCGTCCTGACCTTCCTCATCGCGCTCGCGCTGGCCGCGGTCATCGCGATCCCGCTGGGCCTGCTGCTCGGCAGCGTGCGGCCCGCCCGGGTCGCCGGGCTGACGGTGGTCGAGTTCCTGCGCCCGCTGCCCGCGGTGGCGCTGCTGCCGCTGTTCATGCTGCTGCTCGGCGCCGGACCGGAAACCAAGATCACGCTGGCCACGTACGCCGCGCTGTGGCCGATCCTGTTCAACACCATGTACGCGCTGGACGAGATGGACCCGCTCTACACCGACCTCGCGCGGTCCTTCGGGTTCGGCCGGGTCCGCACCATGTTCACCGTCGCGCTGCCGCACGCCGCGCCGTTCATCGCCACCGGCATCCGCATCTCCGCGTCGATCGCGCTGGTCGTGGTGGTCGTCGTCGAGCTCATCGCGGGCGGGGCGCGCGGCGTCGGCACCTTCATCCTCGAAGCCAGCAGCGGCGGCGGGCGGATGGACCTGGTGCTGGCCGGGACCGTGATCGTCGGCGCCATCGGATATCTGATCAACTCCGGGCTGCAGCAGCTGCAGCGCAGGCTGTTCGGCTGGACCGCGAGCCGGGAGGAACTGTGACGGCACAACGGACCGCCCCCACCGCCGCGCCGGTCGCCGGCGTGCGGAACTTCCTGGGCAAGTGGGGCCTGCTGCTGGTCCTGCTGGTGCTGTGGGAGCTCGCCACCCGCGCCGCGGACAACGTGTACTTCCTGCCGCCGACCGAGATCGTGGCGCACGCCTGGCAGATCTGGCTGACCGGCCCCGCCTCCCGGCTGTGGCTCACCGACGCGGTGTTCCGCGACGTGCTGCCCAGCCTGGGCAGGCTGTTCGGCGGCTGGCTGATCTCCGGGGCGATCGGCGTCGTCCTCGGCATCGCGCTCGGCCGCTCCCGCAAGGCCGCGGAGTACGTCGGGCCGCTGCTGGACTTCTTCCGCTCGCTGCCCACCCCGGCCCTGGTGCCGCTGTTCCTGGTGCTGTTCAACCTGGGCACGCCGATGCAGCTGGCCACGATCGTCTTCGGCACGGTGTTCACCGTCGTGCTCAACACCGCCGACGGCGCGGCCTCGGTCGACTCCGTCAAGGAGCAGACCGCGCTGGCGTTCCGGATCAGCCGGTGGGACTGGTGGACCCGGATCGTGCTGCCCGCCGCCGCGCCGAAGATCTTCGCCGGGCTGCGGGTCAGCCTCTCGCAGGCGCTGATCCTGATGGTCGTCTCCGAGATGGTAGGCGCCAGCAGCGGGCTCGGCTTCCAGCTGGTCTACGCCCAGCAACAGTTCGAGTTCCCCGACCTGTGGGCGGGGATCGTGCTGCTGGCGCTGCTGGGATACCTGCTCAACACCGGCCTGCTCGCGGTGCAGCGGCGCGCGCTGAGCTGGCAGCAACGCTCCGACCAGCCCGCCCAAGCGAAAGGATGACCCGTGAGCACGATGCTGGAAGTGACCGGGCTCGGGCACACCTACCCCGGCAAGCAGCGGCACGTCGCCATCGAGGAGCTGGGCTTCACCGTCCGCACCGGTGAGCTGGCCTGCATCGTCGGCCCGTCCGGCTGCGGCAAGTCGACGCTGCTGCGGCTGATCGGCGGGCTGCAGCGCCCCACCTCGGGGCGGGTCGAGCTGCACGGCACCGAGATCGACGGGGTCCCGGACGACCTCGCCGTGGTGTTCCAGGACTACGGCCGCTCGCTGTTCCCGTGGCTGACCGTCCGCGGCAACGTGGAGTTCCCGCTACGCACCCGGTCGGTGAACCGGCGCGAGCGGGCCGAGGAGGCGCTGGCCCAGGTCGGGCTGGCCGACGCGGCGAAGAAGTACCCGTGGCAGCTCTCCGGCGGCATGCAGCAGCGCGTCGCGATCGCCCGCGCGCTGGCCACCCGCCCCGCGCTGCTGCTGATGGACGAGCCGTTCGCCTCCGTCGACGCGCAGACCCGGTTCGAGCTGGAGGACCTGCTGCTGTCGGTGCGCGAGCAGCACGGCAGCACGATCCTGCTGGTCACGCACGACATCGACGAGAGCATCTACCTGGGCGACCGGGTGCTGGTGCTGTCCAAGTCCCCCGCGACGGTGGTGGCGGAGCTGGACGTGCCGCTGGGGTCCCGGCGGGACCAGATCGGCACCCGCGCCTCGGCGGAGTTCGTGCGGCTGCGCAGCCAGGTGGCCCGGTTGCTGCACTCCCCGGGCGCCCAGGAGACCGCGGAGATCGCCGCCCACGAGGGCTGACTCCCCGCGCGCACCGCGGCCCGCGTCCGGCACCGTCCGGACGCGGGCCGCGCGCTTTCTGGTCCATACCTGATTGCGGAACGTGGTCGAACCACACTCGAACGAGGGACTTTCAGGCACCATTCCATGCCCGTTCCCGCATTGGCCGAATGCGTGGAACCAGAATTACCCAGCAGTACCGGTCACTCTCCGAATACGGTCCCGGGAAAAGTCTGGGGAAAATCCCCGACTTTCCCGTTCCGCCTCGCGCCGACCGATATCCACGGGGGTTTTCCCTCGAATCAAGCGGGAACGATCAATACAGTTTCCGCGCGCTCGCCGCGACCGGCACGTGCAGCACCGTCGGACCCGGCTCCGCCATCGCCGCGGGCAGTTCGCGCTCCAGCTCGTCGAGGTCGGCGACCCGGCGCGCCGCGCAGCCCAGGCCGCGGGCGACGGCGACGAAGTCGATGCCGCCGAGCTCCACGCCGGGCAGCTTCCCGCCGTTCTCCGTCTCGCCGAGCACCCGCACCGCCGCGTACTCCTCGTTGTCCAGCACCAGCAGCGTCAGCGAGGCGTGCTCCTTCGCCGCGGTCCACAGCGCCTGGATGCCGTACATGCTGGCGCCGTCACCGATGAGGCCCAGCACCGGCCGGGACGGGGCGCCCAACGCCGAGCCCACCAGCGCGGAGATCCCGTAGCCCAGCGCACCGCTGGCGCCCGCGTGGAAGTCCTGGTCCGGCGAGTCGAACGGCAGGTGCCGCTGGATCGTCTGCTTGTGCGTGGGGGCTTCCGTGACCACCACCGCGTTCTCCGGCAGCAGCTCGCGCACCAGGCTGATCACGTGGTCGGCGGCGGGCGGGGTGCTCAGCGGCGGCAGCTCCGGGCGGGACCAGCCCCGCGCGACCGGCCGGTCCGAGCGCTCCACCTCCGGCAGCAGCTGCCGCAGCGCCTGGGCCAGGCCCGCGTGCACGCCCCGCAGGTGCCGGGCGCGCGCCAGGATCTCCGGGTCGTCGCTGATCACGAAGCCGCGCGGGTGCGGGTGCTCCGGTTCGCCGCGGTAGACGTGGTAGGTGAACGCGGGCGCCCCGAACACGGTGACCAGGTCGTGGTCCCGCAGCGCCGCGGCCACCGCGGGCTCGGCGGGCTGGAGGAACCCGGCGAACTGCGGGTGGGTCTCCGGGAACGAGGAGCGGGACACCATCGGCGAGATCCACACCGCGGCCCCGGTCCGCTCGGCCAGCTCCACCAGCTCGGCGACCGCTCCCGCCTCGACCACGGCGGGACCGACGACGAAGGCGGGGCGCTCGCAGTCGCGCAGCGCGGCCGCCAGCTCGGCGATGACGGCCGGGTCGGCGGCGGGCGGGGAGATCGGCCGCGGCGCCTCCACCGGCTCGCCCGGCTCGTCCCAGTCGTCGGCGGGCACCGACAGGAACACCGGGCCGCGGGGAGCCTGCATCGCCATCTGGTACGCCCGGACCAGCGCCAACGGCACGTCAGCGGCCCGGGCCGGTTCCAGCGACCACTTCACGTACGGCTTGGGGAACTGCGCGGCGTCGGTGGCGCCGAGGAACGGGTCGTGCGGCAGCAACCTGCGGGTCTGCTGGCCGGCGAGCACGATCATCGGGGTGCGGTTGCGGTAGGCGCCGAACACCGCGCCGAGCGCGTGGCCGAGCCCGCCCGCCGAGTGCAGGTTCACCAGCACCGCGTTGCCGGTCTGCTGGGCGTAGCCGTCGGCCATCGAGGTCACGACGGACTCCTGCAGGCCCAGCACGTAGTGGAAGTCGTCCGGCCACTGGTCCAGGAACGGGACCTCGGTCGTGCCCGGGTTGCCGAACACGGTCGTCAGCCCGAGCTCGCGCATCAGGCCTCGCGTGACCTCGCGCACGGTGGGCATGTCTGCTGCCTCCATCACCATTCTCCTCAGCCGGGCCGGACATTCACGTATTTCCCTCAAATACGAGAAAAGCCGTCATCGAGCGGCACGGGACTACGCCGAGACCCGATGCAATTACGTTTGGTCACCAGGCACTAGATCACCTTGACACGCTCGGGTAAGTGCGATTCCAATCCTATTGCAGCCTGTTATGCAGGCCTGACGTGGGCTTCCGGCGCCACCCCGCTCGGCTAGCTTCGTTCACCGTTCCACATCGCTCGCCCGAGGAGGCACCCCCGCATGCCGAGCAGACCGACCGGATCCGCACCACGTGGAACCCGGCGGCGCGTCGTTCGCGCGCTGCTGTCCATCGCCACGATCGGCGTCTCGACGTTCGCCCTGAGCGGCTGCGGTCTGCTCAGCGGGTCCGACGGGGCGAGCGACGGCGGCAACGGAACCCTGGAGAAGACCACCGTCGTGGTGGGCTCGCTGCCCGCGCTGTCCCAGGCCCCCATCGCGGTGGCGCAGGCGAAGGGCTACTTCGCCGAGGAGGGCCTGACCGTCAAGGTGCAGCCGGTGTCGGACGGCCCGGCCGCGCTGACCTCGCTGATCTCCGGGCAGAACGACGTGAGCCTCGGCAGCTACACGGCGCCGATCAAGGCCCAGGCCACCGGCGCCGCCGACCTGAAGATCATCAGCGAGATGATGATCTCGGTGCCGAACACGATGAACATCATGGTGCTGCCCGGCTCCAAGATCAAGAAGCCGGAGGACCTCGCCGGCGCCAAGATCGCCTACAGCGCGCCGGGCGCCATCACCGACATCGGCACCAAGGCCGCGCTGCAGGACCGGGGCATCGACGTCTCCGACGACCAGTTCGTGCGCTTCGGCTTCCCGGAGATGCTGCCTGCGCTGCAGAACGGCCAGATCGACGCCGCGGTGATGACCGAACCGTTCATCACCCAGGCCGCCAAGAACGCGGGCGCCGTGTCCATCATGGACGCCTTCTCGGGCGGGACCGCCGACTTCCCGGTGGCCGGTGCCATGACCACCGCGAAGTTCGCCGAGGAGAACCCGAACACGCTGCAGGCCTTCCAGCGGGCCGTGCACAAGGCGCAGGTCACCGGCCAGAACCGGGCCGAGGTCACGCCGCTGCTGCCGCAGTTCGCGAAGATCAGCCCGGAGCTCGCGCCGATCGTGGAACTCGGCAAGATCCCCACCTCGATGGACGCCGCCCGGCTGCAGCGCGTCGCGGACCTGATGCAGCGCTTCGGCCAGATCGACAAGCACATCGATGTGGCGCAGATGCTGGTCCAGCCGCCGCCGTTCGAGGACAATCCGACCGGTGGCGCGTGATCGCGCACCGCTAGTCAGCTGAAGCCGGATCGCCGGCGGCCGGGGCGGGCCGCCGGCGAATCGCTGTCCGGCCCCGGTTCCCCCGCCCCGGCGAGGAGGCCCGGCCATGTCCGCTGCTCGACCACTCGGACGGTCAACGACCCGGCGCGGACTGCTCGCCGCCGCGGGATCGGCCGCGCTGCTCGCCACCGGCGGCTGCGGACTGCTCGGCGGCAGCCGGGTCAGCGGCGCCAACGACAAGGTCGAGCAGGCCACCATCCGGGTCGGGACGCTGCCCACCACCGAGTACGCGCCGCTGGCGCTGGCCGTGCGGCGCGGCTACTTCCAGCACGAGGGCCTCGAGGTCCAGATCATCCCGGCCACCGACGGCAGCGCCGCGCTGAGCAGCCTCATCGGCGGCGACTACGACGTCGCGCTGAGCAGCTACGTCCCGCTGCTGGCCGCGCACGCCCGCGGCGCCGCCGACCTGCGGATCGTCGCCGACTCCGGGGCCGCCGCACCGGGCACGGCGGTCGTCGTGGTCCCGGCGGACTCCCCGGTGCGCGATCCCGCCGAACTGGCCGGGAAGGTCATCGGCGTCAGCGCCATCGGCACCGTCTCCGAACTGCTGGTGAAGGCCGGGCTGAGCACCCGCGGGGTCGCCGGTCGGGACGTGCGGCTCGTCCCGATGTCGTTCCCGAACATGCCCGCGGCGCTGGCGCAGGGCCGGTTGGACGCGGCGCTGCTCACCGAACCCTTCATCACCGTCGCCACCCGCGAGGGCAGCGCCCGCACCCTGTTCGACGCCGCGGTCGGCCCCGCCGAACGGCTGCCGCTGAGCGGGTACGGGGCGACCTCCCGGTTCGTGCGGGACAACCCGCGCACGCTCGCCGCGTTCCAGCGCGGCCTCACCCGCGCCACGCTGGAATCCCGGGACCGGCGGGTGGTGGAGCCGCTGCTGCCGGAGATCGCCCGGATCTCGCCGGAGGTCGCCGCCGAGACGAAGCTGGTCGACTTCCACACCGTGCCGGACGGGGCGCAGGTGCAGCGGGTCGCCGACCTGATGCACCGCTTCGGGTTCCTGGACCGGCCGCTGGACGCCGGGACCATGATCGCCGCCCACCCCTGACCGCCGACCGGTCCGAGGCGCCGGCGCGCCAAAAAAGGCGTGGCACCGCGCTGCGCGGAACTGGAAGATGGACGCGCGCCGGGCCCGGCGCGCCGAAGCGATCCACAGGCAGGCGACCACACCCGATGAACACCGGCTGGACCACCACCCCGCTCACCGCCGAACTGCTGCGCGGCGCCCTCGAACTGGAACCGACCGAGCGCGGGCTGCGGCCGCACCGGCTGCCCCGCTGGGCCCGCGAGCAGTACACCGACCCGCAGCTGTCCATGGTCGAAGCGGAGACCGCGGGCGTGCGGCTGGTCTTCCGCACCGCCGCCACCGCGATCGAGCTGGAGACCACGCCCACCAAGCGCGGCATGGCGGGTGCCCCGCCCCGCCCGGACGGCTGCTACGACCTGCTCGTCGACGGCGAACTGCTCGCCCGCACCACCGTGCCGGAGGGCGACCGGATGATCCTCGACCCGGCGACCGGCACCGCCGACGTGCAGCCCGGGCCCAGCGGCACCGCCCGCTTCACCGGGCTGCCCGCCGGGGACAAGGACGTCGAGATCTGGTTGCCGCACAACGAGATGACCGAACTCGTCGCCCTGCGCACCGACGCCCCCGTCGCGCCCGCCGCCGACCGCGGCCGACCGGTGTGGCTGCACCACGGCAGTTCGCTGAGCCACGGGTCCAACGCCACCGAACCCACCTCGACCTGGCCGGTGCGCGCCGCGCTGCTCGGCGGCGTCGAGCTGATCAACCTGGGGTTCGGCGGCAGCGCGCTGCTCGACCCGTTCACCGCGCGCACCATGCGCGACACCCCGGCGGACCTGCTCAGCGTGAAGTTCGGCATCAACCTGGTGGGCGGGGACCTGATGCGGCTGCGCGCGTTCACCCCCGCGGTGCACGGGTTCCTGGACACGATCCGGGAGGGGCACCCGGACGCGCCGCTGCTGGTGATCTCGCCGTTGCACTGCCCCATCCACGAGGACACGCCGGGGCCGGGCGCGGTGGACCTCAGCACCGGGGTGCTGAGGTTCCGGGCCACCGGGGATCCGGCGGAGCGGGCGCAGGGGAAGCTGACGCTGCGGGTGGTGCGGGACGAGCTGGCGCGGATCGTGCGGCAGCGCTCGGCATCGGACCCGAACCTGCGGTACCTCGACGGGGAGGAGCTCTACGGCCCCGCGGACTACGCGGAGCTGCCGCTGCCGGACGAGCTGCACCCGGACACCGCCGCGCACCTGCGCATCGGGGACCGCTTCGCGCAGCGGGCCGCGGCTCCCGGCGGCTTCTTCACCGCTCGCGCCGCGGGCTGACCACCCCGGCGACCTCGCGGAGGCGCCCGGCCGACGAGCTCAGTAGAGGTGGCGCTGCTCGGCGGCCACGTGGACGTGGAGCAGGCGCGGGCCGTCCTCGGTGCGGGCCAGCGCCGCGTCCAGCTCCTGCGGGGTGCGGATGGTCTCGGCCGGGCAGCCGAGGCTGCGGGCCAGCGCCGCGAAGTCGGTGCCGCCCAGCTCCACCCCGGGCAGCTTGCGCCCGCCACCGGCCGCGCCGAGCACGGCGACCGCCGCGTAGCGGGCGTTGTCCAGGACCACGAAGGTGACCGGCGCCTGCTCCCGCACCGCCGACCACACCGCCTGGATGCCGTACATGCTGGACCCGTCGCCGAGCAGCGCCAGCACGGGCCGGGCCGGGTCGGCGATCGCGGCCCCCACCGCGGCACCGATCGCGTAGCCCAGCGAACCGGAGGCGCAGGCGAAGAAGCCGCCGTCGCGGGACGTGATCGGGAAGTGCTCGTGCAGGTCGTTGCGGTGGCTCGGCGCCTCCTCCACCACCACCGCGTCCGCCGGCCAGGCCGCGCGCACCCGGGACAGCACGTACGCCGGGGGCAGCGGGGTCGCGGGCTCCGGCCGCGCGGGCTGGGCGCACGGTTCCGGTTCGGGCCGCCACTGCCCGGCCCCGGCGAGCTCGGCGACGCGGCGCACCGCGTGCGCGACGGAACCCAGCACTCCCCGGCCGCGGCGGGCGCGGGCGAGCACGTCGGGGTCGTCGTGCACCAGGAACATCTCGGGCAGCTCGTCGACGGCCTCGCCCCGGTACACGTGGTAGGTGAACGCGGGAGCGCCCCACACCACCACCAGGTCGTGGGCGGCGAGCTCGGCGGCCAGCAGCCGTCGTTCCGGTTGCAGGAAACCGGCGAACCGCGGGTGGTCCTCCGGGAACGAGCAGCGCGCCGACAGCGGAGCCACCCACACCGCGGCCCTGGTGCGTTCGGCGAGCTCCACCAGTTCCGGCACGGCCCCTTCGTGGTCGACGGCCGGGCCGACGACGAACGCCGGGCGCGCGCAGCCGTCGAGGGCGGCGGCGAGCTCGGCGAGCGCCGCCGGGTCCGGTGCCGGGTTCGGGGTGGCCGGACGGGCCGGGACGTCGGCGGCGGGCTGGTCCCAGTCGTCGGCGGGGATCGAGACGAACACCGGCCCCTGCGGCGCGGTCGTGGCCAGCCGGTGGGCGCGGGCGATCGCGGCGGGCACGTCGGCGGCGCTCGCCGGTTCGCAGCTGTGCTTCACGTACGGCCGCGGGAAGGTGGCCGCGTCGGTGGCGCCGAGGAACGGTTCGTCGAACACCAGCGTCCGGGTCTGCTGCCCGGCGGTGAGGATCATCGGGGTGCGGTTGCGGTAGGCGGTGAACACCGAGCCCAGCGCGTGGCCGACGCCACCCGCCGAGTGCAGGTTCACCAGCACCGGCGCCCGCCGCGACTGGGCGTACCCGTCGGCCATCGCGACCACGACGGACTCCTGCAGGCCGAGCACGTAGCGGAAGTCGTCCGGCCAGCCGGTGAGGAACGGGACCTCGGTGGTACCGGGGTTGCCGAACACGGTGGTCAGCCCCAGTTCGCGCAGCAGGTCCCGCGTGACGTCCCGGACCGTCCGCTCACCCATCCCCGACCTCCCGGCTCGACGTCCGGACCAGCCCAGCACACCGGCGCGCACCGGTCCAGGCTCAGTCCGTCAGCTTGAAGCAGAAGGTCTTGGGCGGGGCGGTGAACACCGAGTAGTTCGCGGTCCCCTCGGGACAGGCCGATTCGCCCGCGGTGGTGTCGGCGGCGCCGACGACCTGGACGTCGGCGGCCGGGCTGCCGCACGGCACCTTGGTGTCGATGCCGGTCGGGATGGTGGCGCCCGCGCTGTCGGCGCCGGGTACCCGCTGGCAGTCGCCGACGACGACGTCCGGGATGAGGCAGAGCCGGGTGCCGGCCCGGGTGATCTCGGAGTAGTCGCCGTCGCAGTTCGCGCCGCCGTGCTGGACCTGCACGATCCGGTGGTCGGAGTCCGCGGTGCCGCAGGCGGTCATCTCGTAGGCGAAGGTCCGCTCGGAGTCGTCGGTGACGGCCACGCACTCGCCCACCTGCGGGGCGGCCTCGGCCATGCCGACCTGCGACTGCACGAAGGTGCCGACCACGCCGAGCAGCAGCAGCGCCCCGCAGCCGAGGGCGGCGCCGAGCAGGCCGCGCCTGCGCTTCGGCGGTGGTCCGGCGGGCGCGAGGTGCGGCGGGCCGGGCAGGAGTTGGCCGGGCAGGAGCGGGCCGGGCGCGGGTTCGAGCGGGGTGAACCCGGGCAGCGGGCCGCCGTACTGCAGACTCCCGTACCGCCGCCCCTGCTCCGGCCAGGCCCGAGCCGGCCCGCCGGGGTCCTCGTGGTCGCCGCGGTCGGCGCGGTCCCCGTGGCTCTCGTGGTCCTCGCGGTCGGCGCGGTCCCCGTGGCCCTCGTGGTCCCCGTGGTCGCCGCGGTCCTCGTGGTCCGGCCAGCCGTGCGTCCGCCAGTCGTGGTCCTGCCAGCCGGGGTGCTGCTCGTCCGGCTGGGACGAGAACCCCCGCGGGCGGCCCTGGGCGACCTGCGGGTGCCCGCCCGGCCGCCCCCACTCCGGCGACGACCCCGACGGCTGGACCGGCGAGTGCGGATCCTGCGGCGGAACGCTCACGAAGACACAACTCCTAAATGATCTACGTCCGAGCGAAACCTAGCCGACGGCCCCGCGGTCCACGCAGGAACCGGCGGAAACGTTTCCTGAACCGTTCGGTTCCGACATCGCGGACGCCGCACCGGGGCGCCACCGGGGGCGGTGGAATACTGGTGCCCGGCCCAGCCGTTGTTCCCGCAGGCCGATCCACCTGCGCAAAGAACCGCCCAGCCCGAGGAGCCGCACCCGTGACCGACGGACCGCTCATCGTCCAGTCCGACAAGACCCTGCTGCTCGAAGTCGATCACGCCCAGGCCGACGAGGCCCGCGGCGCCATCGCGCCGTTCGCCGAGCTGGAACGCGCCCCCGAACACGTGCACACCTACCGGATCACGCCGCTGGCGCTGTGGAACGCGCGCGCCGCCGGGCACGACGCCGAGCAGGTGGTCGACGGGCTGGTCCGGTTCTCCCGCTATCCGGTGCCGCAGCCGCTGCTGGTGGACATCGTCGAGACGATGGGCCGGTTCGGCCGGTTGCAGCTCGCCCAGGACCCGGCGCACGGACTGGTGCTGGCCTCGCTCGACCGCGCGGTGCTCGAAGAGGTGCTGCGGAACAAGAAGGTCCAGCCGATGCTCGGCGCGCGCATCGACGACGACACCGTCGCGGTGCACCCCAGCGAGCGCGGCAGGCTCAAGCAGCTGCTGCTCAAGATCGGCTGGCCCGCCGAGGACCTCGCCGGCTACGTGGACGGCGAAGCGCACCCCATCGAACTGCACGAGGACGGCTGGACCCTGCGCGACTACCAGCGCCAAGCGGTGCAGTCGTTCTGGGCGGGCGGCTCCGGCGTGGTCGTGCTGCCCTGCGGCGCGGGCAAGACCCTCGTCGGCGCGGCCGCCATGGCCGAGGCGGGCGCCACCACGCTGATCCTGGTCACCAACACCGTCGCGGGCAGGCAGTGGAAGCGGGAGCTCATCGAGCGGACCTCGCTGACCGAGGAGGAGATCGGCGAGTACTCCGGGGAGAAGAAGGAGATCCGCCCGGTCACCATCGCCACCTACCAGGTGATCACCCGCAAGTCGAAGGGCGAGTACAAGCACCTGGAGCTGTTCGACTCCCGCGACTGGGGCCTCGTCGTCTACGACGAGGTGCACCTGCTGCCCGCGCCGGTGTTCCGGATGACCGCGGACCTGCAGTCCCGCCGCCGCCTCGGCCTCACCGCCACCCTGGTGCGCGAGGACGGCCGCGAGGGCGACGTGTTCTCGCTGATCGGGCCGAAGCGGTTCGACGCGCCGTGGAAGGACATCGAGGCGCAGGGCTGGATCGCGCCCGCCGACTGCGTCGAGGTGCGGGTGACGCTCACCGACGAGGAGCGCCTGCGGTACGCGACGGCCGAGGCCGAGGAGCGCTACAAGCTGTGCTCCACCGCCCGCACCAAGGCGCCCGTGGTGCGCGCCATCCTCGACCAGCACCCGGGCGAACCGGCGCTGGTCATCGGCGCCTACCTGGAGCAGCTGCACGAGCTCGGCGAGGCGCTGGACGCGCCGATCGTGGAGGGCTCCACGAAGAACAAGGAGCGGGAGAAGCTGTTCGACGCGTTCCGCAGCGGCGAGATCTCCCGGCTGGTGGTCTCGAAGGTCGCGAACTTCTCCATCGACCTGCCGGAGGCCTCGGTGGCGGTGCAGGTGTCCGGCACCTTCGGGTCCCGCCAGGAGGAGGCGCAGCGGCTCGGCCGGTTGCTGCGGCCGAAGGCGGAGCGCAAGCAGGCGCACTTCTACTCGGTGGTCTCGCGCGACACCCTGGACACCGACTACGCGGCGCACCGGCAGCGGTTCCTCGCCGAGCAGGGCTACGCCTACCGCATCGTCGACGCCGACGACCTGCTCGGTCCGGCCCTGCCGGACGTCGGTCCGCATGGCGGCTGAGGCCGGGGACCACGAGCGTCGCGGGACGGCCGATCGGTTGCGGTACCCGCCGCCGACGCCGCGGAGCGAGGTCGTATTTTCGTCGTCGTCGGTGAAACTGCCCGTGCCCTTCGCGGCACCGGTTACCGTTGCGACAGCACACGCAGCACTGGAGATCGGATGACCACCGAGAAGCACAACACCGCGATGGGTGGTGCGCACCGGTTCATCGGGCTGGCGGAGAACCTCGAACGTCACGCGGGCACCCCGACGGCCGCGGAGCCGCCCAACGTGCGCGGCGAGAACCGCGGCTACGGGCTGGTGTTCTTCCACTTGGAGCAGTACCACCTGAGCACCGTGATCAGCTCCGGGCTGCGGTTCCAGCCGCTGGGCGCGGATCCGGCGCAGGAGCTGGCGTGCACCGTCTACAAGGAGCAGGCGGAAGCGGCCCGCCACTTGGTGGACGTGACGTCGGAGCTGCTGGTGCAGAGCGGCACGCACCTGGTGCCGGACCAGATCGTGCCGAACGAGGCCCCGCTGCTGCCGGACACCGAGTTCTACGGGGTGCTGGCGAGCGGGCATCCGCTGTTCCCGCCGGAGTTCACCCGCTTCACCGATCCCGAGGGCGTCGAGCAGCTGCAGGTGTACACGCTGCTGCCGGTGACCTTGGGCGAGCTGAACTACATCCTCGACAACGGGGTGACCGCGCTGCGCCAGCAGTGGGCCCGGTTCGAGGTCGACGTGTTCGACCTCGGCCGCCCCAGCGTCGCCTGACGCGCCGGATCCCGTTCGCACCGGCCGCCCCCGCGGGTGGCCGGTGCGTCGCGTCGTGACCGGTGCGGGAACACCTGCACCGCCCACGACGTCATCGCACGTGCGTCCCGCTGCTCGCACGTGGCACCGGCAGGACGATGTGCGCGACAGGACGCCGTGGTGACGGCCGAGCGGAAGGAACGAACATGACCGCGAACGGGGCGACGATCAGCCTGGCCGAGCTCGACGCGGTCCGCGTGTACGGCCTGCCGATGCGCACCCGGTTCCGCGGCATCACCCGCAGGCACGGGGTGCTGCTCGGCGGCCCGGCGGGCTGGGGCGAGTTCTGCCCGTTCGAGGACTACACCGACGCCGAATCGGTGCCGTGGCTGGCCGCCGCCCTGGAATCCTGCGCGGGCGACTGGCCGGAACCCGTGCGCGACGAGGTCCCGGTGAACTGCACCGTGCCCGCGGTCGGTGCCGAGCGGGCGCACGCCATCGCCGCCGCCTCCGGCTGCACCACCGCGAAGGTCAAGGTCGCCGAACGCGGCCAGGACCCCGGCGAGGACCTGGACCGGGTCGCCGCGGTCCGGGACGCGCTCGGCCCGTCCGCCGCGATCCGGGTGGACGCGAACGCGGCCTGGGACGTGGACACCGCCATCACCCGCATCGCCGAGCTGGACCGCGCCGCGGGCGGCCTGGAGTACGTGGAGCAGCCGAGCCCCACGATCGAGGACCTCGCCGCGGTCCGCCGCAAGGTGCAGGTGCGCATCGCCGCCGACGAGTCCATCCGCCGCGCCGAAGATCCGCTGGCGGTCGCGGTCGCCGAGGCCGCCGACGTGGCCGTGCTCAAGGCCGCGCCGCTCGGCGGGGTCCGGCGGGCGCTGCGGGTCGCCGAGGCGTGCGGCCTGCCCTGCGTGGTGTCCTCCGCGGTCGAGAGCAGCGTCGGGCTCGCCGCGCAGCTCGCGCTGGCCGGGGCGCTGCCGGAACTGCCGTTCGCCTGCGGGCTCGGCACCATGTCGCTGCTCGACGGCGACGTGGTCAGCGATTCGCTGGTGCCGCGCGGCGGGGTGCTCCCGGTGCCGCGCCGCGCTCCGCAGCCCGACCCGGCGCGGGTCGCGGCGGCCACGCCCACCGCCGACGACCAGCGCCGCTGGCTGGACCGCCTGGTGCGGGTGCACGCGCTGCTCGCGTCGCGGTGACCAGCCCTCCGAGCCGGGGTGGCGGCGCGGTGGTTGGCTAGCGGCATGGAACGCACTTCTCCCCCGCTGGCCGAGCTGGTCCGCCGGTGGCAGCACGGGTGGGGCGTGGCGTGCGGGCTCGACCCCGCCGACGAGGCGGACGGTGCGCTGCACGTGCTGTCCGGCCAGCCCGGCAGGCACCTGGAGAGCATCGTGCTCGACGCCGACGGCGACCCCGGTTCGCTACGCCTGCACGCCGCGCAGGTCGCCGGATCACCGCACTCGGACTGGCTGACCGTGCCGACCACCGCGCCCGCCGCCGTCGAGGACGTGCTCAGCTCGGAAGGGCTCCGGCTCGCGCCCGCGCGCGAGCACTTCATGCGCACCGACCTGGCCGCGCACCCGCGGCGGGACGCCGCCCCGGAGTACGCCGTGGAGCTGGACCGGGAGGGCCCGGTGCTCGCGGCCCGGATCACCGACGAACGCGGGGATCCCGCCGCGCACGGCGTGATGGTGGTGCACGGGGACGTGGCCGTGGCGCACAACATCGCCACCTACCGCGCGCACCGCAGGCGCGGCCTGGGCGGGGCGCTGATGAGCGCGCTCGCGCGGGAGGCCGTCCACCTCGGCGCGGGAACCGGGCTGCTCACCGCGAGCAGGCAGGGCCGCCACCTCTACACCGCGCTGGGCTGGACGCGACTGGCCGGCGTGGTCGGCGCGGGCACCCGCACCCGCCGCTGACCAGCGGCGCGGCGCGGTTCACCGCCGGGCACGCCTGCGGCGGAGGGCGCGCAGCAGGAGCGCCGCGGTCGCCACGGCGGCGGCCACCGGCAGCGCGCGCTTGAACACCGGCGTGCCCGCCGCGCCGAGCAGGTCGATGGCTTCCTCCGACGGCGCCGGACCGCCGGTGACCACGGCGTCCGCCCGGTGCGCGGAACCCCGCACGGCGGTGGTCGTGGCGGCCACCGCGTCGGCGGGCGCGGTCCGCTCCGCGGCGGCGGGCGAGGTGACCCGCCACGCCGGGTTCCGTCCCGCGCGGCCCGGGGGCCGTTCGCCGTTGCCCTGGTGGCCGGAGCGGTCCGGCGACCGGCGCGGCCCCGCTCCCGGGTCCGAGCGGTCCGGGCCGTCCGATCCGGTGCGGGACGCCTCGTCCTCCCCGGTCGTGCCGCCGGGATCGGGCGCGGCGGGCCGGGCTCCGGAGCCGGCCGCGAGGCCCTCCCCGGCGCCGCTCCGCCCGCCACCGGTCTGGGACGCCGCCGCGTCCTGCCCGGTCAGGCTCCGCGCCAGGTTCGCCGCGAACTGGTGCAGGATCTTCCCGCCCACCTCGGACATCAGGCCGCGCCCCAGCTGCGCCGGTTTCCCCGTCACCTTCAGGTCGGTGTCCACCGCCGCCGAGGTGCGGCCGTCCTCCTCGGTGAGCGTCACGGTCACCGTCGCCGCCGCCGTGCCGTTGCCCCTGGCGTCCTTGCCGCCCGCGTCGATCACGACCCGCCGCGTCGATTCGTCGACCTCCTGGAACGAGCCGGATCCCTTGTACAGCAAGGAGATCGGGCCCAGCTTCACCTTCACCGAGCCGGTGAAGCGGTCGCCCTCGGCGGAGGTGAGCGTGGCACCGGGCATGCACGGGGCGACCCGCTCCGGATCGATGATCGCCGGCCAGGCCACGTCGACCGGGACCGGGACGGTGAAGTGGTGCTGCATCTGCACGGGACAGGCCCTCCTGGTAGATCGCCGCACGACGTGCGGGGCGGAGCTCGGCGGCCGGTGACCGACCCCGCGCGCACCGCCGGGCACCCGGGTTCCGGTGCGCGCCGGGCGCACCGGCCCGTCCATTCCTACACCCCGGCGGCCGCGGCCACCGCTCGTCCGGTGAGGACCTGCGCGAGGTGTTCCCGGTAGTCCACGTCGGCGCTCGCGTCCGCGGCGGGGCTGGTCCCCTCGGTGGCGAGCTCGGCGGCGCGGCGGATCGCATCCGCTTCGGCCGGGGCGCCGACCAGCGCCCGCTCCACCCCGAACGCGCGGATCGGCACCGGCCCCATGTTGGTGAGGCCGACGCGGGCTTCGGCGATCGCGCCGCCGTCCACCCGCACCGCGGCGGCCACGCCGACCATCGACCAGGCCTGGGCGACCCGGTTGAACTTCTCGTAGTGCGCCGACCAGCCCGTCCACTTCGGCAGCCGCACCTCCACCAGCAGCTCGTCCGGTTCCAGGGCGGTGGTGAACAGGTCGGTGAAGAACTCGGCGGCCGGAACGGTCCGCCGCCCGTCCGGCCCGGCGAGCACCAGTTCCGCGTCCAGCACCAGCGCGGGCGCGGGCAGGTCCCCGGCCGGGTCGGCGTGCGCGAGGGCCCCGCCGAACGTTCCGCGGTGGCGCACCTGCGGGTCGGCGACGGTGCGGGTGGCCTGCGCGAGCAGCGGCAGGTGCGCGCGGACCAGCCGGTCCCGGAGCACGTCGTGGTGGGTGGTCATCGCGCCGATGACGACGGTGCCGCCCTCCTCCCGCACGCCGCGCAGCTCCGGGATGCGGCCGAGGTCGACGACGAGCTGCGGGTCGGCGAGCCGCATCCGCAGCACCGGCAGCAGGCTCTGCCCGCCGCCGAGCACCTTCGCCTCGTCCCCGGCCTCCCGCAGCGCGCGCACCGCTTCCTCCACGGTGGACGGTGCGATGTGGTCGAACGCCGCCGGGATCATCGGTCGCCTCCTGGAACTCGGTTCATCGAACCCGTGCCGCCGCCGGGTTCCGGTGCGGTGGCGCCGGAGGCGCGCGCCCCGGTGATCGCCCGCCACACCCGCTGCGGTGAGCACGGCATCTCCACGTCGGTCACCCCGAGGTGGCGGATCGCATCCACCACCGCGTTGACCACCGCCGGAGTGGAGGCGATGGTGCCCGCCTCCCCGACGCCCTTCACGCCCAGCCGGTTCGACGTCGCCCGCGTCTCGGTGCGGCCGGTGGTGTACTCCGGCAGGTCCGCGGCGGAGGGCACCAGGTAGTCGGCGAGCGTCGCCGTGGTGAGGGTGCCGCTCTCGTCGTGCACGGCCTCCTCGTACAGCGCCTGCGCGATGCCCTGGGCGAGCCCGCCGTGCACCTGGCCCTCCACGATCAGCGGGTTCACCACGGTGCCCACGTCGTCGACGCACGCGTACTCGCGGATCCGCACCCGGCCCGTCTCGGTGTCCACTTCGACCGCGCACAGGTGGGTGCCGTGCGGGAACGAGAAGTTCTCCGGGTCGAAGGTGGCGTCGGCGTCCAGCGAGGGCTCGACCCCTTCGGGCAGGTCGTGCGCGGCGAACGCGGCCAGCGCCACCTCGCCCAACGCGGTGCTCCGCGAGGTGCCGCGCACGCCGAACCGGCCCGCTTCGAACTCCACGTCGTCCTCGGCGCACTCCATCAGGTGCGCGGCGATCCGCCGCGCCTTCTCGATCACCTTGTCGGCGGCGGCGACCACCGCCATGCCGCCCACGGCGAGCGACCGCGAACCGTAGGTGTCCAGGCCCTTCGGCGAGGTCTGCGTGTCGCCGTGCAGCACCGCGACGTCCTCGAACGGCACGCCGAGCCGGTCGGCGACCAGCTGGCTCCACGCCGTCTCGTGGCCCTGGCCGTGCGGGGAGACGCCGGTGACGACCTCGACCCCGCCGGTGGGCAGCACCCGGATCGCCGCGTGCTCCCAGCCGCCCGCGCCGTAGGACAGCGACCCGAGCACCCGGGACGGGGCGAGCCCGCACATCTCGGTGAACGTGGAGACCCCGATGCCCAGCTGCACCGCGGCACCGGTCCGCCTGCGCTCGGCCTGCTCGGCGCGCAGCTCCGCGTAGCCCAGCAGCCGCACCGCCTCGTCGGTCGCCGCCGCGTAGTCGCCCGAGTCGTAGGTCAGCCCGGAGACGGTGTCGAACGGGAACTCGTCGCGCTCGATCCAGTTCTTGCGCCGCAGTTCCAGCGGGTCCGCACCGAGCTCGGCGGCGAGTTCGTCCATCATCCGCTCGATGCCGAAGGTCGCCTCCGGCCGCCCGGCACCCCGGTACGCGTCGGTCGGCGTCTTGTTGGTGAACACGGTGGTGCAGCTGAAGTGGTAGGCCGGGAACTTGTAGATCCCGTTGAACATGAACGCGCCGAGGATCGGCACGCCCGGGGTGACCAGCCGCAGGTAGGCGCCCATGTCGGCGAGCAGCTCCACCTTCAGCCCGGTGACGGTGCCGTCGCGGCGCGCGGCGAGCGACAGCCGCTGCACCTGGTCGCGGCCGTGGTGGGCGGCGACCATCGACTCGGAGCGGGATTCGGTCCACTTCACCGGCACGCCGAGTTCGCGGGCCAGCAGGAAGGTGATGATCTCCTCCGGGGTCACCTGGAGCTTGCCGCCGAACCCGCCGCCGACGTCCGGCGCGATCACCCGGATCCGCTGCTCCGGCACGCCCAGCGTGGTCGCCAGCATGAGCCGCAGGATGTGCGGGACCTGGGTGGCCGACCACATCGTGCACTGGTCGCCGGTGGGGTCGACGACGACGGAGCGGGGTTCCATGAACGCCGGGATGAGCCGCTGCTGGCGGAAGGTCCGGTCGATCCGCACCTCGGCTTCGGCGAGGGCCCGCTCCACGTCACCGCCGGTGCCCGCCTCGGCGGAGTCGAAGGTCCAGGTGGCGCTGCGGTTGGTGCCGAGTTCTTCGTGCACCAGCGGGGAATCCGCGCCTGCGGCGGCGTCGAGGTCGAGCACCACGGGCAGGTCGTCGTAGTCCACGTCGATCGCGTCCAGCGCGTCGTGGGCCTCGGCGGCGCTGCGGGCGGCGACGACGGCGACGGCCTCCCCGGCGAAGTGCACCGCGTCCACCGCCAGCGACGGCGCCTGCGGCGCCTTCATGTCCGGGGTGATCGGCCACGCGCACGGCAGGCTGCCCTGGACGGCGGCGAGGTCGCGGCCGGTGCGGACGGCGCGGACGCCGGGCATCTTCGCGGCGCGCTCGGTGTCGATGGAGGCGATGCGGGCGTGCGCGGCGGGGCTGCGCAGCACGGCCAGGTGCAGCATGCCGGGCAGCGCGATGTTGTCGGTCCAGCGGGTGCGCCCGGTGATGAGGCGGGCGTCCTCCTTGCGCTTGCGGGCGCGGCCGAGTTCCGGTTCGGCGGTGGAGGTCATGGCCGCCCCACCTCGGTCCGGGTCTCGGCGGACGTACGCTGCCGCGGGGCGTCCTGCTCCAGCGGTGGCCCGGCCCCGGGGCGCATCCGCCGCGCCGCGTCCTGGACGGCCCGGACGATGTTCTGGTAGCCGGTGCAGCGGCACAGGTTGCCTTCGAGGCCTTCGCGGACCTGCTGCTCGTCCGGGTCGGGCGTCTCGGCGAGCAGGTCCAGCGCCTGCATGATCATGCCGGGGGTGCAGAACCCGCACTGCAGCGCGTGGGCGTCGTGGAAGGCCTGCTGCAAGGGGTGGAGCTCGCCGTCGCGGGCGAGCCCTTCGATCGTGGTGACGTGGTGTCCGTCGGCCTGCACCGCCAGCACGGAGCAGGCCTTGACGCTCTGCCCGTCCAGGTGGACGGTGCAGGCGCCGCAGTTGCTGGTGTCGCAGCCGACGACGGTGCCGACCTTGCCGAGCCGTTCCCGCAGGTGCTGCACGAGCAGGGTTCGGGGCTCCACGTCGTCGGTGTGGTCGGTGCCGTCGACGTTGACGGTGATGCGCGGCATCGGGCCTCCAGAGGACGGGCCGCGGGAGCGCGGGCGTTCGGGAAACGCGAACCCCGTTCGAGTGACGGGGGTCACATCCACCGAGCCTGCTACGCCGCCCCTCCGCGAGCAACCCGGACGCTCGCGCGCGGGTGGCGGTCGCCCCGAACGGGACGACCGCCCCCGGCCTCAGAGCAGGACGCCGTCGGGGGTCGGCTGCACGGTGCCGATCCGCAGGCTCGTGATCGGCAGCCGCGGGTACGGCTCCCCGGCCCCCTCGACCACGACGTTGCTGAACCCCGCCGTGCCCGCCGGGGTCGCGCCGAACCCGACCGCGACGAAGTCCGTCTCCCCGTACTCGGCCCGCACGCCCGTCAGCGGTGGATGGGTCCTTCCGTCTCGGTGAGCCGGGCGCCGAGCCCGCCCCAGCGCAGCGCGATCAGCTCGGCGGCGATCGACACCGCCGTCTCCTCCGGGGTGCGGGCCCCCAGGTCCAGGCCGATCGGCGAGGACAACCGGGCCAGGTCCGCCTCCGGGACCCCGATCTCCCGCAGCCGCAGCATCCGGTCGTCGTGGGTGCGCCGCGAACCCATCGCGCCCACGTAGCCGAGCCGCTGCCGCAGCGCGATCTCCAGCACCGGCACGTCGAACTTCGGGTCGTGCGTCAGCACCATCACCGCGGTCCGCGCGTCCAGCCGGCCCGCTTCCGCCTCCGCCGCGAGGTAGCGGTGCGGCCAGTCCACGACCACGTCGTCCACCCCGGGGAACCGGGAGCGGGTGGCGAACACCGGCCGCGCGTCGCACACCGTCACCCGGTAGCCGAGGAACGAGCCGATGCGGGCCATCGCCGCGGCGAAGTCGATCGCGCCGAACACCAGCATCCGCGGCGGCGGTTCGAAGGCGTTCACGAACACCCGCATGCCCTCGCCGCGCCGCTGCCCCTGCGGCCCGTACTCCAGGACGCCGCTGCGACCGCTGGCGAGCATGCCGCGGGCGTCGTCGGCGACCGCGTCGTCGATCCGCGCCTCGCCGAGCCCGCCCTGCGTGCGCTCCCGCCACACGAGCAGGTGCGCGCCGACCCGAGCCGGATCGGGATGGTCCACGACGGTCGCGACCGCCACCGGTTCCTCCTCGCGCACCGACTTCGCGACCGCGTCGAAGTCGGGGAACGAGTCGCGGTCCACCCGCTCCACGAACACGTCGAGGATGCCGCCGCAGGTCAACCCGACCGCGAACGCGTCGTCATCGCTGACGCCGTAGCGCTGCAGCGCCGCCGGTTCGCCGTCGAGCACCGCGGTCGCCCGCTCGTACACCGCTCCTTCCACGCACCCGCCGGACACGCTGCCGACGGCCTCACCGCCCTCGGTGACCAGCATCGACGCCCCGGGCGGGCGCGGCGCGGACCGGAAGGTCGCGACCACCGTGCCGAGGCCGACCGACTCCCCGGACTCCCACCGCTGGAACACCTCGTCGAGCACGTCACGCACGGCCCACCTCCGCTGCACCTCGCCGTGTCATGGCCATCTCAGCACCCCGGACGGCCGTCGCATTCCCACCCAGGCGGACAACTTCCGCCCACACCCGTTGCAACGAGCCGAGGCTGTGCCCCGGTACGAGCGCGTCCAAGTGCGGCAGCGCCGCCGCGATCCCGGACTGCACCGGCGCGTACTCGCCGTGCCCGGCGTGCGGGTTCGCCCAGATCACGGCCCGCGCCAGCCGCCGCAGGTGCCGCAGCTGCTCGCCGAGCAGCGCCGGATCACCGCGCTCCCAGCCGTCGGAGAACACCACGACGACCGCGCCGCGCGCCGCGCCCCGCCGCCCCCACCGGTCCAGGAAGGCCCGCAGCACCTCGCCGAGCCGGGTGCCGCCGGAGAAGTCCGGCACCGCCGCCGCGGCGGCCCGCAACGCCCGCTCGGCGTCGCGTCCGCGCAGCTGCGCCGTGACCCGCGTGAGGCGGGTGCCGAGCGTGAACACCTCGGTGCTCGCCGGGGCCCGGCGGACCACCACGTGCGCGAACCGCAGCAGCGCGTCCGCGTACGGCTCCATCGACCCGGACACGTCGACCAGCAGCACCACCCGGCGGGCCCGACGGCCGCGACGCCTGCGCTCCAGCCGCGGCGGCTCGCCCCCGGAGCGCAGCACCGCCCGCAACGTCGCCCGGGCGTCCAGCGGACCGCGCCGCGCCCGGCGCCATCGCGCCGCCGGCCGGTCCGGCGGATCGGGCCGCACGGCCGCGAGCAGGCGGCGCAGGTGTTCGCGCTCGGCCTCGCCGAGGTCGGCGAGGTCCCGGTGCCGCAGCACCTCGTCGGCGGCCGCGGCCCGCACCGGTTCGGCCTCCCCGGACTCCTGCCGCTCCCCCGGTTCGAGCGGCGCGATCCGGGCCCGGCGCGGCGCGGCAGGTGCCCGCGGCCGCGGCGCGGCGCCGCCGAACCACGCGGCGAACGCGGCGTCGTAGCGGGCCAGGTCCGCGGGATCCGAGCACAACGTCACCCGGCCCGCCCAGTACACCGCGGAGCGCTCCGCCACCCCGGTGTGCGCGGTGGCGGCCAGGAACGCCCGCACCCGGTCCGGGCCGCAGGCCATGCCGGAGAACCGCAGCGACCGGGCGAAACCGACGAGACCGGCGGTGGTGCCCACCGCTCCATGATGCCCGGCGGGTCAGCCGAGCAGCCCGGCGGCGCGGACCCGGTCCGCGTCCTCCCGGTACTTCAGCACCGCGCCCAGCGCGGCGGCCGCCCGCTCCGGGTCGAACTCGGCCGCGCCCAGGGCCTGCAACGCCCGCGCCCAGTCCAGCGCCTCCGCCACCCCCGGCGGCTTCACCAGCTCCAGCTCCCGCATCCGCTGCACCGCGTCCGCCACCTGCGCGGCGAGCCGCTCGTCCAGGCCGGGCGACCGGCGGCGCAGGATCGCGACCTCCCGCGCCAGGTCCGGGTGGTCCAGCCAGTGGTACAGGCAGCGGCGCTTCAGCGCGTCGTGCAGTTCGCGGGTGCGGTTCGAGGTCAGCACCACCACCGGGGGCACCTCGGCGCGGACCTCGCCGAACTCCGGGATGCTCACCGCGTGCTCGGACAGGAACTCCAGCAGGAACGCCTCGAACTCGTCGTCGGCGCGGTCGATCTCGTCCACCAGCAGCACGCACGGCGCTTCCCGCAGCGCCCGCAGCAACGGACGGGCCAGCAGGAACCGCTCCCGGTACAGCGAAGGTTCCGCGGCGTCCGCGTCCAGCGCTCCGCCCGCCGCGGCCTCCAAGGTGCGCAGGTGCAGCAGCTGCCGCGGGAAGTCCCAGTCGTAGAGGGCCTGCGCGGCGTCGATGCCTTCGTGGCACTGCAACCGGATCAGCCGCACGCCGAGCGCCGCGGCCAGCGACCGCGCGAGCTCCGTCTTGCCGGTGCCCGGCTCGCCCTCGCACAGCAGCGGGCGGTGCATCCGAAGCGCGAGGAACACCGCCGTGGCGATGCCCTCGTCCGGCAGGTACCCGGTCGCGTCCAGCGCCGCGGCCACCTCGGCCGGGGAACGCCACTCACCCATCCCGCGAGCGTAACCACCCGCGGGCCGCGCGGCGCCCGGCTCGCGCGGGTCAGGCCGCGGACGGCCTGCGGATGTCGGTGAGGTCCACGTTCCGCTGCTCCCAGCGGTCGTAGAGGGCGTCCCGGCCGTAGCGGGCCACCAGCTGCGACTCGCCGCGGGTGACCGGCAGCAGCGTGATCAGCTGCAGCACCGGGCCGCCGTCCTCGTCCAGCAGCACGTCGAACTCGTCGGCCAGGTACGGGTGCGGCGCGGCCAGCGCGCCCGCGATCTCGGTCTCCGGCAGCAGCAGGCGGTCGTTCATGATCAGGGCGCCGTAGCCGACGCGGCTGTTCGACTCGGTGAGCAGTTCGGCGACCACCGCCGTGAGGTGCCTGCCGTGGATCTCCTGGTCGGCGTGCACCGTGCACAGCAGCTCCTGCGGCAGCGGGGCGCCCGCCGTGTGCTCGCGCAGCCCGCTGGTCAGCACCGACACGTACGGCCCGGAGCGGTGGTCGCAGTAGACGAGGTGGTAGGCGCGCTCGCGCCCGCCGGTGCCGCGGGAGTCCGCGCCGCGGACGGTGCCGACGTACTTCTCGACGTGCGCGGGGAACCCGCTGAACCGGCTCATGCCACCCCTTCCGTTCGAAGCCGATCATGTCACGGGCGGGGTGCCGGACCGTCCGGGTGCGGGGCTTCCCGGAGGCGGGCGCCGGAAGGCGTAGGGGTGCGGACCGGGGTCGCCCCGGATGTTCCGGGGCCGCCCGGCGACCAGGCTGGTGGCATGACGGAGACGACGAACCACCAGGGCACCGGCGCCACCGCGACCGGGCCGGACGGCCTCGCCGCCGGGTCCGCCACCGCGACCGACCCGGCCGGTGCCGGACCCGCCGCCGAACCCCGCAAGTTCCGGCGGCGCCGGGACGGGATGCTCGCCGGGGTGTGCGGCGGCGCCGCCGACCTGCTCGGCATCGACGCGGCCCTGGTGCGGGTCGCGCTGGTCGCCGCCACCGTCCTCGGCTTCGGCACCGGGATCCTGCTGTACCTGGTCTGCTGGGTCCTGGTCCCGGAGGGCTGAGCCCGCCGGCTTACAGCCGCGGGGCCTGCCGGACGAACACGTCCAGCACCCCGTCGGCGAGGCGCACCGGGCCCTGCGGCCGGGTCTCCCCCGGGATCGTCTGCACCTGCTCGGCCCGGCGGGCCAGGTCGGCCGCGACGGCGAACCGCTCGTCCGCGACCTGCCCGGCACCGTCCTCCCGCGCCTGCAGGCCGTCCACCGTGGTCACGAGCGCGTCGCCCCACAGGTCGGTGGCCCGCAGCCACGGCTCCGAGTCGGCGACGAAGTCCCCGGGTGCCGAGGCGCGGATGCGCTCCGGGGCCTGCGCGACCTGCTGCGCGTAGTCCCGCAGCCCGTTCAGCGCCTGCGCCCGGTCCCCGCCGTCCCACCCGGAGCGGAACTCCTCGATGCGCCGCGCCAGCTCCGGCGCGGGCGGCAGCCACGGGGAACCGTTCGCCAGCGGCGCCATGCTGTTGAGGTCGAAGAACACCTGCAGGGCCTGCGTCGTCGCCGGATCGGCCGCCGAAGCCGGGCGCAACGCCGCCGCCGGGTCCGTCGCCAGGTAGCGCGCCGCCGCGCGGTGCGCGCGCTGGGCGTCGAAGTCGTCGTCGTTCCAGGCGAAGTCGGCCGCCCCGATCTCGACGACCTTGCTGGCCGCGGCCTGGTTCATCGGGTTCACCACGTCACCGACGAGCTGCTCGCCCAGGCCCGGTTCGCGTTCCCCGTACGGCCCGAGCAGCAACCGGCCCTCGGAACCGTCGAAGTCGTTGACCGGGTAGTTGTCCCACAGGAACACCTTCCGGCCCCACGCCTGCGCGGCCTTCTCCGCGTCCGAGACGGTGATCTGCCGCGGGATCACGCCGTCCCCGGTCCACATCGCCACGACCCGCGGGTCCAGGCCCTCGCGCAGCGCCGTCTTGTACGGCGAGTCGTCGTAGTCGGAGTACTCGGTGGGCACCATCTGCAGCGGGCGCGCATCGGGGTGGGTGTCGATGAACTCGCGCTGCACGCGGCTGAGGATCTCCGCCTGCGCGCGGCCCGCCGCCGACTCGCCGGGTGCGCCGTAGCGCGCCTGGTCCTCCCCGCAGTTCCAGCGGGTGTAGGAGATGTCGTCGAACGGCACCGAGAAGTCCCGCACGCCCGAGTCGTACACGGCCTGCAGCTTCGCCAGCAGCGCCTGGAAGTCCGCGGGGTCGCTGAAGCAGATCGACTGGCCGGGGGACAGCGCGAAGGTGAACCGCACGTGGTGCGCCGCGGCCTGGCCGATCAGCTCGCGCACCTCGGAGAGCTTGTCCGCCGGGTACGGCTCGCGCCAGCGCTCCCGGTGGTACGGGTCGTCCTTCGGCGCGTAGACGTAGGTGTTGAGCTTGACGTCGCCGTAGAACGCCAGCTGGTCCATCCGTTCCGCGTGCGTCCACGGGCTCCCGTAGAAGCCTTCGATGGAGCCGCGGATCGGCATGTTCGGCTGGTCGACCACGCCGACCCCGGCGATCCGGCCGGGCGACGCGAGCTGGCGCAGCGTCTGCACGCCGTAGTAGGCGCCCGCCGCGTCGTCGGCGCCGAGCACCACGGTGTCCTGGCCGCCGCGCGCGGCGAACACGTAGCCCTCCGCGGGCAGCGGTGACGGCGCGCCCCACCCGTTGGCCTGCAGGCCCTTCACCACGCCGGGAGCCATCCGGTCCCCGATCCGCACCAGCAGCGTCGCGTCCTCGGCGGGCGGGCCCGGTTCGCGCACCACCACGTCGGAGGCACCGGCCTCGCGCAGCACGCGCTGCGCCAGGTCCCGGGTGGGTTCGTCCACGAAGGGGTCGACGACGAGCTCGACCTTGCCGCGCACCGCGACGTCGTCGCCGAGCCGCTCGGCCTTCTGCGGCTGCGGCACCACCTCGGGCACGCCTTCGGCCGGGTAGGACGACGGCCCCGCTTCCGCGCCCGCGCCGGGCTGCGGCGGTGGCGGTGCCGCGTCGGTGCAACCCGCGGCGACCAGCGCGGCGCTGAGCACGATCGCCGCCGAACCACCGAACCGGCGCAACGCACCTGGAATGGCCATTCGCCCGAACCTCCTCGACCTGAGCGGACGTGTCACGTGGGTGCTCAGGAGATCACACCGCCCCGGCGGACGCCGCGACCTGACCGGCTTGCGCCACGCGTCCGGCCGCAGCGTCCCCCGATCGGCCGCAGGCCGGCCGGGCCCGGAGCGCGAGAAGGGCCGCCCCGGAACGGGACGGCCCTTCTCGTGCGGTTGCTGGGATTCAGCGCGAACCCCGGTGACCGGCCTGGGTCACATCATGCCGCCCATGCCACCCATCGGGTCGCCACCGCCGGCCGCTCCGGCGGCTTCCTTCTCCGGCTTGTCCGCGACCACGGCTTCGGTGGTCAGGAACAGCGCGGCGATCGACGCGGCGTTCTGCAGCGCCGAGCGGGTGACCTTGGTCGGGTCCGGCACGCCGGCCGCCAGCAGGTCCTCGTACTCGCCGGTCGCGGCGTTGAGGCCGTGCCCGACGGGCAGGTTCTTGACCTTCTCCGCCACGACGCCGCCTTCGAGACCGGCGTTGATCGCGATCTGCTTCAGCGGGGCCTCGACGGCCAGCTTGACGCTGTTGGCACCGGTCGCCTCGTCGCCCTCGAGCTTGAGGCCGTCGAACGCGGACACGGCGGCCTGCAGCAGGGCCACGCCGCCACCGGCGACGACACCCTCCTCGACGGCAGCCTTGGCGTTGCGGACCGCGTCCTCGATGCGGTGCTTGCGCTCCTTGAGCTCGACCTCGGTCGCCGCACCCGCCTTGATGACGGCCACGCCACCGGCCAGCTTGGCCAGGCGCTCCTGCAGCTTCTCGCGGTCGTAGTCGGAGTCCGAGCGGTCGATCTCGGCGCGGATCTCGTTGACCCGGCCGGCGATCTGCTCGTCGTCGCCCGCACCTTCGACGATGGTGGTCTCGTCCTTGGTGACGACGACCTTGCGGGCCTGGCCCAGCAGCGGCAGGTCCGCGGTCTCCAGCTTGAGGCCGACCTCTTCGCTGATGACCTGGCCGCCGGTCAGGATCGCCATGTCCTGCAGCATCGCCTTGCGGCGGTCGCCGAAGCCGGGGGCCTTGACCGCGACGGACTTGAAGGTGCCGCGGATCTTGTTGACCACCAGGGTGGACAGGGCCTCGCCCTCGACGTCCTCGGAGATGATCAGCAGCGGCTTGTTGGCCTGCATGACCTTCTCGAGCAGCGGGAGCAGGTCCTTGATGTTCGAGACCTTGGAGCTCAGCAGCAGGATGTACGGGTCGTCGAGCGACGCCTCCATCCGCTCCGTGTCGGTGACGAAGTAAGGCGAGATGTAGCCCTTGTCGAAGCGCATGCCCTCGGTGAGCTCGAGTTCGAGCCCGAAGGTGTTGCTCTCCTCGACGGTGATGACGCCTTCCTTGCCGACCTTGTCCATGGCCTCGGCGATCAGCTCGCCGATCTGGCGGTCGCCGGCCGAGATCGCCGCGGTGGAGGCGATCTGGTCCTTGGTCTCGATCTCCTTGGCGCTCTTGAGGAGCTGCTCGGCGATCGCCTCGGTGGCCTTCTCGATGCCCCGCTTCAGGGCGATCGGGCTGGCGCCGGCGGCGACGTTGCGCAGACCCTCGCGCACCAGCGCCTGGGCAAGCACGGTGGCGGTCGTCGTGCCGTCACCGGCGACGTCATCGGTCTTCTTCGCCACTTCCTTGACGAGCTCGGCCCCGATCTTCTCGTACGGGTCCTCGAGCTCGATCTCCTTGGCGATGGAGACGCCGTCGTTGGTGATGGTCGGCGCGCCCCACTTCTTCTCGAGCACGACGTTGCGGCCCCTCGGCCCGAGCGTCACCTTGACGGCGTCGGCGAGGGTGTTCATGCCGCGCTCAAGGCCGCGGCGGGCTTCCTCGTCGAACGCGATCATCTTGGCCATTGCGGTGTGGTCCTCCACCTATCTGGACGCCACGAAAGGCAGATTCACCCCGTGGCAGGACTCTGTGCTCGGCCAGGCTCGGTGCCCGCGACGGACGACCGGTCGCGCACCCGCCGTCGTGTGGCGGAGCGCGGACGGCCTCACCGTCCCGACCTGGCACTCAACTGCGCTGAGTGCCAAATCCAGGTTTAGCACTCACGCCGGGCGAGTGCAAGCCGCTTCGGCGCGCGATGCCCCGACCAGCCGCATTTCCCCCGTTCGGGCCGTGCGCGGCCACCCGACGGGGTGGCCGACGCCATGCTCAGCGGCCGACCGTCGGGACCTCGGTGGGCAGGCCGCTCGGCTCGACCGAGGACGAGTTCGCGGCCGACGTCGTGGCCCCGCCGGAGCCGCCGGAACCGCCGCTCGACGAGGACGCCAGCGCGATGAACACGATCACCAGGACGATCGCGGCGAGCGCGATCAGCAGCGGCACCAGCCACTTCGCCGAACCACCGCCCTTGTCGGTGGCGAACGACGCGGACTGCACCGGCATCGGCGGGCGCAACCGCACCGGATCGGCGCCGGGACCGGACATCGGGCGCGGCGGCTGCTGGTACGGCGGGCCGTACGGACCGGACTGCTGCGGCCCCGGTGCGGGCTGCGGGCCGGACGGCGCGGGCTGCGGACCGGTGACCGGCGCGGCGGGCGGCGGGACCGGGCCGGACTGCTGCGGCGAGCGGGCCTGCGGCGGCGCGGGCTGGACCTGCTGCGGACCGGACGGCGGCCCGAGCGTCGGCATCGTCTTCTTCGTCGGCGCGTCCGGCGGCGCGTTCAGCGCGGCCTTCGCCGCCGCCATCAGCTCCTTGCAGGTGTCGTAGCGCTGGTCGGCCTTCTTCGACATGCCCTTGCGCAGCACCTCGTCCAGCCCCACCGGCAGCGCCACCAGCGACAGCGCGGACGGCGGCGCGGTGCCCAGGTGGCCCTGGATGACCTCCTGCACCTGGCCCTGGAACGGCGGGCGGCCGGTCAGGCAGGCGAACAGCATGCAGCACAGCGCGTACAGGTCGGTGCGGCCGTCCACCGGCTCGCCGCGCAGGTGCTCGGGCGCGGCGTAGGTCGGGGAGCCGAGGAAGTCGCCGGAGCTGGTGCGGTGCCCGGTCGCGCCGCGGCGGGTGAGCCCGAAGTCCGCGAGGTACACGTGCTCGTTGGACGACTCCCGCGAGGTCACCAGCACGTTCGCCGGCTTCAGGTCGAGGTGCACCAGACCGCGCTCGTGCAGCATGTCCAGCGCCTCGGCGACCTGGCTGAGCAGCTCCAGCGCGCGCGGCGGCGAGATCGGCCCGTCCTTGATCAGGCTGGCCAGGTCGGACCCGTCGACCAGCCGCATCGCGATGTAGAGCATGCCGTCGACCTCGCCGAAGTCGTACAGCGGCACGATGTTCGCGTGGTCGATGGCCGAGGTGTTGCGGGCTTCGTCGACGAAGCGCTCGCGGAACTCCGCGTCGCCGGTGATGTGCTCGCCCATGATCTTGAGCGCGACCTTGCGGCCCAGCCGGGTATCGGTGGCGCGGTACATCACGCTCATACCGCCGCGGCCGAGCACTCCGTCGATCTTGTAGTGGCCGAGACGGCGCCCGGTGAGGTCTTCCGACACGTCAGGGAGCCTAACGTCCCGCGATCTTCCCCGTCTGCGGGTTCCACCGGTTCGGGCCGGAAGAGCCCAGTGGCCCGCCCCCGGTTGCGGGGCGGGCCACTGGGCGGCGGGTTTCAGACCTTGCGGACGCCGTCGGCTTGGCTTCGACCGTCGCGCCCCGCCTTCACCTCGAATTCGACCCGGTCACCTTCGGCGAGGGTGCGGAAACCGGACATGTTGATCGCGGAGTAGTGCACGAACACATCGGAACCACCATCGGTGGCGATGAAGCCGTACCCCTTCTCCGAGTTGAACCATTTGACCGTGCCGACCGCCACGGCGTCCTCCTCGTTGAAATGTGATGCGCAGCGCCCCGAAAAAGCGCCGATGGAGCACGGATGACGCTACCGGAGTCGACCCGGTTCGTCCGCTGTTGACCATTGCGACTTTTCCGCGAAATACTGCTCCGAACGAGTGCATTTCCCAGCCACGGCGCGTAGCCGGAGCGATTCGGTTGGGCCGATTCGCCGACACGAGAATCAGGGAATATTCCGAATGTCGCAGCGGTGCGGGAGCAGCGGCGCGAAAGCCCGCCGGACCCCGCGCTCCGGCACCCGGCCGCGCGGGCGAACGCGCAGAGGGCACCGCCGGACGGACCGATCCGGAACGCGCGGGCACAATCCGAAATGAAGATCGTTCCCCATTGCCGTCGCCCGCCCGCGAGACCCGGCATCGAACCCGGCCACCGAAAGCGGCCCGCATTCCCGCGCCACCGAATACCGCGCTCAAGAACGGGGCGCGCCGAACCCCTGCGAATGCAACCAGCCCACCATGGAACGCGGATCCCGCGTCTGCACCAGCACCTGGCCCGGGCCGGCGAAATCGAACACCAGCCCCTCCCCCGTCTTCAACGACTGCGCCACGCCCTGCCCCAGCTGCCGCAACCGCGTCTGCACCGCGTCCCCGTACGCCACCACGTGCCCGGGTGAGACGGTGAGGAACTCCCCCGGCTGCAAGGTCATCACGTCCAGCGCGCCGCAGCAGGCCAGCACCACCGGCCCCTGGCCGCTGACGTGGCCGAGGAAACCGCGCTCCCCGCCGAAGAGGTTCTTGAACCCGGCCCACTGCTCGTCGAACCGCACCCCGGAGGCGGACGCGAGCCACGCCGACCCCGCCACGCACCAGCCCTGGCCGTCCGGCTCCAGCACGTGCAGATCGCCCGGCAGCGCGGGCGCCACGTCCACCCAGCCGCCCTGCTGCCCGGCGGTGCAGGTGGTCACGGCGGCGGACCGGCCCTTCGCCAGCGACTTGAGCAGACCTCCGCCGCGCACCTCCACCGCCACGCCGTAGCTGGTGGCCAGCAGCGCACCGGAGGCGATCCGGACGGGTTCGCCGGGCGCGAGCAGCAGCCGGGACACTCCGAACGACGGCGTGTGCCGGTTCCGCACCTGCACAGCCCCTCCCCTCCCCGCACCGCTCACACGATCGCCCGGCAGTCTGCCACGGGCGCCCGGGCGACTTTCCGCACGCCGGTGGCGACAGCCCGGTACCCGATGCCCGATGATCGGGGCGTGCCCCACGCAACTGGACCTTCCGGCCTGACCCCGGTGCCCGCGCACCGCGCGCGGGTCGCGGCGCTGCTGACCCCGGCGCCGGTGGAATCCCGGCCGCTCGCCGATTGCCTCGGGCTGGCGCTGGCTGAGGACCTCGTCGCGGCGATCCCGCTGCCGCCCTTCGACAACTCGGCGATGGACGGCTACGCCGTGCGGTCCGTGGACGTCACCGGAGCGAGCCCCGAGCAGCCCGTGGTGCTGCCGGTGGCCGAAGACCTGCCCGCCGGGCGGGTCGACAGCCCGCCGCTGCTGCCCGGCACCGCGCACCGGATCATGACCGGCGCCCAGGTGCCGTCCGGCGCGGACGCGATCGTGCCGGTGGAGCGCACAGACGGCGGCACCGCCGAAGTGCGGGTGCACGCCTCGGCGCAACCCGGCGTGCACGTGCGCCGCGCCGGGGAGGACGTGCGGGTCGGCACGGCCGTGCTGGCGGCGGGGACCACGCTGGGCCCCACCCAGCTGGGCATCGCCGCCGCCGTCGGCGCCGCGCGGCTGCCCGTGCGCAGACCCGTGCGGGTGCTGGTGCTGTCCACCGGCTCGGAACTCGTCGAACCCGGTTCCCCGCTGCGGACCGGGCAGATCTACGAGTCCAACGGCCTGATGCTGGCCACCGCGGTGCGGGAGGCGGGCGGGCGCGCCGAGCTGCTGCGCTTCGTGCCGGACGACGTGGCGTCGTTCCACGCCGCGCTCGCCCCGCACCTGGACGAGACCGATCTGATCATCACCTCCGGCGGGGTCAGCGCCGGGGCGTACGAGGTGGTGAAGGACTCGCTGTCCGGCAACGGCGTCGAGTTCACCAAGGTCGCCATGCAGCCCGGGATGCCGCAGGGCGCCGGCCGGTACCGGGGCGGGCCCGCGGTGGTGACGCTGCCCGGCAACCCGGTCAGCGCGATGGTCTCCTTCGAGGTCTTCGTGCGGCCCGCGCTGCGCGCCGCGGCCGGGCACCGGCAGGCCGAGCGGCCCGGCAGGAAGGCGACGCTGACCAGTTCGCTGGAGGGCCCGCCCGGCAAGCGGCAGTACCGCAGGGCGCTGTACGACCCCGCCACCGACGAGGTCACCCCGCACGGTGGCCCCGGATCGCACCTGCTGTCCGCGATGGCCACGGCGAACTGCCTGCTGGAAGTACCGGAGGAAACGGTGGAACTGCCCGCCGGTTCCACTGTGGACGTACTTCTGATGGATTGACGTCCGGCTGTTTTCCGCTAAGACTGCCCCCGCACCTCCCGTCGCTGCGCTCGTCGCGCCGGGTTCGGACCGCGAGCAGTCGACACCTTCACTCGGGAGTTTCAACACCGTGCGTGGCCCCTGGCGCGCCACCTTGGCGCTGGCGTTGCACATCGGCTTCTTCGCCGTGCCCCTCTGCTTGGTCATGGGCCTGCTCTTGGTAGCGGCCTACACCATCCGCCTCGACTTCGGGGGCGGCGTCCGCGCCGGGTTCGCCGCGGTCGTGGTGGCCGCGGTGATCGGCATCGGGCTGCGGACCGTGCTGCGCAGACGCGAACGCCCGCGCGGCGTCGAGCTGACCCGCGGCGCGCAGCCCAAGGTCTGGAAGATGGTCGACTCGATCTGCTCGGGGTCCGGCGCGTCCGCCCCGGACGGGGTCCGGGTGACCTCGCAGCCCACCGCCCGGCTGCGGGAGGACACCGCGCTGCTCGGCCTGAAGGTCCGCTCCCGGCACCTGGAGATCGGGTTACCGCTGATCGCCGGGCTCTCCACCAGCGAACTGCGCGCCGTCACCGCCCGCGAGCTGGGCCGCACCGTCGGCGCCGGGAAGTTCGTCGTGCTGGCCGACCGGGTGGAGACCAGCGTGCGGCGCACCGCGACCGGGCTCACCGGCGGACCGGTGAAGTGGCTGTTCACCGGGTACGCCCGCACCTACTCGGCGGTGGCCGCCGGGGTCGGCGACCGGCTGTGGTTCGGCGCGGACACCATCGCGGTGAAGGCCGCGGGCAAGCGGGCCGCGGTCACCTCGCTGCGCAAGATGAAGGCGATCGAGTTCGGCTGGCGCGACTACGCCGAGCAGTACCTGAGCATGGCCACCAAGGTCGAGCACACCCCGGACCTGCTGCTGGGCTTCCGGGCGTTCATGGACCACCCGGAGCGCAAGCCGCAGCTGGCCGAGCGGGTCAAGCAGGCCCTCGCCGAGGAGCACGACGTGCACCCGTCCACCCGGGAGCGGGTGGAGGCGATGAAGCGGCTGCGCGGCGGCGACCGGGAACCCGAGGAGGCGCCCGCGTTCGCGCTGCTGCGCGAACCGCGCAAGAGCGTCCCCGAGCTGGAGAGCCGGCTGCTCGTGGACGGCCTCGGGCCGCGCCTGCCGTGGCCGGACCTGGCCCGCAAGGCGGGGGCCGCGGAGGTCGCCCGGCAGGCGGGGCTGCTGAGCTCGGCGGTCGAGCAGAGCGGCCTGGAGTGCCCGCCCGCGATCGGCGGGGTGCTCGCCGCCATCCACCGCGGCGAGGGCGCGGACCTGATCAACCCGGTGCTGAACCCGGGCCTGAGCCCGGACCGGGTGGGCGACGCCGCCGTGGACACGCTCACCGAGTTGCTCGGCGGCGCCGTGGTGGACGCCCTGGTGTGCGCGGGCCGGGCGCAGCACGAGCTGGACTGGGCGGGCGAGTCGGTGGTGCGGCTCAGCAGTGGCCGGCCGCTGGACCCGGACCGGCTGGTGCGCCCGGCGGTTGCGGATCCGCGGCTGGTGCCCGGGCTGCACCGGGCGCTGGTGGACCTCGGCGTACCGCTGCAGCACGCCCGCGAACCCGCCGCGGAGCCGGAGCCGTCGGTGTCCGGGATCGTCAGCCCGGTGCAGTACGCGGGCGAGCGCTACGACCTGCTGGTGACGGACCGCGGGCTGGTGTTCCTGCCGAGCTCGGCGAGCACGGCGCGACGGCTGCTGGCGGGCGCTTCGGCCCGGATGTGGCAGTCGGAGCTGGAGGAGCTGGACGAGCTGATGGTGTCCCCGGTGGACCGGCTGCGGGACCGGGACGGCGCGCAGTGGGTGGACAGCCGGGACGTGGCGGCGACGACGCTGGTGCAGGACCGCTCGGGCTGGTCGCTGAAGCTGGAGCTGTACCTGGACGACGCGTCCTCCTCGACGGTCCGCTCGGACGCGGTGGTGCTCGGCGAGGACGACGTGGCCGAGCTGGAGGTGCGCAGCACGCCCGACACGGACGAGCGCGGCGATCCCTACGGGGGTCTCGGCGAGCTGATGGGCGCGCGGATGCGGATCGACGACCGCCGGGAACCCTCGGACGAGTGAGTGATGGGGACCCAGTTTTGTCACGCTGAGTTACATATTTCGTGCCCAATGTCCTCCGATAGCGGCTACGTAGTTCGTGTGAGCTCAATTACACTGGAAAACGCGTAACAACCTGTCGATCGACTCCGTCTCACAAGACGTCAGCCCCCTCCTCACCAGGGAGGGAGCGGACACCGGGCTCCGTGTGCCGTCGGGGGGTGCACGGGCCCACATCGGGGACCGTTCGGCGCCAACGGGGAGGCGCCTTGCGGTTGGGTGCCGGGGTGGCACCGGCGCTTCGGGGGCGCCGGGCCACCCCGGCACTTTTCCGTTCACCTGCGGAGACACCGCGCCGCGCCCGTCCCGAGGAGATCCTCCGGCCGCGCCGCCGCCCGGCCCCGCGCTCCCGGGACGCACCGCCCGCGCTCCACCACCGACGGCCCGGTCCGCCCGGCGCACGGCGCCGCGCGACGGGGGCCGGTGATCGACTCCGCCCCCTCGCGCAGCGGCCGCGAACCCGTCGGCGATGCTGTACCGGCCCGGCCGCAGCGCAGTCACCGCGCCGCGGTAACGACCTCCGACGCAGGGGTGTACAGCTCGATGAGCACCCAGACAGACCGGGGCAGCGCCCCCGCCAGCGGCAACCCGCTCGCGCACCTCGCCAAGCTCGCCCGCGACACCGTGCCGCCGATGCACCCGGCGGGCCGCCCGTTCGTGCTCGGCGCCGCCGTCGGCACCCTGCTGCTGCGCCGCGCGTGGCGCCCCGCCGGCGTGCTCGGCGCCGTCGCCACCGCGTGGTGCGCCTGGTTCTTCCGCGAACCGCAGCGGGTCACCCCCGGCCGCGCGGGCATCGCGGTCGCGCCCGCCGACGGCACCGTCGCGCACGTGGAGACCGCCACCCCGCCGCCCGAGCTCGGGCTCGGCGACCGGCCCATGACCCGGATCAGCGCGTTCCTCACCGTCTTCGACGTGCACGTGCAGCGGCTGCCGGTCGACGGCGAGATCGTGCGGGCCGCCTACCGACCCGGCAAGTTCCTCTCCGCCGACCTGGACAAGGCCAGCGAGGACAACGAGCGCAACTCGCTGCTGCTGCGCACCGATGACGGCCAGGAGCTCGCCGTGGTGCAGATCGCCGGGCTCGTCGCCCGGCGCATCGTCTGCTCGGTGCAGAGCGGCGAGCGGGCCACCGCGGGCAGCACCTACGGGCTGATCCGCTTCGGCTCCCGGGTCGACCTCTACGTCCCGGCGGGCAGCCGGGTCCTCGTCGAACCCGGGCAGCGCACCGTCGGCGGCGAGACCGTCCTCGCCGAACTGCCCGAGCGGGCGGGTGGCGAGCGGGCATGAGCGGCGCCCGCCTCGCCCCGCCCGGAATCCGCCTGCTGCCCAACGCGATCACGGTGCTGGCGATGTGCGCCGGGCTCTCCGCCGTGCAGTTCGCGCTGAACGGGCAGCTGGTCGGCGCCATCGCGGCCGTCGCGGTGGCGGCGGTGCTCGACGGGCTGGACGGCCGGATCGCCCGGTTGCTGGACGCCACCACGCGGATGGGCGCCGAACTGGACTCGCTGTCCGACGCGATGTCGTTCGGCGTGGCCCCGGCGCTGACGCTGTACGCGTGGCAGCTGCAGGACAACCGGGCGGGCTGGATCGCCGCGCTGATCTTCGCGGTGTGCATGATCCTGCGGCTGGCGCGGTTCAACACGCTGCTCGACGACACCGAGCAGCCCGCGTTCAGCAAGGAGTTCTTCGTCGGCGTCCCGGCCCCCGCGGCCGGGCTGCTGGCGCTGCTGCCGCTCGTGCTCACCGCCCACTTCGGCTACCCGGGCTGGTGGGCGCAGCAGCCGGTGGTGATGGTGTGGATGGTCGCGGTCGCCGCGCTGGCGGTGAGCCGGGTGCCGACGCTGTCGCTGAAGACCGCGAAGGTTCCCGCACGGCTGGTCGCCCCGCTGCTGGTGCTGGTGGCCGTGCTGGCCGCCGCGGTCATCGTGTTCCCGCTGATCTCGCTCGCGGTGGCGCTCGTGCTGTACCTGGCGCACATCCCGTACGCCGTGTACCGGCACCGCTGGCTGGCCGCGCACCCCGAGGCGTGGGCGGCGGCTCCTCGCGAACGGCGCGCCATCCGCAGGCGCACCCAGCGGCGGCTCGGCCTGCGCCCGCCGCACCCGCGGCGCGCGCTCGCCGGAGCCCGGCAGCGGATGCGGCGCAGCCGCGCCGGCGGCCCCGAGGGCCCGCGCCTGAGCTGGCGCCGCCTCGGCCTGCGCCGCAACCGGGGGAACCAGAACACCCGCTGACCGCCCGTCCTCGAATCCGGCCGCGGTCGTGCGCGACGGGGATCCAGGAGCGGGCCGTACTGTCGGCGTGTGGCTTCGTTGACGTTGACCGTCCGGTTGTCCCCGTCCGCCGCCGACACCAGGCGCGGGGTGGTGCGGCTGCACCCCGAAGTGCTGGACGCGCTGGGCCTGCGCCAGTGGGACGCGGTGGCCCTCACCGGGGCCCGGGTGACCGTGGCGCTCGCCGCCGCGGCGGACCGGGGCGCCCCGGCGGGCGTGGTGCTGGTGGACGACGTGGCGCTGACGAACCTGGGGCTGGCCGAAGGCGCCGAGGTCGGGGTCGCCCCGGTGCGCGCCGAGCCCGCGCGCGGCGTCACCGTCGCCGGGTCCCGGCTGGCCACCGCGACCGCACCGCCGGAGGTGATCCGGCTGGCGCTGACCGGGAAGGTCTTCCGGGCCGGCGACACCGTGTCGCTGCTGCCGCAGGACCTGGCTCCGTCCACGGCGGCCAACGCCGGGCAGGTGCGCAGCAGGCTGTCCGCCTCGATCGGGATGACCTGGACGACCGAGCTGATCACGATCGCGGGCACCGACCCGGACGGCCCCGTCACCGTGCAGCCGTCCACGGTGGTCACCTGGCGCGGCTCGACCCCGAGCGCGGACGCGCCCCCCGCTCGGCTCGACGCCGCCCCGGCCCCCGCCGCAGCCGTCGACGCGCCCGCCGCCGCGGCGGAACCCGAGCCCGCGCTGCCCGTCAGCGACCTCGCGGGCGCGCAGGAGACCGCCGCCCGGCTCTCCGAATGGCTCCGGCTGCACTTCGAGGAACCGGAGCTGCTGCGCAGGCTCGGCGGCGGCGACCGGCTCGGCGTGCTGCTCAGCGGACCGCCCGGGGCGGGCAAGGCCACCCTGGCGCGGTCGGTGGCGGCCGCGGTCGGCGCCGAACTCGTCGAGGTCACCGCGCCCAGCGTCGCCGCCCTCGAATCCCGTTCCGCCGCCCAGCGCCTGCAGAGCTCGCTGGACCGCGCCACCGGCATCGCCGCGGGTGGCCGCGACTGCGTGCTGCTGCTCACCGACGCCGACGGCCTGCTGCCCGCCGCCGAACCGCCGCCGCTGGCGACGGTCGCGCTCGACGCGCTGGACGCCGCGATGCGCACCGGGCGGCTCGCCGTCGTGGTGACCAGCGCCCAGCCGCAGTCCCTGGACCCGCGGCTGCGCGAAACCGGCCGGGTGGACCGGGAACTGACCATCGGGCTGCCGGACGCGGCGACCCGGGTGCAGCTGCTGCGGGTGCTGCTGCGCGGCACGCCGCTGGCCGCCGACGTGGAGCTCGGCGAGCTCGCCGAGCGGACCCCCGGCTTCGTCGTCGCCGACCTGCTGGCGCTGTGCCGCGAATCAGCGGTGCGGGCGGCGCTGCGCCACCGCGGTGGCGCGGACGGCGAACCGGCCCTCGCGCAGCAGGACCTCGTCGCCGCCCTGTCCTCCGTCCGGCCGCTGTCGATGTCCACATCGGACGATCTGCGCACCGGCGGGCTCACCCTGGACGACGTGGGCGACATGGTCGAGGTGAAGCAGTCGCTGACCGAGGCGGTGCTGTGGCCGCTGCGCTACCCGGACTCGTTCACCCGGCTCGGCGTGGAACCGCCGCGCGGCGTGCTGCTGTACGGGCCGCCGGGCTGCGGCAAGACCTTCCTGGTGCGGGCGCTCGCCGGCAGCGGGCGGCTCAACGTGCTGTCGGTCAAGGGCGCCGAGCTGATGGACAAGTTCGTCGGCGAATCCGAGCGGGCCGTGCGGGAACTGTTCCTGCGGGCCAAGAACGCGGCACCCGCCCTGGTCTTCCTCGACGAGGTGGACGCGCTGGCACCGCGCCGCGGCCAGTCCGGCGACTCCGGGGTGGGCGATCGGGTGGTGGCGGCGCTGCTCACCGAACTCGACGGGGTCGAGCCGATGCGGGAGGTCGTGGTGCTCGGCGCCACCAACCGCCCGGAGCTGATCGACCCGGCGCTGCTGCGGCCCGGCAGGCTGGAGCGGCTGGTGCACGTGCCGCCGCCGGACGGGGCGGCGCGGGCGGAGATCCTGCGCGCCGCGGCGCGGAACACGCCGCTGGCGTCCGATGTGGACCTGGCGGCGGTGGCGGCGGAGCTGGACGGCTACTCGGCGGCGGACTGCGCGGCGCTGGTGCGGGAATCGGCGCTGAGCGCGATGCGCGAATCGCTCAGCGCCACCGAGGTGACGGCCGCGCACCTGGCGGCCGCCCGCCGCGCGGTGCGCCCCTCGCTGGACCCGGCTCAGCTGGCGTCCCTGGCGGCCTACGCCGAGCGCCGCGGCTGACGCGGCACGGCCCGCCGGGGCGGGCGGGCCGTGCTCCGCGCGCTACTTGCCCTTCGGCATGCCCTGGTAGTCGTTCGTGATGATCGCTATGACGCCGGGGCTCGCGGGGGCGAGGCCGTCGAAGCGCGGTTCGGCGCGGGCCTGGAACGCGGCGGCGATCTCCTTCGCCTGCGCCTCCTCCGGCGTGCCCGGCCGGTAGTACACCGTGGTGGTGGGGATGACGCCCTGCGAGTAGTTGCCGACCTCCGGCACCTCGTAGCCGGCGCCGCGGAACTCGTCCGCGGCCCGGTGCGCCAAGCCCTTGATGGTGCTGTTGTTGTAGACCCGCACCACGATCCGCTGCCGCGCGTGGTCCGAGCCGGTCGAGTCCGACCCCGGCGAGTCCGGGCGCGGCTGGTTCGCCGGCGGCACCTGCGGTTCCGGGTCGGGCGTCTGCGCGGGCGGTTCCCCCGCGGCGGGCGGCGGTTCGGCGGCCGACGAGGTGGGCGGCTGCGCGGCGCTCGTCGGGGCGGACGGCAGCGGCGGCAGCGGCGCCGAGGTCTGCTGCTGGTCCACCGGCGGCGCGGCCGCGTCGTCGTCGGACCCGCCGGAGACCAGCGTCGTCAGGCCGATCACGGCCGATAGCGCGCCCGCGCCGATGAGGGCGATACCGCCGATCTTCGCGGCGGACGGGCTGGTCGGGGGTTCCCCGGAAGTCATCAGTGCCACTCGATTCCCAGTCGGCGGGCCTGCCGGGCGCGCTGCCGACTCGCCCGCACCTTGCGCAAACGTTTGATCAGCATCGGATCGGCCCGGACCGCCGCCGGATCGTCCAGCAGATCGTTCAGCACCTGGTAGTACCGGGTGCCGGACATGTCGAACAGCTCGCGGATGGCCCGTTCCTTGCCGCCCGCGCCCTTCCACCACTGCCGCTCGAACGCGAGGATGCTCAGCTCGCGGTCGCCGAGCTCCTGCCCCACCCGCCGCGCCGCGGGATCCTCTTCGTCCGAAGTGGACTCCTCGGGAGGTACGCGCGGCAGCGGTTCGGTGGGGGCGTCGACCGCCCGCAGGTGCCTGCCGGACGCCGGTTCGCCCGCCGCTCCGCGGCGCCCCTCGGTACGCGCCAGTTCCTCGCACTGCCGGGCTATCTCGTGCACGGTCAGCATCTGGGCGGCGTCCATCTGGCTCCTCGCGTCGCGATCCGGGGATCCCCGCGTTCGCCGAATCACACGGGTGTGATTCCGGGCCCATTACATCACGCGCGCCCGCCCGCCGTGCGCGGCCAACACGCCCTCCGCGGAGATCCGCGGACACCTCGGCGAAGATCACTCCGACGGGCGGCGCCCACCCGCGCGCAACCACTCCCGAGGCGGTCCGGAGACGGCAACCGATACCCTCCGCCGCATGGCTGTTCACCCGATCCGCATCGTGGGCGACCCGGTGCTGCACCACCCCACGCGCCCCGTCGAGCGGTTCGACGACGCGCTGCGCACCCTCGTCGAGGACATGTTCGAGACGAACACCGCCGCGAACGGCGCCGGGCTGGCGGCCACCCAGATCGGCGTGGACCTCCGGGTCTTCGTCTACGACTGCCCCGACGACGACGGGGTGCGGCACCGCGGCGTGGTGGTCAACCCGGTGCTGGAGACCAGCGACATCCCGCAGACCATGCCCGACCCCGACGACGACTGGGAAGGCTGCCTGTCGGTCCCCGGCGAAGCGTTCCCCACCGGCCGGGCGGACTGGGCGAAGGTCACCGGCTTCGACGTGGACGGTGCGCCGGTCGAGGTGGAGGGCACCGGGTTCTTCGCCCGCTGCCTGCAGCACGAGACCGACCACCTGGACGGGCACCTCTACCTGACCCGGCTCGTCGGGCGGAACGCGCGGGCCGCGAAGAAGGCCGTCAAGCGCAACGGCTGGGGAGTTCCCGGCCTCTCCTGGGACCCGGCAGTCGAAGGCGATCCCTTTGCTGAGGAGGATTGAGGCTTCTCCCGTTGCGAGGGGGGTGGGTGGCGGAACCTCAGCGGTTCCCTCGCTGCGGGATCTTTTTCCCGAGTGGCTCCGCCACGAGGGAAAAAGCTGTCCTCGCGAGGGAACCGCTGAGAACCCGCGGGTGGTCCGGTTGCGTGCTCGGTGGGCAGCTCAGCGGCTTCGCCGCTGACAGGAAAGAGATGCGGACCCGTCGCGCGGGGTCGGGTGGGGCCGGTCAGCGGGGGAAGGCTTCGGTTTCCAGGGTGACGGTGAACGGGGCGGGCAGGTCGAGCGGTTTGCCGAACGGGACCGAGTGCGATTCGCGGTAGGCCTCGCCGTCCGGCTCGGAGAACAGGGTGATCGTGGGCCAACGCGGCGCGAAGCGGTCGATGAGCAAGTAGAGCGGGATGCCGGCCTGGGCGTACGCACGGAGCTTGGTCGTCCGGTCGGTGTCGGCATTGCTCTTCGAGGTGATCTCGACTGAGAGCAGCGCATCCTCCCCCGGGAGCACGACCGCTGGAGTCATCCGCTCGCGGAGCACGACGAGGAGATCGGGCACCACGATCCGCGAGCTCGACGGCAGGGCGATGCCCTGGGTCTGCAGGACCTCCCAATCGTCGGGCAACGCCCGCACCAACGCCTTGTTCACGCGGCTGCCGATGAGGTTGTGGTTCTGGTCCGGCGGCGGGGACATCACGATCCTCTCTTCGATGATCTCCGCGCGCCAACCTTCGGGAAGATCGAGGCCGTTCCAGACCTGGACGAACGTCTCCCAGGACGATTCCTGGAGCACCGGGGCAGCACTCACAGCGCGGTCACCTCCTGTGTCGGTGTTGTCACGCACTGTATCCTCCCGGTCTGACAAGGTTTCGTTTTCCCTGCTAGACAGCCTAGCGTCGATCGGCTTCGCCGTCACCGGCACGAACCGGGACTTGGCAGGGCGGCATCGCGGGGCTAGCCTCGGCGCCGACAACTGATCGCGGGAGCTCGCACCGGAAGCGGGCTGAGAGGGCGGCTGGATCATCCGATCCGGGGCCGCCGACCGCCTGAACCTGACCGGATAATGCCGGCGTAGGGAGTGAACGGCCGTGGCCGACGTGCGTCCTGAACCGTCCTCTGTGGACTCCGATTCCCCCGGTGTGACCACCGGACCGATCAGCGGGTCCCGCAAGGTGCACCGCGAGGTCGGCGACCTGCGGGTGCCCGCCCGCCGCATCGAGCTCAGCAACGGCGAGCACCTCGACGTCTACGACACCTCCGGGCCCTACACCGACGAGACCGCCACCATCGACGTGCACGCGGGCCTGCCCCGCACCCGCGACGGCTGGCACCGCGAGCACCCCACCCAGCTCGCCGCCGCCAAGGCCGGGGTGATCACCCGCGAGATGGAGTTCGTCGCCGCCCGCGAGGACCTGCCCGCCGAGTTCGTCCGCGACGAGATCGCCCGCGGCCGCGCGGTGCTGCCCGCCAGCCACCGCCACCCCGAGAGCGAACCGATGATCATCGGGAAGAAGTTCCTGGTGAAGGTGAACGCGAACATCGGGAACTCGGCGGTGACCTCCTCGGTGCCCGAAGAGGTCGAGAAGATGGTGTGGGCCACCCGCTGGGGCGCCGACACGATCATGGACCTGTCCACCGGCAAGCGGATCCACGAGACCCGCGAGCGCATCCTGCGCAACTCGCCGGTGCCGGTCGGCACGGTGCCGATCTACCAGGCGCTGGAGAAGGTGAACGGCGACCCGGCGAAGCTCACCTGGGAGATCTACCGGGACACCGTGGTCGAGCAGTGCGAGCAGGGCGTGGACTACATGACCGTGCACGCCGGGGTGCTGCTGCGGTACGTGCCGCTGACCGCGCGGCGCGTCACCGGGATCGTCTCCCGCGGCGGTTCGATCATGGCCGCCTGGTGCCTGGCGCACCACCGGGAGAGCTTCCTGTACGAGCACTTCTCCGAGCTGTGCGAGATCCTCCGCGAGTACGACGTCACCTTCTCCCTCGGCGACGGGTTGCGGCCCGGCTCCATCGCCGACGCCAACGACCGGGCCCAGTTCGCCGAGCTGGAGACCCTCGGCGAGCTCACCGGCATCGCCCGCGCGCACGACGTGCAGGTGATGATCGAAGGCCCCGGGCACGTGCCCATGCACAAGATCGCGGAGAACGTGCGGCTGGAGGAGGAGCTGTGCGACGAGGCGCCGTTCTACACCCTCGGCCCGCTCACCACGGACATCGCGCCCGCCTACGACCACATCACCTCCGGCATCGGCGCGGCGATGATCGCGCAGGCCGGGACCGCGATGCTCTGCTACGTCACGCCCAAGGAGCACCTGGGGCTACCGGACCGGGACGACGTGAAGACGGGCGTGATCACCTACAAGATCGCCGCGCACGCCGGCGACCTCGCCAAGGGGCACCCGCGGGCGCAGGAGTGGGACGACGCGCTGTCCAAGGCCCGCTTCGAGTTCCGCTGGACCGACCAGTTCAACCTGGCGCTCGACCCGGACACCGCGAAGGCGTACCACGACCAGACGCTGCCCGCGGAACCCGCGAAGACCGCGCACTTCTGCTCGATGTGCGGGCCGAAGTTCTGCTCCATGAAGATCACCCAGGACGTGCGGAAGTTCGCCGAGGAACGCGGCCTCACCTCCGTGGAGGCGATCGAGGAGGGCATGCGGGAGAAGTCCGCCGAGTTCGCCGGTTCCGGCGGCGAGGTCTACCTGCCCGTCGTGAGCTGATCGGAGTGACGGACGCGGTGGGCGGTGCTCCGGTGTTTCGCATCGGCAGGTTCCGCACGGGCCGGATCGTCGGCGGGACGGGGTCGTAGCATGGGCCGGATGCACGAGACACCCGGCCACCTGCGACGACCCGCGCACGACACGGCCCCGCCGACGGCGCTGACCATCGCCGGATCGGACTCGGGCGGCAGCGCGGGCATGCACGCCGACCTGCGGGCGTTCTTCTCCTGCGGGGTGCACGGCATGACGGCCGTGACCGCGGTGACCGTGCAGAACACCGTCGGCGTCACCGGGCTGGTGGAGATCCCGCCGGAGACGGTCGCCGCGCAGATCAGCGCCGTCGCCACCGACATCGGGGTGGACGCGGCGAAGACCGGGGTGCTGTCCTCGGCCGCCACCATCGAGGCCGTGCTCGCCGCCTGCGACGAGCACGGCATCGGCCGCGGCCGGCGCACCCCGTTCGTCGTGGACCCGGTCGCCGCCTCCCGCAGCGGTGAACCGCTGCTGCGCCCGGACGCGCTGGACGCGCTGCGCAACGGGGCCTTCCCGCGGGCGACGCTGGTGACGCCGAACCTGGACGAGGTGCGGCTGCTCACCGGGATCGACGCGCGCAGCCGGGACGACCTGCTGGACGCGGCGAAGGCCGTGCACGACTTCGGACCGGACTGGGTGCTGATCAAGAGCGGGCACCTGCTGGACGATCCGGAGTGCGTGGACCTGCTGTTCGACGGCACCGACGCGATCCAGCTGCCCGGGCCGCGCTACTCGACGGTGCACACGCACGGGGCGGGTGACGTGTTCGCCTCCGCGATCACCGCGGCGCTGGCGAAGGGCGCGTCGATGCCGGACGCGGTCGCCGCGGGCAAGCGGTTCGTGACGCGCAGCGTGGAGCACGCCTACCCCCTCGGCGCCGGCGTCGGGCCGGTGTCGACGTTCTGGCGGGTGAGCCCGCGCTCGTTGTGAGCGGAGCGTCCCCGGCGGCCGGAGCGCGCTGGGTACCGTCGCCGTCGGAGCAGCGGCCCGCGGCACCCGCGGCCGCGAACGGCCCAGCGGACACGCCACGAACGGGCTTGAGATACCGAATCGGGTGATTTTCGCCCGCGCGGGTAACTCACAAGGCGGGTCACGTCGACATAGATCGTGAGGCTCGCAGCCCCCGCCGCGCTCCCGAGCGACGGCGCCGCGCGCGCTGCGCCCGTCCCGCACAGGCAACGAGAACGTCAGGAGCGAAGCGCCGCCGTGGCAGCACCCGGGTGGACGACCATGAAGGACCGGCTCCTCGCCGGGCTCAACACCGAGGCCGGCGCCCCCGACCTCCGACGACGCCAGTACGCGATGGCGGTGCTGGTCACCGCGGTGGTCGCCACCGCCGTCGGCTGGCTGCTGGACCTGCGCACCCCCGCGCTCATCGGCGGGCTCACCGCCGTGTTCGCGCTGGTCGCCGCGGGCGGGCAATCGCTGCGCTCCGACCTGCACCGGTTCTCCTGGTTCGGACCGGCGCTGGTGCTGGTCGTGGCGGTGGGGCCGCTGCTCCGCGAGATCCCGGTGCTGGCCGGGCTGCTGGTGGCGGCCGTCGTGTTCGGCTCCGGGATGCTGCCCGCCCTCGGCGAGCAGTACCGGGTCAGCGGCCAGACCTTCGCCGCGGCCACCCTCGTGTCCACCACCACCGGCATCGGATCCGGCGAACCCGCCTGGATGCTGTTCCTGTCCACCGGGGCGGGTGCGGTGTTCGCCCTGGTGCTGCGGGTGCTCATCGGCATCGGCGATCCGACCCGCGCCACCCGGCACGCCGTGGCCCGGACCCTGCTCGAACCCGGGCCGGGCGTGCTGGAGATCGCCGCGAGCGCCTGGCGCGCCGACGGGTCGAGCACCTGGCTCGGGCAGGTCCTCGCCGGGGCGGCCCGGTTCCGCGCCGCCCGCGAAACGCTGCTCGCCCAAGCCCAGCGGGCCGACCGGATCGAAGCGGAACGGCTGCACCGCATCGTCGTCGAAGCGGACCTGGTCGCCGCCGAACTCGCCCGCGCGGTGCGCTCCCGCGCCTGCACCGGGCTGCCCGCGATGGCCCGCGTCGACCCGGCGCAGGCCGTCGTCGCCGCGGGTGGCAGGCAGGACCTGCCCGAAGCGGTGCGCGGCATGAACGAAGGGCTCGACCGGATCCGCGGCGCCGTCGTGCAGCGCACCGAGGTCGCGGCCAGCCCGCCCGCGCCCGGTGGCCGCCGCCAGCGCGCCATCGGCGGCGTCAAGGCGCACCTGTCGCTGCGGTCCTCGCTGTTCCGGCACGCGCTGCGCTGCACGCTGGCCGTCGCCGTCGGCATGGTGATCGTGCTGCTGCTGGACGACCCGTCCGCGTCCACGCTGCTGCTGGCGCTGTACGTGGTGCTGGCGCCCGCGGCGCGGGACAGCATGAACGGCGCGTTGGAGCGCACCGGCGGCGCGGTGCTCGGCGTGGTGGTGCTGGCCGCGCTGATCACCCTGCTGCCCGGGGTGTACCTGCTGGTGCCGGTGATCGTCGTCGGCATGCTGCTCGGGGTGGAGCGGCTGCGCACCGACTACCAGGTGCTGCTGAGCTCGCTGATCGCGGTGACCGTGATCGACCAGGCGATGCGGCTGGACCGGCCGCTCGCGAACATCGCGATCAGCTTCGCGTCCAACACGGCCGTCGGCGCGGCCATCGCGCTCGGCGTCGGCTACATCAGCTTCATCGTGCTGCCCAGCAGCATGGTGCCGGACGTGCGCGGGGCCATCCGCTCCACCGTGTGGTCGGTGTCCGAGCTGCTGCGCAGCGTGCGGGCCGCCGGGCAGGGGCACGAGGTGCGCGCCGCCATGCAGTCCGCGCACGTGCTGGCGCTGCGGCGCACCCAGGACCTGCTGGGCATGCCCGCGCTGCTGGACGAACCGGACTCGGACGAGGACCCGCAGACCACGCGGGCCGCGGCGATCGCGCTGGACGCGCTGCGCCAGGACGTGGCGACGCTGGCGTTCCGGCCCGAGGGCGAACTCGCCGTGGCGGTGCCCGCGCTCAAGGCGGTGGACCAGCTGCTCAGCGGGCGGAGCAACCCGAAGATCCCGGACATCCAGTCCGCCGGGGCGCCCGCGACGGAACTGCTGGCCAGCTCGCTGGTGGAGAACGCGCTGCACGCGCGCTCGGCGATCGACCAGACCCTCGGCAACGAGCCGTGGAAGAGCTACACGATCAACTTCGTGCGAACCGAACGGCTCCGCATCCGCTGATCACCGGGGGCCGGCCCGCCCGCTCTGGCGGGCCGGTTCAGCCCGGCGGCCCGGTTCAGCCGGGCGGCCCGGTTCAGCCGGGCAGCCGGTTCAGCCGGGCAGCCGGTTCAGCTCGGCAGGCCGGGGCTGGAGGCTCGCGCCCAGAAGCGCTGCGGGATGCGCCCCGCCCCGGCGGCGAGGCGGCCCGCTTCGACAGCGGCGCGCATCGCGGCGGCCATCCGCTCCGGGTCCTGGGCCCGGGTGACGGCGCTGGCCAGCAGCACCGCGTCGCACCCCAGCTCCATCGCCAGCGCCGCGTCGGAGGCGGTGCCGATGCCCGCGTCGAGCACGACCGGCACCGACGCGCGGGACACGATCATCTCGATGTTGTGCGGGTTCCGGATGCCCAGCCCGGTGCCGATCGGCGAGCCCAGCGGCATCACCGCCGCGCAGCCCACGTCCTCCAGCCGCGTCGCCAGCACCGGGTCGTCGTTGGTGTAGGCCAGCACCACGAAGCCCTGGTCGACGAGCTGCTCGGCCGCGTCCAGCAGCTCCACCGGGTCCGGCAGCAGCGTGTCCTCGTCGGCCACCACCTCCAGCTTCACCCAGTTCGTCCCCAGCGCCTCCCTGGCGAGCTGCGCGGTGAGCACCGCCTCCGCCGCCGTGCGGCAGCCCGCGGTGTTCGGCAGCGCCTCGATGCCGAGCCGGTGCAGCAGGTCCAGCACGCCGGTGCGGCCCCCGGCGTCGGCGCGGCGCATCGCCACCGTGGTCAGCTCGGTGCCGGAGGCCAGCAGCGCCCGCTCCAGCACCGACAGGTTCGCCGCTCCTCCGGTCCCCGTGATCAGCCGGGAACCGAACTCCCGGCCCGCGATCACCAGCGCGTCGTCCACGTCAGCCCCCTTGCACCGCGGTGAGCACTTCGACGGCCGCCCCGTCGCGGAGTTCCGTCGCCTGCCAGTTCGCCCTGGGCACCACGGTCCCGTCCACGGCGACGGCGACGCCGCGCTCGGGCACGCCGAACTCGGCGAGCACCGCCGCCAGCGTCGCGTCCACCTGCACGGGACGTTCCGCCCCGTTGATCACCACTTGCACGGTCGACCTCCTCCGTCGCCTGCGGGAACCGGTCCGGCGACCGGTGGTTCGCGGCCCGACAGCTCTGCCAGCACCGCGTCCGCGGTGATCGGCGCGAGCAGGAACCCGTTGCGGTGGTGGCCGGTCGCGGCCAGCACCCCCGGCTCCAGTTCGCCGATCACCGGCAGGTTGTCGTGCGTGCCGGGCCGCAGCCCGGCGACGGCTTCGAGCAGCTCGTACTCGGCGATGCCCGGCAGCACCCGTTCCGCGTCGGCCAGCAGGTCGCGGACGCCGCCGGCGGTGACGGTCTCGTCGAACCCGGCGTCGTGCTGGGTGGCGCCGACGACGAGCCCGCCGTCGTCGCGCGGGACCAGGTAGACCTGCCTGCCGCGCACCGGGCCGCGCACGGTGCGCGCGGGCGGGGGCAGCGCGGTGGGGCGCGCCCGCAGCCGCAGCACCTCGCCCTTGACCGGGCGGATCCGGCCGGTGAGCGCCGGGTGCAGCTCGCCGGAGCGGGCACCGGCGGCGATCACCGCGACGTCGCAGCGCAGGGTCCGCTCGGCGAGCTCCACCTCGCCCGGCCGCACCCACCGCGCCGCCCCGGCGCGGAACCGGACGCCCGCCGCCTCCGCCGCGGCCCGCAGCGCGGCCAGCGCCAGCCGGTTGTCCACCGCCAGATCGCCGGGCACCTCCAGGCCGCGCCGCACCGCGGGCCCCAGCGAGGGTTCGAGGCGGCGCACCTCCCGGCCGCCGAGCCGGGTGACGGTGCGCCCCAGCGAGGCGAGGTGGTCGGCGAGCATGTCCAGCTCGGCGCGGTCGGCACCGTCCACGCCGACCACCAGCGTGCCCTCCCGGCGCAGCCCGGACGGCAGCCCGGACCCGCGGGCCAGCTCGGCGGCGAACGACGGCCAGCGGCGCAGCGACTCGGACCCGAGCTCCAGCAGTTCCTCTTCCCCCGGCGCGGCCTCGGCGACCGGGGCGAGCATCCCGCCCGCGACCCACGACGCACGCCGCTCCCCCGCATCGACGACTTCGACGCGGTGGCCCGCGCGCGCGGCCGTCCACGCGACGGAGAGACCGATGACCCCGCCACCGACGACGGTGACGGACGACTGCTGCTGCATCTGCGCTCCCTGCGCCGGCATGACCCGGATCAGGTTCGACGGTCGGGGCCTGCGCCCCCTCTCAGCCCGGATCCCGGGCTCCCGTGCCAACCACCACCACCGTACTCACCCGCCCGCGCGAGGTCAGCCGCCGCCCGGCCGCGGACTACCCTGGGGGCATGCCCGGATTGGACGGTTACGGCATCCGCACGCGGCTCGCCGACGCACGGTTGTACCTCTGCACCGATGCGCGCGCGGAGCGGGGCGATCTGGCGGAGTTCGCCGACGCCGCGCTGTCCGGCGGCGTGGACGTCGTCCAGCTGCGGGACAAGGGGCCCGGCGGGGCGCCGCTGGAGGCGCGGCAGGAGCTGGCGGCGCTGGAGGTGCTCGCGGAGGCCTGCGTGCGGCACGGCGCGCTGCTGGCGGTGAACGACCGCGCGGACGTGGCGCTGGCCGCGAAGGCCGACGTGCTGCACCTGGGGCAGGACGACCTGCCGGTGGACGTGGCGCGGCGCATCGTCGGCGACGAGGTGGTGCTGGGGCGTTCCACGCACGACGTGGTGCAGGCGGACGCGGCGTCGACCGAACCGGGCGTGGACTACTTCTGCACCGGCCCGGTGTGGACGACGCCGACGAAACCGGGCCGGGAGGCGGCGGGCATCGAGCTGGTGCGCCACGCCGCGGAGCACCGCGGGCACGGCAGGCCGTGGTTCGCGATCGGCGGCGTCGGCCACGACAACCTCGCCGAGGTGGTCGCGGCGGGCGCGGAGCGGATCGTGGTGGTCCGGGCCATCACCGAGGCCGACGATCCGCGCGCCGCCGCCGAATCCCTCAAGGCCGGACTACCCACCTGACCACCGACCCGGCCCGGCCGGGTCGCGACTCTTTCCTGTCAGCGGCAAAGCCGCTGAGCGGAGACCCAGCACGCAACGGGACCACCCGCGGGTTCTCAGCGGGATTCTCGCGAGGACAGCTTTTTCGCCTGTGGCGGAGCCACCGGTGAAAAAGATCCCGCAGCGAGAATCCCGCTGAGGTTCCGCCACCCCCGTGCTACGCAGCAGAAGTAGCAAAATTAAAACGAGACGGGCTGCGTCTCGTGGGGCTGAGACGCAGCCCGTCCGGCTGCCATCACCCGGTGACCGGGCTCCCGATCACTCCGTGATCAGGGTCAGGCCGTAGGCGTCCAGGATCTCGTTGACCGGCTGGAAGTAGGTCGTGCCACCGCTGGTGCAGTCGCCCGAACCACCGGAGGTCACGCCCTGCGCCTGGTCACCGGCCAGCCACGAGCCGCCGGAGTCGCCGGGCTCGGCGCACGCGTCGGTGCGGGTCAGCCCGGTGACGGTGCCCTCGGCGTAGTTCACCGTCTGGTTCTTGGCCTGGACGGTGCCGCAGTGCCAGCCGCTGGTGGAGCCGGACCGGCAGATCGAGGCGCCCTCGGCGGCCTCGGTCGAACCGGCGACGCCGACGGTGCCGCCCGCGTAGTCGTTCACCAGGCCGCGCGGGGTCTCACCGGAAGCGACCTCCACGTAGGAGTAGTCGTCCCCGGGGAACGAGGAGCCCGCGAAGGTGCCGGACGGCGTGCTGGTGGTGTCGCCCTCGCTGCCGCAGTGCCCGGCGCTGACGAAGCCGCCCTCCACCGAGAAGCCGACGGAACAGCGGGCGCTGCCGCCGATCGTGTAGGCGTTGCCGCCGATCACGTCGGCGAGGATGCGCGGGGACTCCGCGGATTCGACGACGCGCACGGCCTGCGCGTCGACCCCGGTGGCGTGCACGAACTCGTTCGCGGCGGCACCCGCGCCCTCGGCGGCGGTGACCACGACCGAGTTGGCGGCCGAGTCCAGGTACCAGCCGGTGACGCCCTGCGGCGCCTGGCGGGTGTTGAGCCCGTCGACGACGCCGGCCAGCTGCGCGGTGCTGTGCTCGACCAGCTTCGGCTCGGCGCCCGCGGCGCGGATCTCGTCGACCAGGTTCGCGTCGGTGGTGCCGACGACGAGCTTGCCCAGCTCGGCGTCGTAGCGCGAACCGCCGAACGCGTCGGCGAGCACGCCGCGCAGCGTCCGGTCCGCGGTGTTGGCGATGGCCTCGCTGTGCAGCCGGGCCTGCGCCTGGTCGGCGGTGAGGCCGAAGTCGCGCTGCATGGCTTCGAGCTGGGTGGCTGCCTTCTCCAGCGGCGCGGGGGCGACGGTCGCCGAAGCGGGCATGGTGAAGGCCGCGACGGTTCCGGCCGCCAGCACGATCGTCCCGGCCATTCTGGCCGCGAGCTTGCGCGTCATAGGTGGGTCTCCTACTCCTTGAGGTGGGGCTCAAAGATCCCTACGAGGAGCCAGTATTGGTGGGGACCACCGCCCGGCACATCCACCTTTCGACGCATCGACGCGCAAAAATTCCCGGTTATCCGGCATTCCGGCCGGATAACCGGGAATCGTCACCATTCGCTGCTCTCCGATCACGGAGAGTCGGGCTGCTCCTGCATTGCGGATTCGCCGCCCGCGGAACCCCGCTCGCCGGTGGGACCGGACTCGGGCCCCTGCTCGCCGGTGGGCTGCGGGGCTTCGGAGGCGCCGGTCTCGCGGGTCGGTTCGGTGGCCTCGCTCCGCCCGGTCTCGGTGGTCTCGGTCGGTTCGCCGGAGGTGGGCTCGCCGGAGGTCCGCTCCGCGGATTCGGAGCTGCTCTCCTGCTGCTGCGAGGAGGTCGGTTCCGCGGATCCGGTCTCCTGCGGCGCGGGGTCGCCGGTGTCCCGGTTGGCCGCGGGCGTGAAGACCTCGCTGATCGTGGTGCCGCCGTCGCCGCCGGAGAGCGGCTTGCCGAGCAGCCCTTCGAACCCGGTGATCAGGAGCATGCCGAGGCCGAAGATGAGGGCGCTGGTCGCGGCGACGACGCCCCAGCGGAGGCGGCGGCCGCGCGGCGCGGTGCTCGCCGCACCGGTGTCGTCCGAGGTCACCGAGCCGTCCGAAGTCGCCGAGCCGTCCGCAGCGGCCGTGCCGCCCGAGGTGACCGCCCAGTTCAGCATCCGGGTCCGCGCTTCCGCGGGGTCGAGCCTGCGGGTCGCGTCGGGGTCGCGGTCGACCTGCTCACCGCCGGGCCAGTGCATCCCGGGCGCCTGGAGCCTGCGGGTGGCCTCGTCCACGGGCGGGGCCGGGCGGGACGCCGGGGCGCTGGCGGTGGCGTGCTGCCGGATCGCGGTGGTCTTCTTGATCCCGGCGCGGGCGACGACGACGTTCGCCTTGTCCTTGGTGACCTCCAGCTTCTGCTTGGTGGTCTCCAGGGAACGCTGGTACAGGGCACCGCCGACCGTGATGACGACGCTGGTCAGACCGGCTCCGAACACGGTTCCCGCGACTCCGAGGTACGAGCCGAGGAACGCCGCGGTCACCGAGGCGAGCGCGCCTCCGGTGACCTGCGTGGCGGACAATTCGATCTTCTTGGATTTCTTTTCCGCGGGCTCATCGTCGTCGGTTCCGGTCGCCCCCCGTTCGACATTCTCCTTCGCCACTGTGGCTCCTACTTGATCTGGTGCGCGCTCTCTCGAACCTGTCAACGGATGATCTCGCCACAATTCTCCCGATTGTTGCGCTTTCGTGATGACTACCACTTCGGGTAACGAGGAGAACACCCGCGGATTTCGATCTCGGCGGTGTGCGAACGGAGCGAGGAGGGCGAACCGGCATTGCGCCGGGCAGCGGAAACCGCGCGCCGCGGAGGCGCGAACCGGTGGCCCCGAAAAGGGGCGCTGCGGTCTCCGGCGGCACCGTCGGCGCGGGAGACAGCGCGGGACCCGGCTCGGCGCCGGGCCGGTCGATCACTGCGGCGGGTTGAGCCGGGCGACGAACTTGTACCGGTCGCCGCGGTAGATGGAGCGGACCCATTCGACGGGTTCGCCCGCGGAGTCGAAGGAGTGGCGGGACAGCAGCAGCATCGGCAGGCCCACGTCGGCGCCGAGCGTCTCGGCCTCCTCCGGGCTGGCCAGCGCGGTCTCGATGGTCTCGTCGGCGTGCCCGAGCTCCACGCCGAAGTGCTCGCGCAGCACCCGGTACAGCGAGCCGCCCGATTCGAGCCGGCCGGTGAGGCCGCGGAACCGGGACAGCGGCAGGTGGGTGGTCTCGATGGCCATCGGTTCCCCGTCGGCCAGCCGCAGCCGCCGCAACCGCAGCGCGGCCGAGCCGGGCCGGGTGCCGAGCAGGGTGGCGAGCTCCTGGTCGGCGGGCTCCTCGACGACCTCCAGCAGCCGGGACGCCGGCTGGCGGCCCTGGGCGCGCATGTCCTCGGTGTAGCTGGAGAGCTGGAGCCGCTGCGCGACCTTCGGCTTGGCGGCGAAGGTGCCCTTGCCCTGCACCCGCAGCAGCCTGCCTTCGACGGTGAGTTCGGCGAGCGCCTGGCGCACGGTGGTGCGGGAGACGTCGAACTCGGCGGCCAGCGCGCGCTCGGTGGGGATCGGCGAGCCGGGGGGTAGCGAGCGCAGCATGTCCAGCAGGTGCTGCTTGAGCCCCCAGTACTTGGGTTCGCGCTGCGCGCGCACCGGGGTGTCCGCCCCGCCGGACACCGACGTTTCCAGCATTCGTCCTCCTACGCCGAACCTGCCGCGATGGCCGCCGCTCGATCACCCGATGTCCGGCCGCGGCCCCGGGCCGCCACCTCCCCGCACGAGGGGTGGCCGCACGCGGTGGCGGTGAGCTCGCCCACCCGCGCACCGCACCTGGCCCGTCCAGCATGCCTGAACGACGACACGCCCATCACGTTCTCCACAGTTTTCCCACATTGATGATCTTGGTCCGCACGCCGGGTGGCCGGAGCGGTGTCGCACGGGTCACGCTCGGGGGCACGGCACGTTCGATAACATTGGTCTAGACCTGATGGCCCAGCGAGAGGTACCCATGAGCGAGGCGAACCCCGGCGAGAACATGCGCGCCGAGATCGACGAGCAGCCGCGGATCTTCGCCGAGCTGCTCGAAGCCACCGACATCGCCGCCGTCGCGAGCACCATCGCGCAGCGCAAACCGCGCTTCGCGCTGCTGGCGGCCCGCGGCTCCAGCGACCACGCGGCGCTGTACGCGAAGTACCTCATCGAAGTCCTGCTGCAACTGCCCGCCGGGCTCGTCTCGCCCTCCACCACCACCCTCTACGGCGCGCAGCCCGACCTCAGCGACGTGCTGCTGCTGACGGTCAGCCAGAGCGGCGGCTCGCCCGACCTCATCGAGGTCACCGAATCCGCCCGCCGCCGCGGCGCGACCACCGTCGCGATCACCAACACGCCGGACTCGGCGCTGAACGCGGCCGCCGAGCTCTCGGTGCACGTCCGCGCCGGGCAGGAGCTGGCGGTGGCCGCCACCAAGACCTACAGCGCCACGCTGCTCGCGCTGTACCTGCTGGTCGACGCGATCCGCGGCGGCACCGGGCAGGCCGCCGCCGGGCTGCCCGACCTGGCGCGGCGGGCGCTGGCCGAGAGCACCGCGGCGGTCGGCGAGGCGGTGCAGCGGCTGCGCTCCACCGAGCGGCTGGTCACCACCGCCCGCGGCTACTCGCTGGCCACCGCGCTGGAGGCGGCGCTCAAGCTCGCCGAGACGAGCTACCTGCCGGCCCGCGCCTACAGCGGTGCCGACCTGCTGCACGGGCCCGTCGCCGCCATCGACCCCGCCACCGCGGTGCTCGCGGTCAGCGGCGGAGGACGGGGCGGCGCCGCGATGCGCGAGGTGCTCGACGTGGTCCGCGAACGCGGCGCCGACGTGCGCACCCTCGGCTCCGGGCCCGCCGCGGAGCACCACATCCCGGTGCCCGGGTGCGCCGAGGAGCTGGCGCCGGTGCTGGAGATCCTGCCGGTGCAGCAGCTCGCCCTCGAGCTGGCGCTGGCCCGCGGCGGCGACCCGGACCGGCCGCGCGGGCTGTCCAAGGTGACCCGCACCCGTTGATCGTCTGTTCGGGCGAACCCGCCGACGCCCGCTCCGCGCGGTGCCGAGACCAGCACGTTCGGTGCCGCGCGGGGAAACGCCTGCGTCGGCGGGGTCCGGCCGGAACATTAGAAGCCCGCCTCACCGAGGGGGCGGGGTGAGGCGGGCAGCGTCAGATTACGCCGAACGGGTCAGAAATGACCACCGTTCCGGGCCGGGAAAAACGCGGTTGCCCGGGATGCGTCGAAGATCCCCTTCCGAGACCACCGCCGCGCACGGGTCAGAGCTCGTAGACCTCGCGGGCCGTGCCGTCGAAGATCGCGGCCCGCTCGTGCTTCGACAGGCCGTCCAGCAACCGCGACGTCAGCTCCAGCACCTCGCGGTACGACGCCGACAGCAGGCACACCGGCCAGTCCGACCCGAACATCAACCGGCCCGGGCCGAACGCCTCCAGCACCACGTCCACCCAGGGCCGCAGCCGGTCCACGTCGGGTTCGCGGCCCCACCCGGCGGCGGTCGCCAGGCCGGACAGCTTGCACACCACGTTCGGATGCTCGGCGAGCTTGCGCACCGGCGCCGCCCAGCCTTCCGGGTCCCCGCCCACCGGCGGCCTGCCGCAGTGGTCCAGCACGAAGGTCAGCTGCGGGAACTCGCCCGCCGCCTTGAGCACCGCGGGCAGCTGCTCCGGCCGCGCCACCACCTCGAACAGCAGCCCCGCGTCCTCCACGGCGGCGAGCGCGCGCAGCACGTCCGGCCGGACCATCCAGTCCACGTCCGGCTCGGCCTCCACCCGGTGCCGCAGACCGCGCAGCCACCGGCCCGCCGGGTGCGACAGCAGCGGCCCCAGCTGCTCCCGCGCGGTGCGCGCGGTCAGGTCCACCCAGCCGACGACGGCGCCGATGCACTGCGCCGAATCGGCCAGCACCAGCATCTCGGGCGTCTCCTCCGGATCCGTCGCGGTCTGCACCAGCACGGTGGTGTCCACCGAGGTGCCGCGGACGGCCTGCGCCAGGTCCGCCGGCCGGAAATCGCGGCGCAGCGGTTCCATCTCGGGTCCGGTGATCCACGGCTGGTCCCGGACGTCGATGTCCCACAGGTGGTGGTGCGCGTCGACGGTCATCGCTCGCTCGTCCTTCCCCGGCTCCCGGCGATCAGCCCCACAGTGTGCTCGCCGCCCCGCGGGGACCTCGGGGCGGGCGGGCTTCCCGCTCCCGCCCGCTGCGGTACAACGGACGGATGCGGGAGTTGGTGCTCGGCCTCGACATCGGCGGCACGTCCAGCCGCGCCCAGGTCGGCGACCTGGGCGGCCGGGTGCTCGGCAGCGGGTCCGCCGGTGGCGGCAACCCGAACTCGCACCCCCCGGAGCAGGCCGTCGCGCAGGTCGGGGCAGCCGCCCGCGCCGCGCTCGACGGGCTCGACGGCGCGGCCGTGCGGTCGGCGGTGCTCGGCATGGCCGGGGTGAGCGCGATGACCGACCCGCGGGTGGCCGGGCTGTTCGAGGACGGCTGGAAGTCCCTCGGGCTGGACTGCCCGGTGCGGGTGGTCAGCGACTGCGAGGTGGCGTTCGCCGCCGGGACCGGCGCCGCCGACGGCACCGTGCTCATCGCGGGCACCGGGGCCATCGCGGCCCGCATCGAGGACCGCCGCGAAGTGGCGGTCGCGGGCGGGCACGGCTGGCTGCTCGGCGACGAGGGCTCGGCGTTCTGGCTCGGCCGGGAAGCGGTGCGGCACGCGCTGCGCACCACCGACCGGGGCGAAGTGCCGGGCACCGGGCTCGCCCGGGCCGTGCTGGAGCAGGTGCTCGGCGACACCGCGGGCGATCCGCCTGCACTGCGCAAGCGGCTGATCACCGCGGTGAACGGGGCCGCGCCGATCCGGCTCGCCGAACTGGCACCGCTGGTCACCGCCGACTGCGCGGCGGGCGGCGCCGGGTCCGGGATCGTGGCGCGAGCCGCGGCCGAACTCGCCGACACGGCCGTGCGAGCGCGGCGGGACACCGGGCCGGTCGTGCTCGCCGGCGGCCTCACCGCGGACGGGAACCCGGTCGGCACCGCGCTGCGCGCCGAACTCGCCGCTCGGCTGCCCGGGGTGCCGCTGCCCGCGGCGGGGCCGGGCGCCGCCGGAGCCGCCTGGCTGGCCGCCCTGGACCTGACCGGCGAGCCACCCCGCTACCCGGAGATCTGAGCAGCGGGTTCGATCCCGCCGACGGCCCTGGACGGCCGTGCGCGCGGTCGCGCGGCGGTGGCGGGGCCGCTCCGCCACGGGTTCTCAGCGGACCCAGGGCGGCGGGCGGCGGAACCTCACCCCTGGGCGACCCGCGGATGCCGGAGCCCGGGGTGATCGGAGGGCAGGGCCTTCCGCAGCACCCACCAGCTGCCCGCGATGCACAGCGCCACCAGCGGCCAGGTCAGGACGGCCTGCGCCGCGCTGAGCGCCAGCACCGCATCGGCCAGCCACAACGGGATGAACACCAGCAGCCGCACCGCGTACTGCCCGACCCACACCCAGCTGGCCAGGCCGTAGCCGCGCAGCAGCGCCGGATCCCGCCGCCACCGCTTCCCCTGCCCCAGCACCGCGCCGACGATGACGCCCAGCAGCGGCCAGCGGGCGGCGATGCTCACCATCCACATCAGCGCGCTGACCGCGTTGGTGACCAGCCGCGCCAGGAAGAAGTCCGCGGCGTTGCCGGTGTAGAGCGCGATCACCGCGCCGAGCAGCACCGCGAGCAGGCTGACCAGCACCGCCAGCGGCCGGTCGCCCCCGCGCAGCCGCCACACCCCGAGCACGGCGCCGACGCCGACGGCCGCCGCGCCACCGGCGAGGATCGATTCGCCGCCGAGCCACCAGCCGAGGCCGAACGCCACCGGCGGCAGGCTCGCGTCCAACGCGCTGGTGCGGCCGCCGAGCAGCCCCATCAGCGAATCCTGCTCGGACCGTTCGCCGGTCCCCGAGATCTCCGGCCCGCCGTCTTCCGGGCCGGTCCGCGCCTGCCCCGTCTGCCGATCCTGCATCACGCTCTCCAGCCTGCCGCACCGGAGGCCGCCGACGCACCCACCGGCCTTCCGGCGGATGCGAATCACAGGCGGGGACGTGCGGCTCGAATGCCTGCCTTCCAGCTCGTTCGCGGTGGTGGGGGCCGCGCGGTCGGGTCGGCGTCCGCGGAGGTTCCGGGCGTGCCGGTCGGCAGTCAGCTCGCACTCGATCATGTCACAACAACGGCCACCGGATTCGGGACGAACCGGACCGTTTCGCGCCGGGCGTCAGGCGCGGGCCAGGCGGGAGAGCTGCTCGGACAGGCGCTCGGCGACGGCCGCCCGGTCGGCGGGCGCGCAGGTCAGCACGTCGCGACCGTCCGGCGTGGTCTCGCCGAGCAGCGTGAACCGGCCCAGGTCGTTGTCGAACCAGGCCAGCCCGGCCGGCTCTCCGCCGCGGCGTTCACCACCCGAGACCTGGAAGTGCCCGATCCGGTAGCGGTGCCGCGAGGTGATCTCCTCCAGCGCCCGGGAGTGCGCGGTCCGCTCCGCCCGCACCGGCTCGCCCGGCGGCGTCGGCGCCTGCGGCAGCAGGTCGGCGCACACCTCCGGCAGGTCGTGCGGGTCGAGGAAGTCCAGCCGCAGCCCGCGCCCGTCGAGCACGCCCACCACCCCGACCTCACCGGTGGCGACCACGCGGGCCGCCAGCCGCTGCCCCGTGCGCACGTCGAGCAACCCGGCCGCGGCGATGGACACCTCGGACCCGCACAGCAGGTACAGCGCGTCCTCCACCTCCGGTTCGGGCCTGCCGTCGGCGGCGAGCCCGGCGGCTTCCAGCTCGCCCCACACCTGCCGCACCAGCCGGGCCCGTTCGTCGGCGGACTCCTCCGGCCGGGACAGTTCGAACGGGTACTGCCGGACGTCCAGGTTGAGCTGCTCGCCGAGGACGTCCACGGCGGGCAGCGAGAGGGCGATCGTGTCGACCATCGGCTGTCGCATCTCACCTTCGGTGCGGCGGGCTCGGTGCGGAGCCCGCCGGTCAGGGATCGGAGCTCGGTGCTCCTCAGAAGTCGCGGTACCCCGGCGGCGCTTCGCCGAGCACCGGCGGCGCCACCAAGCGGCCGCCGCCGTACTCGTCGTCGTAGACGTCGTCGGCTTCGAGCAGGAACTGCGGGCCGCGGTTGCCCTCGTCCAGCTCGCCCGGGCGGTAGCCGCCGGTGCTGAACTCCCGCTCGCGCGACTCGTGCTGGACCTCGTCGACCGCCGCCCAGGAGCTGCGGCGGGCGGGCCGCTGGCTGGAGGAGCGCGCCCGCGAGCTCATCGGGCCGAAGCCGCCGTCGGGGCGGGATTCGAACCGGTCGGGCTGCGGCACCGGACGCGGTGGTTCGGGGCGCGGGCTCTCCTGCTGCTCGACGGGTCGCGGTGGCTCGGGGCGCTGCTGCTCGGGGCGGTGCTGCTCGGCCGGGCGCGAGGGCTCGGGGCGCGGCTCCGGTTGCCGGGGTGGCATCGGAGGTCGCGCCGCAGCACCGGGCAGCGGTCCCTGGGGCGAGGGCGCCTGCGGCGGCGGGGCCCCGTGCGGCGGCATGCCCGGCCGGGGCCCTGCCTCCGGCACCGGTGGCACGCCCTCCGGCGCCGGTGGCGGGCCCGCTGGGACCGGAGGTGCGCCCGCCGGGCCGGACGGCGAGCCCGCCTGCGCTGGAGGCGGCCCCGCAGGCGCTGGGGGCAGCGGAGTGCCGTGCGGCGGCGAAGCCTGCTCCGGTCCGGGCGGCTGGGGCCCTGGCGGCCCCTGCTCGGGACGCGGCTGGCCCGGCTCCGCACGCGGCGGGACCGGAGCACCCGGCGCAGGTGCGGCCTGCTCGGGTGCCGGCGGCAGCGGGGCGCCGGACTCGGGCGGCGGCCCCTGCTCCGGACGCGGCTGCCGCACCGGGCCGGTCCCGTGCGGCGGGGCGAGCTGCTGCGGCTGCGGAATCCCGTGCGGCGCGGACTGCGGATCGGCACCGCCCGGCGGGGACGCGAGGTCCCCGGCGGGTCCACCCGTCCACGAGCGTCCCGCGGGCGGTTCCGGCGCTGTGCCGGGCCGACCGGCGGGCGGCGGCCCGGGGCGCTGCGGCTGCTCGAACTCGGCGGGCGGGCCGATCAGGCCGCCCGGCGCGGCGGGAGCCTCGGGCAGCTCGAACAGGTCCGGCGGCGCGGGCTGGTCGGGAGCGGCCTGCTGGAACCCGCCCGGCTGCGGACGGCCGCGATCGACCGGACCGGGCTGGGGCGGCCCCGGCGGCGGGACCGGCCTGCCCGGTCCGGGCGGTGGCGCGGGCGGACCCTGCCTGCCCGGAGCCGGTTGCGGCGGCCCGAACCGGGGTTGGCCGGATTGCGGCTGAGCGGGCTGCGGCTGACCCGGTTGGGGCTGGCCGGGCTGCTGCTGGCCCGGCTGGAGCTGCCCGGACGGAGTCGGCCCGGGACGGCCCGGCTGCGGCTGGCCGGGGTGCGGCGGCGCCTGCCGCAGCAGCGGCCCGGACGCGTGCCTGCGCCGGGCCTGCTCGGGCGGCACCGGCGGACCGGCGGGCGGCGGGCCCGGAACCGGGCCTCCCGGAGGCGGCCCGGGCTGCGCGGGAGCGGACGCGTCGAGCAGGTGCGGCGGAACCGGCTCCCCACCGGTCCGGGGCGGCTCGGGCAGCGGGAGCTGCCCGGAGGCCGGCCCGTCCGGGCGCACCGCGGCGGCCTGTTCCGGTCCGCGACCGGTCGGCGGCGGCCCGGACGGACGCGCCCCGGGCTGCTCCGGCGACGCGGGCGGGAGCTGCTCGGACCGCTCGGACTGCTCGGACCGGTCGGCGTCGAACCCGTCGGCGTCGAGCGGCGCCTCGTCGGACCGCTGCTCGGACGGCCCGTCCTGCTCCGGCGCCTCGGGTTGCGGGAGCGAACCGCTCAGCGGCCCGGAGAACCCGGCGGGCCGCCCCTGCGCGCGCGGCTCGTCGGCGGCCGGCTGCTCGGCGAGTCCACCCAGCTCACCGGAGAGCGCCGAGGTGCCCGCGGCGGGGTCGGGTCGTTCCGGCTGGCCGGGCCGCGGTCGCGGCGCGGGGCCGCGGCGCGCGTGCGCGAACCGGTCGCCGAGCTGCCCGATCCGGTCCCAGAGCACGAAGGGGTCGGGTTCGGCGGCCAACGCCGCGAACTCGGAGCGCAGGTCGAACCGGCCCGGCCGGGCGGCCGGGCGGCGCGCGCCCTCCGGGCGTGGTTCCGGGTTGAGCTCCCCCCGCGCCAGCGGTTCACCGGAGGTGCCCGGCGGCGGCTCCGGGAGCCTGCCGGACAGCGGCGGCGGACCCGGTCGTTCGGCGGGGCCGTCCGGCCGCGGCAGCCGACCGGAGTCGTGCCTGCCACCGGACCGCGGACCGCCCGGTTCGGCTGCGCCGCCGGGCAGCGGCAGCTCGCCCGAGGCCTGTAGATCGCCCGCGCGGTGCAGGTCCGGTGCGGGTCTGCGGTCCGCACCGCCCCGGGAACCGTCACCGCGCGCAGCGACGGCCCCGACCGGGTGGTCGCGGCCGGGTGAGCCGGCGTCGTCGTGCGGAGTCCGCGCACCGGACTCCCGGAATTCTCCGGACATCAGGTGGTCACCACCGAGAACGGATTCGGAATAGTGGAATTCTCCGGGAACGAGCGATTCGCCGGAAATGACGGTCTCCCCGGCGGAGAAGGATTCCTCCGCCGCGCGCGCGGCGAATTCGGACATCTGCGGTTCGCTGCGGAAAGCGGCGTCCGGGCCGAGTTCGCCGCCGAGCCGGGCACCGCCGGGCGCGCTCGCGGGCCGCGCCGGGGCGGGGCGCCGGGTGGCGACGCCGGGCGCGGGCCTGCCGGGCCTGCGGACGGGTTCGCCGGGTTCGGCATCGCGCGGCGCGGCCGGGTGCCGGACACCGGTTCCCGGGTCGGGCGCCCGGCGCGGCGCGGCGGGCAGCGGCCGGCCCGCTGGTCCCGGCGCCGCCGGGTCGTGCGGTGACGTCACTTCTCCCCCAGCTCTCGGATGCACTTCGGCCGCCGCGGGCCCCTCGCCCGGACGTTCGGCACCGGTGCGGCGCGCGTCGTTCGGACGTTCCCGGTCCGGCCGTCGTTCCCGCTCACGCACCTGCGGTCCGGGTCGCGGCGCCGGTCTCGACCGACCGGTACCTCGCGGTGCGGAGCCCTGCGGCGACGTCGTCCCCCGCCGCGCGCAGGGGCGTCACCTGCGTCGATCGCGACATCACGAGCCCCCTCGTTGCTTCTGCTACCGCCGAGCGACATTAGCAGTCGCGTTCGAGGCGTACGGTGGTTTCCCGGCAAGCCACCTCCATTCCCGCGGGTGCACGCGCGTGGCATCGATCGGTCCCGTTCGGCAAGGTGCGGCGCATCGCACGTCCGGCGGGTTCATCGACTCGGAACGCAGTGCACCGGTGCGGAATAAAATCGGAACATTCGAGTGCCGTTACTCACTTCGGCCGCAACCGACGGTGGCGTAGGTCGCGATCGGAGGACCACTGTGTCCTCTGGCGAATCGAACAGCGCAGGAGGAGGGCCGATGAACGGCCGGGAGCACATGGGCGGCGGAGCACGGCGGGCGAGCTGGGCCAGCTTCGCCGCGTTGGGCGACAGCTTCACCGAGGGGATCGCCGACCCGGCTCCGGGCGGTGGCTTCCGCGGATGGGCCGACCGGCTGGCCGAGCACCTGACGACCCGGGAGCCCGAGCTGCGGTACGCGAACCTGGCGGTGCGCGGCAAGCTGCTGCGCCAGATCGTCGAGACCCAGGTGCCGCAGGCCCTGGAGCTGCGGCCCGCGCTGGTCTCGCTCGTCGGCGGCGGCAACGACATCATCCGGCCCGGCGGCGACCCGGACGAGCTCGCCGCGATCTTCGACGACGCGGTGACGCGGCTGCGCGCGACCGGCGCGGACGTGTTGATCGGCACCGGGTTCGACACCTCGACGACGCCGGTGCTGCGGCGGGTGCGCGGCAAGGTCGGCACGTACAACGCGCACTTGCGGGCGATCGCGGACAAGCACGGCTGCTTCGTGGTCGACCTGTGGTCGATGCGGGTGCTGAAGGACCAGCGCGCGTGGAGCGAGGACCGGCTGCACCTGTCCGCGGAGGGCCACCGCCGGGTGGCGCTGCGGGCCTGCGAGGCGCTGGGCGTGGCGGTCGACCAGGACTGGCGCGCCCCGTGGCCGGAGCTGCCGACCCGCCCGTGGCGGGTGCAGCGGGCCGAGGACATCCAGTGGGCCCGGGAGCACCTGGCGCCGTGGATCGTGCGCCGGCTGCGCGGGCGTTCCAGCGGGGACGGCCGCGGACCGAAGCGGCCGTCGCTGGAGCTCGTGTGCACCGCGGGAGCGCAGAACTCCGCGGCGGCCCGGAACTCCTCGACGGCCGAGGAGAGCGGGAAGTGCTGATCAGGAGGCCGGGGTGATCGGGGGCGGGAAGACGAAGTGCGGACCTCCGAGCATCCCCCTCCCAAAGGTCCGCACCCACCCCCACGCCCTCCCGGATCCCTCCGAGCACCCCGTTCCGGAGTGTCCGCCCCGACCCGCCCGCTCGCGCGGGCTCGGCCGGGACGGCCGGGCGGCAATCCCCCCTCGGATTTCCCCCAGTGCCGCCCGGTGCGGGTCTCAGCTGCTGCCGACCCGCACGCAAGACACTCTCGCAGCGGGCACTAGACACCCGCTAAACGTCGGCTAAACGTCCACGGCGGACGGCGCTCAGCCGTCGTCGAGCGAGGTCAACCGGGCCTTGGCCTGGGCGGCGCGCGGCGAGCCGCCGGTCTCGTAGATCGACAGCGCCGTCTCCCACCGGGTGCGGGCCACCGACCGGTCGCCGCGGGAGACCGCCACGTCGCCGAGGCCCAGGTAGGCCGAGGCCTGGTGCATCGCCGAGCCGCAGCGCTGCGCCACGTCGAGCGCCTCGTGGTGGTAGCCCTCGCCGTCGTCGAGCCTGCCCAGCTCGATGCTGACCTCACCGCAGTTGTTCAGCACCATGGCGAGCGTTTCGAGGTCGTCCGCCTCGCGGTACATCACCTCGGCTTCGAGCAGGTGCTCCAGCGCCTCGGCGAGCCGCCCGTTGGCCTGCTCGACCTGGGCGAGGTTGTTCAGCGCCCCCGCTTCCCGGTACCGGTCGCCGAGCGTGCGGTAGGCGCGCAGCGCGTCTCGGCAGTGCACCTGCGCCTCCGCGAAGCGCTTCATACGGAACAGCACCGCACCCATGTTGACCTGGGCCATCGCCAGCCAACCGGGGTTGCCGGTGGCGACGGCGCAGCGGTAGGAGTCCGCGTAGTGCGCGAGCGCCTCGTCGTGCTCGCCGGTGCGCGCGTAGGCGACGCCGAGACCCGCGGGCATCAGCACCTGCCCGACCGGGTCCGCGGCGAGCCGCGCCGACTCCAGGCCCACCGTGTAGATCTGGATCCAGTCCTCCCACGGGCAGCGCACCACCAGGTAGTTGAACTGGCAGCGCACCAGCCGCCACGCGTACTCGTGCAGGCCGTGGGCGTGCGCCGCGCGCACCGCGGCGACCAGGTTCGGCCACTCCGAGTCGAACCAGGCCAGCGCCTCGGTCCGGTTCCGGATCTCGGGCTGCTCGATGGTCGAGTCGCCGGAGAGGTCGAGGTCGTCCCGAGCGGGCCGCAGGAAGCGCCGGGCGTGGTCGGCGACCACCAGGTAGTAGTGCAGCAGCCGGGTGAATGCCTTCTCGTCGCGTTCCGCGACGCCCGCGTGCTCCGGCCGCGCGTCGGGCCCGTCCGGGGCGGTGAGCAGTTCCCGCGCGTAGAGCCGCAGCAGGTCGTGCATGCCGAACCGGTCCGGTTCCGGCTCGGTGACCAGGTGCGCCAGCGCCAGCGCCCGCAGCCGCCGGTAGGCGGCGGGCGGATCGGTCTCGCAGACGGCGGCCACCGCGTGCGCGGTGAACGTGTGCCCGGGCACCAGGCCGAGCTGCCGGAAGGTGGCCGCGTGCACCGGGTGCAGGTTCCGGTAGGAGATGTCGAAGGCGCGGCGCACGCTGGTGTCGGCGTCGTCGATGTCCAGCGCGTGCAGCCGGTTGCCCTCGTCGGTGAGCTCCCGGACCAGGCTCGCGACACCGCGGGCGGGGTTGGCGGCGAGCCGCGCGGCGGCGATGCGCAGCGCCAGCGGCAGCCCGCCGCACAGCTCGGCGAGCGCGCGGGTGGCTTCGGGTTCGGCAGCGGAGCCGTCGATGCCGCCCGCCCGGTCGAGCAGGGCGACGGCGGATTCGGTGGGCAGCGTCTCCAGCGGCAGCACCCGCGCGCCGCTGCGCACGACGAGCCCGTCGAGCCTGCGCCTGCTGGTGACCAGCACCAGGGAGCGGGAGCTGGAGGGCACCAGCGGACGCACCTGCTCGGAGTCGCGGGCGTTGTCCAGCAGCACCAGCACCCGCCGGTCGGCGAGCAGCGACCGGTACAGCGCGGCCCGGTCGTCGAGGTCGACGGGGATCGCGTCGGCGGCGACACCGAGCGTCTTGAGCATGCTGGTCAGCGCCTCGCCCGGGGACAGCGGCGCCCGCTCGGAGTCGAAGCCGCGCAGCGAGGCGTAGAGCTGCCCGTCCGGGAAGGCGCTCGCGACGCGGTGGGCCCAGGTGATGGCGACGGCGCTCTTGCCGACGCCCGCGGTACCGGTGAGCACGGCGAGCAGCGTGGTGTCCCCGCGGTCGCGTTCGATCATGCGGTCCAGCACGGCCATCTCGCGTTCGCGGCCGACGAATCCGGCGACGGCGGGCGGGAGCTCGGCGGGCACCGGGCCGACGGGGGCGACCTCCCGGTCGGCCTGCCGCTGGGTGCCGCTGAGCAGGGCTTCGTCGTCGCGCAGCAGCCGCTCGTAGAGGGTGCGCACTTCGGGGCCGGGGTCGATGCCGAGTTCGTGCGAGAGCCGTTCGCGCAGCGCGTGGTAGCGGGCCTGGGCCTCGGCGCGGTTGCCGGAGCGGTAGCCGGCGAGCATCAGCAGGTAGGTGAGGCGTTCCCGCAGCGGGTGCTGGTCGACGAGCGCGGACAGCTCGATGACGAGGCGGTGGTGCCTGCCGAGTTCGAGCTCGGAGGCGATGCGTTCTTCGAGGGCGAGCAGCCGCAGCTCGTCGAGGTTGGTCCCGACGCTCTGGTGCAGCCGTTCGGCGGCGATGCCGGAGAGCACCGGTCCGCGCCACAGCTGCAGCGCTTCGGTGAGCAGCTCGGCGCGGGCCGCCGCGTCCTTGCCGTGCGCGTCGTTGATCAGCTTGCGGGCGCGGTGGGCGTCGACGCGTTCGGGGTCGATGCGCAGCAGGTAGCCGGGCGAGCGGGTGAGCACCTCGGGCCGCCCGGGGGCGTCCGGGTCGCCGTGGCCGTGCAGCAGCCGGCGGATCCGCGAGATGTAGCCGTGCACGATGGTCCGGGCGGTGGCGGGCGGTTCGTCGCCCCAGAGGGTGTCGATCAACCGGTCGATGGAGACCAGCTGGTTCGGTTCCATCAGCAGGCAGGCGAAGGCGCCGCGCACGGAGGCGGAGCCGAGCCGCAGCGGCTCGCCGTCCAGCCGCACCTCCAGCGGGCCGAGCACCCGGAAGGTGAACCCGGGCGGGCCGGAGCCGACGACCTGGTCGGAGCCCGTTCCGCCGGGCACGGCGTCCTGCCCCTGCATGCCCCTCGACACCTGCCGTTCGCTGCGTGTTCGATCCTCGCCAGTTTCGGTCACCCGGGCTCGCGGAGTCCACTCTCGGCGAAGCGGACACACGGTAGCGATCTCCGGCTCGGCACCCGGCCGCACCTGGCCGGGCGTCACCCGATCGGCCCAACACGGTGACGTTCCCGCGCGCCGCGCCCGGCGACCGCGCGGCTCACCCGGCCGGTGGGCGAAAGTTGATCATTCATCGATCTCGGCGTCCGGTGCGGGGTGCCGCATCGCACGCGGCGAAGATGCTCGCGGTGGGCGGATCGGCGCCGGGCCCGCGGTACCGCCCAGTAGAGTCGGCCCCTGATCGATCATCGTTCGAAGCGCCGCCCGAGAAGGAGCCCGCCGCGTGCCCACCCCGTCCACAGTGGTCGATCGCGCCGTGGGCTGCCTGCTCGGCGGGGCGCTCGGCGACGCGCTCGGCGCGCCCGTCGAGTTCCAGCAGCTCGACGGGATACGAGCCGAGCACGGCGAGCAGGGCATCACCGAGCCGCCCGCGCAGGCGCTGCTCGGCGACGCCACCCAGATGACGCTGTTCACCGGCGAGGGCTACCTCAGCGCGTGGACCCAGGGCAACAACGGCGGCCAGTGGCGCCCGGTGGAGACCGTCACCGCCGCCTACCGGCGGTGGCTGGTCACCCAGCAGGAGTCGAAGCCGCCGCCCGGTGCGACCGGCCTGCTCGCCGAGGGCGAGCTGTACGCCAGCCGCGCTCCCGGGCTGACCAGCCTGCGCGCGCTCGGCGAACCGGAGCTCGGCAGCCCCGACCGGCCGCGCAACAGCTCCAAGGGCTGCGGCGGCGTGGACCGCAGCTCCCCGATCGGCTTCGCCCCCAGCGCCACCATCGCCTACGGCCTCGGCTGCCGGCTCGCCGCGCTCACCCACGGCGGCGCGGGCGGCTGGGCGTCCGCGGGCACGCTGTCGCTGATCGTGCACCTGGTCGCCGTGCAGGGCAGGCGGCTGCCGGAAGCGGTGGACCAGGCCACCGGCCGCGTGCTGCGCGACGACGGCGAGACCGCCGGGCTGCTCGCGGAGGCCGCGACCCTGGCCCGGACGGGCGCCTCCGTCGCGCACGTGGAACGGCTCGGCCAGGGCTGGATCGGGCCGGAGGCGCTGGCCATCGGCGTGTACTGCGCGCTGGCGCTGCCCCGGCCGGAGCAGTTCCCGGCGGCGCTGCGCCTCGCGGCGAACCACTCCGGGCACAGCGACAGCACCGCGGCGATCACCGGCGCGCTGCTCGGCGCCCGGCACGGCACGGCGGCGCTGCCGCGGCCGTGGCTGTCCCGGCTGGAGCTGGCGGACGTGGTGGAGCGGATCGGCCACGACCTCGGCGCGTCCTGCGCGGGCGAGAAGTTCAACGAGCGCCGCTACCTGGGCCTGGACCCCCAGCTGGCCGCGCCCTGATCAGCGCTTGCGGGCGACGCCGGCGAGCATCCGGGACCGCTCCGGGTCGCCGGTGAACTCCTCGTGGCCGTCGGGGCGCCAGCTCGGCGCGTACACCAGTCCCGGCTCCAGCATCTCGAAGTCGCCGAAGAAGTCCCGGATCTCCGCGCTGGAGCGCAGCTGACCGGGGTGCGTGGAGTGCTCGTATGCCTCCACCAGCCGCTCGTTCGCCACCTGCTCCTGCTCGGTCGCGTCCGAGGTCGTCCAGTGCGACACGGCCAGCAGCGAGCCTGCGGGCAGCCGTTCCCGCAGCGCGGCGACCGACTCGTGCGGGTGTTCGGAGTCCTTCGAGAAGTGCAGCATCGAGACCATCAGCAGGCAGGTCGGCTCGTCGAGGTCGAACACCCCGGTGCGGGCCAGCAGCGGCCACAGCCCGTCCGGGTCGGCGATCGGGTCGGCGCGCAGCGCGTGGTGCCGCCGCGGGTCGCCCTCCCGGTCGAGGATGAGCCCGCCCAGGGACTGCACGACCGGGTCGTTGTCCACGTAGACGACCCGGGCCCGGTCCTCGTCGGCGCCGGGGGCCGAGCTCCAGTGCAGCTCGGCGACCTCGTGCACGTTGCCCACGGTGGGCAGCCCGGAACCGATGTCGAGGAACTGCCGGAACCCGGCGTCGAGCGCGTGGCGCACCACCCGGTTCAGGAAGCGGCGGTTCTCGCGGGTGTAGGACTTGATGTCCGGGATGATGTCCACGACCCGCTGCCCGAAGGCGCGGTCGATCTCCCAGTTGTGCGCCCCGCCGAGGAACCAGTCGTAGACCCGCGCGGCGCTGGGCGTGGTGACGCTGTCCCGCATCTCCACGGGCACCGCTGCGATCGGGTGACGCAGTGTACTCATCCGCTCTCCTGGACCGCCCCGTTCACGGGTGACGTCGTCAACCGGCTCCACCTTCGCCCATTGGGATCAAGATTCCAACCCTTCTGGGGACTCAAGTGTGACGCCTGCTACGAGCGTGCCGGTCGCCCGGGTGGCTCGCACGCCGGACCGGTGCGCCCGGGGCGCACCGGTCCGGGGAACCGCGGTCAGCGGGTGATGGGCGCGGTGTCCCGCGCCGCGACGAACTCCGGCCGCGGCCGCTCGGCCGCGAACGGCGCCACCGGTGCGTTGTGCACGCTGTTGAACACGATGAAGATGTTCGACCGCGGGAACGGCGTGATGTTGTTCCCGGACCCGTGCATCGTGTTCGAGTCGAACCACAGCGCCGAGCCCGCCGGGCCGGTGAACTGCTCGATGCCGTGCTCGTAGCCGAGCCGGGTGATGTCGTCCTCGCCCGGCACCCCCACCTTCTGCTCCTTCAGCGAGGACTTGTAGTTGTCCCCCGGCGTGCGCCCCGCGCAGGACACGTAGGTGCGCTGCGCGCCGGGCATGACCATCAGCCCGCCGTTGAACGGGTAGTTGTCGGTCAGCGCCACCGACATGCTCACCGCGCGCGGCGCCGGAAGGCCGTCCTCGGCGTGCCAGGTCTCGAAATCGGAATGCCAGTAGAAACCGCTTCCCTTGAACCCGGGCATGTAGTTGATCCGGCTCTGGTGCACGTACACGTCGGATCCCAGGATCTGCCGCGCGCGGTCGAGAACCCGCGGATCCCGCACCAATCCCGCGATCAGTTCGCTGGTGCGGTGCACCTCGAACAGGGAACGCACCTGGCCGGAATCCTTCTCCACGACGGTGCGCTCGTCCGCGCGCACCTCCGGGTCCCTGGTGAGCCGGTCCAGCTCCTGCCAGTACTCCTGCACCTCGGCGGGGGACAGCAGGTCAGGCACCGTGTGGAACCCCTTTTCGTCGTGCGCGGCGAGGTCCTCGGCCGAGGCCGGGCCGCTGCGGACCCCGGGCCACACCACGGGGTCGGTGCGTTCGATGAACGCGGACTCGGTGCCTCGCCGAGTCGGGTAACGGTCCTGAGTCGTCACGTCCGCGACGGTCATCAGTTGCGCCTCCTTCGCGAATTACCGCCGGAGCGGCCGATTCCGCGCAGGAATCGGCCGCCATTTCTCGGTTCCTCGTTCGGTGGCAATTCCCCGGCTTCCCGGGGACGCGTCGCGCACCGCGGCAGGCAACCAGACGCTCCTCGGCTACCCGAGTCCCGCGGTCATTACGCATCCGGAATGCGGGCGAAGAAAAACCGCCCACGGCCGCGGCGGCGGCTCGTGGGCGGTTCGAGGCGGAGAACCCGTCGGCGGATCAGTCCTCCACGATCAGCGGGTACACGCCGTTCTCGTCGTGGACCTCGCGACCGGTCACCGGCGGGTTGAACACGCAGACCGTGCGGATGTCGGTCTTCGGGCGGACCTGGTGCTTGTCGTGCTCGTTGAGCATGTACAGCGTGCCCGGCTTGAGCTGGAAGACCTCACCGGTCGACTTGTTCTCCAGCTCGCCCTCGCCCTCGTACACGAAGACGGCTTCGATGTGGTTGGCGTACCAGAAGTCGTTCACGGTTCCGGCGTAGAGGGTCGTCTCGTGCACCGAGAAACCGACCTTCTCCCGCGCCAGCACGATGCGCTTGCTGCGCCAGTTCTCGGTCTGGATGTCGTCGTCGGTGTTCTCGACCTCGTCGAGCCTGCGAACGAACACAATGCCCTCCTTCGGGGTGCCGGGGATACCGGTGGTGCCGAACGAGACGGCCGGCCCGGGATTGGGGCGGGCCGGCCGTCGCGTACGTCTTTGTCAGGCAAGCACAGCTTGCACGGAATCGACGATGATCTGAAGACCCTGCTCCAGCTCTTCATCCGACACGGTCAGCGGCGGCATGATCTTGATCACCTCGCTCTGCGGGCCGGAGGTCTCCAGGATCAACTTCCGGTCGAAGGCCGCCTTCGAGATCTTGCCCGCGATCTCCGGGTCCTCGAAGCCGAGGCCGCGCGCCAAGCCGCGGCCCTTCGCCACGCCGCCCTCGTACTTGTCGGCGATCTCGCCGATGACCTGGCCGACGCGCTCGCCCTTGGCGATGGTGCCGCGCTGGAGCTCGTCGTCGCTCCAGTACAGCTTCAGCGCCTCGGACGCCGTCACGAACGCGGGGTTGTTGCCGCGGAACGTGCCGTTGTGCTCGCCGGGCTCCCACACGTCGTGCTCGGACTTGATCAGCGTCAGCGCCAGCGGCAGGCCGTAGCCGCCGATGGACTTGGACAGGCAGACGATGTCCGGGGTGATGCCGGCCTCTTCGAAGCTGAAGAACGGACCGGTGCGCCCGCAGCCCATCTGCACGTCGTCGACGATGAGCAGCATGCCGTGCTTGTCGCACAGCTCGCGCAGGCCGCGCAGCCACTCCGGGCGGGACGAGTTGATGCCGCCCTCGCCCTGCAACGTCTCCACGATCACCGCGGCGGGCTCGTTGAGGCCGGAACCGCTGTCCTCCAGCAACCGCTCGAAGTACAGGAAGTCCGGGTACTGCCCGTCGAAGTAGTTGTCGTAGGGCATCGGCGTGGAGTGCACCAGCGGGATGCCCGCGCCGCCGCGCTTCATCGAGTTGCCGGTGACCGACAGCGAACCCAGCGTCATGCCGTGGAACGCGTTGGTGAAGCTGATGATCGACTCGCGGCCGGTGATCTTCCGGACCAGCTTCAGCGCGGACTCCACCGAGTTCGTGCCCGTCGGCCCGGGGAACTGGACCTTGTAGTCCAGCCCGCGCGGTTTCAGCAGCTTCTCGTCGATGGTCTCCAGGAACTCGCGCTTGGCGGCGGTGGCCTGGTCCAGGCCGTGCGTGACGCCGTCCCGCTCGATGTACTCGATCAGCTTGCGCTTGAGCAGGGGGTTGTTGTGCCCGTAGTTCAGCGCACCGGCGCCGGCGAAGAAGTCCAGGTAGGGCGTGCCGTCCTCGCCGTAGAGCCAGCTGCCGCCCGCCTTGTCGAACGTCGTCGGCCAGGTGCGGCTGTAACTGCGGACCTCGGATTCGAGGCTTGCGAAGATGTCGTTCACGATCCTCCGTTCGCGGCGGCCGGAGCGGCCACCGGCTGCAAGTCGGTCATGGTCCCCACCCGGAGACCTGCCGTCGGAACTCGTTCGTCCCTGCGGCGCGGCGCGGTCCGCGCCCGCGCGCCCCGCGTCCCCGGCTCGCACCGGGTCGGCGCGGCGCGCTCGCGGTCAGTCCGCCGGACGCGGTGCCGCGACGGCTTCGCCCGTCACGGCGCCGGGGGCCGCGAACGGGCCGATCCGGTAAAGGTCCTCGCCCAGGTGCGCGTCCGGGAACAGGTCGGCGCCGAACAGCTCGCTGCGGGCCAGCTCGGTACCGCGGTCCCTGGCCAGCGCGGAGAAGAGCTTGATCGAGGCGGTGTTGTCCGCGGTGATCGTCGTTTCCAGGTAGCGCACGCCTTCCGGCACCAGCCGGTCGACCAGGTGGCCGAGCAGCTGCCCCGCCACTCCGCGACCGCGCTGCGACGCGTCCACCGCCACCTGCCACACCATCAGCACGTCCGGGGCGTCCGGACGCCGGTAGCCGGTGACGAAGCCGACCACTTCGCCGCCGTCGCGCGCCACCGCGGTGGTGTGCGCGAAGTCCCGGCACCACAACAGGTACGCGTAGGACGAGTTCACATCGAGCACTCGCGAATCACGCGTGATCCGGTGGAGTGCGGGACCGTCCGCGACGACCGGAATGCCGATCTCGACCGGAGCGGAAGAACCGCTCCCCGCATTCCGTCCGCCATTCGGTCCGTCGCCGTTATGGCTGGGTTTGTCGCCGGTCATGCTTTGCCAACTTAACAGAACATCCGTAACGCGTCAGGTACTCAGCCGTTTCCTGACCGCACTACCAGGCGATACTCGATTTTCCACGTGATGAGCACGACAGGATTGTTGCGCCTCGCATCAGCGCAGTGATAACGATCTATCACGCATACTGATCGAAAATGCGGACAGCGGACGTGACCTGCGCAAACGCCCGCCGGCACGGCACGTCCGGGCTCAGTGCGATTGCCCGCGGAGAATTTTCGCGGAGTTCACCGGAATTGCGATCTTCATCCGGGCGGCCGGGACCGCGGGTGAGCCCGCTCTCACCGCGCGCCACCGGAAACGCACGCGTCCGGGGCCGCCGTGGCGACCCCGGACGCGGTGCTGCCGGGTCTTGCTGGTGTCGCGGCGATCAGACGCCGGCGACCTCCTTGATCCAGTCCCGGTACTCGGTGATGTTGTTGTACGCGGTCGAGGTCGCGCGGTCGCTGGTGGAGGCCACGCCGACCTGCTTGCCGTTGGAGAACATCGGGCCGCCCGAGTCGCCACCGGCGGTGATGCCGTTGATGCGGTCCGCGCAGACCGCGGTGCCGCCGCGGTAGTCGGTGCAGGCGATGTCGGTGACCTTGACGTCGGCCACCTTCAGGTTGTCCGCCTGGCACTGGGCCTCGGGCTGGTCGGTGCAGGTGGCACCCCAGCCGTAGACCTGGACGGTGTCGCCGTTGTTCACGTCGCCGGTGGTGCCCAGCGGGGCGAACTCGACGTCCATCGGGCGGTCCACGTTGACCAGCGCGAGGTCGACGCTGTCGTGGATGTGCACGCCGCCGGCCTTGGCCTTGAACTCCTCGCCCTCGTGCTGGTTGAGGCTGCCCACGTGGAAGCTGACGGCGTCGCCGGCGCCTTCCACGCAGTGCTGGGCGGTGAGCACCCACTCCGGCGCGATGGCGGTGGCGGAACACGCCTCCTGACCGTCGTTGAACTGCCGAACCGCCCAGGGAGCGTCGGTGGCCTCTTCGCCGTCGATGATCATCGGCTGCATGTCGTTGGGGGCCGCCGCGGGGGCGGCCTGGGCGGGGACGGCGAAGGCGGCGGCGGCCAGGGCCACGCCGGCGACGCCGGTCAGCACTCGTGCCAGGGACACACTGATCTCCTCTGGGTAGCAGCGGCAACGCTGTGGGGACGGACAAGTCCCCCCATGACCTCACCCGTACGTGTAATGGGTCAACCAATTGGTCACTATTCGCCACCACATTCGCCGGTCGGGACCTGATCGAGATGCGCCGTTCGAACGACCCGCCCAACATTCGAGTGCCCACTATGGGCCTCGGTCGCACCAGGACGTCAAGGGTCCTGTGACCGCAGTCCGCGGAACGGGGGCCGCTGATGGAGATCACGTCGTACGCGCCGGGCACGCCCTGCTGGGTCGACCTCCACACCGCCGACCCCGGCACCACCGCGGAGTTCTACGCCGAACTGCTCGGCTGGACGGTGCAGGACACCGGGCCCGAGAGCGGCGGCTACCGGATCGCCCTGCGCGCGGGCGGGGCCGTCGCCGGCATCGGCCCGCAGTACGAACCGGCCCGCGGCCCGACGTTCTGGACCACCCACCTGTCCACCGACGACGTGGACGCCACCGCGGCGGCCTTCCAGCGGGCGGGCGGCCAGGTGCACGTCGCGCCGGTGGACGTGTTCGACGCGGGCCGGTTCGCCGTCGGCTCCGATCCCACCGGTGCCGCCGTCGCCCTGTGGCAGCCCCGCCGCCGGATCGGCTCCGCGCGGGTGAACGAGCCCGGTGCACCGTGCTGGCACGAGCTCGCCACCCGCGACCCGGAGCGCGCCGCCGAGTTCTACCGGGAGCTGTTCGGCTGGGAGGTCGTCCCGCAGCAGGTCGCGGGCACCGACTACCGGTTGCTGCGGCTCGGCGGCCGTGAGATCGGCGGCATGGTCCGGATCGGCGACGACTGGCCCGCCGAGGTGCCACCGCACTGGCTCGCGTACTTCGCGGTCCCCGACGCCGACGTCGCCGTGCAGCGGGTGACCGCGCTCGGCGGCACCGTCCTCACCGGACCGCTCGACATCGAACCCGGCCGGTTCGCCGTCGTCCACGACCCGGCCGGCGGCGTCTTCGGCATCATCGCCCTCCGCCCCGAGGCCTGATCCGCCCGCTCACCCACCCGCCCCGGGGTCCTCCGGTCGCGCTCGCGCAGCCACGCCGCGGCCAGGCGCAGCCAGCCGCAGCCACCGCTGCGCCTGTCGAATGCGGGTGATCCCGCGCTCTGATCCGCTGCCGAAGCTTCCGGCGGCGACCCGGCGCGGCGGTCCGCGGCGCGTGGCGGAACCCGGACCAGGTGGTGGTCATCCCGCTCCCCTGGCGGCACCGATCCGTCGCCCGGTCGGGTAGTACAGATCCGGGCCGCGATCACCGATCATCAAAGGGCGAATCCATCGGGTCGTGCCCGGTCGCACCGGTCGGCCCCGCCGAACCCGATGCCGCGGGCGCCCCGTCCGGAGTCGCCGGGGACGGCGCACCCGCGATGCCCCCGCGCCGGACGCCGCTCCTCGACCGCGCCGCACGGAGCCGCTGAGGGGACTCGAACCCCTGACCGTCCGCTTACAAGGCGGGTGCTCTACCAACTGAGCTACAGCGGCGCGCACGGCCGCGCCGTGCGCGCACATCGTAATCGGCCGTGGTCGTCGGCGGAGAAGCGGCCGGACCGGCGGCCCCTCGCCCGCGGGCGCGCGGGTCGGGTGTCAGGCTCGTGATGGAGGACACGAACCGGAGGTGCAACGGCCGCGGCGTGCGGGCCGATGGCCGAGGGGACGATCAACGCGGTCACCCAGAGGTGACGAGCAGGAAGGTAGGTCTGCGGTGGGAATCACGCAGCGCGCCCGTGGTGTGCTGCGGCGGCGCGACCCGGCCGAGCCGGTGGGGACACGCAACGCCGTTTACGGGCCGGCACTGCCCGAGGAATCAACGGTCCACCTGGTGATGGACCTGGGGCTGCGCATCGGCGAGGTCCAGATGGCCAGCGGTGCGGGCGCTTCCGACGTCACCGCGACGATCATCGGTGTGGTCAGCGCCTACGGCCTGCCGCACTGCGAGGTCGACGTGATCTACACGTCGATCACCGTCTCCTGCTACCGGGGCACCGAGGAGGTGCCCATCACCTCGCTGCGCGTGGTGCGCAACCGGTCCATCGACTACACGCGGCTCGCCGACGTGGAGGACCTGGTCCGCAAGATCACCGCCGGTGAGCTGTCCGCGTCGGACGCCTACTCCGAGCTGGACAAGATCACCTCGGCGCCGCACCCCTTCCCGCGCTGGGTGGCGACCCTCGCGTGGGCGGGCATGGCGGCCTCGCTGTCGGTGCTGCTCGGCGGCGGCGACCCGCTGCTGGCCGTGGTGGCGGCGGTGGCGACGGCGCTGGTGGACCGGATCGGGCGGTTCCTGAACAAGCGGGCGCTGCCGTTCTTCTTCCAGCAGGCGGTCGGCGGGGTGATCGCGACGAGCATCGCGCTGGCCTGTTCGATGCTGCGGATCCTCCCGACGCCCGCGCTGGCGGTCGCGGCGAGCATCATCGTGCTGCTGTCCGGGATGACGGTGGTCGGCTCGATGCAGGACGCGATCACCGGGTACAACGTGACCGCCGCCGGCCGGATCGCGGAGCTCGCGCTGATGTCGGCCGGGCTGATCGCCGGTGTGGTGCTCTCGCTCTACGTCGGGGTGCAGGTCTTCGACCAGCTCGGCGGGGACACCGCGGAACTGCTGCAGAAGGTGGGCACCGCGCGGATCGAGTCGACGACGGCGCTGGACCTCCCGGTGCAGGCGCTCGCGGGCGCCTCCACCTCGGCCTGCTTCGCGCTGGCCAGCTACGCCCCGCCCCGGCCGCTGGTCATCGCCGGGCTCGGCGGGGCGGTCGCCGCGGGCGTGTCGGGCACGCTGACGAACGTGGTGGGGTTGAACGCGGTGCTCGCGGGCGCCGTCGCCACGACCGTCGTCGGCGTCGCGGGCGGCGTGGTGACCCGGCGGCTGCGGATCCCGGCGCTGGTGATCGCGGTGTCCGGCGTGGCGCCACTGCTGCCCGGGCTGGCGACCTACCGCGGCCTGTACGAGATCGCGGTGGTCCGGGACCCGGCGGGCATGTCGACGCTGATGCTGGCGGCCGCGACCGGGCTGGCGCTGGGCGCCGGGGTGGTGCTGGGCGAGTACCTGGCGCAGCCGGTGCGCACCCGGCTCGGCAGGCTGGAGCGCAGGCTCTCGGGCCCGCGCCTGTCCGGGCCGCTGCGGCCCACCCGGCGCCGCCTGGAGTGAGCTGGGCGGTCCGGCCGGTGATCGGCCCGCCGGACCGCCGCCGGAGTGAGCAAGACCTCGGGGGCGTTGGCCCACACGAACGACGCGGGCGGTGGACTGATTGGCTAGCCTCGCCTGCGGGTAGTGAGTGATCCGGGACGGTCCGCGACAGCGGCCCAGCCGCTGGAGAGCACGATGCCGCCGGCGCAGCCCATCCCGTCCGAGACAGCAGCGGTCTCCCGAGGAGGCAACACCGGTGAGTAGGGCCAGCACGCCCGCCCGTGCGGATTTCGTCGTCGTCGCCAACAGGCTCCCCGTCGACCTGGAGAAGCTCCCGGACGGCACCGAGCGCTGGAAGCACAGTCCCGGCGGCCTGGTGACCGCGCTGGAGCCGTTCCTGCGCGCTCGCCGCGGCGCCTGGGTCGGCTGGCCGGGGGTCGCCGACGTCGACGTCGAGCCGTTCACCGACGAGGACATGCACCTGCACCCGGTGCGGCTGTCCTCCGACGAGTTCCAGGACTACTACGAGGGCTTCTCGAACGCGACGCTGTGGCCGCTGTACCACGACGTGGTGGTCCCGCCGGTGTTCGACCGCTCCTGGTGGGACGCGTTCCAGCGGGTGAACCGCCGCTTCGCGGAGGCCGCGGCCGAGGTCAGCGCGGAGGGCGCGACCGTGTGGGTGCAGGACTACCAGCTGCAGCTGGTGCCCGCGATGCTGCGGGAGCTGCGGCCGGACCTGCGCATCGGCTTCTTCCTGCACATCCCGTTCCCGCCGGTGGAGCTGTTCATGCAGCTGCCGTGGCGCACCGAGATCGTGCGCGGGCTGCTCGGCGCGGACCTCGTCGGCTTTCACCGCCCGGGCGGCGCGCAGAACTTCCTGTGGCTGGCTCGGCGGCTCGCCGGGTTCGAGCCGAGCCGCGGCCAGGTCGGCGTGCGGTCCCGGCCGGGCGTGGTGCAGGTCGGGGACCGCGCGGTGCGGGTCGGCGCGTTCCCCATCTCGATCGCCTCCTCGGAGCTGGACCAGATGGCGCGCAGCAAGGAGATCCAGCAGCGCGCCAAGGAGATCCGCGCCGAGCTGGGCAATCCGCGCCGCATCATGCTCGGCGTGGACCGGCTGGACTACACCAAGGGCATCGACGTGCGGCTGCACGCGATGCACGAGCTGCTCGCCGACGGCCAGATCCGCGCGGAGGACGTGGCGATGATCCAGATCGCCACGCCGAGCCGGGAGCGCGTCGAGCACTACAAGCAGATGCGCGAGGGCATCGAGCGCGAAGTCGGCCGGATCAACGGCGAGTTCGGCCGCGTGGGTCACCCGGCAGTGCACTATTTGCACACGTCGGTGGACAAGAAGGACCTGGTGGCGTTCTACTGCGCGGCCGACGTCATGGTGGTCACGCCGGTCCGCGACGGCATGAACCTGGTGTGCAAGGAGTACGTCGCCTGCAGGCACGACCTGGGCGGCACGCTCGTGCTCAGCGAGTTCGCCGGAGCGGCCGCGGAACTCACCAGCGCCTTCCTGGTCAACCCGCACAACTTGGACGGCGTGAAGGAGGCGTTGCTGTCCGCCCTCGACATCGAGCAGGCCGACGGCCGCCGTAGGATGCGAGCATTGCGTAGGCAGGTGCTCACGCACGACGTCGACCGCTGGGCCCGTTCGTTCCTCGAAGCGCTCGGGACCCCCTGAAAGACCCGCTCGACGTCCGGAGCCGCCGCGCGAGGTAACTGATCGACCACCGGCGGACGTGCGGCGGGAACCGGCAGCGGACCCGACCGGCACGTCCGGCACCGAATCGATCATGCAGACCCATCCGACCGCCCAGAGGAGTATGGCGTTGACCGCCGAAGCTCTCCCCGCCGAGCTGCGCCGCACGATCGTCCAGCTCGCGCGCACCCCTCGACTGCTGGTCGCCTGCGACTACGACGGCACTCTCGCCCCGATCGTGGCCGACCCGAACGCGGCCAAGCCGCTCCCCGAATCGGTGCACGCCCTGCGTTCGCTGGCGTCCCTGCCGGCCACGACCACCGCGGTGATCTCCGGCCGGGCGCTGCGCGACCTGGCCACCCTGTCCCGTCTCCCCTCCGAGGTCCACCTCGTCGGCAGCCACGGCTCCGAGTTCGACGTGGGCTTCGTGCACGAGCTCGAACCGCAGGCCACCGAACTCCGCACCCGGCTGCAGCGCGGCCTGCAGGAGATCGTCGCCGGCCAGCAGGGCGTCACCCTGGAGGCGAAGCCGGCCAGCGTCGCGGTGCACGTGCGCCGCGCCGAGGACGACGTCGCCGAGCGCGTGCTCGACCAGGTCCGCTCCGGCCCGGCCACCTGGGACGGCGTCCAGGTCACCGAGGGCAAGGCCGTGATCGAGCTGGCCGTGGTGCAGACCGACAAGGGCAACGCCCTCGACGCGCTGCGCCACCAGGTCGCCGCCACCGCCGCGATCTTCCTCGGCGACGACGTCACCGACGAGAAGGCGTTCGCCCGGCTGCACGGGCCCGACCTGGGTCTCAAGGTCGGCGAGGGCGACACGCTCGCCGAGTTCCGCGTCGCCGACACCACCCAGGTCGCGACCGCGCTCGCGTTCCTGATGGAGGAGCGGCGCACCTGGCTCTACGGCGAGCAGGCCCCGCCGATCGAGCGGCTGACCATGCTGTCCAACGAGCGCACCGTCGCCCTGCTCACCCCGGACGCACGGCTGACCTGGATGTGCCACCCGGGCCCCGACTCGGCGGCCGTGTTCGCCGACCTGCTCGGCGGCCCCGGCGCCGGCCACTTCTCCGTCCGCCCGCACGGCGGCAACGGCGCGCCGCGCAGCCCGCTGCCGCTGGGCCAGCGCTACGTGCCGGGCACCATGACGGTCGAGACCCGCTGGTCGCGGCTGCTGGTCACCGACTACCTGGAGCACGGGGTCGACGCGCACCGCACCGACCTCATCCGGGTGATCACCGGCGAGACGACGGCGAGCATCGAGTTCGCGCCCCGTCCCGAGTTCGGCCAGGTCCCGGTGCGGCTCGTCCCCGAAGCCGGCGGGCTGCGGGTGATGGGCACCTCGGAGCCGATGGTGCTGCACTCCCCCGGCGTCCAGTGGGAGATCACCTCCGACGGGATGCACGAGTCGGCGCGGGCCGTGGTGGCCGCCTCCGACGAGACCCCGATCGTGCTGGAGCTGCGCTGCGGCACCGAGGACCTGGCGCCGTCCGAGCGCACCGAGCGGCAGCGCCGCGCCGCCGCCGACGTGTACTGGTCGGAGTGGCTGGAGACGCTGACGCTGCCCGCCGTGGAGACCGACCTGGTGGGCCGGTCCGCGCTGACGCTGCGCGGCCTGTGCAACACCGACACCGGCGGGATCATGGCGGCGGCGACGACCTCGCTGCCGGAGGAGATCGGCGGCGTCCGCAACTGGGACTACCGCTACTGCTGGCTGCGGGACGGCTCGATGACCGCGCAGGCCCTGGTCACGCTGGGCTCCACCGCCGAGGCGGAGGGCTTCCTCGACTGGCTGCACCGCGTGCTGGAGACGTTGCCCGGGCCGGAGAGGCTGCACCCGCTCTACAGCCTGCAGGGCACCAGCCTCGGGCCGGAGGCCGTGATCGACAGCCTGCCCGGCTACGCCGGTTCGCGGCCGGTGCGCGTCGGCAACCTCGCCGACCAGCAGGTCCAGCTGGACGTGTTCGGCCCGGTCGTGGAGCTCGTCTGGCACCTCGCCGAGGTGACCGGTGAGATCCGGGACCGCGACTGGCAGCTGGTGAAGGCGATGGCCGAGGCCGTCTCGCACCGCTGGTTCGAACCGGACCACGGCATCTGGGAGGAGCGCGACCAGCCGCGCCACCACGTGTACTCGAAGGTCATGTGCTGGGTCACGCTGGACCGCGCGCTGAAGATCGCCGAGCGGTACGGCCGCGAGGTGGAACCCACCTGGGGCCCGCTGCGCGACCAGATCTCGCAGGACGTCATCAAGAACGGCTGGCAGCCGGACGTGCAGGCGTTCACCACCGCCTACGAGGGCTCCGACCTGGACGCGGCCTCGCTGCACGTGGGCCTGTCCGGGCTGATCGACCCGTCGGACGAGCGGTTCCGCGCGACGGTGAACGCGATCGAGTCCGAGCTGCGCAGCGGTTCCACCGTGTACCGCTACCGCCGGGACGACGGGCTGCCGGGCGACGAGGGCGGCTTCCACCTGTGCGCGGCCTGGCTGATCGAGGCGTACCTGCTGATCGGCCGCCGCACCGAGGCCGAGGAGCTGTTCCAGCAGATCGTGGACACCGCCGGGCCGACCGGGCTGCTCGCCGAGGAGTACGACCCGATCGCGGAGCGCTCGCTGGGCAACCACCCGCAGGCGTACTCCCACCTGGGTCTGATCCGCTGCGCGCAGCTGCTGTCCCGCTGACACCGCGCCGGCGGCACGACCGCGCAGAACGGGCCGTTCACCCCACCGGGTGGGCGGTCCGTTCCGCGTTCCGCGGGGCCGCGCGCCGCGGAGTTCGATCACGATTCTCGGCGAAACCGCCGTTCGGGTCGAACTCGGCCGTTACCCTCCGCTGCAAGAGGCTGCACTCGCGCGGTGACGCGCGGACATCTAGGGGACCCACGTGACCGGACTGACGATCGCGATCGTACTCATCGGCGTCGCCGTCGCGGTGTCGAGCATGGTGCTGCTGTACCGCCGCACCCGGCCCGCGCCGCAGGCGGCGACCGGACCGACCGACCCGTTCCACACCGGCGACGAGGACTCGCTGCGCGGCGATCCGCGGCGGCTCAAGGCCGGCGACATCGTGGAGGTCCGGGGGCTGAGCTACACGGTGCGCGGCTCGCTGCGGCTCGCCGAAGGCGGCTGGGGCTGGGCCGAGCACCTGCTCGACGACGCGAAGGGCACCCAGGTGTGGCTCGGCGTCGAAGAGGACCCCGACCTGGAGCTGACGCTGTGGACGCCGGTCGACGAGGCCGGTGAGCCCGGCGGGAAGCACGTCGAGTTCGGCGGCCGCCGGTACGCGCGCGAGGAATCCGGCTCGGCGACGTTCCGCAGCGAGGCCACCACCGGCCTCGACGCGCAGGGCACCGTCCGCTACCAGGACTACGCGGCCGAGGACGGCGCGCTGCTGGGCTTCGAGTCCTACGGCGACTCCGGCTGGGAGGCCAGCACCGGCGAACGGCTCGGCCGGTACGACGTGCGCATCTACCCGACCGCGGACTGAGGCGCTCGATCGTGGGACGAGGGATCTGGATCGCGCTGGCGTGCGTCGGCGTCGTCGTGGCGCTGATCGTCGCGGTCCTCGCGGTGTTCAGCGGCGGCTCCGGGCCGCGCGGCTACGTGCCCGCGCACTACCAGCGCGCCCCCGCGCTGGACATCGGCGGCTCGCGCGACGACGAGGCCTACACCAGCCCGAAACCGGTGCCGGTGGTGGCGCGGGAGATCACCTCCCGGCGCAGGCCGCAGTCGCAGCACAGCGACGCCAGCGGCGTCTACCTGCGCTACTCCGACGACGCGGTGGTCATCCAGCCGCGCGGCACCGGATCGGTGATCCACCTGATGGACGCCGACCGCGCCTACCGGCACTACCACTCGCACCTCGGCGGGGTGTGGGGCTGGGGCGGCCACCGCGGTGAGACGTTCCGCGGTGGCGGGCCGGGCTCCGGCAAGTAGGCGCTCCCCGGGCCGCGGGCGGCCTCCGGCGCGGCGTGCGCGACCTCCGACGAACGGCTCCCGACGAACGAGAAGGATGGAACGACCTTGCTCCAGGAACTGCTCTCCGGCCTGCTCGCGGCGGTCGCCTACGGCGTGGTCGGCACGCTGATGATGGCGCTGGGCTACCTGCTGGTGGACCTCGCCACGCCCGGCAGGCTGCGCGACCTGATCTGGGTGCGGCGCAACCCGAACGCGGCGCTGCTGCTGGTGTCCGGGCTGGTCGGCGTCGGCATCATCCTCACCACCGCCATCGCGGCCAGCGCCGACGACCTGCTGCTCGGGCTGGTGGGCACCGTCGTGTACGGGCTGCTCGGGCTGGCGCTGATGAGCCTGTCCTTCCTGCTCATCGACGCCCTCACCCCCGGCAGGCTGGGCGACGAGCTCGCCGCGGACACCATGCACCCCGGCACGTGGGTGTCGGCGGCCGCGCACGTGGTGATCGCGGTGCTGATGGCCGCCGCCATCTGGTGACGCCCGGGCGAGCGAGCCGATCCCGATGACCACCGAGACCGACCTGGACTCCCCCACCCGCGCGCAGGCGGAACCCGCGCCGCGCGGCCGCGCCGCCCGCACCGCGGTGCTGGTGGCGGTGTTCCTGTGCGCCGCGTGCGGCCTGGTGTACGAGCTGGCGCTCGTCGCGCTCGGCAGCTACCTGATCGGCGACACCGTCGGGCAGGCGTCGATCGTGCTGTCGCTGATGGTGTTCGCGATGGGCGTGGGCGCGCTCGCGGCGAAACCGCTGCAGCGCTGGGCCGCGGCGGCGTTCGCCGCGGTGGAGGTGCTGCTCGCGCTGATCGGCGGGCTCAGCGTGCTGCTGCTGTACGCCGCGTTCGCCTGGCTGAGCCTGTACACGCCGGCGCTGGTGGTGACGGCCCTGGTGCTGGGGCTGCTGATCGGTGCGGAGATCCCGCTGCTGATGGTGCTGCTGCAGCGGATCCGGAAGCAGGACGCGGGTTCGGCGGTGGCCGACCTGTTCGCCGCCGACTACGTGGGCGGGCTGCTCGGCGGCCTGGCGTTCCCGTTCGTGCTGCTGCCGGCGTTCGGGCAGCTGCAGGGCGCGCTGCTGGTCGGGATGCTCAACGCGGCGGCCGGGCTGGGCCTGGTGCTGGCGGTGTTCCGCCGCGAGCTGTCGAAGCGGGCGGTGCTGCTGCTCGTGTCGGGTTCGGTGCTGGTGGCGGGCGTGCTCGGGACGGCGTGGCTGCTGTCCGACGAGTTCGAGGTGACGGCGCGGCAGGCGCTGTACCGGGACCCGGTGGTGCAGTCGATGCGCACCCCGTACCAGGAGGTCGTGCTGACCGAGTCGTTCCCGCTGGACGGCGACCCGGACATCCGGCTGTACTTGAACGGGGACCTGCAGTTCAGCTCGGTCGACGAGTACCGGTACCACGAGGCGCTGGTGCATCCGGTGCTGGCCGGGCCCCGCTCGCACGTGCTGGTCCTCGGCGGCGGCGACGGGCTGGCGCTGCGCGAGGTGCTGCGCTACCCGGACGTGCGGGACGTGACCCTGGTGGAGCTGGACCCGGCGGTCCCGCGGCTGGCCCGCACCGATCCGCGGGTGGCCGAGCTGAACCGCGGCGCGTTCGAGGACCCGCGGGTGCACCTGGTCTCCGCGGACGCCTTCGCCTGGCTGCGGGAGGACCGGCAGCGGTTCGACGCGGTGATCGTGGACATGCCGGACCCGGATTCGACGGCGACGGCGAAGCTGTACTCCGCGGAGTTCTACGGGCTGGTGCGGAGTTCGATGGCCGAGCACGCGCGGGTGGCCGTGCAGGCGGGCTCACCGTACTTCGCGCCGAAGGCGTTCTGGGCGATCGAGGCGACGATGCGGGAGGCCGGGCTGGGCACCACGCCGTACCAGGTCTCGGTGCCGAGCTTCGGCGAGTGGGGCTTCCACCTGGCCACCGCCGGCCCGGCGCCCGAGCTGCGGCTGCCCGCGGACGTCCCGCCGCTGCGCTCGCTGGACGAGCGGACGCTGGCCGCGGCCACCGCTTTCCCGCCGGACCGCGCGCGCATCACCGGGTTGACCCCGTCGACGCTGCTGCACCCGACGATCCTGCACTACGTGCAGGACGAGTGGCGCAACTACTGACGCACCCCCGGGCCCGTCGGTCGGCGGGCCCTCGGCGATCACGGGCCGAACCAGCGCTCCTCCGCGGAGCGGGGCGGGGCGGCGGTGGTGCCGGTCATCAGCTGGGTCTCCAGCAGCACGTCCCGCGGCCTGCCGGGTTCGCTGGTGTCCAGCAGCAGGCGGCCCGCGGCGCGGCCCTTCTCCAGCACCGGCTGGCGGACGGTGGTCAGGCCGACCCGCTCGGCGTCGTCGATGCCGTCGAAACCGGTGATGGTGAGGTCGTCGGGCACCCGCACGCCGCGGCGCCGCGCCTCCTCCAGCGCGCCGAGGGCCAGTATGTCGGAGGTGCAGATGATCGCGGTGATCTCCGGGTCGATCTCCAGCAGCTGGGCCGCGGCGGAGGCACCGGATTCCGTGCTGTGGTCGAAGCGCTCCACCACCGGCACCTGCGCCCAGTCGACCCCGGCTTCGCTGAACGCGGCGGCGAGCGCGGTGAGCCGGGAGCGCTGCACGTGGAAGCTGGCGTTCGCCTGCCGGTGCACGGAGGCCACGCCGTCGTTGCGGCCGCGCGCCAGGCGCATGCAGGACACCCCGATGCGGCGGTGCCCGAGGCCGATCAGGTGCTCGGCGAGGACCCGCACCGCGCCCTCGTCGTCCGGGCCGACCCAGTCCAGCTGGTCGATGCGCGGCTGGTCGCAGATCACCACCGGCACCGGGCGTTCGAGCACGGCGGCCAGGTGCGGGTCGTCGTCGGGCACCGAGTACACGACGAACCCGTCGACACCGGCGCGGTGCACCGAGGCGACGTCCTCGCGCTCGGGGCTGGCCGGGATGAGCAGCAGTCCGTGCCCGGCGTCCTCGCAGGCCAGCGCGAGCCCTTCGAGGAACTGGATCGCGGCGGGGTCGCGGAACGCGTAGGAGAGGTTCTCGGTGAGCAGCAGCCCGACCGCCCCGGCCTTCCGGGTGCGGAGCGAGCGCGCGACCGGATCGGGGCCCGGGTAGCCGAGCCTGCGCGCGGTGTCGAGCACCCGCTTCCGCAGCTCCGGCGAGAGCTGGTCCGGGCGGTTGTACGCGTTCGACACCGTGGTCCTGGAGACCCCGAGCTCCGCCGCCAGCGAAGCCAGCGTCGCAGGCCGTCGGGCATTCGTTGACCGAGCCATGGAGGAACCGTAACGGTTCAGTACCCGGCGGTGAAGCCGCCGAGATGCAGATCCCATTGCCGATCGGCAACGATCACCACGGGTAGTCGCATGATCACTTTCCGAACCGGTTCCCGGAAAGGGATGACCTTAACTCGGTTAAGCGCTACGTTGTGCTTAACCCGAGTCAGTGAAAGGTGCGTCCCAGATGTCCGAGGTTGCATACGTCCAGGCATCCCGCCTCTACCCGGGTAACCCACCGGTGCGAGCCGTCAACGCACTCGATCTGCAGATCGACGACGGAGAGTTCCTGGTCCTGGTCGGCCCCTCCGGCTCGGGCAAGTCGACCGCGCTGCGGATGCTCGCCGGCCTGGAGGAGGTCGACGAAGGCGCCATCACCATCGGCGGCCAGGACGTCACCAACACCCCGCCGAAGGCGCGCGACATCGCGATGGTCTTCCAGTCCTACGCGCTGTACCCGCACATGACGGTCGCCGACAACATGGGCTTCGCGCTGAAGCTGCGCAAGACGCCCAAGGACGAGATCCGGGCCAAGGTCACCGAGGCCGCGAAGATGCTCGACCTGGAGAAGTACCTGGACCGCAAGCCCAAGGCGCTCTCCGGCGGCCAGCGCCAGCGCGTCGCGATGGGCCGCGCCATCGTCCGCGAGCCCAGCGTCTTCCTGATGGACGAGCCGCTGTCCAACCTGGACGCGAAGCTGCGCGTGGAGACCCGCGCCAACATCGCCGCGCTGCAGAAGCGGCTGGCCACCACCACGATCTACGTCACGCACGACCAGGTCGAGGCCATGACCATGGGCCACCGGGTCGCGGTGCTCAAGGACGGGCTGCTCCAGCAGGTCGCCAGCCCGCGCGAGCTGTACGAGAACCCGCGCAACGCGTTCGTCGCCGGCTTCATCGGCTCGCCCGCGATGAACCTCAAGACGGTGCCGCTGTCCGCGGCGGGCGCCGAGCTCGACGGGCAGACCATCCCGCTGCCCCGCGCCGCGCTGTCCGCGGCCGACGGGCTGCAGGAGGTGACCTTCGGCGTGCGCCCGGAGGCGCTGAGCCTGGTCTCCGGCGAGGACGAGAAGGCCATGACGATGACCGTCGAGCTCGTCGAGGAGCTCGGCGCGGACGCCCTGGTGCACGGCAGCATCCAGATCGCCGGGGAGCCGCAGCGGTTCGTGGTCCGCACCGACGGCCGCACCCCGCCCGCGCTGGGCCAGCAGGTGAAGGTGGCGCTGCGCGACTCCGGCGAGGTGCACCTGTTCCGCCCGGACGACGGGACCCGCCTGACCAGCTGATCCACCCGCACGCCCGCGATGCCCCCGCCCGCCGGCGGGGGCATCGCGCTGTCCGCACCCCGCGGTTCCGATGGGACGAACGGGCCGTTCACCCCGCGCCACCGGAGTGAACGGACCGCCTGTCCAATCTCGTTGGACGAACGGGCCGTTCACCCGGCGCGGTGGAACGGGGCGAGCCCCGCAGCGCGATAATGCGAAACGTTGTCATGTTCACCACGGTCGACCCACCCGTTCGAGCACTTTCCCGGTCCCCCCGGCGTACGCTGCACATGACAACGGTTTCCGTTTGCGGTCGTCGCCGAACTCGGCCCCAGGCCGCCCACCACCACGGTGCGTTCCCCGAGGAGTGCGTTCATGACCGTCTTCACCCGACGTGCCCGCCGCGGCGGTGCCGCGCTGACCGGGCTCGCCGTAGTCGCGCTGACCGCGGTCGCCTGCGGCGGCGGCTCCGGCCAGAGCGCCGACGACGGCAAGCTCAAGGTCGTCGCCACCACCAACGTCTGGGCCTCCGTCGCCAGGGCCGTCGGCGGCCAGGACGTCGACGTCGAGTCGATCATCGACGACCCCGCGGCCGACCCGCACTCCTACGAGAGCAGCCCGCAGGACGCGGCGAAGCTCAGCGAGGCCGACCTGGTGCTGCTCAACGGCGGCGGCTACGACGAGTTCGCCGAGAAGATCCTCGGCGCCGGCGGCGAGAAGCCGACCGTGCAGGCCTTCGAGGGCGAGCACGAGCACGGCGACCACGCGGCCGAGGAGCACGGGTCCGAACCGGCCGAGGAGCACGGCGCCGAGCACGCCGGGGAAGCGCACGGCCACGAAGGCCACCACCACGACCACTCGGTGAACGAGCACGTCTGGTACGACCTGCACGTGGTGCGCGAGACCGCCGACCGCGTCGCCGACGAGCTCGGCGAGCTGCAGCCGGAGAAGGCGCAGGCATTCCACGACGGCGCCGCCCGCTTCGGCGAGCAGATCGGCGGTCTCGAAGGCCGGGTGCAGCAGATCTCCGCCACCGAGCACGGCAAGAAGGTCATCGTCACCGAACCCGTCGCGCACTACCTCGTCGAGGCGGCCGGGCTCACCGACATCACCCCGCAGTCGTTCGTGAACTCCGTCGAGGACGGCAACGACCCGTCCGCCGCCTCCGTCGCGGAGATCCAGAACGCGGTGAACTCCAAGCAGGCCGCCGCCGTCATCTACAACCCGCAGACCGAATCGCCGGTCACCGAATCCGTCCGCGAGGGCGCGGAGCAGAATCGGACCCCGGTCGTCGAGATGACCGAGACGCTGCCGCAGGACCAGGACTACGTGCGGTGGATGGACGGTCAGATCTCGGCGCTGCAGACCGCGCTGACCGGCCAGGTCTGACCCGCCGGGCCGGTGGACCTCCCCGTCCACCGGCCCGGCGCCCGAACCGACCCCACCACTGATCCGAGAGCCACGTGGAACCCAGCACCGACACCGCAGCACCGGACCGCACCGAACCGGACACCTCCGGGCGCGACCCGGCGGTCCGGTTGCGCGGCGCCCGCCTCTCCTACGGCCCGCGCGTCCTGTGGGACGGGCTGGACCTGGACGTGCAGCCCGGCGAGTTCCTCGCGGTGCTCGGCCCGAACGGGTCGGGGAAGACGAGCCTGCTGCGGGTGCTGCTCGGGTTGCAGCCGCTCAGCGGCGGCGAGGTGCGGATCGCGGGCGAGGCGGCGCGACGCGGGAGCCCCCGCATCGGCTACGTCCCGCAGCAGCGCTCGGTGGATCCGACGCTCACGGTCCGCGGCAGCGACCTCGTCGGCCTCGGCCTGGACGGCCACCACTGGGGCGTGGGCTTCCGCCGCCGCAAGGACCGCAGGCAGCGGGTCGAGCGGGCGCTGCGCGCGGTGGAGGCCACCGAGTACGCGCGGATGCCGCTGGGGTTGCTCTCCGGTGGTGAGCAGCAGCGGCTGCGGGTCGCGCAGGCCCTGGTCGGCGACCCGGACGTGCTGCTGTGCGACGAACCGCTGCTGTCGCTGGACATCGCGCACCAGCGCAACGTGAGCAGGCTGATCGCCCGGCAGGCGCGGGAGACCGGCTCGGCGGTGCTGTTCGTGACGCACGAGATCAACCCGGTGCTGCCGCTGGTGGACCGGATCCTGTACCTGGTCGACGGCCGGTTCCGGATCGGCACGCCGGACGAGGTGATGACCTCGGCGACGCTCTCCGAGCTGTACCGGTCGGACGTCGAGGTCGCCCGGGTCGGCGGCAGGCTCGTCGTCACCGGCACCGACGAAGTCGATCACCACCACGTCGACGCGGAGACCACCTCATGAACACCCTGCTGGACGCGCTGAGCCGGTTCTTCGACTTCGAGCTGACCGGGAACCTGCTCGGCTACCCGTTCGTGCAGCAGGCGCTGCTGGCCGCGGCCGCGCTCGGCCTGGTGTCGGGGGCGCTGGCGCCGCTGGTGGTGGCGCGGAAGATGTCCTTCGCCGTGCACGGCACCGCGGAGCTCGCGTTCACCGGCGCGGCCGCCGCCCTGCTGTTCGGCGCGAGCGTCGGAGCCGGGGCGCTCGGCGGCGCGGTGGTCGCGGCGCTGCTGCTCGGGTTCCTCGGGCAGCGCGGCGGGGAACGGGACTCGGTGATCGGCGCGATCCTGTCGTTCGGCCTCGGCCTCGGGGTGCTGCTGCTGTGGATGAACCCGGAGCGCACCTCGAACAAGTTCAGCCTGCTCATCGGGCAGATCGTCGGCGTCGACTCGGCCGACGTGGCGCTGCTCGGCGGCAGTGCCGCGGTGGTGCTGGTGGTGCTGGCCGTGGTGTACCGGCCGCTGCTGTTCGCCAGCGTCGACCCGGACGTGGCCGCGGCGCGGGGCGTGCCCGCCCGGCTGCTCACCCCGCTGTTCGCGGTGCTGGTGGGCGTGGCGACCGCGCTCGGCGTCTACACGGTCGGGGCGCTGCTGGTGCTGGCGCTGATGGTGACGCCGGGCGCCGCGGCGGCGCGGGTGACCGCGAGCCCGCTGCTGTCCACGGTGCTGGCCGTGGTGTTCGCCGAGGTCGCGGTGCTGGGCGGCATCGTGCTGTCGCTGGCGCCGGGCGCTCCGGTGAGCGCGTTCGTGACGATCCTGTCGTTCGCGATCTACCTGGTGTGCCGGGCGGTCGGCAACGTCCGGCTGCGCCGGGTCTCCCGCGCTCCCGCGGCGGCCTGACCGGCGGGATCCGGCCCGCCATCGCCGTCCGATCGTCCGGCGGAGGCCGTCGGGGACACGCACGCTGAGCGGGTGTTCTCCTCGGAGCGGGGCCTGCTGCGCCGGACGGCGGGGACCGTGCTGGCCGTCGCCGCGAGCACCGCGGTGTACTTCGCGCTGCCGCTGGGCGTGTTCGACGTCCGCAGCACCTGGGCGTTCGTCGGCGCGTTCGCGGCGGGCCTGGTCGCGGTGGCCGCGGTGATCGTGCGCCAGGTCCGCCGGTTCCGCTCCGGGGGCGTGGCGCTGACCGGGGTGCTGACCTCGCTGTACCTGGCGGTGCTGTTCTTCGCCGCGGTGTACTGCGGGCTGAACGCGCACTGGCCGGGGTCGATCGCCGCGCTGCGCACCAAGGTGGATGCGCTGTACTTCGCGCTGTCGATCACCAGCACGGTCGGTTTCGGCGACGTGCACGCCTCCTCGCAGGTGGCGCGAGTGCTGGTGGGCGTGCACCTGGTGTTCAACCTGGGCTTCCTCGGCGCGGCCGTCACGGCCGTCCGCAACGCCACCCGGTGAACGCACCGCTGCGAACCCGCCCGGCGGGTCGTGTCCGTTTCCTGTCAGCGGCGAAACCGCTGAACCGCCGACCACCCGAGCAACCGGACCACCCGCTGAGGTTCCGCCACCCCGGCCCTGAGCAACAGGAGCGGGGGGGAACCTTCAACGCGGGTCGGCGGCGAGCACTGCCCCCACTTGGTCGGCGACCGCCGGGTCGAGCAGGTCGTAACGGCCGCCGGAGACGAACCGCTCGGACAGCTCGAAGGTCACCACGTCGCCCTCCGCGAGCAGCGCCGCCGTCTCCCGCGGTCGCTTCGCGACCTCCTCCGGGTGCACGATGCCGATGTCGGCGAACGTCGCGGCCAGGTACGGGCTGGCGAACTGGGTGAACGAGTCGCCCACCATCCGCGTCGGCTCGGCGATCATGCCGGCCCGCGGCATCGACTTCAGGTGCAGCGGCTCGTGGAAGTCGCTGGGTTCGAATCGGGTGTGGTCCGCGCCGCCGTCCGGCGCCAGCGAGTAGGCCTGGATGGGCACGGTGCGGCGCTGGCCGAGCAGGTCGGGGATGTCGGCGGAGTGCGGGTACTGCCTGCCGGGCTGCACCTTCCAGGTGGCGGTGCTGCCCGGGGACAGCCGCTCCGCCAGCTGGTACACCATCGTGATGCCGCCCTCGTGGGTCCAGTGCGTGTCGATGTCGTGGTAGATCGCCCGGCCGTTGCGGTCGGCGGATTCGCGCAGCGGGTCCCGCATGTCGATCGCGCCGGTCGCGGTGGGCAGCCGCCGCCAGAACTCCTCCCTGGCCCGCGAGGAGCAGTCCTTGCCCGCGTACTGCGGCGGCAGGTTCGCCGGGTACATCGTCGACTTGTCCGGCGCGATGACCAGCTGGAACTTCCGCCCGGATGCCTCCACGACCTGGCGCCAGCGCCGCAATCCGGCGATCACCTCGTCCAGGCTGCGCTTCGGCGTGCACGGGTAGGCGACGTCGTGGCCGAGGTAGAGCCAGCCCGCCCGGCCTTCGATGACCTTCGGGAACACGTTCTCGTTCAGCGGCTGCCGGACCTGCTGCTGGTCGCTCCCGGTGCCGGTGGGCGAGCTGTGCGTCCCCGACTCCAACCGCGCCTGCTCGCCGAACACCCCCTGGCTGATGCTGTGCACCGACCGGACCGCGGTCCCGCGGAACGGCAGGTTCTCCGCGGCCCACGGGGACAGCCCGGTGAGGAAGCCCCAGCCGTCGGTGATGCTCGGGAACTCCGCCAGCGGCCGGTTCTCCAGCTGCTCCGCCCGCGCGCCGAACACCCAGGTGGTGGCGGGCGCGGTGAGGAACAGCAGCGCGCACACCAGGGCGGTGAGCTGGCGCCTGCCGTGCCGCGGCCGGTGCATCGGGTGCTCGCGCGGCAGCCACGACTCGTGGACCGCGGGCAGCTCGGTCGGTTCCGTCCTCGACACGCCGCTACGTTAGCCCGGCCGGGCGACGGCCGTGCCCGGTTCCCGCGGAACTCACGGCCGCACGGGCGTCCGGTGTTCGTTCCGCAGGTACTTCGGCGGGCCGGATTCGCGGACCTCGTGCAGTTCGGCCAGCTGCGCCGCGATCGGCGGGTGCAGGTCCAGCCGGGGCAGCTCGGCGACCGGGACCAGCTCGGGCCGCAGGCCGTCCTCCTTGAACCGCGGCCACCCGGCGGGCCGGCCCGGGGAGCGGAACACGACGTCCACCAGCCGTTCGGCGAAGGGGCGCACGGTCTCGACGATGAGCGCGCAGGTGCCCGGGTCGATCAGCATGTCGGTCTCCTCGCGCAGCTCGCGCCGCACGCAGGCGTGGAAGTCCTCCCCCGGCCGCGGGGTGCCGCCCGGCAGCACCAGGTCGTCGTGCTCGCGGCGGCGCACCAGCAGCACCCGGTCGCCGAAGAACACGGCGGCGGAGGAACGCAGCAGGACGTGGATGTGCGACATGGCGGGCATCCTGAGTTCCGGAGAGGCCATCAGCGGCGTGTTCCGCACTTCCGGCGAGCCTCATCGCCCCTGACCATCGTCCCGCCGCCCCACCCCCGCGACAACGGACCAACGACCCGGAACCGGCCGACCCGAAGCCGCTTCCCCTGGCCGGCCCGCTGTGCTGCGCGCACCAGCTCGGGTCGGCGTTCCTCCCGGCGAGAACGCGGCGACCCGGCCACCGGGCGAGAAGAGCCGGGCAAGCCCCCTCAGAACTGGTAGTACAGGAACGGGCTGAACGAGCCGGTCGCGACCAGCAGGCCCGAGTACAGCAGCCCGGCCGTCATCACCGCCGCCCGCAGCGCGTTCGCCTGCCGGGAGCGCACCGACTCCAGGAACGCCCCGGTCCCGGTGGAGGCGGGCAGCAGCACCACGACCAGCGCGACCAGCAGGAAGAACACCCGCTGGTGGGTGACGGAGGCGGCGACGAGGTCGGTGAGCCCGGACAGGTCCGGCAGCAGCATGTGCCCGATCATCGTGAACGCCGTCCCCAGGTCGGGCGCCCGGAAGAACACCCAGCCCAGCACGACCAGCAGCAGCGTCAGCGCCCGCCTGCCCAGCCGCGCCCAGCGGTCCGCGGGCGCCGAGTCGTGCCCGGTGGCGCGTTCCACGACCAGCAGCGCCCCGTGGAACAGGCCCCACACCAGGTAGGTCCACGCCGCGCCGTGCCAGAACCCGGTGAGCACGAAGATGATCGCCAGGTTCAGGTAGGTGCGCCCGGTGCCGCGCCGGTTGCCGCCGAGCGGGATGTAGACGTAGTCGCGGAACCAGCGGGACAGCGACATGTGCCAGCGCCGCCAGAACTCGGTGACGGTCACCGAGGAGTAGGGCCGGGCGAAGTTCTCCGGCAGCCGGAACCCGAGCATCCGACCCAGCCCGATCGCCATGTCGGAGTAGCCGGAGAAGTCGAAGTACAGCTGCACGGTGTAGCCGATGGCGCCGAGCCAGGCGACGGCGAAGCTCATGTCCTCGGCCGGGGTCGCGAAGCAGGCGTCGACCATCGGGGCGAGCGTGTCGGCGACGACGACCTTCTTCGTCAGCCCCCACGCGAACCGCGGGAAGCCGGCTGCGACGTCGTCGAGCCGGTGGGTGCGCTGCTGCGGGAGCTGGTCGGCGATCTCCCGGTAGCGCACGATCGGTCCGGCCACCAGCTGCGGGAACATCGCGATGTAGGTGACGAAGCCGACCGGGTTGCGCAGCGCGGGCCGTTCGCCGCGGTACACGTCGACCACGTAGGAGATGTGGTGGAACGTGTAGAAGGAGATGCCGATCGGCAGCGCCAGCTGCAGCACCGGGAAGTCGCCGCCGAACCACCGGGTCAGCGTCGCCAGCTGCTCGGTGGCGAAGCCCGCGTACTTCCACACCACCAGCACCAGCAGGTCGAACGAGACGGCGCCGATGAGCAGGGCCCGGCGGTACGGGTGCTCCGCTCCGGGTTCGAGGGACTTGCCCGCGAGGAAGTTGACGACGATGCACGCCAGCAGCAGCAGGGTGGTGCCGCCCGCGCCGCTGGCGTAGAACACCAGGCTCGCGACGGCCACGATCGCGTTGCGCGCGGACCGGGGCGCGATGAGCACCGCCGCCAGCACGACCGGCAGGAAGTACCAGAGGAACAGCGGAGTGGAGAAGTACATCGGTGAGGGGCCTCGCGGTGCTGGGAGGCCCGGGCCTCCCGATCGACTCGGCTTCGGAGCCTAGCCGAGCGCGTGGCCGCACTTGCCAGGAACGGCTCAGCTCACCGGCGAAATCCCGCCGGGCCGCCGGAGGTGCGCGACCCGTCCGCTCGACGGGCCGCGCACCGGACGATCAGTAGGTGACCGGCTTGATGCGGCGGCGCCGCGCCACCTCGGCCAGCACCACCCCGGCCGCGACGGAGGCGTTCAGCGACTCCACCTGCCCGGCCATCGGGATCGACACCGTCTGGTCGCAGGTCTCCCGCACCAGCCGGGACAGCCCGCGCCCCTCGGAGCCGACGACGACCACCAGCGGGCCGCCGGCGAGCTCCAGCTCGTCGGAGGTGATGTCGGAGTCCGCGTCGAGCCCCACGACCATCAGGCCCTCGTTCTTGAGGTCCTTGAGGGTGCGGGTGAGGTTCACGGCCATCGCCACCGGCAGCTGCGCCGCGGTGCCCGCGCTGGTGCGCCACGCGACGGCGGTCATCCCGGCGCTGCGCCGCTGCGGGAGGATCACGCCGTGCGCGCCGAACGCGGCGGCCGAGCGGATCACCGCGCCCAGGTTCCGCGGGTCGGTGACCCCGTCCAGCGCCACCAGCAGCGGCGGCCGGCCGGAGTCGGCGGCGTGCGCGAGCACGTCGTCCGGGTGCGCGTACTTGAACGGCGGCACCTGCAGCGCGAGGCCCTGGTGCATGGCGCCGCCGGTCATCCGGTCCAGCTCGGTGCGGGGCACGTCGATCACCGAGATGCCCCGGTCGGACGCGTTGCGCACCGCGTCCTTGACCCGGTCGTCGGTGTCGATGCCCTGCGCCACGTACAGCCCGGTGGCGGGCACGCCGGCGCGGAGGCATTCGGCGACCGGGTTGCGGCCGGCCACCATCTCGGGCAGTTCGCGCTGCTCGCGCTGCCTGCGGTTCTGCTGCTCGGTGCGCGCCTTGGCGGCATCGGCGCGCTTCTTCGCCGGGTGCGGAACCCGGTCCTTGGCCTTGGGGGTGGGGCCCTTGCCTTCGAGGCCCTTGCGGCGCTGGCCGCCGGAGCCCTTCACCATCCCCTTCTTGGTTCCCGGCTTGCGGGTCGCCCCACGGCGCTTGTCGTTGCCTGCCAACGTTCGTTCACCCGTCCTTGAGTGTCCACAACGGACCGTCGGGTGTGTCCTCGACGGCGACGCCGGAAGCCAGCAGCCGGTCCCGCAGCAGGTCGGCGGTGGCGAAGTCGCGCTCCGCCCGAGCCTTCTGCCGCTGCTCCAGCAGGCCGTCGACCAGCTCTGCGAGTGCTCGGCGCGCGGCGTCGTCCGCGCCGGACTCCTCGGCCCACTGCGGGGCGAGGGGGTCCAAGCCGAGCACGTCGGTCATGGTGCGCACCGAGGCCGCCGCGGCGCGCGCGGCCTCGTCGTCACCGGTGTCGAGCGCGGCGTTGCCCTCGCGGATCGTGGTGTGCACCGCGGCCACCGCCTGCGGCGTGGACAGGTCGTCGTCCATCGCCGCGGCGAACTCGGGACGCACGTCCCCGTGCCCCACGCCGCCGGTGCGCTGCGCGACCCGGTGCACGAAAGATTCGATGCGCCGGTAGGTGGCGACCGCTTCCTGCAGCGCCTCCTCGGAGAACTCCACCGTCGACCGGTAGTGCGGGGCCACCAGGTAGTAGCGCAGCTCGCAGGCGCGGGCCCGCTCCAGCACGGCCGGGATGCTCATGGTGTTGCCGAGCGACTTCGACATCTTCTCGCCGCTCATCGTCACCCAGGCGTTGTGCAGCCAGTAGCGGGCGAACGGGTCCCCCGCGGCGTTCGACTGGGCGAGCTCGTTCTCGTGGTGCGGGAACACCAGGTCCAGGCCGCCGCCGTGGATGTCGAACTCGGCGCCGAGGTAGTAGGTGGCCATCGCCGAGCACTCCAGGTGCCAGCCGGGCCGGCCGTCGCCCCACGGCGTGGGCCAGCTCGGCTCGCCGGGCTTGGCGCCCTTCCACAGCGTGAAGTCGCGCGGGTCGCGCTTGCCCGCGGCGGCGTGCTCGCCCTGCTGCACCTCGTCGAGGCGCTGACCGGACAGCCGCCCGTACTCCGCGGCGAAGGAGCCGACGGAGAAGTACACGTCGCCGCCCGCCGGGTAGGCGTGGTCCTTGTCGATCAGCCGCTGGATCAGCTCGACCATCTGCCCGATGTGCCCGGTGGCGCGGGGCAGCGCCGACGGCGGGAGGCAACCGAGCCGGTCGTAGGCGCTCTCGAAGGCGCGCTCGTGCGTGGCGGCCCACTCCCACCAGGGACGGCCAGCCTCCCCCGCCTTCGCGATGATCTTGTCGTCGATGTCGGTGACGTTGCGGACCAGCCGCACGTCGTACCCGGTGTGCAGCAGCCAGCGGCGCAGCACGTCGAAGTCGAGCCCGCTGCGCACGTGACCGATGTGCGGCACGCCCTGCACCGTCGCCCCACAGACGTAGATCGACGCCACTCCGTCGCAGCGCGGGTGGAATTCGCGCGTCGTGCGGGTCGCGGTGTCATGCAGGTGCAGGCTCACGCCTCGATGGTACGGGGGTCCTCCGATCGTGAACCACGACAGGGGCCTGCTCGTCAAGGCTTCGCGCTGTGCGCTCCGCCGGAGATCCGGTCGCGGTGATCACGCCCCCGCGGGCGAGGCGGGCAGCACGCCGTGCTCCGCGACCGCCGCGAGCAGGGCGTCCGGCCGCTGCGCGGTGGGCAGCGGTTCCACGATGGACACCGCGCAGCCGATCGCGGCCGCACCGCCGTCGGCCTCCTCGCTGTCACCGATCATGAGCGCTTCGGCCGGTTCGACGCCGAGCCGCTCGCAGGCGCGCAGGAACAGCTTCGGGTCGGGCTTGATCACGCCTTCGACGTAGGACATCAGGTACTCGTCGACCAGGTCGAACACGCCGAGCTTCTCGAACGCCGGGCGGATGTCGAAGGCGATGTTGCTGATCACGCCGATCCGCACGCCCGCGTCGCGCAGCCCGCGCAGCACCTCGGCGGTGTCCGGGTACGGCGTCCAGGACAGCGGGTCCACCAGGCGGGCGTAGAGCGCCTCCGCCTGTTCCGCGGTGCTGACGCCGGAGACCCGCAGCACCTCGATGTTGGACTTGCGGTGCATCTCCGGGTCGAGGTCGCGCTGGTCCCAGGCCTCCTGGAACTCCGGCTCGAACTCGACGACGCGACCGGTGGGGGCGGTGAGCCTGCGCAGCAGCTCGGTCTGCGCCTCCAGGGTCAGCGGATCACCGCTGCCGTCGGTCAGCCCGGCGAGCCAGGACGCGTCCTGCTCCAGCCGGAACAACGTGCCCGAGTAGTCGAAGAACACCGCGCGCAAGCTCACCCGGCCACCCTACGGGCCGCGCCGCGCCCGCTCCCGCCGCTGCGGCCGATCTCACCACCGGTCGCCGACCCGGCGCACCGCGCCCCACCGGCCGTGCAGCCCGGACGTGGCTGAGCACCGCGCGCGGCAGGAGCGGGCCACCCGGATCCGCGCCGCGTGCGACGTCCTGCCGTCCGACGAGCACTGCGCCCAGCCGCCCGGCGCGGTGGCGGCGCCGGTGCGCGAGACCGGCCGGAGCCGCCGGGCCGGGCCGGCTCCCGCTGATCACGCCGCAGGGTTCCACCTGGCGCGGCGGCGGTCGAGGTGGTCGGGCTCCGATCGAGGTCAGGACGTGCCGGACGTGAGCCGGTCGGCGGGGATCGGGTCGTCGTGGTGGAGCGGGGCGAGGATGCCGAAGACGCACGAGGCGGTGCTGATCCACAGGATGGCGGCGGCGAGGACGAGCGCGGCGGCGCCACCGGCCGCCCACAGCAGCAGCGAACAGGGCCAAGCGATCACGGGCTGGCCGACCACGGCCCTGCGCACCCAGCGGTTGCGTTCGATCACCATGCGTCGAGCATGACCCGCGGCGGGCGGCACGACCAGGGTGCGAACCCGGACCTTTCCCCGACTTGACCCCCAGGTGGGGAAGATTTAACCGGACGTGCTGGTCAAGCCGCCGGGAAGAGCAATGCGGTGGCGACGGCGGCGATGCCTTCGCCGCGGCCGGTGAGCCCGAGCCCGTCGCTGGTGGTGCCGGACACCGACACCGGCGCGCCGAGCACCTCGGAGAGCACCCGCTGGGCTTCCTCGCGGCGCTTGCCGATGCGGGGCGCGTTGCCGATGACCTGCACGGTGGCGTTGCCGACCTGGAACCCGGCGGCGGTGATCCGGTCCACCACCTCGGTGAGCAGTTCCGCACCGTGCGCTCCGGCCCAGCGATCACCGCCGGTGCCGAACACGGCACCCAGGTCGCCGAGCCCCGCCGCGGACAGCAGCGCGTCGCACAGCGCGTGCGCGGCGACGTCCCCGTCGGAGTGGCCGCTGCACCCGTCGACGCCGGGCCACCGCAGGCCGGCGATCCAGCACTCCCGGCCGGCTTCCACGGGGTGCACGTCGACGCCTTGGCCGATCCTCGGCAGCGGTCCGGTCACCGGAGTTCTCCGATCGGTTCGACGGCGAGCACCGACTCGGCGACCGCCAGGTCGAAGGCGGTGGTGATCTTCAGCGCGTTCGGGTGACCGGGCACGGTGCGCACCTCGCCACCGGCCCGCTCCACGAGCCCGGCGTCATCGGTGGCGGCGTCCCCGGCCGCGGCGTAGGCGGCGCGCAGCACGCCGGGCCGGAAGCCCTGCGGGGTCTGCACGCTGCGGAGCGGGGAGCGGTCGACGGTCGCGGTGACCGCACCGGCCTCGTCGACCTGCTTGATGGTGTCGGCGACGGGCAGCACCGGGATCACCGCGGACGCACCGCCGAGCACGGCGTCCACCACGGCACCGATCATGGCGGGCGGGGTGAACGCGCGGGCCGCGTCGTGCACCAGCACCACGTCGGCGTCGGGCACGGCCCGTTCGGTGACCGCGAGCGCGAGGCGGACGGACTCGGTGCGGTCGGCACCACCGGCCACCACGTGCACCGCCGCCGCGTCGAACTCGCCGAGCTCGCGCTCGACCACGTCGACCTGGTCCGGCGGGGCGGCGACGACCACGTGGTGCACGCGCCCGGAGTCCAGCAGACCACCGACCGCGCGCACCAGCAGAGATCGGCCCGCGACCTGGACCAGTGCTTTCGGCATCCCGACACCGAGGCGCACACCGCGCCCGGCGGCCGGAACGAGGGCCACCACCGTCACGTTGAGCAGAACCCGCCGATCACACGGCCGTGGCGAGAACTTCGTCCAGCAGGGACTCGGCCTTGCCCTCGTCGGTGCCCTCGGCCAGCGCCAATTCGCTGACCAGTATTTGCCTGGCCTTGGCCAACATGCGCTTCTCACCCGCGGACAGGCCACGGTCCTTCTCGCGCCGCCAGAGGTCGCGCACCACTTCGGCCACCTTGTTCACATCGCCGGAGGCGAGCTTCTCCACGTTGGCCTTGTACCGCCGGGACCAGTTAGTCGGTTCCTCGGTGTGCGGGGCGCGCAGCACGTCGAAGACGCGGTCCAGACCCTCTTGACCGACGACGTCCCGAACGCCGACGATCTCGGCGTTGTCAGCGGGAACTCGAACGGTCAAGTCACCTTGCGCGACCTTGAGGACGAGGTATTGCTTCTCCTCGCCCTTGATCACACGGGTCTCGATTGCTTCGATGAGCGCGGCACCGTGATGCGGGTAGACGACGGTCTCTCCGACCTTGAAAACCATGTGTCCTCTGCCCCTTTCGCTGCGCCCAGCTTAGCACGCGCGGCAACCGAGCCTCGACCGGCTCCCGTCCGTCGTCGCAGGTCAGGACGCGATCGGGGGTTGACAAACAGGCTCCGGGCATGCTTCCCGGGGGTCTCCGGCGCCCCCTTTTGATCCACTGTGGACACCTTCCGAACACGGTTCACGACCCCGGACCGGGGGCCGATGTGGGGTCTGCCTACTGGTCCTCCGGAGCGGACCATTAAGCTCCATCGCGGTCGTCCGGCTATCAGGAAGGACACTGCCACCGTGAGCCGCCTTCAGCACCACACCTTCCGCGTGCGGTTGACCTCGGCCGCCCTCGGCCTGGGCGCCGTCCTGGCGCTCGCCGGATGCAGCGCCGGGCAGGTCACCGAGACCGACACGCAGGTCGCCGCCGTCGCGGGCGGCAGCGGGGACGCCGGCGGCATCGGCGTCCGGAACGCGACGCTGTCCTTCCCGGAGACGGGGAGCCGCTACGCCAAGGGCGCCTCCGCTCCGCTGGCCGCCGTGCTGATCAACGACGGCGCCGAGGCGGACAAGCTGGTCGAGGCATCCTCGACCTACGCGGCCTCCGTCGACGTCGCCAAGAACCGCACCCTGCCGTCGCGGTCCGCGCTGCACGCCTACGGCACGGAGGGGTCCGCGACCCCCGATCAGCAGGAGGTCTCGATCACTTTGAAGGGCCTGACCCAGGACATCACGCCCGGCGTGACCGTCCCGGTGACCTTCGTGTTCGAGAAGGCGGGCCCGCTCACCGTGCAGGTCCCGATCGGGGAGGACCCCACCCCGCGCCCGGACACCGGTGGCGAGGAATCGCACCACTGACACCCAGCTCGACCAGCCGGAGGCCGTCCCCGTCGGGGGCGGCCTCCGCTGCGTCCGGGGCCTGCTCGCCGGACGGGCGCCGACACGCGGGCGTGTGTCGGCACGGGCCCCGTCGGGGCCGGCTTATAGCCTCGCCCCGTGCCTACCAAGAACGCCCGTCCCGCCTACCGCTGCGCCGAATGCGGTCACGAGGTCGCGAAGTGGGTCGGCCGCTGCCCGAAGTGCCACGAGTGGAACACCGTGGAGGAGGCGGCCCCGGCGCGGCCCGCGCTGGCGAAGCTGTCCGCGGCCGCGCCGTCCAGCGCGGCCCGGCCCATCGGCGAAGTGGACCTGGACTCGGCGCGGGCGGTCCCGACCGGCATCGCGGAGCTGGACCGGGTGCTCGGCGGTGGCATCGTGCCGGGCGCGGTGATGCTGCTCGCGGGTGAGCCCGGGGTGGGCAAGTCGACGCTGCTGCTGGAGGTCGCGCACCGCTGGGCCGCGGCCCGCACCGGCGGCCCCTCGCTGTACATCACGGGCGAGGAGTCGGCCGGGCAGGTGCGGCTGCGCGCGGAGCGGACGAACTCGCTGGACCCGGAGCTGTTCCTGGGCTCGGAGAACGACCTGTCGGCGGTGCTCGGGCACGTGGACGCGATCAAGCCGGGGCTGCTGATCGTGGACTCGGTGCAGACGGTGCAGTCGCCCGACGTGGACGGCACCCCCGGCGGCGTGACGCAGGTGCGCGCCGTGACCTCCGGTCTGGTCGCGCTGGCGAAGGAGCGCGGGCTGCCGGTGGTCCTGGTCGGGCACGTGACGAAGGACGGCGCGGTCGCGGGCCCGCGCGCCCTGGAGCACCTGGTGGACGTGGTGCTCAACTTCGAGGGCGACCGGCACTCGGCGCTGCGGATGCTGCGCGGCATCAAGAACCGGTTCGGCCCGGCCGACGAGGTCGGCTGCTTCGAGCAGCGCGACGACGGCATCGCCGAGGTCACCGACCCGTCCGGGCTGTTCCTGAACCGGCAGGAGGCGGCGGTTCCCGGCACCGCGGTCACCGTGATGGTGGAGGGCAAGCGCCCCCTGCTGGCGGAGGTGCAGGCGCTGGTCGCGCCCACCCAGATGCAGATCCCGCGGCGTGCGGTGAGCGGCCTGGACTCGGCCCGGGTGTCGATGACGCTGGCGGTGCTGGACAAGCGCGGCCGGATCCGCACCGGGGAGAAGGAGGTGTTCGCGGCGACGGTCGGCGGCATGAAGGTCACCGAACCCGCCGCGGACCTGGCGGTGGCGCTGGCGGTCGCCTCCTCCGCGCTGGACGTGCCGCTGCCGCCGAACATCGTGGTGATCGGCGAGGTCGGGCTGGCCGGGGAGATCCGCCGGGTCAGCGGGGTCGGCAGGCGGCTCGCGGAGGCCGCGCGGCTCGGCTTCGACCGGGCGCTGGTGCCGCCGGACTCGGGCCGGTTGCCACCGGGCATCCGGGCCACCGAGGTGCCGGACATCAAGACGGCGCTGAAGTCCCTGCGCTCCCGCTGACCATCGGCGCAGCCGCGGACCGCACCGCCGGACGCCGGGCACCACGCAGCAGATGCCGGGCAGCAGGCGCCGGACACCGGCCCGATCGCACCAGGAGTTCGAGAACAGGCAGCCGAGGGGGAGTCGTGGCCGATGGTCATCCCGAGTCGTTGCGGACGACGCTGGCGTGGCTGGCACCGGGGACCGCGCTGCGGGACGCGCTGGAGCGGATCCTGCGCGGCCGCACCGGGGCGCTGATCGTGCTGGGCCACGACGCGACCGTGGAGTCGATCTGCGACGGCGGCTTCCGGCTGGACGTGGAGTTCAGCGCGACCCGGCTCCGCGAGCTGTCCAAGATGGACGGTGCAGTGGTGCTGTCCACCGACGGGGCCCGCATCCTCCGGGCCAACGTGCAGCTGGTCCCGGACCCGACGATCCCCACCGACGAGTCGGGGACCCGGCACCGCACGGCGGAGCGCACCGCCATCCACACCGGCCACCCCGTGGTGTCGGTGAGCCAGTCGATGAGCCTGGTCAGCGTCTACATCCACGGCTACCGGCACGTGCTGTCGGGTTCGCCGGAGATCCTGTCCCGGGCGAACCAGGCGCTGGCCACGCTGGAGCGCTACACGGCGCGGCTGGCGGAGGTGACGCACACCCTGTCCGCGCTGGAGGTGGCGGACGCGGTGACGCTGCGGGACGCGATGACGGTGGTGCAGCGCCTGGAGATGGTGCGCCGCATCTCCGACGAGATCGGCGGCGCGGTCGTCGAGCTGGGCAGCGACGGCCGGTTGATCGAGCTCCAGCTGGACGAGCTGGTCGGCGGCATCGACCTGGACCGGGAGCTGGTGGTGCAGGAGTACCTGCCGACCGCGGGCGGGTTGCCGACGACGGAGCAGGTGGACGCGGCGCTGGCGGAGCTGGACGCGACGGCGCTGCTGGACCTGACGGCGGTGGCGCGGGCGTTCGGCTACCCGGGCGGGACGGAGGACCTGGAGCAGCCGCTGCGGCCGCGCGGGTACCGGCTGCTGGCGCGGGTGCCGCGGTTGCCGCCCGCGGTGCGCAGGCAGCTGGTGGCGCACTTCGGGTCCCTGCAGGCGCTGCTGGCCGCGGACGTTCCGCAGCTGTGCGAGGTGGAGTTCATCGGCGAAGCCCGCGCCCGCTCGCTCCGCGCCTCGCTGGGCCGGCTGGCCGAAGCGGGCCGCCACCTCTGATCAGCGGGGACGGCCTCAGCCGGTGATGCGGAAGGGCGCGGGCTCGCTGACCATGCGGTCGAGCCGGGCCCCGACCACGTACGCGCCCGCGGGGGCGGTGTCGCGTTCGGCGGCGCACTGGGCGGGGCTCGCGTCGCGGGTGGAGGCGACGCCGGTCCACCGGATCTCGTTGCGCACGGACTTCCCGGGTTCCAGCAAGGGCTTCTCGTTGGTGGATTCGACGTGGCAGTCGTTGCTGGACCAGAACCTGGTGCCGTTCTCGGTGGACACGACCACTTCGCGGAGCATCCGGTCGGTGTTGCGGACGCAGGCGTGGGAACTGGCGTTGGTGACGATCATGCGGAGTTCGACGGGTTCGCCAGCGGGGAAGCTCGGGCGGGCCGGTTCGGCGGCGATCCGCAGGTCCTGGTCGGCGCACGCGGGCGGTGGCGGCGGGGCCTTCGGCGCGGGCGGTGGTGCGGCCGCGTTCGGGGCGGCCGGTGGTGGTGCGGCTTGCGGGGCGGGCGCGGACGCGCGCGGGGCCAGGACTCCGGCGAGGACGACGATCCCCCACACCACCAGGGCGGTGACCAGCAGGATCACGCCGACTGCCAGTGCCCGGCGTCGCCAGTACACCTCGCGTGGGAGCGGTCCGATGGGATCCAGCACCGCCCGACAGTAACCCGGTGATCCCGCCGAACGGCCCAATGCCAATGGCCCCGATCAGGTGTATTGGCGCGGTTGATCAGTCGCGTTCTGCAACCCCTTCAGGTGACGCAGGCACGGGCTCGGGGCGGCGCGCGTGCCCCGGTGGAGTGGTGGCAGGATCGAATCCGAGATGACGACGATCGCCTGGGACCCCACCGAACTGACCGACTGGTTCGCCGCCGAGGCCCGCCCGCTGCCGTGGCGCGCGCCGGGCGTCACCGGCTGGGGCGTGCTGGTCAGCGAGACGATGCTGCAGCAGACGCCGGTGAACCGGGTCGCCCCGATCTGGCAGGAGTGGCTGGAGCGCTGGCCGCGCCCGTCCGACCTGGCCGCGGCCACCCAGGCGGAGGTGCTGCGCGCCTGGGGCAAGCTCGGCTACCCGCGCCGGGCGCTGCGGCTGCACCAGGCCGCGGCCGCGATCGCCGCCGACCACGGTGACGTCGTTCCGTCCGATGTGGACACCTTGCTGGCGCTGCCGGGCATCGGCGCGTACACGGCGCGCGCGGTGGCCGCGTTCGCCTACGGCAGGCGGGCCCCGGTGGTGGACACCAACGTGCGCCGGGTGGTGGCGCGCGCGGTGCACGGCGCGGGCGATGCCGGCCCGCCGTCGACGAAGCGGGACCTGGCGGACGTGGACGCGCTGCTGCCGTCCGACGACGCGAGCGCGGCCCGGCTCTCGGCGGCGCTGATGGAGCTGGGGCAGGTCGTGTGCACGGTCCGCTCCCCCGCTTGTGAGCGCTGCCCGATCGCGGCGGACTGCGCGTGGCAGCACGCGGGTCGCCCGGCCTACGCGGGGCCGCCGAAGAAGGTGCAGAAGTTCGCGGGCACGGACCGCCAGGTGCGCGGCAAGCTGCTGGACGTGCTGCGCGGCGCGGAGGGCCCGGTGCCGCGCGCCGCGCTCGACGCGGTGTGGCAGGACGCGGGCCAGCGGGACCGCTGCCTGGATTCGCTGCTGGTGGACGGATTGCTGGAGCAGACCGACGACGGTCGCTTCGCCCTCCCCGGCGAGCACTGAGCGACCGGCCGGGCCTCCCGGCGACGACGGCCCGGAGGGCGGAACCGATGGCGCAGGCGCTGACCGTGTTCTTCGACGACGCGACCGAGCGGCGATTGCGGGCGCTGCGCGAGAACGCGGCCGCGGCGGGGGTTCCGGTGCTGGACGGCCGGCCGGGCGTGGTGCTGGCGTCGGCGAGCTCGATCCCGGCCGCCGCCCGCGCGGCGCTGCGCGCCGAGCTGCGGTCGCTGTTCCTGCCGGACCTGTGGTTCTCCACGCTGGGCACGTTCCCGGGCGAGGACGCGGTGCTGCTGCTGACGGCGGTGGTGGACGCGGAGCTGCTGGCGGTGCACTCGGCGGTGCACGACGCGCTGGCGGGCCGGGTGTCGAACCCGTCGGCGTACCACTTCCCCGGGGCCTGGATCCCGCACTGCGCGCTGACCCCGGCGCTGGGCGGCGCGGAGCTCACCGCGGGGTTCGACGCGCTGCGCTCGGCGGAACCGGTGCGGGCGGCCGTCGCCGAGGTCGCGGTGCTGGATTCCCGCGACGGCACCGCGGACGTGCTCGTCGCGCGCTGAGCACCGGGCGCTCGATCGCGGTGCCCCCGATCCGCCTCTCTGAGCGCCGGTCGATGCCCGCCGAGCGCGGAGCACGGCCCGCGGCCCGGCCCCGGAACGGGTGATCCGCGGCCGTCCGAGCGCCCGCCCACGGGCTCGCGGAACCCCGCCCACCAGCGAAGTCGATCCCTCCACTGTGGACTACGAGGGGTGCTCGCCCGAGTTGCTCCCGCCCAGGTGAGGGGCCACTTTGGACCGGCATCCTGTCACGCGGCGTGAGGAGCGAGATGGACGTCGAAGGCGTGAGCATCGTGGCGCGCGGGATCACGGCCACCGGACCGGAGGGCATCGTCTTCGAGAACGTCGACGCCCGCGTGTACCCGGGCGAACTCGCCGTCGTCCTCGGCGAGGGCGGCACCGGCCGCACCTCGCTGCTGCTCGCGCTGTCCGGCAGGCTGCGCACCGTCGCCGGGCGCATCGAGATCGACGAGGCACCGCGCCGCGCCGGCCTGGTGCGCAAGGTCGTCGTCCCCGCCCGCCTCTCCCCCGGTTTCGAGCTGGACGGCAGGCTCCGGGTCCGGGAGGCCGTCCGGGAGCGCCGCATCACCGCCCGCGTCAGCGCGCAGGACGTGGACCGGGCGCTGGCGCTGGTCGGGGTGGACGTCGACCGGGCCGCGCTGATCGACGAGCTCTACCCGGACGACCGGCTGCTGCTCGCGATCGCGCTCGCCACCGCGGGCGGCCCGCCGGGGATCGTGGTGGACGACGTGACCGCCGGGCTGCTGCCCTCCGGGCGCAACCGGGTGTGGTCGGCGCTGCGGGCCGTCGCGGACACCGGGACGACCGTGCTGGCCAGCGCCACCGAACCCGGTTCGGAGGCGGACGTGCTGATCCGGTTGCCGTACAACGTCGTCGACTTCGGCGACGACACCGGCGGGCTGCCGCTGTTCAGCTCCACCGCGGGCGAGGACCTCCGATGAAGGCGATCTACCTGGCGTGGCTGGAGCTGCGGCGCTTCCGCGGGCCGTGGCGCCGGTTCGCGCCCGCCGTGCTGATCCTCGTCCCGCTGCTGTACGGCGCGCTGTTCCTGTGGTCCAGCTGGGACCCGTACGGGCGGACCGCGCAGGTGCCGGTGGCGGTGGTCAACTCCGACCGGCCCGCCGACCACAACGGGGAGCAGATCAACGCCGGCGAGCAGTTCGTGCAGCAGCTGCGCACCACCGACACGTTCCAGTGGCACTTCGTCGACGCGGGCACCGCGCGCAGCGGGCTGGAGGACGGCCGCTACTACTTCACGATCCGCGTCCCGGAGGACTTCAGCGCCCGGCTGGCGCAGTCCACGCGCAGCTCCCCGCAGCGCCCCGCGGTGCTGCTGACCAGGAACGACGCCAACGGCCACCTGGCCGGGATCATGGCGGACGCGGCGCGCTACGAGTTGCAGAACCAGATCAACGCCGCCGCGTACGCCGCTTACGCGCGCGGGCTGTACGGCGACCTCGGCGAGGTGCGTGGCAAGCTCGGCACCGCGTCGGAGGTCTCCGAGCAGCTGGTGCAGGGCACCCAGCTGAGCAAGCAGAGCACCGGGGCGCTGGCCCGCGGGCTCAGCGGGGTGCGGGACGGCGCGGGCCGGGTGTCCGGCGGGGTCCGGGACGTCGCGGCGGCCTCCGCCGAGCTCGACGACAAGCTGTCCTCGATCACCGACTTCACCGGGCAGCAGCTGCCCGCCACCACCGATGCGCTGCTGGACGCGAGCTCCTCCGCGGTCGCCGACCTGAATTCGATCTCCGGCGGAGCCGCGGCGGCCCAGCGGCAGGCCGGTGGATCGGCCGGGGCGCTGGAGCAGCTGGCGCAGCGGCACCCGGACCTGGCCGACGATCCCGCGTACCGGTCCGCGCTGGCCGACGCGCGGCGGCTCGCCTCCACCACCTCCGCGCTCGACGGCACGGCGCGGGACGCGCAGCGCACCGCCGCCGAAGCCCAGGACCGGGCGCTGGCGCTGCGCGACGAGCTGGCACCGCTGCAGGAGGCGGCGAACGACCTCGCCGAGCCCGCGAGCCGGTTGCGGCTCGCCTCCGCGGAGCTCACCGGCGGCTCCGGCGGGCTCACCCAGGGCGTGAACGCGCTGGTCGCGAACATCGGTGTCGCGCAGACCAGCTCGGGGCAGCTCAACGACGGGGCGCGGCGGCTCGCCGACCAGGTGCGGGACAGCCTGGACCGGATGCCGCCCGCCGGGCCGACGGAGGTCGCCCGGGCCTCCTCCGAGCTGGGGACGCCGTCGGCGGTGCGGGCGACGACGCTGAACTCCGCCGACGTGTACGGGCGCGGGGTGGCGCCGCTGTTCTTCGCGATCGCGCTGTGGGTGTTCGGGTTGTTCGCCTACCTGCTGTTCACCCCGCTGAACCAGCGGGCTCTGGGCGGGCGCACCAATCCGCTGTCGATCGCCGTCGGCGGCCTGCTTCCCGCGGCGGTGCTCGGGGTGATCGGCGGGCTGGTGCTGCTGGGCGCGATGGACCTGGGGCTGGGGCTGGACCCGGTGGACCTGCCTTCGGCGGTGGGGCTGATCGCGCTGGCGGCGGCCGCGTTCACCGCGGTGAACCACTTCCTGCGGGCGGCGTTCGGCGTGGTCGGCGGGCTCGTCTCGGTGGCGCTGCTGCTGGTGCAGATCGCCGCATCCGGCGGGCTGTACCCGGTGGAGACGGCCCCGGCGCCGTTCCAGGCGCTGCACGCGGTGCTGCCGATGAGCTACCTGGTGGACGGCCTGCGGGTCGCGTTCACCGGTGGCGAGCCCGCGCACCTGGCGCGGGACGCGATCGTGCTGGGCGGCGTGCTCGTCGGGTTCCTGGTGCTGACGTCGCTGGTGGTGCTGCGGCACCGGACGTGGACGATCGGCAGGCTGCACCCGCAGCTCGAACTGTGAGCCCCGCTGCGCTGCTCGTCATGCCCCGTGCGGGCCCGTAGGCTGGGTGCATGGCTGTTGTGAAGATCAACGCGATCGAGGTCCCCGAGGGCTCCGGCCCCGAACTGGAGAAGCGCTTCGCCGGGCGCCACGGCTCGGTGGAGGACTCCCCCGGGTTCCTCGGCTTCGAGCTGCTGCGGCCCGTGCAGGGTGACAACCGGTACTTCGTCTACACGAAGTGGGAGTCCGAAGAGGACTTCCAGAACTGGGCGCAGGGTCCGGCGAAGGCCGCGCACTCCGGCGAGCACAAGAACACCGTCGCCACCGGCTCCAGCCTGCTGGAGTTCGAGGTCGTGCAGGCCAAGCACAAGGACGCGTGAGCGACCTCCCGGGCGGGCGCCGCGCCCGCCCGGGATTCGAGGTGGAGGAGCGCGGTGAGCACGGACGCGATCGCCGCGGCGGCGGAATCCGTCGCCGGGGCGGAGGCGCTGCTGGTGTGCGCGGGCGCCGGGATCGGCGTCGACTCCGGGCTCCCGGACTTCCGCGGCGACACCGGTTTCTGGCGGGCGTATCCGCCGTACGAGCGGCTCGGGTTGAGCTTCGTCGAGGTGGCCGATCCGGTGCACTTCGCCGAGGACCCCGAGCTGGCGTGGGGTTTCTACGGGCACCGGCTGGGGCTGTACCGCGAGACGGTGCCGCACGAGGGCTTCGCGATCCTGCACCGGTGGGCGCGGCGGATGCCGCTCGGCGCCCGGGTGTTCACCTCGAACGTCGACGGCCAGTTCCAGGCGGCCGGGTTCGCCCCGGAGCACGTCGCCGAGTGCCACGGCAGCATCCACCGGTTGCAGTGCCTGGAACCGTGCACGGACGACGTGTGGTCGGCGGCCGACGTCTCGGTGCGGGTCGATCCGGCGACGATGCGCGCGGAACCACCGCTGCCCGCCTGCCGGAACTGCGGCGGCACGGCGCGGCCGAACATCCTGATGTTCGGGGACTGGAGCTGGGTCGCCGGGGACGCGCAGCCGCGGCTGGACGCTCTGCAGGCGTGGCGGCGCTCGTTGCGGGCGGCACGGCTGGTGGTGGTGGAGCTCGGCGCGGGCACCGCGGTGCCGACGGTGCGCAGGCACGCCGAACTGGCCTCGGCCGCCTCCGGCGCGCTGATCCGCATCAACCCGCGCGAACCCGACGTGCGGCACGGTCGCGGCCTCTCCCTCCCGGAACCGGCGCTACCGGCCCTGCGCGCCATCGACGCCGCGCTCAACGCGTGACCGCCCGTCACTGCGAGCACGACACCCGGCGAGCAGAACCGCGCCGCCGCAGCTCGTGCCCGCTTCCCGTCAGCGCGAAGCGCTGAGCCGCCGACCACGCACGCACCCGGACCACCCGCGGGTTCTCAGCGGGAATCTCGCGAGGACGGCTTTTCCCTCGTGGCGGAGCCACTGATCCCGCAGCGGGAATCCCGCTGAGGTTCCGCCACCCCGCCCCCGGAGCAGGACGAGTCCGGCGCAGCCTCAGCCGGAGACCACCAGGTGGGCGCTGATCGCCCGGTGGTCGCTGCCGGGCACGTCGTGCACCTGGTAGCCCTGCGCCACCAGGCCCTCGCTGACCAGCACGTGGTCGATGGTGACGCGCGGCGTCCAGCCCGCACCCCAGGTCGGGGCCAGCCCGTCCCCGGTGACCTCCGCGACGTCGGAGTAGCCGCCGCCGAGCAGCGCCCGCAGCGGCGAGTTGTCCAGCGTCGCGTTGAAGTCCCCGGCGAGGATCCGCGGCGCGGCGCGCTCCCCCGGCGGCCGCGGCAGCACGTCGAGCTCCTGCCGCCAGCGACCGGCCGTGTCCGCGCCCATCGGGTAGAGCGGGTGCACCGCGACGAGCTCGACCTCGCGGCCGCCCGGCAGCCGGATCAGCGCGGACGGCTGGGCCAGCGAGGTCGGCGGCACCAGCGCCAGTTCGCGCAGCGGGAACCGGGAGGCGATGCCGCTGCCGTCGGCCCGCGGTCCGCTGTGCAGCACCCGGTGCGGCAGCAGTGCGGCGAGCCCGGCCCGGTCCAGCGCGGCGACGGCCTCCGGGGTGAGCTCCTGCAGGCTGAGCACGTCGATCCGCCCGTCCCGCACCAGGTCCACGACCCGTTCCGCGTCGGCCCGGCCGAAAAACAGGTTGACCGACAGCACGCGCAGCGGTGAACCTTGCACCGGCGTCGGCGAGTCCGGGATCGCCCGGGGGAGCACCAGGACCACCAGCACCACCGACAGCAGCCCCACGAGCAGCGTGCTCAGCCACCGGCGCAGCGCCAGGCCCAGCACGGTCAGCACCACCCCCACCGGCACGGCGTACGGCAGGGTCGCGGTCAGCGCGATCAGGTAGCGGTTCGCGGTGTCGAACCCCAGCAGCACTGGGGCCGCCCACGCGGCGGTGCCGAGCACGGCCAGCAGGAACAGCGCGGTGGCGCATCCGCTCCTGCGCGCGGACCCGGCGTCGGGTTCGGCGACCGCCGCGCCCATCCAGCACCCCCGATGTCGTGCGGCTCACCCGCGCTGCCAGCGCGCTGTGCGCGCGCTGCCAGCGCCACCCCCGATGGTGGGGAGCATAACGAATCGAGGAGGCGGCATGTCCTATGCGATCCAGGCCGAGGGCCTGGTGAAGCGCTTCGGCGCGACCACCGCGCTGGGCGGCGTCGACCTGGCCGCGCCGACCGGCTCGATCCTGGGGGTGCTGGGGCCGAACGGGGCGGGCAAGACGACGGCCGTGCGCATCCTGGCGACGCTGCTGCGGCCGGACGCGGGCCGGGCCACCGTGGCGGGGCGCGACCTGCATCGGGAGGCGGTGGCGGTGCGCGGCCGCATCGGGCTGACCGGGCAGTACGCGTCGGTGGACGAGGAGCTGACCGGGGTGGAGAACCTGGTGCTCATCGGCCGGTTGCTGGAGCTGTCCCGGCGGGACGCGCGGGCGCGCGCGGCGGAGCTGCTGGAGCGCTTCGGGCTCACCGACGCGGGCGGTCGCGCGATCAAGACCTACTCGGGCGGCATGCGCAGGCGGCTCGACCTGGCGGCGAGCATCGTCGGCAGGCCGGAGGTGCTGTACCTGGACGAGCCGACGACCGGGCTGGACCCGCGCAGCCGCAACCAGGTGTGGGACATGGTCACCGGGCTCACCGGCGAAGGCGTCACAGTGCTGCTGACCACCCAGTACCTGGAGGAGGCCGACCAGCTCGCCGACCGGATCAGCGTGATCGACCACGGCCGGGTGGTGGCCGAGGGCCGCGCCGACGAGCTCAAGCGGCGCACCGGCAAGCAGACCCTGCAGGTGCGGCCCAGCGGTGCCGAGGACGTGCCGGAGGTGCGGCGCATCGTCGCTGAGCTCACCGGCGTGCAGCCCGCGACCGACGACGAGGGCGGCCTCATCACCGCCCCGGTGGACGATCCGGTGTTGCTGTCGGCCCTGGTCCGCAGGCTCGACGACGCGGGGATCACCGCCGATGAACTGGCCTTGCGGCTGCCCAGCCTGGACGAGGCGTTCCTCGCCCTGACCGGGAAGCCCGCCGCGGAGGAGGGGACCGCAGCATGACCAGCACGATCGAACGCGGCACCGGGGCCGAGCCGTCCCCGCCGCCGCAGGAGCGCATCGGACCGCTGCGCACCGTGCGGCACGGGCTGACGCTGGCCGGGCGCAGCGTGCTCAAGATCCGCAAGTCACCGGAGGGGCTGCTGGACGTCACGTTGCAGCCGATCCTGTTCCTGGTGATGTTCGTGTACCTGTTCGGCGGTGCGATCGCCCAGGACACCGGCGCCTACCTGCAGCAGACGTTGCCGGGCGTGATGGCGATGAACATGATCTTCGGCAGCCTCGGCACCGGGATGCAGCTCAACACCGACATCAGCAAGGGCGTCTTCGACCGGTTCCGCAGCCTGCCCATCGCCCGCTCGGCGCCGCTGATCGGGGCGGTGTTCGGCGACGTGGTGCGCTACGTGGTGTCGGTGGCGGTGCTGCTGGCCGTGGCGACGCTGATGGGGTTCCGCATCGAGACCGGGCCGCTGCAGGCGTTCGCCGCGTTCCTGGTCGCGTTGGCGTTCGCGCTGTCGATGTGCTGGATCACGGTGTTCCTCGGGATGCTGATCCGCAGCCAGCAGGCGCTGCCGGGTGTGGCGATGGCGTTCATGTTCCCGCTGACGATGGGCAGCAACGTGTTCGTGCCGACGGAGACGATGCCCGGCTGGCTGCAGGCGTGGGTGCAGGTGAACCCGGTGACGCAGCTGGCGGACACCGCGCGCGGGCTGATGATCGGCGGGCCGGTGGCCGGGCCGCTGACGGCGACCGTGATCTGGATGGTGGTGTTGACGGCGGTGTTCTTCCCGCTGGCGATGTGGGCCTACCGGAAGCGGGTGTGAGCCCGCCGGGCGGGAGGCTCTCGGGGGGTCTCCCGCCCGGCTTCACCGCTGGTCGCGGTCCAGTGCGGAGCGGAGCTCGGCGAGGGCCGCGGCCCTCGGCTGCGCCGTCGCGGCGTCGAACACCGCCCGGTGCGGTTCTCCGGTGGACGCCAGGCCGTCCCGGGTCCGGCGCAGGTCCGGGTCGCCTTCGTCGAGTGCGCCGCGCAGCGCGACGGCCAGCCCGAGCAGCCGCGCCGCCCCGGGCTGGTCGCCGGCGTTCCACCGCCAGCGCGCCGCGCACTCCGCGACGGCCGCCGCCTCCGGTGTGCTCCGGATGCCGGCACCGCCGTCGAGGGCCTTCGCGAGCAGCGCCGGAGCCTCGTCCGGGCGCCCCCGGTCGAGCAGGACCCCGGCGCGTTGCCGCAGCAGTGCCGGACGCAGCAGGGCGCCTTCTTGCTCGTCCGTGCCGATGCGCTCCGCCTCGTCCAGGTACCGCTCGGCCTCGTCCGGCCCGCCTTCCAGCCGCGCGCATTCGGCGAGGCCGGTCAACGCCCACACCGCGAACCACGGCCTGCCGCGCGCCGCGATCTCCCCGGCCCGTTCCAGTTCGGCGCGACCGCGGCCGAAGTCCCCGGCCCGCACCCGCTCCACCCCGATGCGCACCATGATCGCGACCAGGTCGACGTCGGAGCGCAGCTGCCGGATCGTTTCCAGCGCCTCCGCCAGCAGGTCGATGGCGCCCGCGTGATCACCGCGCAGCGAGCGGTAGCCGGCGAGGCTGCTGATGCTCTGCGCCCGCCCCCACCGATCGCCGATCCGGCGGAACGCGTCCGCCGCGGTGCGCATGTGCTCCTCCGCGGTCCGCGGGTCGCCGCCGTGCTCGGCGCTGATCGCCTGCTCGAACACCGCCGTGGCCCGCACCCACGGGTCGGGGTGCGCGGCGGCGAGCTCGACGACGCGCCGCAGCTCGGTGAACTCGCCGAGGAACAGCCACGCCCCCGCCTCCAGCAGCGCGGAGTGCGGGTAGCGGTGCATCGCCCCGCTCTCCGCCGCCGCGACGGCACCGTCCCGCACCTGCTCGAACCAGCCGTCGCCGGTGCCCGCCAGCGCGCGTCCGAGCCGCACCACCGCCCTGGCCTGCGGTGCGGCCGGGCCGGGCAGCTCGGCGACGGCCGTGAACCGGGCGAGCACCTCCTCGCTCCACGCGGACATCGACCAGTACCAGGACAGCGCGGCCACCAACCGCAGCCCGCGGTCGGCGTCGCCCGCGTCGACGGCCCGGTGCAGCGCGGCCAGCAGGTTGTCGTGGTCGGCGTCGAGCCGGTCCATCAGGTCGAGCTGCTCGGGCCCGTGCAGGCCCGGTTCGGTCTCTTCGGCGACGGCGAGGAAGTGGGCGAGGTGCGCGTCGCGGGCCCGGTCGGCCGCTCCGTCGTCGAGGCAGCGCTGCCAGCAGTAGGCGCGCACCGTCTCCAGCATCCGGTAGCGGCCGTTCTCGACCGCGGTCACCAGGGACTTCTCCACCAGCGAGGACAGCACGTAGAAGACGTCGGCGGCGGGCAGCTCGTCGTCGGCGCACACCGCGGTCACCGATTCGGCGCGGACCGCGCCGGTGAACACGGCCATCCGGGCCGCGAGCCGCCGCTCCCGCTCGTCGAGCAGGTCCCAGCTCCACTCGACGACGGCCCGCAGCGTGCGGTGCCGCGGCATCGCCGCCCGGTTCCCGCCGGTGAGCAGCCGGAACCGGTCGTCGAGCCGCGCGGCGATCTGCCGCAGCGGCATCGACCGCAGCCGGGCGGCGGCGAGTTCGATGGCCAGCGGGATGCCGTCGAGCCGCCGGCACACCTCGACGACGTCGGGCGCGGTGCGCTCGGTGAGCTCGAACCCGGGGCTCGCGGCGGCGGCCCGGTCCGCGAACAACCGCACGGCGGCCGCCGCGGCCGGGTCCGTCCCGTCGGCGGGCAGGGCGAGCGGCCCCACCGGCAGCAGTTCCTCCCCGGGCAGCGCGAGCGGTTCGCGGCTGGTGGCGAGCACCCGGAGCTCGGGGCGGCGGCCGAGGAGTTCGTGCGCGAACCCGGCGGCCTCCTCGATGACGTGCTCGCAGTTGTCGAGGACGAGCACGGCCGGTTCGGCGCCGAGCGCCTCGGCGAGGCGGGCGGCGCCGTGCGACTGCGGTGCCTCCAGCAGCCGGGTCTCGCGGATGCCGAGCGCGGCGAGCACGGCCGCGGTGAGGTCACCCCCGTCGCGCACCGGCGCGAGCTCCGCGAACCACACCCGGTGCCCGGTGATCTCGGCGGCGATCTCGGTGGCCAGCCGCGTCTTGCCCGCCCCGCCCGGGCCGAACAGGGTGACCAGCCGGGACCGGGCGAGCGCGGCGCCGACCTGCGCGATCTCGGCCTCGCGCCCGACGAAGCTGCTCAGCCGGACCGGGAGGGCCTGGTGCGCCGCCGGGGCGGGCGGCGGCGCGGGCTCGTCGCGCAGCAGCTCGGCGCGCAGCGCGGTCAACGACGCCGAGGGGTCGGTGCCGAGGTCGTCGGCGAGCCGGGAGCGGTGCGCCTCGTACGCGGCGAGCGCGTCGGCGCGGCGCCCGGCGGCGTGCAGGGCCCGCAGCCTCAGTGCGATGAGCCGTTCGCGCAGCGGGTGTCGCGCGCAGAGCCCGTCCAGTTCGGGGATCAGGTCCGCGTGCCTGCCGAGCCGCAGGTCCGCTTCGATCCGGTCCTCCCGCGCGCCCAGCCGGGCTTCGTCGAGCCGCGCGACGTGGGGGGCCGCGAACGCCGCGTCGGCGACGTCGACGAGCGGGTCGCCGCGCCACAGCGCCAGCGCCTCCCGCAGCACGTCGGCGGCACCGGCGGCCTCGCCGGAGCGCAGCCGGGCCCGGCCCGTCGCCACCAACCGGTCGAACCGGTGCACGTCGACGTCGTCACCCGCGACGTCCAGGACGTAGCCCGCGGCCGTGGAGGTCAGCCGCAGGTCCCCGGTGGCGCGGCGGGCGCGGGAGACGAGCGTCTGCAGCGCGTTCACAGCGGCGGCCGGTTGCGCGGCGCCCCAGAGGTCGGCGATGAGCGTGTCGGCGGGCACCGGGCGTCCCGCGTCGAGCGCGAGCCGGGCGATCAGGGCGCGGACCCGCCGCCCGCCGACCTCGACGGGTTCGCCGTCGGCCGCGCGCAGCCGGAACGGTCCCAGCATCGCCACTCGCACCCGCCCAGCTTCGCAGGGGCCGGGGCGGCGCAGGTCGAGCCGGGTGTGCACCGGGCCGCCGGGCCTGTGGACAACTCGGTGGATCGGGCGGATCACCCACAGCTGATCCACAACCCGGAACAGCCTTGCTGAGCTGCGAGGACACCGCGGCGGCCGGATCTCGCGCCCCGGCCCGCAGCACACCGGAAACCACGTTTACGCAGGTCAGCGGCACCCCCTTCGCCACGCCGCGATCGAGGGACGGCGATCGTCGGCGCCGGCCCGCCCGGCGGTCCTCCCGACGACGGACCTGTCCCCGAGTTGTCCACAACTCCATCCACAGGAAGTGCAGTTGTCCACAGCAACGCGGCGACCGGTGGAGCGACCGTGCGAGGGGGATCACAGGGAAGCACTCCCACCGTGCTGGAATCATGGAACAACGGACATACCGCATGATTCGCGCCCAGCGGTTCCGCTCGGCGCGCGGGCGCGGTCGGCGTGAACCGGCGGTTCAGCGACCGGCCCCGCCGCCCAGCACGGGCGCTGCCCACCGAGACCCCAGCCGACCTCCCTCCCCGCCGATGTTCGGAGCCTCGATGCACTCGACCGCACTCGCCGCTGCCGCCGCCGAGCCGACCGGGTTCGCCGGTTGGGTCGTGAGCGTGATGGAGACCCTGGGCGGCCCCGGCGCCGGTCTGATCATCGCGCTGGAGAACGTGTTCCCGCCGATCCCCAGCGAGCTGATCCTGCCGCTGGCCGGGTTCGCCGCCAGCCGGGGCGACATGAACATCGTCTCGGCGGTGCTGTGGACGACGATCGGCTCGATCGTCGGCGCCCTCGTCCTGTACTGGCTGGGCGCCTCGCTCGGCCGGGACCGGATGCGGCGGATCGCCGCGCGGCTGCCGCTGGTGAAGGTCGCCGACGTCGACCGCACCGAGGCCTGGTTCGCGAAGCACGGGGTGAAGGCCGTGTTCCTGGGCCGGATGATCCCGCTGTTCCGCAGCTTCATCTCGCTGCCCGCCGGCGTGGAGAAGATGGCGCTGCCGACGTTCGTGCTGTTCACGGCCTTGGGCAGCCTGATCTGGAACACGCTGTTCGTGGTGGCCGGTTACCTGCTCGGCGAGAACTGGTACCTGGTCGAGGAGTACGCGGGGATCGCCTCCAAGATCGTCGTCGGTGCGGTCGTGGTGGCCCTCATCTACTTCGTCGTCGCCCGCCTCCGCCGCGACCGCCGCGAGCAGGACGCGGCCGACGACATCACCGACGAACTCCCCCGCATCTCCCCCGACGAGATCCCCACCCAGCAGCTCCCCCGCATCCGCTGACCTCGCGAGGGACCCGCCACCACGTGAACGGCCCCGTTCACCCAGCCGCCCTGGGCGGGTCACTCGCCTCGACGGCGCTGCTCAGTCGACGCTCGGCAGCTCGGCGAGGAACCGGCGCCAAGCGGCGTGCCCGACGTCGAGCCGCCCGCCCTCCGGGTCCTTCGAATCCCGCACGAGCACGCACCGCGCAGTCAACCGCACCTCGACGCACATGTTGCTGGTGCCGGAACTGCGCGAGCTCTTTAACCAACCGGTGTCGTAGTCCATCACTGCACGCCCCTCAACTTCTCGGACAGGAGCACGACCGACTCCTCCGGAGAAGACGCCAGTTCTCGCAAGCGATCCATCGCGCGGAACATCGGTGTCGTGCCCTCTTCATGATCGTAGTAGGTCGCGGGGGCATGACTACCTTTGAAAGCGATCCTCGGCGCTGCCGCACCGAAGTCCAGCGTGATCAGCCCTTCGCCCAGCACGGGGTTGTTCGGCACGCTGCGCGGGACGACCTGAACGGTGACGTCATCCCGCGCACCGAGTCCGAGCAGGTGCTCAAGCTGGCCGCGCAACACCTCCGGGCTGCCGACGACCTGGTCGAGGGCCGTTTCGGTCAGCACCAACGCGATGTCCTTGGGTTCGGGGCTTCCAACACGCGTCACTGTTGTTCGAGCCGGGTGCCGAACGCGAAGCGGCCCCCGCACCGGTGTGGTGCGGGGGCCGCGTTCGGATCAGGGATCCGGGGTCACTCCTCGGAGTTGTCCTCCCGCGAGGACTCCTCCGCGGAACCGCCCGAGGACGCCAGGTCCACCGGCGGCGAGTCCGGGACGGTGGACGGCTTCTGCTCACCGCGGAAGGTGAACACCGCCTCGTCGTCCTTGCCCTCGCCGTCCCAGTTGTCGACGTCCACGATGACGATCTGGCCGGCTTCGATCTCGCCGAACAGGATCTTCTCGGACAGCCGGTCCTCGATGTCGCGCTGGATGGTGCGGCGCAGCGGCCGGGCACCCAGCACCGGGTCGAAGCCGCGCTTGGCGAGCAGCTTCTTCGCCTTCGTCGTCAGCTCCAGGGACATGTCCTTGCCCCGCAGCGCCTTCTCCACCCGGCCCGCGAGGAGGTCGACCATCTGGATGATCTCGTTCTCGGTGAGCTGGTGGAAGACGATGACGTCGTCGATCCGGTTGAGGAACTCCGGACGGAAGTGCTTCTTCATCTCCTCGTGGACCTTGGACTTCATCCGCTCGTAGTTCGAGTCGGCGGAGTTGCCCGCGGAGAACCCGAGGCCCACGGCCTTCGAGATGTCCTGGGTCCCGAGGTTCGAGGTGAAGATCAGCACCGTGTTCTTGAAGTCCACCGTGCGGCCCTGGCCGTCGGTCAGGCGGCCGTCCTCCAACACCTGCAGCAGCGTGTTGTAGATCTCCTGGTGGGCCTTCTCGATCTCGTCGAACAGGACCACGGAGAACGGCTTGCGGCGGACCTTCTCGGTGAGCTGGCCGCCCTCCTCGTAGCCGACGTAGCCCGGAGGGGCGCCGAACAGCCGCGAGGCGGTGTAGCGGTCGTGGAACTCACCCATGTCGATCTGCACGAGCGCGTCGTCGTCGCCGAACAGGAACTCGGCCAGCGCCTTCGACAGCTCGGTCTTACCGACACCGGACGGACCGGCGAAGATGAACGAGCCCGAGGGACGCTTCGGGTCCTTCAGCCCGGCGCGGGTGCGGCGGATCGCCTGGGACACGGCCTTGACCGCGTCGTCCTGGCCGATGATCCGCTTGTGCAGCTCGTCCTCCATGCGGAGCAGACGGGTGGTCTCCTCCTCGGTGAGCTTGAAGACGGGGATGCCGGTCCAGTTGGCCAGCACCTCGGCGATCTGCTCGTCGTCGACCTCCGCGACGACGTCCAGGTCACCGGCCTTCCACTGGGTCTCGCGCTCCTCCTTCTGCCCGAGGAGGGTCTTCTCCTCGTCGCGGAGGCGCGCGGCCCGCTCGAAGTCCTGGCCGTCGATGGCCGACTCCTTGTCCCGGCGCACGTCGGCGATCTTCTCGTCGAACTCGCGCAGGTCCGGCGGAGCGGTCATCCGGCGGATGCGCATCCGGGCCCCGGCCTCGTCGATCAGGTCGATCGCCTTGTCCGGCAAGTAGCGGTCGTTGATGTACCGGTCCGCCAGCGTCGAGGCCGCGACCAGCGCGCCGTCGGTGATGGACACCCGGTGGTGCGCCTCGTACCGGTCGCGCAGGCCCTTGAGGATCTCGATGGTGTGTTCCAGCGAGGGCTCGCCGACCTGGATCGGCTGGAAGCGGCGCTCCAGGGCCGGGTCCTTCTCGACGTACTTGCGGTACTCCTCGAGCGTGGTCGCACCGATGGTCTGCAGCTCACCGCGGGCCAGCATCGGCTTGAGGATGCTCGCGGCGTCTATGGCACCTTCGGCCGCTCCCGCTCCGACGAGGGTGTGGATCTCGTCGATGAACAGGATGATGTCGCCGCGGGTCTTGATCTCCTTGAGCACCTTCTTCAGGCGCTCCTCGAAGTCACCGCGGTAGCGGGAACCGGCGACCAGCGAGCCCAGGTCGAGCGTGTAGAGCTGCTTGTCCTTCAGCGTCTCGGGCACCTCGCCCTTGACGACCTTCTGCGCCAGGCCCTCGACGACGGCGGTCTTGCCGACGCCGGCCTCGCCGATGAGCACCGGGTTGTTCTTAGTGCGCCGCGAGAGCACCTGCATGATGCGCTCGATCTCCTTGTCCCGGCCGATGACCGGGTCGAGCTTCGACTCGCGGGCGCTCTGCGTCAGGTTCCGGCCGAACTGGTCCAGGACCAGCGACGACGACGGGGTGCCCTCGCCGCGGCCACCGGCCTCGGCGGGCTCCTTGCCCTGGTACCCGGACAGCAGCTGCAGCACCTGCTGGCGCACCCGGTTCAGGTCCGCGCCGAGCTTGACGAGCACCTGGGCGGCGACGCCCTCGCCCTCGCGGATCAGCCCGAGCAGGATGTGCTCGGTCCCGATGTAGTTGTGGCCGAGCTGCAACGCCTCCCGCAGCGACAGCTCCAGCACCTTCTTGGCCCGTGGGGTGAACGGGATGTGACCGCTCGGGGCCTGCTGGCCTTGGCCGATGATCTCCTCGACCTGCTGCCGCACGCCTTCCAGGGCGATCCCCAGCGACTCCAGCGCCTTGGCGGCGACACCCTCACCCTCGTGGATCAAGCCCAGGAGGATGTGCTCGGTGCCGATGTAGTTGTGGTTGAGCATCCGGGCCTCTTCTTGGGCCAGGACGACCACCCGCCTCGCGCGGTCGGTGAACCTCTCGAACATTCGCACTCCCTGACTGCTGCGCCGGCGGTGTTGTACCGGGACACGGCTCCTGCTCGCCGATGCCCGCGAAGGGTTCAGCACTCTGGGGTCCACTGTAGTAGCCGCACCCCGGCGGAGTCCGGACCCGCTGGCAGCCCGCCGCACCCGTTCGCCGCCTTGCCTGTCGTCCAACGAGCTGCCGACCTGCGGCATTCCGCTCTGACCCGAGTGGGGGCCGATGTCCGCTGAGCGCGAACAAGACCCGGAGCCGCGGCGCTCGTCCACTCGTTCAGGTGGCCACGGTCGACTCAATCTCGCACGGTGGACGCCGCTCTGCCACCAATCGGTACCACCATCGGCGTACCCGTCACCGGGTCGGGGATGACCCGGGCGTTCAGGTTGAAGACGTCCGCCAGCAATTCCTCAGTGAGCACCTCGTCGGGCGCGCCCTGCGCGACGATCGCACCGTCGCGCATCGCGACCAGCCGGTCCGCGTAGCGAGCCGCCAGGTTCAGGTCGTGCAGCACCATCACCACGGTGCGGCCGCTCTCGTCGTGCAACCGGCCGACCAGGTCCAGCACCTCCACCTGGTGCGCCAGGTCCAGGTACGTCGTCGGCTCGTCCAGCAGCAGCAGGTCGGTGCCCTGGGCCAGCGCCATCGACAGCCAGGCGCGCTGGCGCTGGCCACCGGAGAGCTCGTCCACCGCGCGCTCGGCGAGGTCGCCGATGCCGGTGAGCTCCAGCGCCTCCGCCACCGCCTGCTCGTCGTCCGAGGACCACTGCCGGTACCAGGCCTGGTGCGGGTGCCTGCCGCGCGCGACCAGGTCCGCCACCGTGAGCCCCTCCGGCGCCTGCGGCGTCTGCGGCAGCAGGCCGAGCACGCGCGCGACCTCCTTGGTGGGCATCTTGTGGATCTGCTTGCCGTCGAGCAGCACCTGCCCGCTCTGCGGCGCCAGCAACCGGGCCAGCGCCCGCAGCACCGTGGACTTGCCGCAACCGTTCGGGCCGATCACGGCGGTGATGGTGCCGTCCGGCACGTCGATGTCGAGGCCGTCCACGACGACCCGATCGCCGTAGGCCAGCCGCAGCCGCTCGCCCTGGAGCCGCTGCCGACGCCCGGCACCGGCCGCTTCCTGGCTGGGTGTGGACACGGGTGAGGTCATGCGCGGTCCTCCCGGTACCGACGGATGAGCAAGTAGATCAGGTACGGCGCGCCCAAGATCGCGGTGACGATGCCCACCGGCATCTCCGCCGCGCCGAACGCCGTCCTGGACAGCAGGTCGGCCGCCACCACCAGAGCGCCGCCGAACACCAGCGAGGACACCAGCGGTGGCCGCGCGGACCGGGACAGCCGCAGCGCGATCTGCGGCGCCGCCAGCGCCACGAACTGCACCGGGCCCGCCGCCGCGGTCGCGATCGAGGCCAGCACCACGGCGGCGAGCAGCAGCAGGCCGCGCGCGAGGTCCCTCCGCAGGCCGAGGCCGCGCACCGTGTCGTCGTCGAACTGCAGGGCGCCGAGCGCGTGCGCGCCCAGCAGGGTCAGCGGCAGCAGCACGGCCAGCGCGATCGCCGTCGGCACCACGTGGTCCCAGCCGCGGGCGTTGAGGCTGCCCGTCAGCCACACCATCGCCCGCCCGGCGTCGTTCACGTCGCCCACCGTGAGCAGCCAGTAGATGGCGTTCCCGGCGAGCGCGGTGACGCCCACGCCGACCAGCACGATCCGGTACGAGTCGACCCCGCCGCGGTACGCCAGCCCGTAGATCGCGAGCCCGGCCACCAGCCCGCCGGCGAGCGCGATCATCGGCAGGCCCACGGCCTCGGCGAACCCGCCCAGCGCGCCCGCGGTACCGCCGAACACGATCACCGCGACCGCGGCGGCCCCGGCACCGGAGGTGATGCCGAGCATGTCCGGGCTGGCCAGCGGGTTGCGCGCCACGGCCTGCGTGATCGCGCCGGACAGGCCCAGCGCCGCGCCCACCAGCACCGCGGTCAGCGCCCGCGGCATCCGCAGCCCGAACACCACGTAGTGATCGGCGTAGTCGCCGCCGCCGAACAGCGTGACCAGCACCTGCCCGGGGCTCAGCTGGTACTCGCCGAGCCCGATGTCCAGCAGCACGCAGGCCAGCAGCACCACCAGCCCGCCGAGCAGCACCAGCAGCGGCCGCGGCCGCAGCACCCCGGAGACCGGCCCCGCCCGCAGCGGTCGCCGACCGGCGACCCGTCGTCCGGGGGCGTCGAGAACCTGAGTCACAGCCGCACCAGCTTCCTGCGCCGCACCAACGCGATGAAGAACGGGGCGCCGACCATCGCCAGCATCACCCCGACCTGGACTTCGGCCGGCCGCGCGACCAACCGGCCCGCGATGTCCGCGAGCAGCACCAGCGACGAGCCCATCAGCGCCGCGAAGGGCAGCAGCCAGCGGTGGTCGGCGCCGGTGAAGAACCGCGCGATGTGCGGCACCACCAGGCCCACGAAGCTGATCGGCCCGCACACCGCGGCCGAGGCGCCCACCAGCACCGCGATCGCCAGCACGCCGAGCCGCCGGGTCACCTCGACCCGGTGCCCGAGACCGCGGGCCACGTCGTCGCCCAGCGACAGCGCGTTGAGCCCGGTCGAGTTCGCCAGCCCCAGCACGAGCCCGACGACCAGGAACGGCAGCACCTGCCAGATGACCGCGGGATCGGTGACCGCGATCGACCCGACCTTCCAGAAGCGGTAGGTGTCCAGGCTCTGCTGATCGCTGAGCACCAGCGCCGAGGTCAGCGCCTGCAGCAGCGCGCTGATCGCCATGCCCGCGAGCGCCAGCGTCACCGGGGTGGCGCCGGCCCGGCCCATCGAGCCGATCGCGAACACCGCCAGCGCGCCCAGCAGCGCCCCGCCGAAGCCGAACCAGATGTAGCCGAACAGGCTGCTGATGCCGAACGCGTACACCGCCAGCACCACCGCGAGCGCCGCGCCCTGGGTGATGCCGAGGATGCCGGGGTCGGCGATGGGGTTGCGGGTGTGCCCCTGCATCAGCGCGCCGGCGAGCCCGAGCGCGGCGCCGACGAGCACGCCGACGACGGTGCGCGGCAGCCGCAGCTCCCAGATGATCAGGGCGTTCTCCGAGCCCGCGGGCGCGACCAGCTCGGTCCACACGTCGCCGAGCGGGATGGACTTGGCACCGACGGCGATGCTCAGCGCGCAGCTGACCACGAGCACGCCGAGCAGCACGCCCAGACCGAGCAGCCTGCGCCTGCGGCGCGCGCCGAGCCGCGCGGCCGGTGCTTCCGGCGCATCGCGCTCGGTGCCGGGCGGGCTCCCGACGGTTCCGCTGCGGCTCAAGGTCCCACTCCCACGTCGTCCGGTTCCGCCACTCGGCCCCAAGTTAGGTTAGGCCGACCTAAGGCTAGCCGACGGGTCCCGGCGGGTGGACCGATTCTCCGGAGCTCGCGGACGTACTCCGCGTCACGCCGCGATCACTCCGCCGAGACCAGGACGGCGGGTGCGACCCCGCCGGAACCTCCGATCAGAAACCGATTTCCCGCGTTCCGCATCGATTCCGGAAGCCGATCTCCGAGGGTTTTCCCTCGCCTGCGCGGATCGACCGAGTCCGCCACCCGGCAATCTTGCGGCGACCACGGCCGCTCGACGGATGAAATCCCGGCGATAGCGCCGAACGGATCAGGCTCGTGAATCCCGTTCACGAACACCGTCGGCTCCGATTTCACCGCGCGGGCGACCGGATACCCCGGACGGCGGGCGGACGTTCGCGGAATCGACGCGGAACGCCCGCACCCGGACGCGGAAGAGAGCGAGAATCGGCGGCCGAACGCGCGGAACATCATCGGCCCGCCCAGCGGCGGCACCGGCGCGCGCAAACAGTCGAGACCCCGGCCGGAACGTTCGGGCGCGACCAACCGGACCCGCGGCGAACGGGACGCGGCCGCGCATCGGCCGCGGCATTCCGATCCGGGAACGGGCCGCGGCCGGTCGCGGCGGTTCATCAGCATTCCTGGCGCGAACGAACATCGGATCGGTGGCGGGCCCGCCGGGAAGAATCCGGATCCGGCATCCGGTGGAGCGGGTCGAACCGGATCGGATGCGGCGGATCAGGTGCTGGGGAACCCGATGCCGGGTTCCGCGGCCGAACCGGATCGCGGAACCGCCGCGGAAGCCCGCCGCGGAGCGGCTCCGGCAACGCGCAGGGGGCGCCGGGAATCCCCGGCGCCCCCTGTGCGCGTCCGCACGGCTTCAGTTCGCCTTGTGGTACTGGTCCACGATGTCCGCGGGGATCCGGCCGCGGTCCGAGACCTTCAGGCCGCGCTTGCGGGCCCATTCCCGGATGGCCTGGTTCTGCTCCCGATCCGCGCTGGTGGAGCCGCCCGCGGCGCGACCGGCCGCAGCGGGGCGCGGGCCGGGCTTCTTCCGCCCGCCCGCGCGACGCGCGCTGGAGACGTAGCCGGACAGCGCGTCGCGCAGCTCGCTCGCATTGTCGTTGGAAAGGTCGATCTGGTACGAGACGCCGTCCAACGCGAACTCGACCGTTTCATCGGCCTGGCCGCCGTCGAGATCGTCGACGAGCGTGACCGTAACCTTCTGCGCCATGGTGGCAGTCCTCCCCGGAGTTTCTGCGAATAACGCCGATGACGGCACGACCACCGCCGAGACCTCTCTGCCGAGAGCTTCCCGGGTCCGCAGCTCGACCCGGGCCATACCCGACTGCCCTTGCTGAACCACCCGGCGGAGCCGCGCAATCCGAACGCCCCACCGGACTCTCCGGTCGACCTTGCAGTGAGCCCTTCGGCTTCCGCCGGTTTCGTCGGCCGGAGCGCGGGAGGGCAAGCCGCCCCGGGACCGGCCTGATGGAGTTCGACAGAGTTTGGCCAGCTGACCAAGAATAGCCGTCATCGAAGCCTTCACCGAACATTGTCACGGTCAGGTTAGCGCAGCCTCTCGACAAACGCACTCACCCCGCCGAGGAAAAAACCAGGCGTCTCCCCGGATCGGGTCATTCCGGACCTCCACCGGAAGCGGATCGAGCGGCCGATACCGACTCCGGCGCACTACATCAACGATGTCACCGGGCCATTCCCGCACTTCGCGTCCGCGTCATTCCGCACTCATCGGCAAGCAGAAAGTGCGCACTCACCGGCCGGGACCTCGGCCGCCGCGCACTCCCCGCGCTGGACATCGCGCTGTTCCGGCAAGCCGACAAGAAGTATCGGGTCGCCGGGCAGCACTCGTGAGCCGTTAACGGCCGCGGCATCCGGAATCCGCTTTCCCACCGGGGAGCCCGGCGGCGGGAAAAGGGGACCGGATCAGCGGAAGTTGCGGTCGTACACCAGCCGCAGGCCCAGCAGCGTCAGGTCCGGCACGTGGTGGGTGATGGTCTGCGATTCGGCGACCACCAGCGGCGCCAGGCCACCCGTGGCCAGCACCGCCGCCGTCCCTCCGTGGGTCGAGCCCAGTTCGGCCACGATCCGCCGCACCAGCCCGTCGACCTGTCCGGCGAAACCGAACAGGATGCCCGACTGCAGGCATTCCACCGTGTTCTTGCCGATCACCGACCGCGGCCGGGTCAGCTCCACCTTGCGCAGCTGCGCGGCCCGCGAGGCGAGCGCGTCCAGCGAGATCTCCACCCCCGGCGCGAACGCCCCGCCGAGGAACTCGCCCTTCGCGGAGATCACGTCGACGTTCGTGGACGTGCCGAAGTCGACCACCACGCAGTTCGTCGCGTGCAGGTGGTGCGCGGCGAGGGTGTTGATCACCCGGTCCGCGCCGACCTCCTTCGGGTTGTCGACCAGCAGCGGGACCCCGGTGCGCACGCCCGGCTCCACCACGATCCGCGGCACCCCGTCCCAGTAGCGGCCGAGCATCACGCGCAGCTCGCGCAGCAGCGCCGGGACCGTGGACAGCGCCGAGATGCCGGTGATCCGCTCGGCGTGCTCGCCGAGGAGCCCGCGCACGGTCAGCGCCATCTCGTCGGCCGTCATCCGCGGTTCGGTGCGCATCCGCCAGTCCCGCACCAGGCCACCGCGGGGATCCTCGGAACCGGTGTCGTACAGGCCGAGGGTGATGTTGGTGTTACCGACGTCCAGCGCGAGCAGCACCGGCGTACCTCCCGGGGTCGGAGCGGGGTCAGGCCTCGGGGGCCGCGAGCAGCGCGTCCAGCTTCGCGGCGTCGTCCGTCTCCGCCGACGCGGCACCGCTGACCAGGCCGGAGTCCGCGGGGGCCGCGGCCGGGTCGGTGCCGCGCTCCAGCACGGCGTTGTCGGCGTCCACGAAGATGACCTTCGGCCGGTAGGAGCGGGCCTCCATCTCGTCCATCACCCCGTAGGCGATGAGGATCACCAGGTCGCCGGGCCGCACCAGGTGCGCCGCGGCCCCGTTGATGCCGATCACGCCCGAGCCGCGCTCGCCGGTGATCACGTAGGTCTCCAGCCGGGCGCCGTTGGTGACGTCGACGATGGCGACCTGCTCGCCCTCCAGCAGGTCGGCGGCGTCCATCAGGTCGGCGTCCACCGTCACCGAACCGACGTAGTGCAGGTCGGCCTGGGTCACCGTGGCGCGGTGGATCTTGGACTTGAGCATGGTGCGGAACATCGAACTACTCCCCTCACCGCCGGAAGGCGGTCGGAAGGATCGGGGGCCCTGCTACTCCACCGGGCCGAGTTGGACGAGCGCGTTGTCGATGAGCCGGGTGCCGCCGACCTGGGCCGCCACCAGCAGCCGGGCCTCGCCGGAGGCGGGCGCCGGGCCCAGCTCGGTGTCCCGCAGCTCCAGGTAGTCGACCGCCACCAGCGGTTCGGAGTCCAGCGCGGCGCGCGCCGCCGCCAGCACCGCCTCCGGGCCGGACCGGCCCGCGTGCACCCCGGCCGCCATCGCCGCGGACAGGGCCAGCGCGGCCCGCCGCTGCTCGGCGTCCAGGTAGGCGTTGCGCGACGACAGGGCGAGCCCGTCGGCCTGGCGCACGATCGGCACGCCCTGGATCTTCGCGTCGAGGTTCAGGTCCCGCGCCATCCGGCGCACCAGCACCAGCTGCTGGTAGTCCTTCTCGCCGAACAGCGCCAGGTCCGGGCGCACGATGCCGAGCAGCTTCGCGACGACCGTGAGCATCCCGTCGAAGTGCCCGGGCCTGCTCGCTCCCTCCAGCTGCTCGCCGAGCGGGCCCGCGGTGAGGCCGACCTGCCGGTCCGGGGCGTACATGTCCGCTGGCTCGGGGGCCAGCACCAGCTCGACGCCCTCGGCGCGGCACAGCTCCAGGTCCGCGTCGAAGGTGCGCGGGTAGCGGTCCAGGTCCTCGCCCGCGCCGAACTGCAGCGGGTTCACGAAGATCGACACGACGGTGACCGCGGCGGGCACCTTGCGGGCCGCGCGGATCAGCTCCAGGTGGCCTTCGTGCAGGGCGCCCATCGTCGGCACCAGCGTGATCGGGCGGCCGGTGGAGCGCAGCGCCCGCGTCACCTTCGCCAGCTCCGCGGGGCGGCGGTGCACGGTGAGTTCCCGCGCGGTGTACCCGGGGCCCGCGCCCACCCCGTCGGCCGTGGTCATCGCTGCTCCTCGTCGAGTACTTCGTGCACTTCGGTGGCCGACCGGGCGTCGAGCAGACCGGCCTGCTCGGCGCGGTCGGCGGTCCGCCTCGCCATCGCCGCGTACCCGGCGACCATCTCCGGCGCCGACTCCCGCAGCGAACCCAGGTGGGCGCGGACCGTGCCCACGTCACCGCGGGACACCGGACCGGTGAGGCCGCGGTCCCCGAAGCGCAGCGCGTTGTCCAGCGAGGCGGACAGCACCGGGGCCATCACCCGGTCCGGGATCTCGATCCCGGCGGCGCGCAGCAGGTCCGCGCACTCGTTGACCAGGGTGATCAGGTGGTTCGCGCCGTGCGAGAGCGCCGCGTGGTAGAGCCGCCGGGCGTGCTCGGGGACGCGGACCGGTTCCGCGCCGAGCTCCAGCGCGAGCACTTCGCCGACGTTCCACGCCGCCTCGTCGTCCGGCGCGGTCACCGCGGCGCAGGCCGTCGCCAGCCGCTCCACGTCCTCGGCCCGGCCGGTGAAGGTCATCGCGGGGTGCAGCGCCAAGGTCAGCACGCCCAGCTCGGCGGCGGGCTCCAGCGGGGCGACGCCGTGGGCGCCGCAGGTGTGCAGCACGATCTGCCCGGAGCGCAGCGAGCCGGTGGCGACCAGGCCGCGCACCAGGCCGGGCAGCACGTCGTCGGGAACCGCGAGCACCACCAGATCGGCGGCGTCGGCGACCTCGTCGGGCGGGCGCACCGGTACCGCGGGCAGCAGCTCCTCGGCTCGGCGCAGCGAAGCGTCCGACACCGCGGACACCGCCACGACCTCGTGCCCGGCGCGCGCCAGCGCCGCTCCGAGCACGGCACCCACCCGGCCCGCGGACACCACTCCGACCCGGAGCCGGGGTCCCGCGCCTCGACCTGGTGGACGTCCGCCAGACATCGACACGTCGTCCTCCCAACCGTTCCAGTCCCGCAGCGGGTACCGGACAGCAGCGCGAGAGTAGCCCGCCGCCGGGCGTCCGCGACTCGCCGGGTGGCGAGAACCACCCGGTCCGAGCGGACGCGCCGATCAGCTCCGCGGCGGGGTGCCGCCGCGGTCGCCCGGGTGCGGCGGGGCGTTCCTGGGCGGGGTGGGTGGCGGGTTCGGCTGCCTGCGGGGCGCGGCCTGCTGCGGACGCCCACCCGGCTGCTGCCGCGGGGCGGGGCGCCGCTGCTCACCGGCGAGGTCCGGCCGCGGACGGGCTCCGGCGCGATCCGGTTGCGGTGCCGCGGCCGGGTTCCGGACGGGATCCACCGGGCGCTGCGGGCGGGCTCCCGGTCGGCGCACGCTCTGCGTCAGCTCGTGGATCTTCACCCGCGCCGTCTGGAACGCGTCCTGCGAACCGACCGCGGACCGGCGCGCCGCCTTCAACTCCTCGATCAACTTCTCCCGGCGGGCGCGGCGGACGGCGCTGGTGGTGCGGCCCTCGGCGGCGCGGTGCTGCAAGAACGCCAGCTCGGTCACGGCGATCTGGTAGTCCCGCACGGCCTTCGCCGGTTCCGCGCCCGCGCTCTGCCGGACCTTGCGCTGCCAGCCGCGGCGGCCCGCCAGCGAGGCCAGCATCTCCACCTCGCTGCGCGGGATCAGCCCGGCGCGCTGCAGCACCGGAAGCTGGTCGGCGACGATCCGCTGCTCCCGCTTGCGCTGCCACACCACGAGCCACCCGGTGCCCGCGAAGATCGGGAGCATGATCAGGAAGTACACGTTGAGGAAGCCGGTGCCGCCCAGCAGCGTCGACGCGTTCCACGCCGCGTGCAGCAGCACCGCCACCACGAACCCGCCGGCCGGCCACAGCAGCCGCTTCGTCGTGTCCGTGGTCCGCGAGGCCAGCCCGATGCCGATCCCGACCATCGAGGTGAACAGCGGGTGCGAGAACGGCGCCAGCACCCCGCGCAGGATGAACACGGCGATCACGCCGCCCGCCGCGTTGCCCCAGCCGCCCTCGGAGAAGGCCTTGCCGAAGTACAGGATGTTCTCGGTGAACGCGAACCCGGCCGCCGTCAGGCCCGCGTAGACGATGCCGTCGACGAGCCCGTTGAACTCGGAACGCCGCCAGAACCACAGCGACACCACGAACAGCGCCTTCGCGCCCTCCTCCACCAGCGGCGCCATCAGCGCCCGCTCGAAGAACACGTGGTCGCTCGGCCCGAACAGCAGCTCGCCCAGCCCGATCACCGAGTCGTTGAGCAGCAGCGAGCAGCCCGTCGCACCTCCGGCGCCCCACAGGAACGCGCCGAGCATCAGCATCGGCGGCTCCGGTTCCCACCGGTCGATCCACACGATCGCGGCGAAGACCACGCCGACCGGGATCAGCGCCGCCAGCGCGCCCACCAGGGCGGGCAGCACCCCCACCCTGGAGGTCGCGACACCCACCATGACCAGGCCGATGATGCCGAGCAGCAGCAGCCCGGCCACCGGCCAGCCGACCGCGGAATGCTTGCGGGTCTGCAACCTGCGCGCACCGGAGAGGTCGGGCGCAGGACCGGGAAGATCAGGTGTGGACACGTCCGAAACCCTAGAACGCGGCCTCCGGCGCCCGCACCGCCTGGGGGCGGATGAGCACCGCTCGCCCGGCGGACTCCCGCGAGGTGACCGGGCGGTTGGACCGGGCGGATCAGGCGGGTGGGCCGTTCACCGGGGCGGCGCGGGTGCCGCCCGGGACGGCGATCAGCCGCGGCGCCTGCGGCGGCGCTTGGACTCGCGGCCCTCGCCGGAGTCGCCGTAGGCGGCGAGCAGGTCGGTGACCGAGGTGCCCTCGGTGTGCGCTCCCGCCGGGACCTCGCTGGTCGGCAGCCGCCGGTCCGCGGCCTCGGCGTCCGGGGCGGCGGAAGCGGCGGGCCCGGGAGCCGGGGCGGGCTGCGCCGGGGTCGGGTCGGTGGGCGGTTGCGGCGCGGGTTCCGCCGCCTGCGGGGCCGGTTCCGGTTCGGGCCGGACCGGGCGCAACCGGTCCGAAGTGGACTCCGGCCAGGCGCCCTGCGCGCCGGCGTGCGGCGGCTGCGGGCGGCGCGCCTCGGCGGCCTGCCGGGGCGCGGGCCTGCCGTGCGGCGGCCGGGACTTGCGGGGCTTCGACGGCCGCGGCGGCGGCTGCTCCACCTGCGGCTGCGGGACGGGTTCGGCGGGCTGCTCGACCTGGCCCTGGTGCGCGGCGGGCAGCTGCCTGCCGCGCCCGTCGGGGTGCTGGATGACCCGCGGCTGCACGCCGGTGTCGCCGACGATCCGCTGGTGGGTGCCGGTGTCGCCGACGATCCGCGGCTGCTCGCCGGTCGCGGGACGCTCCGGCAGGGAGCGGACGCGGGTGGATTCGGCGCGCAGCGCGACCCGCTCGAACAGGACGTCTCCGCCGAGCAGGTGCTCCAGGTTCTCCCGCAGGGCGCGCAGTTCGGCCTTCAGCGCCTGGATCTCCGCGTCCGACTCGGCGGCCGCGGTGCGCCGCGCCTCCGCTTCGGCCGCGGCTTCGAACTCGCGGCGCGCGGCGATCTCCCGCTCCAGTTCGAGCTCGTAGACGCGCTGCCGCTCCGCTTCCCGCTCGGCGGCGGCGGTGGCCTTGCCGCGCAGCTTCGCGACGCCGAACGCACCGAGCAGCGCCGCCCACAGCGCGGCGACCAGACCGAGCTTGAGCACCCGGGAATCGTTGCTCAGCACCAGGATCGCGGTCGCGGCGGCGGCGAGGACGAGGGCACCGACCCACAGCACCGACGGTCGCTGATCAGCGGCTGCGGAACGGGCGGAGTCGGACATGACCACACGGTACCCGGCCTTTATCCGATCGAGACCCGCAGGGAACGCGGCCATCCCCGGTTCGTCGGGGCGGCCCACGCCAAGACGCCCGAACGGAGCAGCACTTCGTTGGCGCGCAAGAGGAATCACCGTCCTCCACGGCTCCGCAGGGCTCCCCCAGCCGAAAACCGGAACCGCGCGATCCCACCGGTTCCGCGCGGCAGGGCCGGAACGCGTCCTGCGCGCGCCGACCGCCGGTCAGCTGTCCTCGTCGTCGTACGGCTCGTCCGGGTCGTCGGGATTGCGCAGGCAGTGCTCCAGCCACAACCCCGCGGCCACCAGCGCCACCGCGCTGATCAGGCCGATCACCGCCGCGGTGGTGTCCTCCCCTGCCGCCTGCACCGAATCGCGGATCGGCAGCAGGTAGCCGAGCAGTCCGAGCCACACCCCGCCCATGATCGAACCGGCCATGGAGGACGCCTTCGCCAGCGCGACCGCGCGCGCCGCGGGCAGCGCGTCCACCGGCTCGGTGCCGGGCTTGCGCTTGATGCGCGGCCGCAGCGTCACCGCCAGCAGCACGTCGACCACCGCGATCAGCAGCAGCGTCGCGCCCGCCAGCGCGGGCAGCCGCGGCAACCCGCCGTACGCGAAGCTCGCGCCCGCGTAGGCCAGGACCGCCGCGACCAGCGCCGCGGCGACCAGCTGCCGCGCCGGGGTGAACTTCATCCGCTCTTGCTGCCGTGGTGCCACGATCCCAGCATCGCAGAACGCGCGAACCGGGCGGCGGCAGCCGGTGGGCCGCCCGGTCCGGAAGAGGGGCTTGAGCCTCCACCGGCTGGAGGGTCGAGGGTCTGGGACGTGGACGACGCGCAGCGCTACACGATCGGAGAGCTCTCCCGGCGGACCGGGCTGAGCGTGAAGACCATCCGCTTCTACTCCGACAGCGGTGTCGTGCCGCCCACCGACCGCACGCACGCGGGCTACCGGCTCTACGACGTGGAGTCGATCGCGCAGCTGGAACTGGTGCGCACCCTGCGCGAACTGGGCGCCGGGCTGGACGAGGTGCGCCGGGTGCTGGCCGCGGAGACCACGGTGCGGCGGCTCGCCGAGGCCCAGCTGGACCTGCTGGAGGACCAGCTGCGGCTGCTGCGGACCCGCCGCGCCGTGCTGCGGGCGGTCGTGCGACTGGACGGACCTACCGAAGGGGTGCAGCTCATGCACAAGCTGGCGACGATGTCCGAGGCGGAGCGCAACCGGATCATCGACGAGTTCTGGGACGGGACGATCGGCGGTCTCGACGTGGACGCCGAGTTCGCGGCCTGGATGCGCTCGGCGAAACCGGCCTTGCCGGACGACCCGAGCACCGAGCAGGTGGAGGCCTGGATCGAGCTCGCCGAGCTCGTCTCCGACGACGACTTCCGCCGAGCGGTCCGCGCGCTGTGGGAGCAGCAGGCCGCGCAGCGCGCCGCGGGCGAGCAGTCGCCCCCGGTGCAGAAGCAGGAGCACGCCGCCCGGTGGTGGGCGCTGTTCGACGCCATCCGGGAGGCGCAGGAGGCCGGGCACGCTCCCGACTCCGCCCGCGGCCGGGAGATCGGCGAGCGCGGGGCGGCGCTGTGGGCCGAGCAGCGCGGCGCACCGGACGACGCGGCGGGCCGCGCCGAGCTCGCCGCGGAGTTCGGCAAGCCCTACGACGAGCGGATGTCCCGCTACTGGGAACTGCTCGCGATCATCAACGAGTGGCCGCCGCACCCCACCACGGAGCGCCAGACCCGCTGGCTCGCCGAAGCGGTGCGCGCGCTCTGACCCCGTGGACGGTCCCGCGGCCGGCGGGCCGTCCACCTGCGGATCAGGGGCGGAGCAGGAGGTCGTCGCGGCGGGTCACGGCCGCGACGTCCGCGGCGGGCAACGCCGCGATGAGCTCGGCGATCGGGCCGTGCCCGGGCAGCACCGCGTCCGGTTCCAGCACGGCCCACGGGACGAGCACCGTCGCCCGTTCCGGGGTCCCCGGGTGGGGCAGCAGCAGCTCGGGGTCGTCGCTGCGCACGCCGTCCACCACGACCACGTCCACGTCCAGGGTGCGCGGGCCCCAGCGCTGCTCGCGCACCCGCTCGGCCGCGCGCTCCAGCTCCTGGCCGCGCCGCAACCAACCCCACTCGTCGACGCCGTCGGCCCGCACCACGAGCACCGCGTTGAGGAAGTCCGGCTGGTCCACCACGCCCCACGGCGCCGTCTCGTACACCGGCGACACGGCCTCGACCGCGTCCCCGAACCCGGCGACCGCGGACCGCAGGTGCGCCAGCCGGTCCCCCAGGTTCGACCCGAGGGACAGCACCGCCCGGCTCACGCCGCGCCGCCGCGGGCCGCGCGCCGCGACCGGCGGATCGTGACCGCCACGTCGGCGAAGGTCAGCGGGATCGGCGCGGACGGCTTGTGGATCGTCACCTCGGCCGCGTGCGCCCGGTGGTCGGCCATGATGCCGTCGGCGATCTCCGCGGCCACCGTCTCGATCAGGTCCCGCGACGGACCCGCGACGACGTCGGCGGCGCGCTGCGCCAGCTCGCCGTAGTTCAGCGTCTGCGCCAGGTCGTCGTCGGCGGCGGCGCCCGCCAGGTCCGCCCACACGGTGAGGTCGACCAGGAACTCCTGGCCGTCCCGCTTCTCGTGCTCGAACACGCCGTGGTTGCCGCGCACCCGCAACCCGGTCAGCGCGATCCGATCAGCCAACGGTCCCTCCCGCGTTCCAGGCCGCGGCCACCGCGACCGCGTCCAGCGAACTCCGCACGTCGTGCACCCGCACCGCCCACGCGCCGCGGTCCGCGGCCAGCGCCGACACCGCCGCCGTCGCCGTCTCCCGGCCCGCCGCCGGGCGCGGCTCGCCGTCCGCGCCGGCCAGCAGCCCGCCGAGGAAGCGCTTGCGGGACGCGCCCACCAGCACCGGGAACCCCAGGGCCACGAACTCGCCCAGCCGGTGCAGCAGCGCCCAGTCGTGCTCCCCGGTCTTCGCGAAGCCCAGGCCCGGGTCGAGCACGATCGCGTCCTCCCGCACTCCCGCCCGCAGCGCCGCGTCGACCTGCGCGAGCAGCTCGGCGCGCACGTCGGCGACCACGTCGCCGTAGGAGGCCAGCGAACCCATGTCCTTGCTGTGCCCGCGCCAGTGCATCAGCACCCACGGCAGCCCGGTGTCCGCGGCGACCCGCGCCATGTCCGGATCGGCCAGCCCGCCCGAGACGTCGTTGATCACCGCGGCGCCCGCGGCGGCGGTGGCGGCCGCGACCTCGGCGCGGGTGGTGTCCACGCTCACCGGCACCCCGGCGGCGACGAGCTCCGCCACCACCGGCAGCACCCGCTCGATCTCGGTGGCCGCGGCGACCCGGTCCGCGCCCGGACGCGTCGACTCACCGCCCACGTCGACGATGTCCGCGCCCAGCTCGAACATTTCCACGCCGTGCTCCACCGCGGCCTTCACGTCGAGGTAGCGGCCCCCGTCGGAGAACGAATCGGGCGTCACGTTCAGCACGCCCATCACGGCGCAGCGCGGTGGCCTCGGCAGGAGCGCACCCATCAGGAACCTCTGATCAGCGACAGCGCCTCGGACCGGGAGGAGGCGGAACTGCGGAAGATGCCGCGCACCGCGGACGTCGTCGTGGTGGACCCGGCTTTGCGCACCCCGCGCATGCCCATGCACAAGTGCTCGGCGTCCACGACGACGATCACGCCGCGCGGTTCGAGCTTGCGCACCAGCGCGTCGGCGACCTGCGAGGTCAACCGCTCCTGCACCTGCGGGCGCTTCGCGTACAGGTCGACCAGCCGCGCCAGCTTCGACAGGCCGGTGACCCGGCCCTTCTCGTTCGGGATGTACCCGATGTGCGCGACCCCGTGGAACGGCAGCAGGTGGTGCTCGCACTGCGAGTACATCGGGATGTCGCGGACCAGCACGAGCTCCTCGTGCGCTTCGTCGAAGGTGCGGTCCAGCACCGTGTCCGGGTCGGTGTAGAGCCCGGCGAACAACTCCTCGTAGGCGCGGGCCACCCGCGCGGGCGTGTCCCGCAGGCCCTCGCGGTCCGGGTCCTCCCCGGCCGCGAGCAGCAGCTCCCGGATCGCCGCCGCGGCGCGCTCCTGGTCGAATGCGGGCCGCTCGAAACCGCCCGGGACGTCGTCCTGCCCGGGCTGCTCACCGAGACTGCTGGTCACGTGTCGTTCCTCCACCGGCTCACCGCACCGAAGAGGGGCACCGCCGACGTGCGACGGTGCCCCTCTTCCGGTCTTGTCGCTCGGGCGCTCAGCGACCGCTCTCGCCCTTGTCCTCTCCCCGCTGCTCCGGGTCCGGGGACTGCTGGGACTCCGGGGGCCGCTGCGGGGACTGCTGCTCTGCGGACCCGGCGTTCGCCGCGTCCTGCTGCTGGGCCGCACCCGTCTGCGGGGCCTGCTGCGCACCGGCCGCGGGGTTCTGCTCCGCGGGCTGCTGCTGCGGCCGCTCCCAGGACGGGACCCACTGCTGGTACGGCTGCTGACCGGTCCCGCCCGGGGCCGTCGCCGGCGTCCAGCCGGGCGGGGCGCCGTAGTTCGGCGGCACCGCCTGCGGCTGGGCGTACTGGCCCGGCTGCCCCTGCGGGGGCTGGCCGTAGGGCTGCTGGCCCTGCGGGGGCTGCTGGCCGTACGGCTGCTGGCCCTGCGGTTGCTGGCCCTGCGGAGGCTGCTGCTGGCCCTGCGGGTGCGGGAACTGCACCGTCCCCTGGCCGTGCGGCTGGTCCTGGTTGTGCTGACCGGCCGGAACGGCACCGGCGGGGACCGCACCGTTCAGCCCGGGCACCGGGTCGCTGAACCGCGGCGTCTCGACCGGCGGGGGCCACGGCTCACCGCGTTCGATCGCCAGCTCGCCGGGGGTCTTGATCGGCGGCTTCTCCGACGGGGTGCGCCCGCCGAAGTCGTTGAACGCCGTGATCCGGGGCCGCTTCTCGACCTTGGCGAAGATCCGCTCCAGGTCCTTGCGGACCAGCGTCTCCTTCTCCAGGACCTCCAGCACGAGCTCGTCGAGGACGTCGCGGTAGGTGTTGAGCACCTCCCACGCCTCGGTGTGCGCGGCTTCGATGAGCTTGCGCACCTCCTCGTCGATCTCGTGCGCGACCTCCAGCGAGTAGTTCGGCTGCTGCCCGGCGGAGCGGCCCAGGAACGGGTCGCCCTCCTCCTTGCCGTACTTGACGGCGCCGAGGCGCGCGGTCATGCCGTACTCGGTGACCATCGCGCGGGCGATCTTGGTCGCCTGCTCGATGTCGCTGGAGGCACCGGTGGTGGGCTCGTGGAACACGAGCTCCTCCGCCGACCGGCCGCCGAGCGCGAACACCAGGCGCCCGATCATCTCCGAGCGGGTCATCATGTCCTTGTCGTCCTCGGGGACGACGAGCGCGTGCCCACCGGTGCGGCCGCGCGGCAGGATCGTGAGCTTGTAGACCGGGTCCACGTCCGGCATCGCCCAGGCGGCCAGCGCGTGCCCGCCCTCGTGGTACGCCGTGATCTTCTTGTCCCGCTCCGAGATGATCTTGCTCTTGCGGCGCGGGCCGCCGATCACCCGGTCGACCGACTCCTCCAGAGCCGCACCGGTGATCAGCTGGCCGTTCTCCCGGGCCGTGAGCAGCGCGGCCTCGTTGACCACGTTCTCCAGGTCCGCACCCGAGAACCCGACGGTGCGCTTGGCCAGGCCCTCCATGTCGGCGTCCTGCGCCAGCGGCTTGCCCTTCGAGTGCACGCCCAGGATGGCCTTGCGGCCGCGCAGGTCCGGCGCCGAGACGGGGATCTGCCGGTCGAAGCGGCCCGGGCGCAGCAGCGCCGGGTCCAGGATGTCCGGCCGGTTCGTCGCCGCGATCAGGATGATCCCGCCGCGCGAGTCGAACCCGTCCATCTCCACCAGCAGCTGGTTCAGCGTCTGCTCGCGCTCGTCGTGCCCACCGCCGAGACCCGCGCCGCGCTGGCGGCCGACCGCGTCGATCTCGTCGACGAAGATGATGCACGGCGCGTTCTGCTTGGCCTGCTCGAACAGGTCGCGGACACGGGAGGCGCCGACGCCGACGAACATCTCCACGAAGTCCGAACCGGAGATCGAGTAGAACGGCACCCCGGCCTCACCGGCGACCGCCCGCGCCAGCAGCGTCTTGCCGGTGCCGGGCGGGCCGTACAGCAGCACGCCCTTCGGGATCTTCGCGCCCAGCGCCTGGTAGCGGCCGGGGTTCTGCAGGAAGTCCTTGATCTCGTGCAGCTCCTCGACGGCCTCGTCCGCACCGGCGACGTCGTTGAACAGCGTCTTCGGCATGTCCTTGGTGAGCTGCTTGGCCTTGGACTTGCCGAAGTTCATCACCCGGTTCCCGCCGCCCTGGACGTTGTTCATCATCCACATGAGCAGCAGCACCAGCAGGCCGATCGGGAGCAGGTAGATCAGCATCTGCGTCCAGAACGAGTCCTGGGTGACCTCGGTGTTCCACTTGTCGACGTTCGACTGCCGGATGTCGTCGACCACCGCATCGGTGGCACCGGCGGGGTACTGCGCCATCAGCTGGTCGCTGTTGGCGAAGCTCTGGCCCTGCTTGAGGGTCAGCAGCACCCGCTGTTCCTTGTCCTGGATGGTCGCCTCGGCCACCTTGCCCTCGGAAATCTGCCGGAGAGCGTCGGAGGTCGAGACCTGCTGATAGGCCTTCGTCTCGTCGAAGAGCACGCTGAGGCTCATGATCAGCGCTAACACCGCCAGGATCCAGAGCAGCGGGTTACGGAGCAGGCGCTTGAGGTCCATTCACTTGCGGCCGGCGGTCGGCCTCGACCCTCCCTGACTTCACTTCGGGCAACGGCACCGGTGAACGGCGCACGAACCGTCGCCGCCGTCAACCCCCTCGGACCAGCGTACCGGCCGCGGCGAGCGCGCCACCACGCCGAGCGTTGTGCAGGTCGGCAACCCTACCCCGGATCGGAACCGGACCTTTCTCGCACCCGGTCCGGCCAGCGGCAAGAGGGCCTACCGCCCGGAGGTGTAGACCTTCGGGTCCAGAGTGCCGATGTGCGGCAGGTCCCGGTACCGCTCCGCGTAGTCCAACCCGTAGCCGACGACGAACTCGTTCGGGATGTCGAACCCGACGTAGCGGACCGGCACGTCCACCTGGACCGCGTCCGGCTTGCGCAGCAGCGTGCACACCTCCAGCGAGGCGGGGTTGCGCGCGGTCAGGTTCTTCAGCAGCCAGGACAGCGTGAGACCGGAGTCGATGATGTCCTCGACGATCAGCACGTGCCTGCCCGCGATGTCCCGGTCCAGGTCCTTCAAGATCCGCACCACGCCGGAGGACGAGGTGGACGAGCCGTAGGAGCTCACCGCCATGAACTCCAGCTGCGCGGGCCGCGGCAGCGCCCTGGCCAGGTCGGTCATGAACATGACCGCGCCCTTGAGCACGCCCACCAGCAGCAGGTCGCCCCCTTGGGCGTCCTGGTAGTCCTCGGCGACCTGCTCGGCCAGTTCGGCCGTCTTGTCGCGGATCTGCTGCTCGGTGATGAGCACTGAAGCGATGTCGCCGTCGTACACCGGACCGGCTTCCCCTCTCGCTGTTGGACGGACGTTCACCCGCCGATCACCCGACCGGCGGTTCCCCGTCCACCACGTTCCACCTGAAGCGTGCCATGCGTCCGGCGGAGCACAAAGCCGCCCGGCAGCGCGTGCGGGCCCTGACCGCGCCACGCGCCGGCGAGCGCGTCCGCCGTGCGCAGGTGCGCGTCCGAGACCTCGGCGACCCCGCGTTCCAGCAACCAGCCGCGCAGCACCCGGCGCCGGAGCGCGGGCGGGTGCTCGGCGAGGGCTCGCGCGTCCAGGTCCACACCCCGTTCGACCTGCGCACGGACCGCCGCGGCGACCTCGTCGAGGGCATCGGAGTCCTCCCGCAGCTGGCGCGCGGTGCGGGCGAGCGCACCGGCGACACCGCCGTTGAGGACGTCCTCCAGCAGCGGCAGGACCGCTGTGCGCAACCGCACACGCGTGAACCGGCTCTCGCCGTTGTGCGGGTCCTGCCACGGCGTCAGCCCGGCTTCGGCGCACGCCCGCTCGGTCGTCTCCCGCGGCACGTCCAGCAGCGGCCGCGCCCACGGCGGCGACCACGGGCGCATCCCGGCGATGGAGCGGGCGCCGGAGCCGCGGCCGAGGCCCAGCAGCACCGTTTCGGCCTGGTCGTCGCGGGTGTGCCCGAGCAGCACCGCGCTCCCCTCCGGGCGGTCCGCGTCCAGCGCCGCGTACCGGGCGCGGCGGGCGGCGGCTTCCGGCCCACCGCGGCCGGTGACCTGCACCGGCAGCACCCGCACGTCGGTGTAGCCGAGTTCGTCGAGCTGCGCGGCGGCCCGCTCGGCCACCTCGGCGGAACCCCGCTGCAGGCCGTGGTCGACGACCCGCGCGCGCACCCGCAGGCCGCGGCCGCGCGCGAGGTGGGCGGTCGCGGCGGCGAGCGCCAGCGAGTCGGCACCGCCGGAGCACGCCACCACCAGCGGTGCGTCCCGCAGCGCGGGGTGGGCGGCGAGGAGGTCGCGGACCGCGGTCCGCACGGCCAGCAGCGCGGGCCCCGCGGCGCGCTCGGATCGGCCAGGAGTCACCGGCCCATTCTCGGCGGCCCCCGCGGCGCGCCACGACCCAGGTCAACGGCCCGCCCGCGAACGGTGGTCCCGGTATCGGGCCCCAGGTTCGGCGCTCAGCCGGGCCATCCGAAAGCCCGGCGGTCAACCGGGGCAGCTCAGGTGCGGCGGTCAGCCGTGGACGCGGCGGAGCCAGGACGCGGGATCGGTGGTCTCCGCCCGGGTCGGCAGGTGCTCCGGGGAGGTCCACACCGCGTTGAAGCCGTCCATCCCCACCCGGTCCACGACGTACCGGGTGAACGCCGCGCCCTGCGCGTACTGGCGCATCTTGGCGTCCACGCCGAGCAGGCTGCGCAGCAGCCGGTCCAGCACCCCGCCGCCCTGGCGGCGCTCGGTGAACCGGCGGCGGATGGTGGCCACGCTGGGCACCACGCTCGGCCCGACCGCGTCCATCACGTGGTCCGCGTGCCCCTCCAGCAGGGTGGACAGCGCCAGGATCCGGTCCAGCGCGGCGCGCTGCCGCGGCCCCTGCAGCAGCTCGACCACACCGAGCACGCCGGGGCTGGACCGCGCGTCCGGCCCGGCGCGCACCCCGCGCACGATCGCGGGCAGCCTGCCCAGCAGCTCGCCGGGGGAGGAATCCAGGTCCGAGAGCAGCATGCCGAGGCTGTCCGCGAAGTGGTCCCGCAGCCACGGCACCGCGTTGAACTGCAGCCGGTGCGTCGACTCGTGCAGGCACACCCACATCGTGAAGTCGTCGGCGGGCACGTCCAGCGCCCGCTGCGCGGCCACGATGTTCGGCGCCACCAGCAACAGCCGCCCGGGCCGGGTGCCGCGCTCGCTGGGCAGGAACGGGTCGTACTGCCCGAGGACCTTCGTGCCCAGGTACGACAGCACCAGCCCGGCCTGCACGCCCGCGCCCCGGGCACCCAGCCCGCCGAGCGGATCGTCGCCGGAACCGGTGCCGCGGGAGCGCAGCGCGATGCCCGTCAGCTCGGAGAGGCCCTGCGCGGCGGCCCGCACCCACTCCCGCCGGTCCACCACGTCGCCTTCGAGCACCGGCAGGTCCAGGCCGAGCCCGGTCAGCTCCCGCACGTGCGTTTCGGCGGCCACCCCGGCCCGGCGCAGCGAGCGGACCGCGTGCACCGCGTCCTCGCGGGGGACGTCGGGTCCGCTGCGCATCAACCGGCCCGCGGTCGCGGCCGCCAGGTCCCAGTCGAGCGAGCGCTGCGCGCCGTCCCGGCCGTGCGGTCGGGGCGGCAGCGTCGCGGATCGCGGAGTCACGGAATCGACCGTACTCCGGTCGCGACGAGCGGCGACACCGCTGGCCGAGCCCGGTTCGAGCCCGCGATCAGCGGCAACCGCACTGCTGTACGGCCGCGACGACCTCGTCGAGCGCGGGCCGGACCTGCGTCGGCGGGCTGGTGCTGTTGGACATCAGCGCGAACACCAGCAGCCGGCCGTCCTCGGTGAGGATCGTCCCGGACAGGCTGTTCGCCCCGTCGAGGGTGCCGGTCTTCGCGCGGACCCAGCCGCGGCCCGCGCCGTCGCCGTAGCGGTCGGCGAGGCTGCCGGAGCCGCCCGCGACGGGCAGGCCGGTGAGCAGCGCGCGCAGCTTCGCGCTCTTGGCGGGCAGGCCGCCGTCGCGCTCCGGTTCGGCGGCGGTGGCCATCAACCCGGCCAGCACCTTCGCCGGGATGCGGTCCTCCGTGGACAGGCCGCTGCCGTCGGACATCTGCACGCCCGTGAGGTCGACGCCGTTGCGCTGCAGCACCTCGCGCACCGCCTGCACCGCACCGGCGAAGGACGGTTCCTTCCCGGTCTTGATCGCGACTTCGCGGCCCAGCGCCTCGGCCAGCACGTTGTCCGAGTGGATCAGCGTGCTCTCGACGAGCTTGCGCATCGTCGCCGACCGCACCGCACCGAGCCGCTGGGCGCCGCGCGGCGCGGTCCCCTCGGACACCGCGGAGGCGGGCACGCCCAACCGCTGCGCGAGTTCCCGACCGGCCAGCTCGGCGGGGTTCTGGGTCCGCGAGTCGTACTCCTCGGTCGGGTCGCCGGTGCGCCCGCCGTCGGCCATCACGGACTCCATCGGTGCCATGATCCCGTCGCCGACGTCGCCGGGCAGCCAGCCGGGGGCCATCGTCGGCCCCCGGTAGCGGCTGGTGTCCACCTGGATCGAGGTGACCTGGCCGCCGGTCGCCGCCCGCACCTGCTCGGCGAGGTCGTCGAAGCGGCCCGCGCCCGGGTACACCGACTCCTGGCCCGCGGGCATCGTCGACAACGTCGGGTCGCCGCCGCCGACGAGCACCACGCTGCCCGGCTGGGAACCGCGCACCACCTCGGTGGTGAACCGGGCGTCGTGGTCGAGCTCCAGCATCGCGGCGCTGGTCGTGAGCAACTTGCCGGTGGAGGCGGGCATCATCGGCGTGTCCTGCTGCCGCTCCCACAGCGTCTTCCCGGACCGCACGTCGACGACCGCACCGGTGACCGGCGCCAGCACCGGGTTCGCCAGCGGGCCGCTGACCGCCGCCTCGATGCCGGAACCGCTCGGCTCCGGCGCGTCCATCCCGACCGGGCGGATCGACGGGGACAGCCGCACCGGCGCGGGCGGATCGGCCAGCTGGGCGGCGCTGATCCCGTTGATCAACGCCGGGACGCCGACCGCGAGACCCGCGCCCAGCACGACCACGGTCAACACCGCCAGCAGCACCGTGGCGCGCCCGCGCCGCGGCGCGGGGGCCGCTTCGGCGGGAGCGTCCTCGTGCTCCTCGTAGCCGTCGTACCGCTCGTCCTCGTGCGGTTCCGCGGGCTGGGCCTGCTCCTGGGGCCGCGGCGGCTGCGCGGCAACGGCGAAGTCCTGCGGCTGCGCGGGCCGTTGCGGCTGCGGGGGCTGCTGCTGTTGCGGCGGGCGGTGCGGCGCGACCGGGATGGTGCGCGGCGGCGGAGGCTGCTGCCCCTGCTGCCTGCCGGGCGGCGGGCCGGAGAAGTCGGGGCGGCGGAACTGCTGGGTGCGCTCCGCGTCCGAAGGGCCGGGCACCGGGCGCGACGGCTGCTGCGGCGCGGGCGGGACGATCGGGATCCGGGTGGTCGGCGGACCCTGGTCGAACGCCTGCGGGCGCGGCCGGTCGGCGGGGCGGTCCTGCGGGGGTTCGGTGCGGCCCTGCTGCTGCGGGTCCTGGGGCTGCCGACCCTGCTGGGGGCGCTGCTGCTGGTCGGGCTGCTTCGCGGCCTGCTGCTCGCCGGGCTGCTTCGCGGCCTGCTGCTGGTCGGGCTGCTTCGGGGCGTGCTGCTCGCCGGGCTGCTTCGCGGCCTGCTGCTGGTCGGGCTGCTTCGGGGCGTGCTGCTCGCGGCGCCGGGCCTCCTGCTCCAGGTCGGCCACGCTGAACTGCTGGGTGTCGTCGATCCGCCGGAACTGCTGGGTCTGCTCGGCGGGCGGCGGCCCGATCGGCGTCCCGGCATCCGCGGTGAACGCGGAGTCCACCGCGGGCGGCTGCTCGACGTGCGGCCGGGGATCGGTGGACGACGGCGGGGCGGCGCCCGCATCGGCGGAGAACGCCGAGTCCACGGGCTCGTCCCGGTCGTCCGCGGCCTCCTCGGGCTCCGCCTCGACCCGGGCCTGCTCGGCGGTCGGCCCCTCGTCGCGGGTCCGCTCCTCGGCCGCCCGGCGGCGGTCGACGCGGGCGGTCCCGTCCTCGACGACGGGGAGCCGGCCGGTGTCGGCGGTCGGATCCCGGTCCGTGCTCGGGGCGGTACCGCGGGTGGCGTCCGCGTCCTGGTCGGCCGTCGCGTCGCGGTCGGCGTCGGTCCGCTCTGCCGGTTCGGTGGCCTGGCCGCCGGAGGATGCCGGGTGGCCCGGAGCGGCCGGGGCGGCGGTGGTGTCCGGGCGGTCGGCGGTGGTCGAGCGGTCGGCGTCCGCGGTCGTCGAGCGGTCCGCGGTCGTCGAGCGGTCGGCGAGGGCGCTGCGGTCCAAGCGTTCCGTCGCGGGCGCGGAGCGCTCGGTCGTGCCCGTCCGGCCGGAGTCCTGCTCGGAGCTGGGCGCCTCCGCGGGCACCGCCCGCTGCGGGCCGGTGGCTTCGACGTCCTCGGTGAGCTCGGCCTGCGCGGCCACCGCGGTGTCCAGCGGCACGTCCACCGCCGCGCCGGCGCCCTCGGCCTCGGCCTCGGAGGGCCGGGGCTCGGCCGCGGTCGCCGGCTGCTGCGGCCCGGTGGTCTCGGTGTCCTCCGCCGGCTCCGCCCGGCTGACGGCGGCGGCCTGCTCCGGGTCGGACACCTCGAAGTCCGGCGCGGCGCGCTCGGTCGTCCGCTCGCCGGTGGTCCGCTCGTCGGTGGTCGGCTCGTCGGTGGTCCGGTCGCCCGTGGTCCCGGCGTCCGCAGCCCAGCCGTCCTGAGTCCAGCGGTCCTGGGTCCAGCGGTCCTGGGTCCAGCGGTCCTGGGTCCAGCCGTCCTGAGTCCAGTGATCGGTGGCCTGGTCGTCGGTGGTCCGGTGGTCCGGGACCGAGTCCTCGGATGCCTGCTCCGCGGGTCGGTCCGAGCCGTCCTCCGAGGCGGAACGATCGGTCCGGCCCGGTGCGTCCTCGTCCACCCCGTCCGCGTCCCCGGCAGCATCCTCACCGGTGCGGCCGTCCGCGGTGGCCGGGGAGCCGGCCGGATCAGCAGCGGCCGTGGCGCCGGTCGCCGAGTCGGCGGGACCGTCCGCGGCGGCGGTGCCCGCCGAGCTCCCGCTGCTCGGCCGGGTCGCACCGCCAGTGCTCTCCGCACCGGATTCCGCGGCGGAGTCCGCCTGCTCCGCCGCCGCGCCGGTCCGCTCGTCTCCGGTGCTCCCGTCTCCGGTGCTCCCGTCCTCGGCGCTCGCCGTCTCGTCGGCGGTGTCCGCGGCGGTCCTGCGCTGCGCCGAGGTCGTCGAGCCGTGCCCGGCGGCGCGCTCCTGCGGGGCCGACCGCTCCGCCGACTCCGCCGTCACCGACTCCGCCGTCGGGTCCGCGTCCGCGGAACCCGGATCCGACGGACCCCGAGCTCCCGAGGGACGGTCATCCGCAACCGAGCCGTCCGAAGGGTGGTCAGCCGAAGGCCGGTCGGCCGAAAGGTCGTCAGCCGAAGGCCGGTCACCCGCGAGCTGGTCACCCGAAGGCTCGTCCGCCGCGTCCGCGGACCGCTCTTCGGACGACGCGCCCGAAGTTCCCGGTCCCGTCGCTTCCGCGTCCGAACGGTCGTCAGCCGAACCGGGCGCGGACGCCGCGCCCGGGACCGCACCGCGGAACGCGGTGTCCAGCACACCGGAGACCCGCCCGGTCACCTGGGACCCGGTCGTCTGCCAGCCGGAGAAGTCGTGCGCGGCGGCTTCCCGCCCGGCCTCGGGCTCCACCGAGCCGACGAAGCCGACCGGCCGGGAGCTGATCGAGTTCGGTTCCGCCGGGACGTCGCCGCGCAGGGAGCCGCGGACGGTCGATCCGGGGTCCGTGCCCGGCGCGCCACCGGACCCGTCCCCCGAGGCAGAGCCGGTCCCGTCCGCCGACGCGGAGCCGGTCACGGTCGAGCCGTCGCCGCCGGCCGGGGCCTCGTTCCGCTCCGCTGAGCCTTCCCCCTGTTCCTCGGGGTCCTGCGTCGGGAAGTCCTGCTCGTCGGCCGCGGGGCCCGCGTCCGCGGCAGCCGATCCACCCGCGCCGCCGGTCGCCCGGCCCGCTCCCGCATCGTCCGATCCGGCGCCGTCCGATCCGGGATCCGCCGAGCGCGCACCGTCCAACCCGGCGTCCGCCGAACGAGCGCCGTCCGTTCCAGCGTCATCCGATCCCGCGCCCGCCGAGCGAGAGCCATCCGATTCGGCGCCATCCGAACCGGCGCCCGCCGAGCGGGCGTCCGCCGAACTCGGGCCACCCGTTCCGACATGACCCGATCCGTCGCCCTCGGACAGCCGCCCGGTCACGGTCCGGTCCAGCGCGCCCGGCTTCGAGTCGGCGGCACCCCGCCCGGAACCGCTCGCTCCGGCCCCGTCCCGCTGCGTGCGCCGAGCGTCGGTCCCACCGGCTGCCGCATCGCCGTCGGAGGAGTCACCACCGAAGTCGGCGGAATCGGCGTCAGCGGAATCGGCGTCGGCGTCGGCGTCGGCGTCGGCAGACTCAGCCCCGGTCGAGCCCGCTTCGGCGGAGGTGTCGGCCGAATCCGCAGCCGCATCCCCGTTCATCGCCCCGGCGGCAGCGCTCCCCGCCGCATCGCCGTCCGATCCGGGCTCGGCCGCGGACCGCTCCTCCTCCGCGGCGGCGGAACCGGTACCGGCCCGCGCGGTGCCACCGGACTCCGCGTTCCCACCGGATTCCGCGGTTCCCGCGCCGTCATCGCTGGTGGAGTCGGTTCGATCGTCCTTCACCGGCTGTCCATCGCCGGAAGGCTCCGATTCGTTCCCGCGCGCGGGAGGGGCGTCCTCCTGGTCCTCGACCGGGAACCCCGCCGCCTCGCCCTCCGCGAGCCGCTGCCGCTCGGGCCGCTCGGCGTGGCCGCCCCGCTCGTCGCCCGGCGAACTTGCTGCTGAAGCGTTCGAGGACTGCTCGGTGGCATCGGGCTCGGACACCTCACCCCTGAGGCGGTGGGGTTCGGGCACGGGCTTCCTCCTCGACGGTGCGCAAGACTGCCAGATGCGAGCTGCCGCACTGCGGTGGGGCTCGGCGCGCGGCCGTGGTCCACACTAGACGTGGTCGTGCCGCATCACGGGCGGCCACTCCGACGTGTGAGCCTGCGGCTCGGCCTCGGGTGACGCCGTGCGGTGACTGACGAAATCATCGCAGGTCAGGACACTGGCGATGTACGGGACCGGGATGCGGGACCGGCCTGGCAACGGCGGCCGGACGGTCGGGCACGGTCTCGACGAGCAAGCTGGCTAGAACGAGTGAGGAACCGCGTGGACTTCGACGTCACCATCGAGATCCCCAAGGGGAACCGGAACAAGTACGAGGTGGACCACAAATCCGGCCGGATCCGGCTGGACCGGACGTTGTTCACCGCCACCCAGTACCCGGCCGACTACGGCTTCGTCGAGGACACCCTCGGTGAGGACGGCGACCCGCTGGACGCGCTGGTGCTGGTGCAGGAGCCCACCTTCCCGGGGTGCTTGATCACCGCGCGCGCGATCGGCATGTTCCGGATGCGCGACGAGAAGGGCGGCGACGACAAGGTCATCTGCGTCCCCTCCGACGACCCGCGCCAGGAGCACCTGCGCGACATCCACCACCTGGCGGAGTTCTACCGGTTGGAGATCCAGCACTTCTTCGAGGTGTACAAGGACCTCGAACCCGGCAAGAGCGTCGAAGGCGCCACCTGGGTCGGCCGCACCGAGGCCGAAGCCGAGATCAAGCGGTCCTACGAGCGGGCCAAGGAGCAGGGCGACCACTGACGCCCTGAGCAACCCGAAGGCCCTTCCCGATGGGGAGGGCCTTCGTCGCGTCCGGGGGCGGTCCACGCCGCCGGACGACCGGCCGAGCGGTGCCGCCCCCGCGGACCGGCCCCGTCGCGGACCGGCCCCGTCGCGGACCGGCCCCGTCGCGGACCGGCCCCGTCGCGGACCGGCCCCGTCGCGGACCGGCGAAGCGGGCGCTGCTCGCCGCCCGCGCCCCGGATCCGCTCCACCGAGCAGGCCACCCGCACCGGACGTGGCCGAGCCGCACGAGCTCAGCAGGAGCAGCCGCGGCTCACCGTCGCCGTCCCCCGGTTCGGGGCCGGGGGACGACGGCGGTCACCCCTGGCGGCGCGGCACCGCGGCCACCAGCACCGAACCGAGCAGCAGCAGGCCCGTCCCGGTCCAGAACAGCGGGATCGTGTAGTACGCACCGCTGGTCTTGGCCAGCGGCGGAGCGGCGGCGCCCTGCGCCGGTGGCGCGGGCTGCTCGGGAGCGGGGGCCGACGGCACGTCGCAGTGCACGCCGCCCGCCGGTGCCCCGGCGCGGGCCGTCTGCTCGCCGAAGGAGACCTCCGCCAGCGCCGCGTCCGGCATGCCGAGCGCCGTGCCCGGCAGCAGCTTCAGGTCGAACATCCGCGCACCGGCGCGCAGCTCGGTGCCGTTCGCCTCCTGGGTGAGCTCGCCGATGCTCAGCCGCAGCACCCCGAGGTCGAGCACGCGGTCGTTCACCGCCGGACCGACGACCGGCAGTTCGCCCGGCACGCCCGGCAGCCCGATCGGCAGGTCCGCCTGCGGGTTCGCCGCGTCGAGCTCCGCGAGTTCCCGCCCGCCCTGGGTCACCCGCAGCACCGGGGCCTCGTAGTCCACGGTGGACGTGGCCGGATCACCGGTGGCGGTGACGGTCAGCGTCGGCTCGCTCACCACGTCGACCCGCAGCTCCTGCGGAGTGCCGGACAGCAGCCGCACGCTCGCCAGCCGCATCGTGGAGGTGGACCGCACCGCCTTGCCCGCCAAGCCCGGCACGTCGACCAGTTCGATCTTGGAGTGCGCGCGCACCGCGTCCGGCACGTGCACCAGCGAGCCCGCGCCCGATTCGGTCGGTTCCCCACCGGAGAGCAGACCGCCGAGCCGGGCGGGCGACCCCGGGGCGCCCGCGAGCGCCGCGTGCTGGTCGCCGTCCTGCTGCGGGGTGTCCGGCAGCGCGGGCAGCACGTTCACCGCCGACAGGCTCGCCAGCGAACTGCTCGCCTCCGAGATCGGCGAGACGCACGGCCCGAGCCGCTCGTCCCACCTGGCGTGCGCGCTGCCCTCCAGCAGCCCCAGCTTCACCAGCGCGTCCGCCGGGGACGGCGGCGGCTGCACGCCGGTGGTCGTCGGCTCGGCGTGGTCCGGCACCGCGGTCTGCGCGACCGACGCGCCCGGTACCTGCGGCGCGTACCCGCCGATCGCGGCGCCGAACGGCGAGGCCTCGGCGGTCGAGCGCTCGGTGGCCAGGTACGCCTCGGAGTTCGCCGTCGACTTCGCCAGCCCGAGCCCGAGTTCGAGCAGCGCCTGCTTGCGCAGCGCGTTCTCGTACGCGGGATCGTCGAAGATCGTCTCTCCCGGCACCGCGCCGGGCAGCACCCGCAGCACGCCGATCCCGGTGCCCACCTCGGCCGTGATCGGGCCTGGCTGGGCCGGCCCCTCGGAAGCCGGGGGCTGGTCCGGGTCCACCGGCGTCGGCACCGGTGTGGTCTGCGCGAACGCTGCGGGCAGGCTCAGCCCGGCGACGGCCAGCGACACCGTCGTGGCGGCGGCGAAACGACGCAGCGGTCGAGCTGATCGCATCCGGCCTGCCTTCCCTAGAAGAAGTGGTGACGAGCGTCACCGAACCTCTCAACGACGGGCTCCCGTCCGAGTGACGCCCGATTTCAGCGCAACCGGTGACACACGACCGGGCCGCCAACCCCTTCGCCGGGCCGTCGCGGCCACCCGCTACACTTGCTCCGCAACGCCGCCTTAGCTCAGTCGGCCAGAGCGACGCACTCGTAATGCGTAGGTCGAGGGTTCGATTCCCTCAGGCGGCTCGCCGAGAAGACCGCAGGACCACCCCGGTGGACCTGCGGTCTTTTCTTCGTCCTCCCCCGTCGGCTCGCGACCGCGCCCGCCGTGACCGCGACCGGCTTTCCCGGGCCTCCGGCAGCAGACCATTCCCGGAATGCGCGGGACCACCCATTCCCGCCACCGGCCGCCGAATTGCGCATTCGACGAAAGCCCGCGGAGATCGTCCCGCCCCCCTCGGCATTCCGCCGCACCGAACTGAACTGCCGGAACGGCGAATCCGGCAGAATCGGTCCCGCCCGCGCGAGGGACGCGCGGACGGGCACCACCTCCCGTTCGGAACTCCCGGAAAAGCCATGCGCGAACCGCACCCCGAAATACGTGCCGAGACCGGACGAGACCAGGATCCGAACGGGTCCGAGCACCACGCGCACCGCTCCGCCGCGCCGCCTCGGACCACCCGCGACACCGGCCGCCGCGACACCGGGGAACTCCCCGGCACGCGCCCCCGCGCCCCATAGCAGGCAGGTGCGATGCGCCGACCGTGGCCCACGTGGTTGGGCCGGACGGGTGCGCTGCCACAGTGGAGAGCCCCGATCCGGGGCGAGTAGTCGCGGCGACTGAGTACTTGCGCCATCGGCTGTTATCACTGGCAGGTTTCGGCGAAGATTCCTCCCGGCCGACCTGCAGTGATCACATGGCGCAACAGGGTGTAGGCCGATCAGCCCAATCAGCTATCACCCGACCGGTCGATTGTCGTCGTACTTGGGGAACTACTTCGATCACAGTGACGCCGGAAGGATCGATGTGATGGAGCGTTGGGACGCGGGCACGGGCATCATTGGGGGCGGGGTCATCGCCGGGGAAACCCAGCCGCAGGACTGGGAGCGCCGCATCAGCGAGCTGTCCGAACAGCTCTACCGAGCGCGCATCCTGCAACGACTCCTGCTGATCTGGACCTGTCCGGGGAACGTGGCCCTCGCCGGACTCTCGATCTCCGGGATCGTGCTGCTCGCACCACCGGTGGCGGTCTCGGTGCTGGCCGTGGCGATCCCGGTCGGCTCGGTCGCCGCGTCGGGGCGCATCGCCTACCGGCACCACTTCGCGGTGCGCTCGGTCGCCTCCGAACTGCGCGAGCTGGAACGCGCGCACCGCGAGCACCAACTCGACGAGTGGAACGCGGGCGACCTGCTCGGCATGCGCAAGCGCTACCGGGCCGACCTGCCGGACGTGATCGAGCGCTACCGCGCCGAAGCGGGCAGGCACCGCTGGAAGGACCACGTGCTGCACACCGTGGTGATCGCCGGCTCGATCATCAGCGCCACCGTCACCGCGGCCTCCGCCGCGGTCGTCGGCGCGCGCTGGGCCGCGGTGGCGATCAGCCTGCTGGTGGCGGTCGCGGCGGCGTTCGGCGGCTACGCGAAGTACCGGGAGCGCGCGGCGAGCCTGCAGCAGACCGCCGACGTGCTCGAACGCGAGTACCACTCGGTCGAATTACGCGCGGGCCGCTACAGCAGGTTCGACGACGAAGGCGACGCGTACGCCGAATTCGCCGACACCGTCGAGTCGCTGCGCGAGGAGCAGGCGAAGCGCCAGCAGCACCTCAACCAGTCCATCGACGTGACCTCCGTCGCCGGACAGTAGTTCCAAGATCTTCCGCCTCACACGAACGGGTCGGAAACCGGCCGCTCAGCGCACTCCCCGTCGACGCACCGCGACGGCTGTGATCGCTGATTAGTGGCCGGTCCCGGCTCCGTACGCTGCGACCTCTGGCGCACAGGTGAGGGCCTGTGCAGAGAGGAGCAAGGCGATGAAACGCAGCCTCACCACGGCCGCCGCCGTGCTGGCGGGCGCCGGCGCCGTCGGTTTCGCCGGCACCGCGCACGCCGACTCGCAGTTCCCGGCCGAGCTGCCGGTGGACAACGGGGTCGCCCAGACCGCCTTCCACGCCGCCGGAACCGTGCACGGCGTGCAGCAGACCGTCGGCGACGTGGTGCGCGCGCCGCAGGCCCTCGCCGAGCAGGCGGGCACCGCCACCGGCCGCACCGGTGGCGGCAACGTCATCGGTGACGCGCTGCAGGACTTCACCCAAGCCCACACCCACCCGGTCGCCACCCAGGGCGCCCACCTCCCGATCGGCGGCGTCATCCCCGCCCAGCAGAGCGCCCGTTCCGGCGCGACGCCGGTGGACGGCCTCGCGAAGGACGAGAACGTGCGCGGCATCGTCGACACCATCGACGACTTCGGCACCTCGATGATCGGCCTCATCAACGCGCTGCCCGCGGACCAGGTGAACACCACCACCGACTCCCAGAGCGGGCAGCCCGGCAAGCCCGGCACCAGCGGTCAGAACGGCTCCAACGGCGAGGACGGTGGCGACACCACCGCCACGGCCCCCACCACCAAGCCCACCGTGGGCGGCACGCCCAAGGGCGGCCTGCTCGACCTGAGCAACGCGGGCGGTGCGGTCGGCAAGCCGCTCGCCGACGGCCTCAGCGGCACCCCGTTGGCGGGGCTCGCCAACCTCGATCAGCGCGGCTGATCACGCAAGCCACGGCCCCCGCGCTCTGGGAGGAGAGCGCGGGGGCCTTTCCCTGCGCCGGTCAGCCGTGGTGCAGGGTCGCGACCATCGCCTCCACCGCGATGATCGGCTTCACGTTCTGGGTGAGCGCGGTGCGGCACTCCAGCACCGCCTCCAGCCGCCGCAGCGTCGACTCCGACGTCCACTGCGACGCGGCCTTCGCCACGTCCGAGGCGTAATCCGGGTGGTTCAACGACGCCGGTGACCCGGACCGGGAGACCAGCACGTCGCGGTAGAACCCGGCGAGGTCCACCAGCGCCAGGTCCAGGGCGTCGCGCTGCGAGCGCGTCGCGCGCGACTTCTGCTTCTTCTCCAGCTCCTTCAGCGCCGCGTTCGCGCCGCGGGTCGCCGAAGCCGTGCCCTTGCCGGTGCCGCCCGCACCCATCGCGGTGCGCAGCTCGTCCTTCTCCGCCTCGTTGCGGTCCTCGTTCGCCGAGGTCGCCTCCGACTCGGAGGACTTCACCAGCCCGCTCGCCGCGGTGAACACGTCCGAGAACCGGCGCAGCCCCACCGGGATGCTCAGCACCCGGTCCCGCCGCTCCCGGGCCTCCGGATCGGTGGCCAGCCGCCGAGCCCGCCCGATGTGCCCGCCGCACACCGAAGCCGCCCACCAGGCCATCTCGTCGCCGACGTCGTCGCGCTCCCGCAGCACCTCGGCGATCGACCCGGCCAGCGGGGTGCGCAACTGCATCGCGCGGCACCGGGAGCGGATCGTGACCGGCACGTCCTCCGGGTGGTCCGACGGCGCGCACAGCAGGAAGACCGTGCGGTCCGGCGGTTCCTCCACCGCTTTCAGCAGCGCGTTCGCCGCGCCTTCGGTGAGCCGGTCGGAGTCCTCGATCAGCACCACCCGCCACTGGCCGGTGGTGGGGCGGCGCGCCGCGGCCTGCACCAGGGCCCGCATCTCGCGCACCGAGATCGTCAAGCCCTCCGGCACCACGACCTTCACGTCCGCGTGGGTCCCCGCCACCACCGTCCGGCACGCCGCGCAGCGGCCGCAGCCCGGCGCCTCGCCCGGTTCCAGGCACTGCAGCGCGGCGGCGAACGCCCGGGCGGCCACCGAACGACCCGAACCGGGTGGCCCGGTGAACAGCCACGCGTGCGTCATGGCGCCCGCGGGCGCGGGCTCGCCGCGGACCTGGAGGTGGGCGGCCTGCGCGGCGGCGAACAGCGTGCGCACCGCGTCGGGCTGGCCGACGATGTCCGCCCACACCCCGGTCGCCGGGGGGACTTCGCCCGCTACCGGGTCGGGGACCTGCGCCACCACGTCACCTCCGGGGTCGTCGCACCGCCTGCGTCGACACGCACTGTACGAGGCCGCGCCGACACCGGATCAGCGACCCGGCGCCCGGAGCCGCGGTCAGCTGCCGCTGGTGGACGAGGTGCTGCGGCTCGACGAGGACGAGCGGGAGCCGCTCGCCCGGGACGCCGGGCTCTTCGCCGACTTCGCGGTGCTGCTCTTCGCCGCGCCGGACTTCGCGGTGGTGGACTTCGACGTCCCCGACTTGGTCGCGGTCGACTTCGACGCCGTCTTGGTCGTCGACTTCTTCGCCGTCGTCTTCGTGCCGGTGCTCTTCGTCGACTTCGCCGTGCTGGTCTTCGCGGTCGACTTCGTCGTCTTCTTCTTCGCCGGGGCCTTCGCCCGCCGCTCCGCGATCAGTTCGACGGCCCGGTCCATCGTCAGCGACTCGACCTCGTCGCCCTTGCGCAGCGAGGCGTTCGTCTCGCCGTCGGTGACGTACGGACCGAACCGGCCGTCCTTGATGACCAGCGGCTTGCCGGTGTCCGGCTCGTCGCCGAGCTCCCGCAGCGGCGGGGCCGCGGCCCGGCGGCCGCGCTGCTTCGGCTGGGCGTAGATCTTCAGCGCCTCGTCGACGGTGACGGTGAAGATCTGGTCCTCGGTCTCCAGCGACCGCGAATCGGTCCCGCGCTTGAGGTACGGGCCGTAGCGGCCGTTCTGCGCGGTGATCTCCTCGCCGGACTCCGGGTCGGTGCCCACCACCCGCGGCAGCGACAGCAGCTTCAGCGCGTCGTCGATGGTCACGGTGTCCAACGACATCGACTTGAGCAGGCTGCCGGTGCGCGGCTTCGACTTGTCCCCTTCGGGGAGGACCTCGGTGACGTACGGGCCGAACCGGCCCTCCTTCGCCATCACCTCGTGCCCGGTCGCCGGATCGGTGCCGAGGCTGCGGCCCTCCATCGGCGTCGCGAACAGCTTCTCCGCGACCTCCGAGCTGAGCTCGTCCGGCGGCAGGTCGTCCGGCAGGTTCGCCCGCTGCGACTCCTCCGCGTTCAGCGGCCGCTCCAGGTACGGGCCGTAGCGACCCACCCGCACGTAGACGGTGCGGCCCTCGTCGTCGGTGAACATCGGGATGGAGTTCACCTCGCGCGCGTCGATCTGCTCCACGCTGGAGCCGACGAGCTTCTTGAGCCCGCCCGCGCGGCCGATCGAGTCACCCGGCCCGACCTCGCCGCCGAAGTAGAAGCCGGACAGCCACTTGGTGCGCTGCTGGCGGCCCTCGGCGATGCGGTCCAGCTCGTCCTCCAGCGCCGCGGTGAAGTCGTAGTCCACCAGCCTGCCGAAGTGCTGCTCCATCAGCCCGACCACGGCGAACGCCACCCAGGACGGGACCAGCGCGGAACCCTTCTTCCACACGTAGCCGCGCTCCTGCACGGTGCTGATGATCGACGCGTAGGTGGAGGGACGGCCGATGCCCAGCTCCTCCAGCGCCTTCACCAGGCTCGCCTCGGTGTAGCGGGCCGGCGGGTTCGTGCTGTGGCCGTCCGGCTCCAGCTCGGCGGCGGTGATCGCCTGGCCCTGGCTGAGCCGCGGCAGCCGCGATTCGGCGTCGTCGGCGACGCCACCGGCCTCCGAGTCCACCGATTCCACGTACGCCTTGAGGAACCCGGCGAAGGTGATCGTGCGGCCGGACGCGGCGAACGTGCACTCCTCGCCGGAGGTCGCCGTACCGGTGATGCGCACCGACAGCGTGGTGCCCTTCGCGTCCGCCATCTGCGAGGCGATGGTGCGCTGCCAGATCAGCTCGTAGAGCTTGAACCCGTCCACGTCCAGCTCGTTCGCGACCTGGCCGGGGGTGCGGAAGCTCTCGCCCGCCGGGCGGATCGCCTCGTGCGCCTCCTGGGCGTTCTTGACCTTGCGGTTGTACTGGCGCGGCTGCGGCGACAGGTGGCTGTCCCCGTAGAGCTCCCTGGCCTGGTTGCGCGCCGCGGTGATCGCCGTCTCGGACAGCGTCGTCGAGTCGGTTCGCATGTAGGTGATGTAGCCGTTCTCGTACAGCCGCTGCGCGGTGCGCATCGTGCGGTCCGCCGAGAAGCGGAGCTTGCGGCTCGCCTCCTGCTGCAGCGTGGAGGTCATGAACGGCGCGTACGGCTTCCGCGTGTACGGCTTCTCCTCGACGCTGGAGACGCTGAGCCGGGCGTCGGTCAGCGCCGCCGCGAGGCGCCGCGCCGCAGGCTCGTCCAGCGGCTTCACGTCGGCGTTCTTCAACCGGCCGTCCGGGCCGAAGTCGCGGCCGGTGGCCACCTTCGCCCCGTCCACGGTCACCAGCCGGGCGCCGAAGCGCGGCGGCTCGGCGCTCGCCCCGGCGTCCATCGTCGCCGAGATGTCCCAGTACGAGGCGGGCACGAACTTGATGCGCTCCCGCTCCCGCTCGACCACGATCCGGGTCGCCACGGACTGCACGCGGCCCGCCGAGAGCTTCGGCATGACCTTCTTCCACAGCACCGGGCTGACCTCGTAGCCGTACAAGCGGTCCAGGATGCGGCGGGTCTCCTGCGCGTCCACCAGGTCCTGGTCGAGGTCGCGCGGGTTCGCGGCGGCGGCCTGGATGGCGGATTCGGTGATCTCGTGGAACACCATGCGCCGCACCGGCACCTTCGGCTTCAGCGTCTCCATCAGGTGCCAGGCGATGGCCTCGCCCTCGCGGTCGCCGTCCGTGGCGAGGTAGAGCTCGTCGACTTCCTTCAGCGCGTCCTTCAACTCGCTGACCGTCGACTTCTTGTCCGCGGTCACCAGGTACAGCGGCTCGAAGTCGTTCTCCACGTCCACGCCGAGGCGCGCCCAGGACTGGCCCTTGTACTTGGCGGGCACGTCGGCGGCGCCGCGCGGCAGGTCGCGGATGTGGCCGCGGGAGGACTCGACCACGAAGTTGGTGCCGAGGTAAGAGGCGATCTTGCGTGCCTTGGCCGGGGACTCGACGATGACCAACCGCCGACGTCCGGAGTCCGTCCCGCCGGAGGACCCCGAAGCCCGGCCGTTACCGCCGCTCTGCTTCGCCCGTGTCGACCCAGCCACGCTTACCTGCTCTCTTCTCGCGGAGGCGTCCGATCCGCCAGTGTGCACCGCATACCACCCCGGATGCCGCACCCAGGGACGCACAGCGTGGCACACAACACGCCTGCGCTCGCGTCTTCCGTTCCGTACGAACGTATCGGGTGCCGGTCCTGTTCCGTTGCGTGACCTGCCCCGACCTGTGGCGTGATCGTCAGGAGACGAGCGGCCACGTTCGCTCGATCGCACCATCGGGGGTCGGACCGACCAGCTCCGCGAGCCGCTCGATCCGGCGCCGTCCGGTGACGCGCAGCGCTGGTCCGCCCGCTCGCGGACCCGTGCAGCGCGCGGGCAGCCCGGCCCTGGCCAGAGCCGCCGCCAACGGCTCGTAGGTCTCCGGCGCGTGCGGGTCCAGGCCCAGCAGGTACCCGCCCGGCACCGGCCTCCCCGCGGTCAGCGCCCACAGCCGCAGCGCCGCCCCGTCGGGGGCGAAGTCCGCGGGGACCGACTTCACCGCGCCGCGCAGCCACTGCCCGGCCAAGCCGGTCAGGTCGGCGCGGAACGCGGTGCGCACCAGCGGGTGTCCTTCTTCGGAGCGACCGAGCTCGGCGGCCACCCCGCGGTCGGCGCAGGCGCGCGCCAGCGACCGGGCGCGCCAGTCGTCGGCGACGACCACGGACAGCCGGGCCGCGGTGCCGCGACCGAACCCGACGGCCTGGCCCGGGCCGCACAGCAGTCCCGCGAGGTCGGCCACCCGGGGGTGGCGAGCCTCCGCGGAGAAGAAGGACAGCTGGTCCACGATGCGTGATCGTAGAACGTCCGTTCGAGCTTGACCAGGGCCTCCGCCCGGACGAGGGATCGATCGACCTCGTTCGGGCGGAGTCACCTGCCGGGTCAGCCCGGGGGCTGCTGCTGGGGCTGTTGCTGGAGCTGCTCCTGCTGAGCGGCCGACTGCGTCAACTGCTGGCACTGCGGCGCCTTCATCGCGGCGTCGTTGAGCTGCTGGTTCTTGGAGAACTCGGCGAACTGCGCACTGAAGTCGAGCTGCTGGCCCTTCTTCAGCTCCTCCTGCACCCCGGTCATGCCCGTGGTGAACGCCTGCTCGTTGGAGGTGTCGACCTGCTCGGCCTTGCCCTTCGCCGCGGAGAGGATGTCGCGGACCTGGGTGAATCCGTCCACGAACGTGGTGGCCACCTGGTCGGCGCCCGCGATCGGCGACGGGCCGATCCGCTGGAGCCCGGTGACCGTCTGGTCCGCGGCGTCGTGCGCAGCGGTCATCTGCGCGATGGACGACGCCTTGAAGGTCTCGGTGTTCGTCTTGTCCACCTGCGGGGCCTGCTGCTGCGAAGCGGAGAAACCGCCGACGAGCCCGCACAGCTCGCCGGTCCAGGCCACGCCGTCGGAACTCGCCTGCGCGGGCTTGCCCTGCTCCTGCTGCTGGCCCTGCTCCTGCTGCTGGCCCTGCTCCTGCTGCTGGGGCTGCTCCTGCTGCTGCGGGGCGGGCTGCTGCGGTTCGCCCTGGGAGCAGCCGGCCAGCGCCAGCGGGACGGCGGCGAGCACCGCGACGGAGGTCGAACGGATATTCATGCGCATTCCCTCAGGTCGGGTCGGCGTGCTCCCCGACTCTCCCGCACCAGCACGGCCGCCCCCGGAACCGGGGCCCCGCCGACGGGAGTCCCCCCAGCGCACAGCGGAGGGGCGCCCGACGAGCACGCCGAACGCCCCTCCACCGCACCGCCGCCGCTCGCGGGAGGAGCGGCGGCCACCGATCAGGTCGCGCCGTTGACGATCTTGTCGTCGTCGGCGGGCGCGTCCGAGATGGCCGTGCTGCGCCGCTTGGACACCACGATGGCGCCCACCACGACCAGCGCCGCCACCACCGCGATCGCGATCCGCACCGCGGGCGACGCCGAATCACCCACCGACAGCGTGACCACCGCAGGGGCGATCAGCACCGACACCAGGTTCATCACCTTGAGCAGCGGGTTGATCGCCGGGCCCGCGGTGTCCTTGAACGGGTCGCCGACCGTGTCGCCGATGACCGTCGCCGCGTGCGCCTCGGACCCCTTGCCGCCGTGGTGGCCGTCCTCGACCAGCTTCTTCGAGTTGTCCCACGCGCCACCGGAGTTCGCCAGGAAGATCGCCATCAGCGTGCCCGTGGCGATCGCACCGGCCAGGTACCCGGCCAGCGGCCCCACGCCCAGGCCGAAGCCCACCGCGATCGGAGCCAGCACCGCCAGCAATCCCGGCGTGGCCAGCTCCCGCAGCGAGTCGCGAGTGCAGATGTCGACCACCCGGTGGTACTCCGGACGAGTGGAGCCGTCCATGATCCCCGGGTTCTGCTTGAACTGGCGCCGCACCTCGTAGACCACGGCACCGGCCGCCCGGGACACCGCGTTGATCGCCAGCCCGGAGAACAAGAACACCACCGCGGCCCCGATCACGATGCCGACCAGCACGTTCGGCGCGAACACCTGGTACGCCTCCGCGGTGATCGTGGTGGAGACCGCGCGCGCGGCCTGCACGATCGCGTCCTGGTAGGCGCCGAACAGCGCGGTCGCCGCCAGCACGGCGGTCGCGATGGCGATGCCCTTGGTGATCGCCTTCGTGGTGTTGCCGACCGCGTCCAGCTCGGTCAGGATCTTCGCCCCGTCGCCCTCGAACTCACCGGACATCTCCGCGATGCCCTGCGCGTTGTCCGCCACCGGGCCGAAGGTGTCCATCGCGACGATCACGCCGACCGTGGTCAGCAGACCGCACCCGGCCAGCGCGATCGCGAACAGCGCCACCGTCAGCGTGGTGGACAGCAGGAAGGCGCCGAACACCGCCGCGCCGATCACCAGCGCCGTGTACACGGCCGACTCGAAGCCGACCGACAGGCCGGTGAGGATCACCGTGGCGGCACCGGTCTTCGAGGACTCGCCGACGTCCTGCACCGGGCGGTGCTCGGTGGCGGTGAAGTAGCCGGTCAGCTTCAGGATCACCGCGGCCAGCAGGATGCCGATGAGCACGGCGGCCAACGCGATCAGCGCCGGGCTGCCGCTGGCGCCGGCGACCTCCGGCGAGGCCCCGGTCAGCTCGGCGAACGAGTTCGGCAGGTACACCAGCGCGGCCACCGCGCACAGCACCGCCGAGATCCCCGCGGAGATGAAGAAGGAGCGGTTGATCGCGGTCAACGCGCTCTCCCCCGCCTTGGCCTTCGTCAGGTACACGCCGATCACCGCGGTGACCACGCCGATCGCGGGCACGATCAGCGGGAACAGCAGCCCCTTGAGGCCGAACGCGGCGGTCCCGAGGATCAGCGACGCCACCAGCGTCACCGCGTAGGACTCGAACAGGTCCGCGGCCATGCCCGCGCAGTCGCCGACGTTGTCCCCGACGTTGTCGGCGATCGTCGCGGCGTTGCGCGGGTCGTCCTCCGGGATGTCCTGCTCGACCTTGCCGACCAGGTCCGCGCCCACGTCGGCGGCCTTGGTGAAGATGCCGCCGCCGACCCGCATGAACATCGCCAGCAGCGCGGCGCCGAAGCCGAAGCCCTCCAGCACCCGCGGTGCCTCGCCCGCGTAGACGAGCACGACCAGCGCCGCGCCGAACAACCCGAGGCCGACGGTGGTCATGCCGACCACGCCACCGGTGCGGAACGCGACGCGCATCGCCTTCTCCCGGCCCGCGCCGGGATCGTTCGACGCGGCCGCGACCCGCACGTTCGCGCGGGTGGACAGCCACATGCCGAGGTAGCCGATGGCGGCGGAGAACGCCGCGCCGAACAGGAAGAAGATCGACCGGCCGATGCGTTCGCCGGTGCTGTTCGCGGGGAGCACGAACAGCACGACGAAGACCACGACGGCGAACCCGGCCAACGTCCGGAACTGCCGGTTGAGGTACGCGGAGGCGCCTTCCTGCACCGCCTGCGAGATCTGCTGCATCTTGGCCGAACCCTGGCCGGCCGCCAGCACCTCCTTGATCAGCACGTAGCCGAAGGCCAGCGCCGCCAAGGCGATGATCAGGACCACGCCGACGACGGCGTAGTCGGAGCCGCTGAGTTCGAACGCACCGGGGGCGTTCTGCGCGAGGTCCATCCGGTGCGTCGAGCTCGGTGGTGCAGTGCCCTGGGCGACCCAGCCGGGCTGGACCGGGGACAGCAGGGACATCCGTCCTCCTCGGGTGTGGCTCGGTGGCACGCCGGAGAGGCGGTGGTGCGTCCACTCCGACGCTCGGTACGGCCTCGGCCGCGAGCGGCCCGCCGGGGCCCGTCCGCGATCGATGTCGTGGCCGCGAAGTCTATTCAGGCCTGACGTGTCTTACTTCACGGTGTGATGTGCGCCTCGCAACGACGTGCTGCTTCGTTATCGAGTGATCGATCCAGTTAGGACTTGATCACCCGATCGGACACACTTCTACGTGGACCGAACGGGTGACTTCGTGTATCGCGTGTCGCAGCCGGATCGAACCGGCGTGTCGCGGCCCCGGAGACCCGCGCGGACACCGCCGCGCGGACGCCTCGGCCGCGCCCGCAGGCCACCTCACACCCCCGCGGCCCGCGCACCGGGCCACGACGGCGCGGTGGCGGGCGAGTCCACCCGAACGAGATCACCGGGCCGCAGGTTCCGCGTGCGTGCGGTGCGGGAACGGCGCTGTGCGACGCTCGACCACGTGAACTCGGCACACCGGAGAGCGGGCAGGACCGGCAACGGCAAGCGGCTGCTGGACCGGGTGCTGGCCGGCACGCCCGCGGACGAATCACCGCTGCGGCACGTCGAACAGCTCGCCGAACGGCCCGCGCAGCACGCGGACTGGCCGGGCTGGGCGCCCGAACCGCTGGTCGAGGCGCTGCGCGCCCGCGGCGCCGAACGCCCCTGGAGTCACCAGGCCGAAGGCGCCGAAGCCGCGTGGGCCGGTGAGCACCTCGTGGTGGCGACCGGCACCGCGTCCGGCAAGTCGATGACCTACCAGCTGCCGGTGCTCACCCGGTTGCTCACCGACGCCCGGGCCACCGCGCTGTACCTGTCGCCGACCAAGGCGCTGGGCGCCGATCAGCTCCGATCCACCACCGAGCTGGGCCTGGACGGGATCCGCGCCGCGGCCTACGACGGGGACACCCCGTTCGTCGAGCGGGACTGGGTGCGGGCGCACGGCCGGTGGGTGTTCACCAACCCGGACATGCTGCACCACGGCGTGCTCGCCCAGCACTCCCGCTGGGCGCGGTTCTTCCGCAACCTCTCCTACGTGGTCGTCGACGAGTGCCACACCTACCGGGGCGTCTTCGGCTCGCACGTGGCGCTGCTGCTGCGGCGGCTGCGGCGGATCGCGCGGTACTACGGCGCGGAACCGGTGTTCGTGCTCGCCTCCGCGACGGTGGCCGACCCGGCCTCCCTGGGCGAACGGCTGATCGGCGCCGAGTGCCGGGCCGTCACCGCGGACGGCTCGCCGCGCGGCGCCCGCACTGTCGCATTGTGGGAACCACCGCTGCTGGACGACGTGTCCGGCGAGAACGACGCGCCGGTCCGGCGTTCCGCCGGGAGCGAGGCCGCGCGGATCCTCACCGAACTCGTCGTGGAAGGCGCCCGCACGCTCGCGTTCATCCGATCTCGGCGCGGCACCGAGCTCGCCGCGCTGGCCGCCCGCCGCGCCCTGTCCGAAGTGGACGATTCGCTGGTGGACAAGGTCGCCGCCTACCGGGGCGGGTACCTGCCGGAGGACCGGCGGAAGCTCGAACGGGCGCTGCTGAGCGGGGAACTGCTCGCCGTCGCGGCCACCAACGCGTTGGAGCTCGGCGTCGACATCGCGGGCCTGGACGCGGTCGTCGTCGCCGGGTTCCCGGGCACGCTCGCCTCGTTCTGGCAGCAGGCCGGGCGCGCCGGGCGCGACGGGGACGACGCGCTGGTCGTCTTCGTCGCCCGGGACGACCCGCTGGACACCTACCTGGTGCACCACCCGCCCGCCGTGCTGGACCGGCCGGTCGAGTCGACGGTGCTGGACCCGGCGAACCCCTACGTGCTCGAACCGCACCTGGCCTGCGCCGCGGCCGAGCTGCCATTGGACGAAGCGGCGTTCGAGGTCTTCGGCGGCGAACCCGCCCGCACCGCGACCGACGCGCTCACCGAGGCCGGAGTGCTGCGCAAGCGGCCGCGCGGCTGGTACTGGACCGAGCGGGAACGCCCGCACCGGGAAGTGGAACTGCGCGGGTCCGGTGGGCAGCAGATCGCCGTCGTCGAGGGCGACTCCGGGCGGATGCTCGGCACCGTCGACCCGGATTCGGCGTGCGCCACGGTGCATCCCGGCGCGGTCTACCTGCACCAGGGGCAGTCGTTCGTGGTGGACGAGCTGGACCTGGACGGCGGCCTCGCGCTGGTGCACCTGGAGAACCCGGAGTGGCACACCTCGCCGCGCGACGTCGTGGACATCTCGGTGCTCGCCACGGTGCAGGAGCGGAGTCCGGCGCCGGGGATCACGGTGTGCCTCGGGGACGTGGAGGTCACCTCGCAGGTCGTCGGCTACCTGCGAACCCTGCCCTCCGGCGAGGTGCTCGACCAGGTGCCGCTGGACCTGCCCGCGCACAAGCTGGTCACCCGCGCCGTCTGGTACACGATCTCCGACGAACTGCTGACCGACAGCGCGCCGGGGGGCGCCGGGTTGGACCCGGCGCGCATCCCCGGCGCGCTGCACGCCGCCGAGCACGCGGCGATCGGCTTGCTCCCGCTGTTCGCGACCTGCGACCGGTGGGACATCGGTGGTGTCTCCACTGCCCTGCACGAACACACCGGTCGGGCCACGGTGTTCGTGCACGACGGTCATCCCGGGGGAGCCGGCTTCGCCGACCGCGGCTTCGCCGCGTTGTTCCCCTGGTTGGCCGCGACGCGGGAGGCGATCGTCTCCTGCGACTGCCCGGCGGGTTGCCCGTCCTGCGTTCAATCGCCGAAGTGCGGGAACGGCAATGAACCACTGGACAAGGCGGGGGCGGTGGCTGTTCTCGACGTGCTCTCGACCGCGCACGGGGGAGACGCCGGGCAGGGCTAGGGCCTACGGCGGATCGGGTGGGCGAGGGGGTTCGCCGGTCCCCCTCGTCCCCGCCGTCGGTCCCCATCGGGGGTGCCCAGCTGGACGGGTCGGGCGTCCAGTGCCCTGGCGACTCTGGTTCGCGGTCGAGGCGGGCTAGTTGCCCGCGACGACGAGTTCGGCCACGTCTTGGACGGCGTCGGCACCGATGCGCAGGGCGTCACCGATGATCTCGGGGGACGGCAACCGCCACCCGCAGACCTCCGGCTTGACCCGCCAGTGCACGACTCCGTGGTGGAAGGTGCTCGGGGGAACCGGCAGCCAGCTGCCGGCGCTGTGCCTGCGGACCGCTCCGGCCGCGACCAGCTCGGGGCACGCCGCGGTGGCCGAGCCCCCCGCGGCGAGGAAGTACCAGCGGGCGTCCGGGGTCGCCACGATCGGAACCGGCACGCCCAGCGAGCGCAGCGCCCGCGCGGTGCGCCTGCCCAGTTCGGCACCGGTCTCCAGCGCCTCGACCTGGTCACCGGTCGCGACGAGCAGGCTGTACGGCTGCTCGGACCACCACCGGGCGACCTGGTCGACGCCGGCACCGAGCCGGTCCTGCCAGTCCGCGTGCACGGGAACGGGGTGCGCGACACCCGCCGGGTGCGCGGCGTCGGAGCCGGACCAGGCGCGGGCGCCCGCCTCGGAACCGACCGGGAAGGTGCCGGGCAGCACCGACCAGCCGCGAGACGCCAGCTCGATGGCCTGCACCCGGAGCTCGATCCGGAAGGCGCCCGCCCATCCGGTGACACTGGCCTCCACGGCAGCACCGGCTCCTCCGGGAGCGTTCGCTCCGGAAGCGCTGGGCCCCCTGTCCGCTGACCAGTCCATTACCTCTCCTCACTCGACCGTGGCGGATGCCTTCGCACCGGTGTGGCCGCTGCCCCGCGACCGGTCACCTGAGCCCGACCACGATGTCGGGATCTCCTGCTCGCTTCCGCTCCATCAATCAACGTCATCCCACCCGGCCTCGTACACCCCCCATGTCGATGACCGGTCGCTCAGCGGCGACGAGCGTCCGGTCGCCGAGAGGGGCGCTGATATGCCGGAGTGTCGGTTCGCGGCGACGTGATCGCGCTCACCGGTCGTTCAGCCGGAGCGCGGGACCGCTCAGCGCGGGCCGCCATCCGGCGAACGGGCGACAGGACCAGCCCTGGCACGCCCGGTGACCTGCGGTGACAGCCCGTCCAGGCCCATCGAGGCCCGAACTTCGACCAGGACGCGCGCGTCGAGACCGGCCAGCTCGCAGTCGAGGACCCGTGCCCGCATCTCCGCCGCGACCCCGCGGGCCGCGGCGCAGGCGCGCTCGCCGCCCTGCTGGACCCGGGCCGCGGCGGCGAGCGCCGCCAAGTCCGCGGCGCCGTCCGCGCGGTGCCGGGCCAGCATGACCGATCCGAGCACCATGCCGAAACCCACGATCGCGATCACGCCGAGGACGAGGACCGCGGCGAGCACGGTGGCGACCCCGCGATCGGTGATCTCCTCCCGTTCGTCGCTTCCGAGCCGGTCGTTCCGATCGGTCGGCCGGTGGCCGGGGTGGGTGGGCGCGCTCGGACGCGCGCCCACCCCGCTCCCGCTCATGCGGCGGGTCCCGGACCCGGTGCCGCTCGGGCGGGTTCGGCGAAGCCCCGGGTGGCCGGTGGCCCGCCCGCGGGCGGGAGCTCGGCGCCGGCGGCTGGTGGCCGGTCCGGCTCGCCCGATCCTGGCTCCACCGGGATCGGCGCATCCGGCTGCGGCGCTGCGTAAGCCTGCCCCGGGGGTTCCTGTCCTGGGGGTCCCGGGGCCGCGGCGGCCGGCGCCTCGGGTTCCGGAGCCGCGGCGGCCCGGCTGCTCCGCCACTGCTGCGGCAGGAGTCCCGGACCGGACGGCGCGGTGACCTCCGCGATGACGAGCCCGCGCTCGGCCGCGAGTACCAGCTCGGATCCCGTCGGAGCCGACCGGGCCACCGCGGCGCGGGCGCCGTCGTGATCGCCCCTGGCCGCCAGCCGGGCCGCTTCGACCGCGGCGTCGGTGCAGCGGAGCTGCCCGAGCAGCACCCCGAACGCGGCCAGCACGAGCAGGAACACCGCCATCACCGCGCCGATGCCGATCGCGGCCTCGACGGTCACCGCACCGCGATCCGCTGCCGCTCCACCGGCGTGGTCCGCTTCGGCGGAGGAGCGCCGGTTCCCCGCCGCACCGGACGGCGCGGTCATCCGACGCCGTCCTGCAAGGCGCGCTCGATCAGCGAGGTGAGCCCGTCGGTCACCGAGGCCCCGGTCACCACCGCGTAGAGCACCCCGGCGAACGCCGCGGCGGCGATCGTGCCGATGGCGTACTCGGCGGTGCTCATCCCGCCGTCTCCGCGGAACAGGGCCCGCCACCGCCGCCGGACTCGCCGCCGCGCGCCTGCGACCAGGTGCAGCCCGCCGTCGATCGTCCGCACCGCGCAATCGGTTCGAACCGTCATCACCTTCTCCTCTCCACCGCCGGTCGGCCGACCGGCCTCCGCCATCGACATCCGTTCGCCGGGCGCACCCGCCCGGATTCCTCCCGCAGCGCACTGATCGCGCGGTCGCGGTCACCAGGGCAGCGGCAGGCGCTGCACCATGCCGACCACCACCGGGAGCACGCCCAGGCACAGGAACGCGGGCAGGAAGCACAGCCCCAGCGGGGCGGCGACCCACACCGCCGCGCGCTGGGCCCGCGCCTGCGCGCGATCCGCCAGCTCGGCGCGGGACTCGGCCGCCAGCTCGGCGGCGACCTCGGCCAGTGCGCTCCCGGTCCGGGCCGTGCGCCGGGCGGCTCTCGCCAGCTCGGCGGTGCCGGGATGGCGCAGCGCCGGGTCCCAGGCCGCGACCGGGTCGGCGCCGAGTTCCAGCAGTCCTGCCACCTCCCGCAACGCGTCCCCGGCCGCACCGGGCAACTCGGCGGCGACCGCGCGCACCAGCACCACCGGCGGCAGTCCGGCGCGCATCCCGGCGGCGAGCAGGTCCCATCCCGCGGCCAGTGCCAACGGGTCCACCGGTTCTTCCGCCGCCTGGCGCCGGAACCACCAGAAACCGACCGCCGCCAGCAGCAGCGCACCCACCGGTCCGCCGAGCAGCGCGCCGCACAGCCCGCCCACCACCGCCGCGAGCGCCGACCGCCGACCGCGGCACCACTCGGCCACCGCCGGGGACCACCCGGGTCGGACGGGTGCGGGCGGCAGCCGCGCCCGGGCGGGACCGGACGGCACCAGCAGCAGGCCCAGCCCGGCGAGCGCAGCGGCCCACGGCGCGCCGCTCCCGACGGCTCCGGTCAGCGCGGTGGCCCCGGCCAGTTCGGCGGCCCCTGCCAGCTCGGCGGCGCTCACGTCCGCACCACCGATTCGGTGAGCCGGACGGTCCACACCACGCCCGCGCACAACAGCGCCACTCCCCCGACCAGCAGCGCCTGGCCGAGCACCCCGTGCGCGAGCACCGCCAGCGGTGCCGCGCCGGAGAGCTGGCCCAGCAGGAGTCCGAGCAGCGGCAGCGCGGCGAGCACCACCGCAGTGGACCGCGGACCGGCGAGCTTCGCGTCCACGTTCCTGGCGAAGGCCACCCGGTGTTCCAGGTCGCGGCGCACGGAATCCAGCGGTTCGGCGAGCGCGACCCCGTGCCGATCGGCCAGCGCCCACGCCCGACCGGCGCGCGCCAGCGGGTCCGCTCGCGCCGCACCGGTACCGGCGGGGTCGGCGGCGGCCAGCAGCACCGCGGCCGGGTCCCCGCCGAGCCGCGCGGTGGCGGCGAGGTCCCGGAAGAGTCCCGCCACGGCCGGGTCGGACTCCGCCGCAGCGCCCTCGGCCGCCGCGGCCGGGTGTGCTCCAGCGCGCAGCTCCGCGACGAGCATCCGGAGCGCGGACGCGAGTGCGGCCGCCCGGGCGGTCCGCCGCCGGTCCGCACCGCGTCCCCGCCACCACCAGATCCCCAGCGCGGCGAGTGCGGCGGCGGCGAGCAGGCCACCGATCCCGGCGAGCGCGGTGCCGAACAGGACTCCGCCCAGCACCGCCCACGGGGCCGCGCCGAAGGACCGGGCGCGACGCCGCACCGGTTCCGGCCCCGGCCGCACGGTGGCGATGCGGGTCCGGGCGCGGACGTCCGGCCAGGTCAGCAAGGCCATCGCGGACAGCAGTGCGCTCAGCACGGCAGATCACCCCCGCGCGCTCGCAGCAGCGCGAGCAGGTCCGGCCTGCCCTCGCCCCAGCCGGTGCCGCGTTCCCAGGCGGGCACCACGCGCACCAGGTCTCCCTCGCGACGCAGCACCCCGATCTCGGCGAGGTACCTGCCCCCGCCGGTGGCGCGCCGGACGTGCAGCACGACCTGCACGGCCGCCGCGAGCTGGCTGTGCAGCGCCTGCCGGGACAGCCCACCGAGCGCGGCGAGCGCTTCCAGCCTGGCCGGGACCTCAGCGGGCGAGTTCGCGTGCACGGTCCCGCCGCCCCCGTCGTGCCCGGTGTTCAGCGCGGCCAGGAGTTCGCAGACCTCCGCGCCGCGCACCTCGCCGACGATCAGCCGGTCGGGGCGCATCCGCAGCGCCTGGCGCACCAGGTCGCGGATGCGGACCTCGCCTGCGCCCTCCACGTTCGCCGGCCGGGTCAGCAGCCGGACGACGTGCGGGTGCTCGGGTCGCAGCTCCCCGGCCTCCTCCACGCAGATGATCCGTTCGGTCCGGCCCACCTCGCCGAGCAGCGCGGCGAGCAGGGTCGTCTTGCCCGCGCCGGTGCCGCCGGTGACCAGGAACGCGAGCCGGTGCCGGACGATCTCCCGCAGCGCGGTGGCGCGTTCCTCGTCGAAGGTCCCGAGGCGGCGCAGCGCGCCCACGTCGTGCGAAGCGGGCCGCAACACCCGCAGGGACAGGCAGGTGCCGTCCGCGGCGATCGGTGGCAGCACCGCGTGCAGCCGCACCGCCTCCCCCGACTCCGCACCGGGCAGCCACGCGTCGACCCACGGTTGCGCTTCGTCCAGCCGGCGGCCGGTGGCGACCGCGAGCCGCTGGGCCAGCCGCCGCACCCCGTCGTCGTCGGGGAAGGTGACCGAGCAGCGGCGCAGGCCGTCTCCCCGGTCCACCCACACCTGGTCGGGTGCGGTGACCAGCACGTCGGTGACCCGCGGGTCCCGCAGCAGCGGTTCGAGCACGCCGGCCCCGAGGAATTCCTGCTGCAGCGCGCGCAGCGCGGCGAGCAGGTCGGTGTCGGCGACGAGCCCGCCGGACTCCTCGCGGACGGCCGTGGCCACCGCGGACGGGTTGAGCGGTGCGCCGCTGCCCGCGAGCCTGCGGCGCACCCGTTCGATCAGCTCGGTGTGCACGACGCCACCGCCCGTCCGGCCACGAGTTCGTCCAGGACGCGGAGGACTTCGCCGGTGGCCCGGGCGATCGGCCCGCGACTGCCCGCCCGGGTGGCGCACAGCCCGCCGCGGTCCACGGCGGCGGCGAGCGCGGGCTGGGTCCGCAGCACCGCGAGCACCTCGACGCCCACCGCGCGTTCGACGTCGTCGACGCGCAACCCGCCCGGGGCCGGGCCGCGCACGACCGCCAGCACCGGCCCGGCCGCGTGCTCGCGCACCAGCTCGGCGGTGCTCGCCGCGGAGGCGCAGCCGCGCACTTCGGCCGGAACCACCAGGACGACCAGGTCGGCGCGCCGCAGCACCGCCGCCGCCGGTTCGGACGGCGTCCGCGGCAGGTCGCAGACCACCACGTCCCCGGCGCGCCGTCCCGCGTCGAGCACCGCGCGCACCGAGGTCGCGGTGGGGCCGCTCGCCGGGCCGCTCCGGTCGCAGGACAGCACGGTGAGCCTGCCCCGCCCGAGGCGGCGGCCCGGCAGCGCCGCGCGCAGCGCACCCGACGGGATCCGGCCGTCACCGACCGACAACCCGGACCAGCGCAGCCCGGAGGAGTCCTCCACGCCGGCGGTCAGGTCGAGCCCGCCACCGGCCGGATCGCAGTCCAGCAGCAGCGCGCCGTCCCCGCGACGGGCGGCGGTCACCGCGGTGGCCGCCGCCAGGGTGGACGCCCCGGCACCGCCCGCGCCGCCGAGCACGGCGAGCACCCGGCCGCCCCCGGGTGACGCGCGAGCGCCGTCGGCGACATCGGTGAGCAGCTCGACGAGCCGGAACTCCTCGGCGGGCAGCCCGAGCAGCGCTTCCGCCCCGACCTCGAACGCCGGTCGCCACAGCGGTCCCACCCCGCCCCTCGTCAGCACCACGACGCCTGGCCGGCGCGGGAGTTCCGCGACCAGCGCCTCGGCGGCGGCCGGGCCGTCGAGCAGGACGAGCGCCGCATCCCGCCAGCGGTCGCCGGGGGCGGTCCCGCCGTCGTGCCGCCGCAGTTCGCAACCCGCGACGGCGGCGAGGCGGGCGACGTCCTCGGCGAGCGCCTCGTCGGCGGTGATGAGCAGCGGCGTGGTGGTCGTGGACATGCGAGGTCCCCGTTCGGATCCGGGCTGATCGCGGGTGTCCGAAGGTGGTTCCGGCCGTTCTCCCGCTCGTCATCAACGGTGACCGAGGCGGAACCCCGCGTCGATCCCCGAATCGCGAATCTGTGGACGAATCGGGTACCTGTGGACAACCTGTCCCCCGGTTCAGCGAGCCGGATGGTCGGAGATTGCCGAAACCGAACCTCTGGTCAGCGAAAACCGCACATGCGCGCCACTTCGACAATGCCATTCCGATGGGGCGGAGAACTCGACCGGATGCGCCGGAGATCATCTGCCGGCAGCGCGGAAAGGGCCCGCGCCCGGTCGCGGGAACAATGGAAAGGGCGGCCCGGCAGCGCGGGAGCGGCGAAAGCCGAACGAGGGCGACCCGCCCGGTGGAAATGGGACGACCCCCGTCAGGGGGGAGGGACGGGGGTCGTCGAGAGTTCAGCTCCGGGGGGTCGAGCTGAACCCGTCCGGGGCTCCCGGACCCCTCAACTGTAGCGCCCCGCGCCCCTCACACGCGCCCCGTCCATTAGGAGGAACGTCGGCCGCCGCACGCACCCCCGGAAACTCAGCGTGCAGGCCATCCCGCGCGGGCGCACGCCTGGCCCCACCCCCGCGGGCGGCGCTCCGACACCGTGGGTGACTGGTGCGATCGGCGGAACGTGCAGCCGTCCGGACATCGCCGATGTTTCGTATGCTGTGCCTCGTGACAGCGCCCGCGAACCCACCGGCCGCCACCGAGCCTCGGGCGGCGGCATTCTTCGACTTGGACAAAACGGTCATCGCCAAATCGAGCACGCTGGCATTCAGCAGACCGTTCTTCCAAGAAGGCCTCATCAACCGCAGGGCGGTGCTCAAAAGCGCCTACGCGCAATTCGTGTTCATGCTGGCCGGTGCCGACGCGGACCAGATGGACCGGATGCGCGCGCACATCACCTCGCTCTGCGCCGGATGGGATGTCGAGCAGGTCAACGCGATCGTCGAGGAAACCCTGCACGACATCGTCGACCCGCTGGTCTACAAGGAGGCCACCCAGCTCATCGCGGAGCACAAGGAGCAGGGCCACGACATCGTGGTGCTCTCCGCTTCCGGGCAAGAAGTCGTGGCTCCGATCGCCGCGCTGCTCGGTGCGACGCATTCCGCGGGCACCCGGATGGTGGTCTCCGGCGGCAGGTACACGGGTGACGTGGAGTTCTACTGCTCGGCGGAGAACAAGGCCGCCGCGGCCCGCGAGCTCGCCGAGCTGCACGGCTACGACCTGGCCGCCTGCCACGCGTACTCGGACTCGGTGACCGACCTGCCGCTGCTGGAGGTCGTCGGCCACCCGACCGCGGTGAATCCGGACCGCGGGCTGCGCAAGCACGCCGCCCAGCGCGGCTGGCCGTCGCTGGCGTTCGAGCAGCCCGTCTCGCTGCGCGCCCGCTTCCCCACCCCGTCCCGGGCCGCGGTGACCGCCGCCGGGGTCGGCGTGGGAGCGGTGGCCGCCGCCGGTGCCGCCTGGTGGGGACTGCGCAGGCTGCGCCGCGGCCGCTGACCCGCGCCACCAGCGGGAAGCCGCCCGGAAACGATCAGCGCGCTGGGGATTGCAGCGGTCCGGAGCGGGGTCTACAAAGGAGGTGCGGACTCCGGTTCGGCCAGGGACGGCGCGGAGGAGAAGCACCGTCCACCCCGCCCGGGCTCCGTGCGTGAGGACGGAGCACCCACGCGCTGCCGCCACGTGAGGCCGGTCGTCGAACGGGGTTGCGTACCGGGACGCCGGACGCCTAGCCCGGAAGTTACGACATTCGTGCACGCTTGGTAACCCGTCCGAACACGCGAAAGGCGGCGCTCGCCGAGGCGGGCGCCGCCGTTTCGCGCGCGGGGCGGGCCCGACCGGAACGCACCCGGCGTGTCGGATCACCCCGGATGCGCTGATCAGGGCCGTTCGCGCCGATCACCCACCGGATGGCGTTGACCGGGCACGAGCACGTGAGTAGCTTCCGAATTCCACCCCCGTGGTGGTGGACGACTTTCCGCCCCGCCCGCCGACCCCGATCCGGCGCCCCGCCGCGGGACCGTGGGCACAGCCCCAGGAGGTCCCCGTGGGCTTGAAACGCTCCCACCGGCTCCCCGCCGCCATCGGCAGCGTCGTGGCGGTGCTCGCCGTGGGCGGTGGCCTGTCCGCCGCGGGCGCGCAGGAACCCGCGCCGCCCCCCGTGCACAGCGCGGTCGACCCGTCCGTCCAGGCGAAGGTGCGGGACATGACGCTGGAGGAGAAGGTCGGCCAGCTCTTCGTGACCTACGCCTACGGGCGTGCCGCCGACGCCCCGCACCCGCAGAACCGGGTCGAGTTCGGCGTGGACACCCCGGCGCAGGTCGTGCAGCGCTACCACCTCGGCGGCCTGATCCACTTCACCTGGACCGACAGCCTCCACGAGCCGCGCCAGATCGCGGAGCTCTCGAACGGGGTGCAGCAGGCCGCGGTCTCCTCCGGGGCGGGGGTGCCCCTGCTGATCTCCACCGACCAGGAGCAGGGCCAGGTCACCCGGATCGGCGAACCGGTGACGCAGCTGCCCGGCAACATGGCGCTGGGCGCGGGCCGCAGCCCGGAGGACGCCGAGACGTCCGCGCGGATCACCGGCGAGGAGCTGCGCGCGATGGGCCTGAACCAGAACTTCGCGCCCAGCGGGGACGTCAACGTGAACCCGGCGAACCCGGTGATCGGGGTCCGCTCGTTCTCCTCCGACCCGGCGCTGGCCGCGCGGCTGTCCGCGGCGGCGGTGCACGGCTACCAGGACGGCGCGAACGTGGCCGCGGCGACCAAGCACTTCCCGGGGCACGGCGACACCAACCAGGACAGCCACACCGACCTGCCCGTCATCGAGCACACCCGCGAGCAGTGGGAGCAGCTGGACGCGCCCCCGTTCCGGGAAGCCATCGCGGCGGGGACCGACGCGGTGATGAGCGCGCACATCGTGGTGCCGAAGCTGGACGACTCGGGCGAGCCGTCCACGTTGTCGCCCACGGTGCTCACCGGGATGCTGCGCGACGAGCTGGGCTACCGCGGCGTGATCGTCACCGACTCGCTGCAGATGGACGGGGTGCGGGCGAAGCACTCGGACGCGGAGATCCCGGTGCTGGCGCTGCAGGCGGGCGCCGACCAGCTGCTGATGCCGCAGAACCTGCAGGTCGCGATCGACGGGGTGCTGGGCGCGGTGCGCTCCGGCGCGCTCACCGAGGAGCGCATCGACGCCAGCGTCGAGCGGATCCTGGAGATGAAGCGCGAGCGCGGCGTGCTCGACTCGCCGTTCGTCGACCCGGCGGCGGTGGACCGGGTCGTCGGCAATGCCGAGCACCGCGAGCAGGCCCAGCGGCTCACCGACCGCACCACCACGGTGCTGCGCGACGACGCGCACGAGCTGCCGCTGCGGGACCCGGGCCGGGTGCTGGTCACCGGCGCCGGGGACGAGGCGACCGCCGAGCTGGCGGAGCGGTTCCGCGCCCGCGGCCGGGAAGCCGACTCGCTGCCGACCGGGATGACGCCGACCGGCGAACAGGTCCGGCGGGCGGTGGACGCGGCGCGCGCGCACGACACGGTGGTGGTGCTGACCAACGCGGCGTGGAACGGGACGAACGCGGCGCAGCGCGACCTGGTGCGGGCGTTGCAGCGCTCCGGCACGCGGGTGGTCGCGGCGGCGGTGCGGGACCCGTACGACGCGGCGCACGTCGAGGAGGTGCCGACCTGGCTGGCGACGTACTCGGACAAGCCGGTGGCGATGGAGTCGTTGGCGCGGGTGCTGCTCGGCGAGGTCTCCCCCGCCGGGAAGCTGCCCGTTCCGGTGCCCACCGCGGACGGCACCGGGGAGCGGTTCCCGTTCGGCCACGGATTGAGCTGGTGACCCGATGCCGTTGAGCAGACGAGGTTTCCTGGTCTCGACCGCGGTGTCCGCACCGCTGCTGGGCGCGACCAGCGCCTGCGCCGCGGAGCAGGACGGCCCGGCGCCCGGGTCGCCGCGCACCGGAGCGGACGTGCTCGCCGCCGAGGGCTGGCAGCGGCTCGCGGGCCGCAGGCTCGGCGTGATCACCAACCCGACCGGGGTGCTGGCCTCGCTGGAGCACGTGGTGGACGCGATGCACGCCGGCGGAGCGGTGGACGTCGCCGCGGTCTTCGGCCCGGAGCACGGTTTCCGCGGCACCTCCCAGGCCGGCGGTTCGGAGGGCGACGTCCGCGATCCGCGCACCGGACTGCCGGTGTACGACGCGTACGGCGCGGACGTGCCGAAGCTGGCCGCGATGTTCCGCGAGGCCGGGGTGGAGCGGGTGGTGTTCGACATCGCCGACGTGGGCGCCCGCTTCTACACCTACATCTGGACGATGTACCAGGCGATGCAGGCGGCCGCGCAGGTCGACGCGGAGTTCGTGGTGCTGGACCGGCCGAACCCGATCGGGGGCCGCCGGGTCGAGGGACCGGTGCTGGATCCGCGGTTCACCTCCGGGGTGGGCCTGCTGCCGATCGCCCTGCAGCACGGCATGACGATCGGCGAGCTGGCGCGGCTGTTCGACGCCGAGCACTCCGACACCCCGCTGGGCGACCGGCTGTCGGTGGTCCGGGTGGAGGGCTGGCAAGGGCGCGGCGCGGAGCCTGCGGTGCCGTGGGTGCCGCCGAGCCCGAACATGCCGACGCCGGACACCGCGATGGTCTACCCGGGAACGGGGTTGTTCGAGGGCACGGTGCTGTCCGAGGGCCGCGGCACCACCCGCCCGTTCGAGATCATCGGCGCACCGGGCATCGATTGGCGGTGGGCGGAGGAGCTGAACGCGGCCGGGCTCGCCGGGGTGCGCTTCCGGGAGACCTACTTCGTGCCCACGTTCTCCAAGCACGCCGAGCAGACGTGCGGCGGCGTGCAGCTCTACCGGGACGGCGACGTGGACCCGGTGCGGCTGGCGATCGCGATGCTGGTCTCGGCGAAGCGGCTGTACCCGGAGGTGTTCGGCTGGCGGCCGGACGGCATGTTCGACAAGTTGGCCGGTACGGACCGGGTCCGCGGCATGATCGACGCGGGCGCGGAGGTGGACGAGATCGTCGGTTCCTGGCGGACGGACCTCACCGGGTTCCGGCGCTCGCGGGAGCGGTTCCTGCTGTACCGGTGAGGCCGGGTCGTTCGAGCGAGGGTGAGGTCGTGATGCGCAGAGCGCTGGTGGCGCTGGTCCTGGCGTCGGTCACCGCGGCCACCGCGGGGCCCGCGTGCGCGTCGTCCCCGGACGGCGCGGGCGGCCGCTTCGACCGGCCGCAGCAGGGCTTCGCGCCCGCGGACACGGTGCTGCGACCGGGCACCCCGCAGCAGGTGGGGCTGGATCCGGCGCCGATCGACGCGGCGCTGCGGCGGATCGCGGCCTGGACCGAGGTGGTGCCGGGCAGGCAGCACCCGATGTACGCGGGCGCGGTGGCGCTGCTGGCGCACGACGGCGTGGTGGTCCGGCAGGACGCGTTCGGCCGCGAGGTGCGCTACGCGGACGGGACGGGCACCGAGCTGCCGCCGCAGGAGCAGGAACCGGTGCGGCCGGACACGATCTTCGACGTCGCGTCGATCACGAAGCTGTTCACCTCGATCGCCGCGTTGCAGCAGGTCGAGGACGGCGCGGTGGAGCTGGACGCGCCGGTCGCCCGGTACCTGCCGGAGTTCGGTGCGCACGGCAAGGAGTCGATCACCGTGCGCCAGCTGCTCACGCACACCTCGGGGCTGCAGGCCGAGGTGAAGCTGTGGAAGCTGCCGCCGCAGGAGCGGATCCCGCACGTCATGGCCCTCACCCCGCAGCACCCGCCCGGTTCGGGCTACGAGTACTCCGACCCGAACATGATCACGTTGGGCGTGCTGGTGTCCCGCGTCGCGGGCGAACCGCTCGACGAGGTGGTGCGGCAGCGCATCACCGAGCCGCTCGGCATGACCGACACCGGCTACAACCCGCCGCCGCAGGAACGGCACCGGATCGCGGCCACCGAGTTCCAGGCCGATCCGCCGCGCGGCATGGTGCGCGGCGAGGTGCACGACGAGAACGCCTGGTCGCTGGGCGGGGTCGCCGGGGAGGCCGGGATCTTCTCCACCGCGCACGACCTGGCGGTGCTCGGCCAAGCGCTGCTCAACGGCGGCAGCTACGGCGGCGCGGAGCTGCTGGACGAGGACTCGGTGGAGCAGATGCTCACCGACTTCAACGGCGGCTTCCCGGGGAACTCGCACGGGCTGGGCTTCGAACTGGACCAGCGCTGGTACATGGCGGGGCTGAGCGGCCCGCGGTCGGCGGGGCACACCGGTTACACGGGCACTTCGCTGGTGCTGGACCCGCTGTCGCGCTCGGTGGTGGTGCTGCTGACGAACCGGGTGCACCCGTCCCGGGAGTGGGGGTCCAACAACGAGGCCCGGCAGGTGCTCGCGCAGGGCGTGGCGGAGTCGCTGGCGGTGCGCCCGGAGCACGGTTCGCGCGAGTGGTCGGCGCCCGCCGCGGAACCCGCGACCTTGACCACCCGGGAGCTGGGGCCGGTGGCCGGGCCCGTGCAGGTGTCCTTCGACGCGTTCGTCGACACCCAGCGGGACGGCGACGGGACCGATGCGCTCGTGGTGGAGTCCAGCGCGGACGGCGGTGCCTCGTGGCGCCCGGTGCCGGTGGAGGCGAGCGGCGACGGCGCACCGGAGGGACCGCAGCGGGTGCTGGCGGGTTCCGGGCACCGCGCGTGGTGGCAGGTGCGGGGCGCGGTGGACGCGGCTCCGGGGCAGCGGATCCTGGTGCGCTGGCGCTACGCGCCGGACGCGCAGTACACCGGGCGCGGGGTGCAGCTGGACGGCATCTCCGCGGCGGACCGGGAGCGGACCTTGCTGGACGGGGAGCTGGAACCGCAGGGGCTGCGCGCGGAGGGCTGGCGGGAGGTGGAGCGCTGAGCCGCCCGGAGCCGGGCGTCCCGTTGCTCCCGATCGGGTGTACCGCCCGGGAATCCGGAATAGGCGCGCCTCCGGCCGCGTCGTGACCGGTGTTCATCGTCGAGCACCAGGAGGCAGCGCTCATGGCCGCGATCCCGCAGGAACTGGCCGAGATCCTCAGCAAGCGCGCGTTCGCGCACATCGCGACCCTCGGTCCGCGGGGCGAGCCGCAGTCCAGCCCGGTGTGGGTCGAGTGGGATGGCACGCACGTGAGGTTCAGCCAGACCACCGGCAGGCAGAAGTACCGGAACCTGCAGCGGGATCCGCGCATCGCGGTGTCCGCGCACGACCCGGAGAACCCGTACCGCTACGTCGAGATCCGCGGCCGCGTCACCGGGTTCGAGCCGGATCCGGACAACGCGTTCATCAACAAGATGGCGAAGAAGTACACCGGTGAGGACGAGTACCAGTGGGGGCAGCCGGGGGACGAGCGCGTGGTGGTGCTCGTCGAGCCGGAGCACGTGCCGGGCGCGTAGTCCGGTCTCGGCGGGACGCGCGGTGGCTCCTGCTGCGCGCTCCGCGTTCGGGGCGGTCGGCGGACTCGCCGGCCGGGTCGGCCGAGCCGCCGCTCAGTTCGTCTCGGGACTGGGCAGGTGCGGGCCGAGATGTCCGATGTGGACAGACGCGGTCCGTCCGCGGGTGTCGTCGTAGTAGTGCAGGCGGGGCGCGACGCCACCGCTGCGCTCGATCTTGACGTGGGCGGCGAAGAAGGCGCGCCCGGACGGATCGACCTCCACCGGCACCGGGAAGGTGCGGGCGTTGCGGTAGCGCGGCGTGTTGACCACCAGCTCGGTCTCCCCGGAGGCGATCAGCGTCGGGGAGATCCCGCGCGCACCGCCGTGCGCGCGGACGAAGTGGGCGAACCCGCGCAGGTCCGGGCGGGCGTGATCGATGGCGGTGGCGCGTTCGCGCGCGTACGAGTCCAGCAGCACCAGCACGTTCCAGGTGCGGCGGAGCCACTGCGCGCTGCGGTGGTGACCGTCCAGTTCGGACGGATCGACCTGCGGGCCGAAGCGCAGCGCGGGCAGTGCGCGGTGGGCCGCGTCGAGCAGGTCGGCGAAGCGGTTCACGGCCGGCCCGGCGTCCGCCGCCGCTACGGCACGACCGGGACCGCCGAGTTCCCCGTGCGCCGTCCCAGCGTCGGACGTACCGGCGTCGGACGGATCGACCTCGGGCTGCCCGGCGTCGGACGGCCCGGCGTCGGACGGCCCGGCGCCCTCCCCCGCTCCGGTGGTGCGCCGCAGCGCCGCGACGCGTCGGCGCGCCAGCAGCAGCCGGTCTTCGGCCGCGTCGAGTTCTTCCGCGTACAGCGCGGATTCCAGTTCGGCGTCGCGCGCCACGCGCCACGCGGCGGGGACGGATCCGCGGCGCAGCAGCGCTTCGGCCTCGTCCCGCTCGCTCCGCAGCCGTCCGACGAGCTCGGCCAGCCGCCGCCGGGAGTCGGCGGACCGCCGTTCCCGCCGCCGCGCGCGTTCGGCCGCGGCGCTCCGCTCGTCGAGCGCCCGAGCCGCGGAATCGGCCTGGTCCCGGGCGGTGTCCTCCTGCCCGGCCGCGGCGCTGAGCCGGTCCCGCAGCACCCGCGCACCACCGTCGTCGGCCGCGGGCAGCCAGCGCAGTGCGCCGCCGCGGGTGTCGGCGGTGACCCGGCGGTCGTGCATCGGGTCGAACAGCAGCGCCTGCCAGGCGTCCCCGGTCGTCCGGATCGCGCCACCGGCCCGCCAGCTGCTCGCCCGCAGCACCGCGTCCACCAGCTTCCGCCACTCCCCGGCGCGGTGGAACCGGCCCCGCGGCAGCACCGGGTCCGGTTCGTGATCGACCCACCACGGCGGCAGGTACAGCCGGGCGGCGCGGGCGGGGATCCGGCGTGCGGGCGGGAGCAGCGCGTTCACCCGGTCCCGCACCGAGTCGTCGGCGGGCAGCAGCCCGCACAGGCCGCGGGTGGCGTTGCGGAAGCGCAGCAGTTCCGGCGGGAGCGGCCGGGCGAAGTCGTCGTTGTAGACCAGCACCGGCGAGTCCCGCACGCCTTCGTCGAAGGTGTGCACCAGGAAGTCCACGTCGTCGAGTTCTACCAGCGGGTTCTGCTCGGTCAGCGAGTACGCCCCGCGCGGGTCCCGCGGTCGCGCGGCGAGCAGTCCCAGCTTCTGCACCGGGCTCACCTGGTCGCGGAGGGACCAGGGCCGGGCGGCTTCGGCGTAGACCCAGAAGGCGTGCGCGTCGCCGGAGCCGGGTGCGGCCACGAGCGCGGCGCGCACTTCGCCGGTTCCGCGACCCCAGCTCACCCGCCAGCGGCGCGGCAGCTCGGCGCCGGATTCGCGTCCTTCGTCGATGAGCCGCAGTTCGCCCGCTTCGTGCAGCCGGACCAGCGCGTTCCCGGCGTCGAGCAGCTCGGGTCCCGCATGGCCTGCCGCGCAGAACGCGGTGCGGCGCAGCGGTTCCGGTGCGGTGCCGCTCATCGCGGTTCCGGTCCGACGTGCCCGACGTGCACCGCACCGGTGGGTCCGGCGGTGTCGTCCAGGTAGTGCAGGGCGGTCGGTGGATCGCCGGCGTGGTCGAGCAGCACGTGGTCGCGGAACGCGGTCCAGCCGGTCGGGTCGACCGCTTCGGGGACCCGGAAGGTGGTGGCGGCGTCCGCCGGGGCGCGTCGCAGCGCCGGGGCGCCGATCCCGCCCGCGCGCAGCAGCGCGGGCAGCGAGCCGCCGGGCGCCGCGGCGTGCTGGGCGAGCAGGTCGAGCACCTGGTCGCAGCGCCGCGCCCGCGCGCCGTCGAGGCGGTCCACCTCAGCGCGCACCTCGGGTCCGAAGTGGACTCCGGGCCGGTCGGCCGAGCCCGCCGGCCCGAGTTCGGCGGGTGCGCCGCGGCCGCGCAGCCGGTCCTCCTCGGCGCGGAGCCGTTCGAGTTCGCGCTCGCACTCGGCGAGCCGCGCCGAGCGGGCCGCACCGAGCCGCAGCGCTTCCGCGGTGCGGCGCCGCGCGGCGCCGAGGGAGGTCCGGGCGAGCCGTTCCCGCACCGCGTCGCGTTCGGCGCGCAACCGCAGCACGCCGCCCGCCAGCACCCGGCGGGACCGGTCCAGCTCCGCGGTGCGGGCGGTGCGCCGGTCGATCTCGGCGTCGAGCTCGTGCGCGGCGGCGGCGCGCCGCGCGGCGGTCCGGCGGGATTCGGCCTGCCGCGCTCCGGCCCCCTGGATGCGCTGGCGCAGGTCGGACTTGTCGGCGCCGCCCGCGGTGGCGAACCACCGCTCCCCCGGCCCGACGGGCGAGTCGGCGACGCGCTGGTCCTGCCAGCCGGTGGCGAACAGCAGCGCCCACGGTTCGTCCGCGTCGTCGGCCGCGGGCGAGCGCCACCGGGACACCCGCAACGCGAGCGCGGCGGCTTCGTCCCAAGCGGCGGGATCAGCCGCGTCCACTTCGGACAGCAGGGGATCGTCGCGTTCGGCGGCCCACGGCCCGGGCAGGAACAGCCGGGCGCCGCGGTGCGGGATCCGCAGCGGTTCGGGCAGTTCCGCGTCGAGGCGGTGCGCCACCGCATCCCCGACGAACACGACCGGGGCCGCACCGGCGGTGGCCTTGCGGAACTCCGCGGTCGCCCGCGGCACCACCAGCGGACGTCCCGCCTCGCGGTCGACGTGCCGGACCAGCACGGCCGTCCCGCCGCGCCGGTCCCGGATGGCGGCGAGCAGCCCGGCGAGGTCGTCCGGGTCGTCGCGCAAGGTGGAACCGGTGACGGCGAGCCCGCTGCGCGGGTCGGCCAGCGGGAACCGGGCGAGCCCGGCGCGCGGCAGCGGCGACGGGACTCCGATCCCCCACCCGCCGGGGGTGCGCGCGGCGAACCAGCACCGCACCAGGTCGTCCCGCGCCAGCAGCACCAGCGCCGCCGAGACCGGGCCGTCCGCGCGCTGCCACGTCATCCGCCAGCGCAGCGGCGCGTCCGGGTCGGCACGGTCCAGCGCGCCGCGGTCGTAGAGCCGCAGGGCACCCGCCTCGTGCTGCTGGAGCAGGAATTCGGCGTGCTCGTCGACCGGGGCGGAGACCGATCCGGTGGCGCAGAACAGCTCGGAACCGAGGTCCGCTGGCCCGCTCATGTCACCCCGCTCCGCGCCGTGGCATCTGTCCGAAGCCTAGCGAACGGGCGGTGCAACCCGGTGGCCGCCGACCACCGTCCACCCGTCGGCGGAGTTCCACACCAGCACCCCGACCAGCACGGGAAGGCACCGGAGATACCCGCATTGACCTGCACAGATCCTCGTCAGTAAGTTTCCCACATGGCCCTTGACGACGCGTCGACCGAAGCCGGTGCGACCAGCCCGCTGGTCCGGATCCGCTCCCTGCTCCCGGGCCTGGCCAGGGCCGAGCAGCGGGTCGCCAACATCGTGCTGTCCGCGCCGGCCTCCATCGCGCGGCGCAGCATCACGGACGTGGCCGAGGCCGCCGGGACCAGCGAGACCACCGTGACCCGGTTCTGCAAGGCGATCGGCGTCGGCGGCTACCCGGACCTGCGGATCGCGTTGGCCGCGGACACCGCCCGCACCTCCAGCCGGGACCGCGACCTCGGCGGCGACATCGAGCCGGACGACCGGCTGGAGCAGATCATCGACAAGGTGGCCTACGCCGACGCGAAGGCGGTGGAGGAGACCGCCGGGCAGCTGGACGCGAACGCGCTGGCCGCGGTGGTCGAGGCCGTCGCGGGCGCCCGCCGGATCGACGTCTACGGGGTGGGGGCCAGCGCCTTCGTCGCGCTGGACCTGCAGCAGAAGCTGCACCGCATCGGGTTGACCTGCTTCGCCTGGTCGGACACGCACGCGGCGCTGACCTCGGCGGCGCTGCTGCGGGAGGGCGACGTGGCGCTGGGCATCTCGCACACCGGCGCCACGACCGAGACCATCGAGGCGCTGCGCGAGGCGGGCCACCGCGGCGCGGTCACGGCCGCGCTCACCAACTTCAGCCGCTCCCCGATCACCGAGGTGGCCGACCGGGTGCTGACCACGGCGGTGCGCGAGACGACGTACCGATCGGGTGCGATGGCGAGCCGCATCGGCCAGCTCACCGTGATCGACTGCCTGTTCATCGGGGTGGCGCAACGCCACATCGACGAGGCGAAGGCGGCGCTGGACGCCACCTACGAGGCGGTCGGCGCGCACCGGCTCGGTGCCCGCCCGGACCGCCGACGGCACAAGGAGGACGGCCGATGAACCGCGACGCCGAGGGACCCGCCGTGCGGGTGGACGCCCCCACCGAGCGCACCAACGAGCGGACCAGGGACATCGACCTGCTGCCGACGCTCGACGTGCTGCGGGTGCTCAACGCCGAGGACCGGACGGTGCCGGAGGCGGTGGGCCGGTCGCTGCCGGACCTGGCGCACGCGGTCGACCGGGCGGTGGCCGCGCTCCGCGGCGGCGGCCGGGTGCACTACGTGGGCGCGGGCACCTCGGGCCGGCTGGCGGTGCTGGACGCGGCCGAGCTGATCCCCACCTACAACGTGCCCGCGGACTGGGTGGTGGCGCACCAGGCGGGCGGCGCCGGGGCGTTCCAGAAGCCGGTGGAGAACGCGGAGGACGACGCCGAGGCCGGGGCGGCGGTGGTCCGGGCCGAGGTGGCCGCGGGGGACTTCGTGCTCGGGCTGACCGCGTCCGGCCGCACCCCGTACGTGCTGGGCGCGCTGCGCGCGGCGCGCGAGATCGGGGCGGGCACGGCGCTGATGTCGGCGAACCCCGAATCGGCGGGCGACGCCCCGGCCGACCTGACCATCGCGGTGGACACCGGGCCGGAGCCGATCGCGGGTTCCACCCGGATGAAGGCGGGCACGGCGCAGAAGCTGGTGCTCACCTCGTTCTCCACCGCCGTGATGATCCGGATGGGCCGCACCTACTCGAACCTGATGGTGAGCCTGCTGGCGACGAACGCGAAGCTGCGCGGCCGCACCGTCGAGATCCTGCGGGAGGCGACGGCCGCGTCCGAGGACGAGTGCGCGCGGGCGTTGACCGCGGCGGACGGCGACCTGAAGACCGCCTTGGTGCACCTGCTGACCGGCGCCGAAGTCCCCCGCGCCGCGGCCGCGCTGACCACCGCCGACGGCCGGGTCCGCGACGCCCTCCGCACCCTCGGCAGCTGAGCCGGTCCGGCGGTCAGGCCATGCCGGTGGCGACGCGGCCGAGGGCGGTGAACAAGCTCGCCCAGAAGCGTTCGGTGTCGAGGACGGTGGCGACCTCGGCGTTGTGCAGCTCGGCGGGGGCGGCGAAGTCGGTGACGGTCATGCCCGAGGTGAACCGGCCGTGGACCTCCACGTCGACCCGCGCGGGCACCGTGGTGAACATGCCGGGGTCGAGCGCGTAGGCGACGGCGCACGGGTCGTGCACGGCGGGGCCCTCCACGCGGTACTGCGGGTGCCGCCCGTAGAAGTCGAGGATCGGCGAGATCAGCTCGGCCTCCAGCCTGCCCAGCCCGGCGAACCGGCCCCGGACGGCGGCGGTCGCGCGGGCCTGCGCGGTGAGGTCGAGGCCGATCATGGTGGTGCGCCAGCCGGCGCCGAACGCGACGGCGGCGGCCTCCGGGTCGGCGAGCACGTTGAACTCCGCGGCAGGCGTGCGGTTCCCCCTGGTGTAGGAACCGCCCATGATCACGAACTCGCGGACCTGCTCGACGAGCCGGGGCTCCTTGCGCACCGCGAGCGCGACGTTCGTCAGCGGGCCCACCGCGACCAGGCTGATCTCGCCGGGCGCTGCGGCGACGGTGTCGATGATGAAGTCGACGGCGTGCCCGTCCCGCACCCCGCTGGTGGCGGCGGGCAGCCGGACCCCGCCGAGACCGTTGCCGCCGTGCACCTCGTCGGCCAGCACGACGTCCCGCACCAGCGGCCGGTCGGCGCCCGCGACGACCGGCACGTCCATGCCGAAGAAGCCGGTGAGGCGCAGCGCGTTGTTCGTGGTGTGGTCGAGCCCCACGTTGCCCGCGACGGTGGTGATCCCGACGAGCTCCAGCTCGGGGCTGCCGTGGGCGTAGGCGATGGCCAGCGCGTCGTCGATGCCCGGGTCGCAGTCGAGCAGGACCTTCTTCGGCACGTCCGTTCCCCTCCCCGGTGCGGTGCTCACGACTGGACGGCGTCGGCGATGGACTTCGCTTCCCGCGCACCGGTCTCCAGCGCGGTGCAGCAGTGCACGATCCACTTCGCCACGCCGTCGGGTTCGCCGGTGGCGAACGTTGCTGCGGCGTCCAGGTACTCGGCCCGGCGGCGGAAGTAGGCGACCTCCGGCACGACGAGGCCCTTCGGGTCGAGGCCGCTGCCGATCACGCTGAGCCGGGCGGCGGCCCGCGCCACGATGCCGTCGACCTCGCCGAACGGGGCGAGGGCGAGCAGTTCGCCGTGCACCACGGCGGCCTGCACCGGCCCGGGCACCAGGTTCTGCGAGCGGCCGCCCGCGTCGGCGACGACCTGGGCGAGCAGGTCCAGCCGCCCCGAGACGGCCGGGTCCTCGCGGGGCCTGCCGAGCCGATCCGGGTCGCCGGGCAGGTCCGCGGCGGCGAGCACGTGCAGCCGGGCCAGGGCCTGCAGCGGGGCGCGCTGCCAGGTCGGCAGCAGCGGCCCCAGCGCTTCGGCGACGCGCAGCGCACCCGCCAGCAGCGGGTCGCTCACCTCGCCGCTGTCCGGGATCTCGGTGGCCCCGCCGGCGACGGCGGCCGAGGCGCGGGCGGCGCGCACCGAGGCTTCGGCGCTGGTCGCGGGCCAGCCGCGGCGGTTCGCCGGGTGCCGGTGGATCTCGTCGATCGCGGTCCGCGCGGCGGCGACCGCGTCGGTGACACCGGGCAGCTCCAGCAGCGGGAGCAACGACTCTTGGGCACTCACGCCGCTGGACGCTACCCGGCGGGTGCGGCGGCCCCGCCTGGACCCGTTCCCACCTGCGCAGGTCCCGGCACCGGAGGCGGCCGCGCACCTCCCGCCCCTGGTCACTCGACCGTGTGTGGGCAACTCGATTGCAACGTTCGGGGCTCCAGCCTGCTCCGCAGGTGCCGAGCCCGGAACACGGACGTCACCGGCAGGATTGGTCGCACCAAAGCGAGAACCTCTGTCGGAGTGAGCCGCGTCGCACTACGGTCTAGATGACATCGAAGGTCACCCCGCAGCGCAGGGAGGTTCCCCGCAATGAGCCAGCCCGACGGGCCGAGCAACACCTTGGACAACCTGCTCACGGAGAGCAGGACCTTCCCGCCGACGGCCGAGTTCGCGGCCGCGGCCAACGCCACGTCGGACTCGTACGACAGGGCAGCCGCCGACCGGGAGGGCTTCTGGGCGGAGCAGGCCGACCAGCTCGACTGGGCCCGCAAGTGGGGCCAGGTCCTCGACTGGTCCGGCGCCCCGTTCGCGAAGTGGTTCGTCGGCGGCGAGCTGAACGTGGCCCACAACTGCGTGGACCGGCACGTCGAGGCGGGCAACGGCGACCGGGTCGCGATCCACTGGGAGGGCGAACCCGGCGACAGCCGCACCATCACCTACGCCGAGCTGCAGCGCGAGGTCAGCCGCACCGCGAACGCGCTCGCCTCGCTGGGCGTCGGCGCCGGTGACCGGGTCGCGATCTACCTGCCGATGCTGCCGGAAGCCGTGTTCTCGATGCTCGCCTGCGCGCGCCTCGGCGCGCTGCACAGCGTCGTGTTCGGCGGCTTCTCCGCGGAGGCGCTGCGCGCCCGGATCAACGATGCCGAGGCGAAGGTCGTCATCACCTGCGACGGCCAGTACCGGCGCGGCAAGGCCGCCCCGCTCAAGGCCAACGTGGACGAAGCGGTGCAGCACACGCCCAGCGTCGAGCACGTCCTGGTCGTCAAGCGCACCGCCACCGAGGTCGCGTGGAACGAGCGGGACAAGTGGTGGCACGACGTGGTCGAGCCGCAGTCCGACCAGCACACCCCGGAGGCGTTCGACTCCGAGCACCCGCTGTTCATCCTCTACACCTCCGGCACCACCGGGAGCCCGAAGGGCATCCTGCACACCTCCGGCGGCTACCTCACCCAGGCCGCCTACACGCACCGCACCGTCTTCGACCTGAAGCCCGGGTCGGACGTGTACTGGTGCACCGCCGACATCGGCTGGGTCACCGGGCACACGTACATCGTGTACGGACCGCTGGCCAACGGCGCCACGCAGGTGATCTACGAGGGGACGCCGAACAGCCCGCACGAGGGCAGGCACTGGGAGATCGTGCAGAAATACGGCGTGACGCTGTACTACACGGCGCCCACCACGATCCGCACCTTCATGAAGTGGGGCGCGGAGATCCCCGCCCAGTACGACCTGTCCACGCTGCGGGTGCTCGGCTCGGTCGGCGAACCGATCAACCCCGAGGCCTGGATGTGGTACCGGGAGAACATCGGCGGCGGGAAGACCCCGATCGTCGACACCTGGTGGCAGACCGAGACCGGCGCGATCATGATCTCGCCGCTGCCCGGGGTGACCGCCACCAAACCCGGTTCGGCGCAGGTCCCGCTCCCCGGCATCTCCGCGAAGGTCGTCGACGAGACCGGCGAGGACGTCGGCCCCGGCGGCGGCGGGCTGCTGGTGCTGGACAAGCCGTGGCCGTCGATGCTGCGCGGCATCTGGGGCGACGACCAGCGGTTCAAGGACACCTACTGGTCGAAGTTCGCCGACCTCGGCTACTACTTCGCCGGCGACGGCGCCAAGTACGACGACGACGGCGACATCTGGCTGCTGGGCCGGGTGGACGACGTCATGAACGTCTCGGGCCATCGGATCTCCACCACCGAGGTCGAGTCGGCGCTGGTCTCGCACCCGACGGTCGCCGAGGCCGCGGTCGTCGGCGCCAGCGACCCGACCACCGGGCAGGGCATCGTCGCGTTCGTCATCCTGCGCGGCAACGCCGCCGACGAGGCGGGAGGCGACGCGGCGCTGAAGACGCTGCGCGACCACGTCTCGCACGAGATCGGCCCGATCGCGAAGCCGCGGCAGATCATGGTCGTGCAGGAGCTGCCGAAGACCCGCTCCGGCAAGATCATGCGCCGGCTGCTGCGGGACGTGGCGGAGAACCGCGAGGTCGGCGATGTGTCGACGTTGGCGGACTCCTCGGTCATGGACCTCATCTCGAAGGGCATCCGCAAGTCCTCCGACGAGTGAGCGAACTCCGCTCGCGGGCCCGGTCCTCCCGGTGGGGGCCGGGCCCGCTCGCGTTCCGGTGCGCGCCCGAGCGGCTGCTAGGGTCGTCGGCAGGTGTGCCGGGAAGTCTGGTCGGCGACGCATCAGCACGTCCGCCACCAGGAGGCCTCCGATGACCGAACCCGCCCCGGCCCGCGGGACCGCCGCCCTCGCCCGCTACCTGCGGACCGAGACCGTCGGGGGCGTGGTGCTGCTGGTCGCCACCGCGCTCGCGCTGCTCGCGGCGAACTCGCCGCTCGGCGGGCTGTACGCGGGAGTGCGGGACTTCGCGGTCGGGCCCGCCGCGCTGCACCTGGACCTCACCGTCGGCGAGTGGGTCAAGGACGGGCTGCTCGCGGTCTTCTTCTTCGTCGCCGGGCTGGAGCTCAAGCGGGAGCTCGTCGTCGGGGAGCTGGCCGACCGCCGGACGGCGGCACTGCCGGTGCTGGCGGCGTTCGGCGGCATGGTGGTGCCCGCGATCATCGCGTTCGCCGTCGGCCACGGGGCGCCCGGCGCGGGCCAGGCCTGGGCGATCCCGGTGGCCACCGACATCGCGTTCGCGCTCGGGGTGCTGTCGCTGGCCGGTTCCGGGATCCCGGCCGCGGCGCGGGTCTTCCTGCTCAGCCTGGCCGTCGTCGACGACCTGGGCGCGATCATCGTGATCGCCGTGCTGTTCACCGCGGGGCTGAGCCCGCTGCCGCTGCTCGCGGCGGTCCTGCTCGGCGCCGCCTACTGGTTCGCGCAGCACAGGCGGATCACCACGCCGTGGCTGTACGTCCCGCTGGCGGTCGCCACCTGGCTCGCGGTCCACGGCAGCGGCATCCACGCCACCATCGCGGGCGTCGCGCTCGGGCTGCTCACCAGGGTGCGGGCCGATCCCGGCGAGGACGCCGCGCCGTCGGTCCGGCTGGAACACCGGCTGCAACCCTGGTCGGCGGGACTGGTGGTGCCGGTGTTCGCGTTCTTCGCCGCCGGGGTGCCGGTGAACGGGGCGGCGCTGGGCGCGGTGTTCCACGACCGGATCTCGATCGCCGTGATGGCCGGGTTGTTCTTCGGCAAGTTCATCGGGATCTTCGGCACGTCCTACCTGGCGGTGCGGCTCGGGATCGGCGCGCGGCCGGGCGGGGTGACCTGGCGGGACATCTCGGCGCTCGCCGTGCTCGGCGGGGTCGGGTTCACCGTCAGCCTGCTCATCGCCGAGCTGTCGCTGACCGGGGACGCGGCGGAACGCGCCAAGACGGCGGTGCTGATCGCGTCCGCGCTCGCCGCGCTGATCGCCGCCGCGCTGCTGCTGCGGCGCGGACGGCGCACCGCCCGTGAGCTGAACTGATCGGTCTCGGTAGATCACCCGCCGGTAACGCCCCGGGAGTCTCACTCGGTCGGGCACCAGGCGGCGTGGCACGATGGCGGGCGTGAACAGCGCCCAGAAGAACCAGCAAGGCAGCAGCGACGGAGCCTGGTCAGCCGTCACATCCCTACCGCTGTCCGAAGAGGGCACTGGCGCGGGCGGCGAGCAGTCCATCGGTTCCCTCGTGCGCGACGCGACCACGCACCTGTCGACGCTGGTCCGCTCCGAGATCGAACTCGCCAAGGCCGAAGTCACCGGTGAGGTGAAGAAGGGCGTCAAGGGCAGCGTCTACTTCGTCCTCGCGCTGGCCGTGCTCGGCTTCAGCATGTTCTTCCTCTTCTTCACCCTCGCCGAAGGGTTGCACGCGCTCGGGATCTGGCGCTGGGCCTCCTTCGGCATCGTGTTCCTGCTGATGCTGGTCGTCGCCGGACTGTTCGGACTGCTCGGTTACCTGCGGGTGCGCAAGATCCGAGCGCCGAAGCGCACCATCGCGACGCTCAAGGACACCAAGCAGCTCGCTCGCCGACGCGGCCAGGACGACGCCGCGCACGCCATCGAGAGCTAGTACCGGACCGGTCCCGGAGGCCAGGCGCCCGAACGCGGGCACCTGGCCTCCGCGCGTTCCGGGTCCGGCGAGGAGTCAGCCGCCGGTGCACTCGCCGGTCGAGACCGGCGTGGTGAGCGCCGAGGACTCGGCGACCTCGTCGGCCACCTCGTCGGCGGTGAGCGCGAACCCGGTCTCCGGGTCGTCCACGGCGGCGCCGAACACCACGCCCACCACGTCCCCGTCCGGGGCGACCAGCGGGCCGCCGGAGTTCCCGCTCTGCACCTTCCCGCGCACCGTGTACACGTCCCGCACCACGGTGTTCGCGTCGTAGATGTCCGGGCCGCGCAGGTTGATCCGCTGCCGCAGCCTGCCCGCCGACGCCGTGTACGGGCCGTCCAGCGGGTAGCCGAGCGCGACGACGCTGCCGCCGGGCGGCACCTCGGAGCGGTCCAGCGGCATCGCGTCCGCGTCCAGGTCCGGCACCGCCAGCACCGCCAGGTCCGTCGCCGGGTCGAACATCACCACGTCCGCGGCGAACTCGCCGCGGCCCACCTCGATCGCCACCCGGTCCGTGCCCGCGACCACGTGCGCGTTCGTCATCACCCGGTGCGGGGCGACCACGAATCCGGAGCCCTCCAGCGCCCGCGCGCAGGACGCGGCGCGGCCGCGCACCTTCACCACGCTGGTCTGCGCGTTGCGGACCACGTCGCTGGAGGCCAGCTCCTGGTCCGGCGGGTCGATCGCGGCCACCGGGGTCTTCGAGAACGGTTCCAGCGCGTCCGGGAAGCCGCTCACCCCGAGCATCCGGCGCAGCTCGTCCGGCAACGACTTCACCGCGGTCGGCATCATCGAGTCGACCTGGCTCAGCACCTGCGAGCGGGTGATCGCCGACGCGAGCCCCGGCATCGCCGAGGCCGAGGTGAACGGGAGCGCCACCAGCCAGGCCACCACGAACACCGCCACGCACTGCAGCACCGCGCCGAGCACGTTGTCCACGCCGGTCAGCTTCGACGAGGTGATCCGGTCCCGCAGCTCCCGGCCCGCCCACATGCCGAACGTCTCGCCGAACGCCACCAGCAGCACCACGATGCCCACGCCGAACCCGATCCGGGCCGGCTGGCTGTCCAGCCGCTCCAACAGCAGCGGCGCCACCCGCAGGCCCACGACGGCGCCGACGAACACGCCGAGGAACGAGAACAGCGCGGTGACCAGGCCGTTGCGCGCGCCGGACACGGCGGCCAGCAGCGCCAGCGCCACCACCAGCAGATCGACCCAGTTCACCGAACACCCTTCCGCCGCGTCACGTCCCCTGCCGGTGCGCAGGCCACCGTCAGCCGCCGAAACCGACGTCCGCGGCGGACTCCGCGGCCCGCCACGCCTCGTCCAGGTCCAGCTCCGGGGCATCGTCCCAGCCGGCGGACCAGCCGCCGAGTTCCAGCACCCCGGCCAGCAGCACCCCGGTGAACCCCCACACCAGCATCCCCGGCACCACGAACGCCGGACCGGCGCGCCCGTCGCGCAGCCGCACCCGGAGCCGGTTCGCCGGGTCCACCAGCCACGACAGCGGGACCCGGGCCACCGCACGAGTCTCCCCGAGGTCGACCGCGGCCACCGGGGACGGATCCCGCCAGTGCGCCAGCACCGGAGTCACCCGGAAACCGCTGTGCGCCACGTGCAGCTCCGGCAGCACGGCCAGCGGCCGGATGCCCGCGGGGTGCGCGCCGACCTCCTCCTGCGCTTCGCGCAGCGCCGCGGCCACCGGGCCCGCGTCGGACGGGTCGATCGAGCCGCCGGGGAACGCGACCTGCCCGGGGTGCGAGCTGAGCCCGTCCGCGCGGCGCAGCAGCAGCACGTCCGGCCCGTCCGCGTCCTCGCCGAACAGGATCAGGACCGCGGCCGGGCGGGCGCTGCGCGGCGGGCGCAGCCGCGGCCAGCCGAAGTGGCCCTGGTCCACGTCCGCGCTGCGCCGCACCAGCGGGGCGAGCCACTCCGGTGCGGCCGAGCCGTCGACCACCGGGTCCGTCACGATCGACCTCCCAAGGTGCGGCGGACCGCGGCGTCCACCGCGTCCGCGGAGCGGAACACCTCCGGCGGATCGATGCGCCGGACCTCTCCCGATTCGGTGATCACGAAGCTGGCGGGCAGCACGTTCGGCACCCGCAGCGCGGCGCGCAGCGCGCCGTCCGGGTCGTGCACCGCCGGGAAGCGCACCCCCAGCGAGCGCAGCAGCGCCAGGCCGTCCGCCTCGTCGCTGCGCACCTGCACGCCCAGCACCGGGATCGAGCCGGGGCGGGCGGAGTACTCCTGCAGCGCGGGGAGCTCGGTGCGGCACGGGGCGCACCAGGTCGCCCACACGTTGACCAGCGCCGGGCGTCCGGCCAGCGCGGCGCCGACGTCCACCGGGCGGCCGTCGGCCAAGCAGGTCCCGGTCGCCCCGGCCAGCTCGGCGGGGCCGCCGGCCCGCGGCTCGGGGCAGGGGTCGAGGCCCGCGCGCAGCGCCGGGTCGACCGGGGCGGCCTGCGGCCGCTGCTCCGGGGCGTCCGCGGTCGGCGTCCCGCCGCCGGAACCACCCGGCCACAGCGCGACCACGGCGAGCCCGGCCAGCACCAGCACCACGACCGTCCACCGGATCTCGCTGCGGAACTCGCGGACGTACCGCCAGCGGCTCACGCGTCCGGCTCCTTCGCCGCCGCCTTCTCGATGGTCGCGTCGTCCAGTTCGCCGGAGATCCCGGCGAGCTCCAGCAGCCGCGGCGCCTCCGGCCCGCGCACCAGCTTCGCCGCCCCGGCCGGGTCCTCCGGGCCCGCGCCGAACGACGGGCAGTCCTTCGCCAGCAGGCACGCGCCGCACGCGGGCTTGCGCGCGTGGCACACGCGGCGCCCGTGGAAGATCACGTAGTGCGAGAGCATCGTCCACTCCTTGCGGGGGATCAGCTCGCCGATCGCGTGCTCCACCTTGACCGGGTCCTCCTCCACCGTCCAGCCCCAGCGCCGCACCAGCCGGCCGAAGTGGGTGTCGACGGTGATGCCGGGAACGTCGAAGGCGTTGCCGAGGATGACGTTGGCGGTCTTGCGCCCGATCCCGGGCAGCTTCACCAGGTCGTCGAGCCGCGCGGGCACCTCGCCGCCGTGCCGTTCCACCAGCGCCGCGCCCAGCCCCAGCAAGGAGTTCGCCTTGTTCCGGTAGAAGCCGGTGGAGCGGATCAGCTCCTCCAGCTCGGTCCGGTCGGCGCCGGCGTAGTCCGCGGCCGCCGGGTAGCGGGCGAACAGCGCGGGCGTCACCTGGTTGACCCGCTTGTCGGTGCACTGCGCGGACAGGATCGTCGCGACCGCGAGCTGCAGCGGGTCGGCGAAGTCGAGCTCGCAGTGCGCGTCCGGGTAGCCCTCGGCGAGCTCCCGCACCATCCGCCGCGCCCGCCGGACGAGCCCGGTGCGGGTCTCCGTCCCGGCGCTCGCCGCGCTGCGGCGCGGTCGGCGCGCCGGTGCTCCCCCGGCTCGGGAACGACCGGAACCGGAGGTCACGGCGCCCGCGGTCGTCGACCGGGTGGGCGCCGATCGGGCCGCGGCGGGCCGATGGGAGGATGATCGACCAGGCTGTGACCTGTCGTGGGCTGGCTCCGGCACCCCACCAGACTACGGACCACGACGACACCCGAACCCGACCCCGTCGACGGGCAACCGACCCCCGGTTGCGTCCGTCTCGAAGGCATGAGCGAGGATTCAAGCATCATGACTGCCTGGTTCGTTATCGTCGTACCGCTAGTGATCATGTTCTTCACGTTGTTCATGGAGCGCGTGGAGGCACGGCTGCGGCACGTCGCGGTGCAGGAGAACGAGGTCGAAGAGCTGCTGGAGAACGCTCGGCCCGATGAGGTCCGGGCGCTGTTCCGGCAGGGAATCGGGCGTGCGCTGGAGCTGTTCCAGCTACGCAGGGTGGGACGCGCCGGCAAGCTGCGAACTCGCCGTTCCCGCGACCAGTCTTAAACTCAACTGGTAGTGATCGGCGGCACAGTACGGTGACCGCGGAACGACGCGGGCACCGCTTCGAACGAGCCGCCGCGTCTCAACATGGAGGGACGAGGTGGACGAGACCCTTTCCCGCGCCGGAATCTTCCAGGGCGTGGAACCGGCCGCGGCGGAGGCGCTGACCCAGTCGCTGGAACCGTCTGAGTTCCCGCGCGGACACGTGATCTTCGCCGAGGGCGAGCCGGGCGACCGGCTCTACATCATCCAATCCGGCAAGGTCAAGCTCGGGCGCAAGTCGCCCGACGGGCGCGAGAACCTGCTGGCGATCATGGGGCCGTCGGACATGTTCGGCGAGCTGTCCATCTTCGACCCGGGCCCGCGCACCTCGACCGCCACCACGGTGACCGAGGTGCGGGCGCTGACCATGGACCGCGGTGCGCTGCGGCAGTGGATCGGCACCCGCCCGGAGATCGCCGAGCAGCTGCTGCGGGTCGTCGCGCGCAGGCTGCGCCGGACCAACGGCATGCTCGCCGACCTGATCTTCACCGACGTGCCCGGTCGCGTGGCCAAGGCGCTGCTGCAGCTCGCGCAGCGCTTCGGCAGCCAGGAAGCCGGTCTGCTGCGGGTCACCCACGACCTCACGCAGGAGGAGATCGCGCAGTACGTCGGCGCCTCGCGGGAGACCGTGAACAAGGCGCTCGCCGACTTCGCCCACCGCGGCTGGCTGCGGCTGGAGGGCAAGAGCGTGCTGATCCTCGACCCGGAGCGGCTGGCTCGCCGCGCGCGCTGAGCCACCACCGGCCGCGTCGCCCAACGCGCGTCGGCTGACGGGTCCGCCTTTCGCTCGGACCCCTCAGTCGGCGCGCGTTTTCGCACGTCCGAGCCCCCCGCTCCGAGCACGCTCGGGGACGGCGGGTCCAGCACCCGGCCGCGGACACGCCGAGTCACCAGCCATGTAGGGGACGTTGTGCCCGGTTTCCTCCCCGGAACCGGAGGGCACACTGGTGTCAGAGCCCGGGACATCTGCTCGGAAAGAATTCGCCGAGCCGTGCAACCCGGACCGAGAACTCAACGTCTTACCTAATGGAGGCCCTTCACGACGCGCGGAGCGCGCGGGTGCTGGGCAGCCGACGGGGAACTCCTCCGGTGCCGGATTCGGGGCCGACCATCGGAGGTTCGAGGAGCGTGGTTGGTCGGGGGACGGGCCGCGCGAGCGAAAGGGCTGGAGCGTCGCGTCGGGGGCGACGCCCCAGCCCTTTCGCACGTCCGGTCCCGGTCGCGCGGCGCCTGGCCGGGCTCGGCCGCCCCGTTGCGGCCCGGTCAGCCCGAGAAGCGCGGACGGCCGGGTCGCGGCTCGTTCCGGGCGACGGAGAACACCCGGAAAACGACTGGTACCGGCGTACCAGGACGCGGATACTGGTACGCGTGTCCCATTCGATCACCTTGGCCGACTACCGCGCCGCGCTGCGCACGCCCGGAGCCACCGCACCCGTCCTGACCTCCCTGCTGGGCCGCCTGCCGATCGCGATGATCGGCCTGGCACTGCTGCTGTACGTGCAGAAGGTGACCGGCAGCTTCGCCACCGCCGGGCTCGTCTCGGCCGCCGAGCTCGTCGGCGTGGCGTGCGGCTCGGTCGTGCAGAGCAGGGTGATCGACCGGATCGGACCCACCCGGCCGATGGTCGTGATGTCCGCGGCGCTCGCGGTGTTCGTCGCCGCCGAGATCACCGCCATCGAATCCGGGGCACCGGTCGTGGTGCTCACCGCGCTCGGCTTCCTGCTGGGCGCGAGCCAGCCGACCGTGGCCCCCGCCTCCCGGGCGCTGTGGGCGCAGCTGCTGCCCGCCGGGCCGGCGCGGGACGCGGCCTACTCGTACGAGGCGATCAGCATGGAGGTCTTCTTCATCCTCGGCCCCGGCCTGGCCGGGCTGCTGGTCGCGCTGCCGTGGGCCGGTGCCGGAGTCGTCGCGGGCAGCGCCTGCATGATCGTCGGCAGCATCGGCTTCGCCTCGACGCGCGCCGCCCGCCGGTTGCGGCCGCAGGACGACTCCCGCACCTCGGGCGGGATGCTCGGGGCGCTGCGCGCGCCCGGGATGCGCACGGTGGCGCTGGCCGCGCTCGGCTTCGGCTGCCTCATCGGCTTCGTGGAGGTCGGCGTGCCCGCCTCCGCGGTCGCGGCCGGGGCGCCGAACGCGGGCGGGCTGCTGCTGAGCGCGCTGTCGGTGACCTCCGTGGTGTTCGGCGTGCTGTACGGGATGCGGCCGTGGCCGCGGCCGATGCACCTGCGGCTGCCCGCGCTGCTGCTCGGCTTCGCCGGTCTCGTCGCGCTGCTGGCGCTGCCCGGGACGTTGTGGGGGCTGTGCCTGGCGCTGCTGCTCGCCGGGTGCCTGATCACCCCGCAGTCCACGGCGCACTCGGTGGCGCTGGACCTGGCCGCGCCGGCCGGGACCGAGACGGAGGCGTTCGGCTGGGTCGTGACGGCGGTGACGCTCGGTGCGGCGGCCGGCCAGTCGATCAGCGGCCGGATCGTGGAGAGCGCCGGGCCGCCCGCCGCGTTCCTGCTCGCCGGGGTGGTCGGCGTCGTGCTGGCCGCGGGCCTGTGGGTGCGGCGCGGCACGCTGCTCCCGGTCCGCGAACCCGCCCTGGTCTGACGCGCGGGGCCTCGCTGATCGCGCCCCCGCCCCGTCAGCGGCGCGGGGCCGCGGTCAGCGTTCGCCGTGTTCCGCCAGGTAGGTCAGCTGGGCGGCGACGCTCCACGCGGCCGCTTCCCGCACCTCCGGCGGCACGTCGGCGTAGACGACCGCCACCACCTCGGCGGCGGTGACCTGCGGGCCGCGGGCGCGGACCACCGCGCGGATCTGGTCGAGCCGCTGCTCGCGGTGCGCCAGGTAGCCGTTCGCCACCTCGACCGCGTCGGGCAGGTCCGGGCCGTGGCCGGGCAGCGCGGGCAGTCCGGCGGGCAACGCCGCCAACGCCCGCAGCGAGGCCAAGTAGGAGCCCAGGTGCCCGTCCGGGTGCGCGACGACGGTGGTGCCGCGCCCCAGGATGGTGTCCCCGGTCAGCACCGCCTCCTGCCCGTCGCGCTCCGCGCGGAAGCACACCGAGTCGCGGGTGTGGCCGGGCGTGGCGAGCACGGTCAGCCGCACCCCGGAGGCCTCGACGACCTCGCCGTCGGCCAGCGGGGCCGCGCCCGTGCACAGCTGCGGGTCCAGCGCCCGCACCGGCGCCCCGGCGCGCTCCGCGAGCTCCGCCGCGGACTCGGTGTGGTCGAAATGGTGGTGCGTGAGCAGGACCAGCGACACCGGACCCTGCGCCAGGATCCGCTCCAGGTGCTCGTCCCCGGGGCCCGGGTCGACCACCACCCGGTCCGGCCCGGAGCCGAGCAGCCAGGTGTTGGTGCCGTCCAAGGTCATCGGCCCCGGGTTCGCGGCCAGCAGCACCGACGCGAACGGCGTCACCTGCCGCAGCAGGCCGTAGGAGGGGTGGGTCATCGGCCCTCCTCCTCGCCGCGGTAGCCGGGATCGCCGGGCAGCACCACGCGCCACGCGCCGTCCCGGTGTTCCAGCTGCGGGAGCACCTTGCCGAGCGGGCGCTGCACGTCCAGGGCCGCGGCGACGCTGCCGCAGGCTCCGACCTCGGACAACGTCACCCAGGTCGGCGGGAGCAGGCCGCAGCGCTGCTGCCGCCAGTCCTCCAGGGCGTCCTCCGGCGTGCTCCAGTACGCGCGGGAGGCTTCCGAGGTGACGCCGTCGGCGCGCTGCCCCTCCGGCATCGCGGCGAGGAAGAAGCGGGTGTCGTACCGGCGCGGCTCCTCCTCCGGGGTCACCCAGTTCGCCCACGGCCGCAGCAGGTCGGCGCGCAGCACCAGGCCCGCGTCGGCGAGGAACCCGGCCAGCGACAGCTCGCGGGACTCCAGCTTCGGCCGCGCGTCCGCGTACGGACGGGTGTCGTCGACGACCGAGTCCGCGTCGGGACCGGCCAGCAGCACACCGGATTCCTCGAAGGTCTCGCGGACCGCGGCGCACACCAGCGCCCGCGCGGTGTCCTCGGAGCACTCGAAGCGCTCGGCCCACCACCGCGGCGGCGGTCCGCTCCAGGTCACCGAGGCGTCGGCGTCCCTGCGGTCCACGCCGCCGCCGGGGAACACGGTCATGCCACCGGCGAACGGCATGCCCTCGACGCGGCGCTGCAGGAACACCTCCGGCCCGCGGTCGCCGTCGCGCAGCAGCACGACGGTGGCGGCGTCCTTCGGCGTCGCGGGCGGATCGGGCCGTTCGGGCAGGACGAATCCGTCGGGCAGCGTCAGGTCCTCCGGCAAACGCACCATGCCGGTCACCTTAAGCGGAGACGCGCGCCCGATCACCCCTGTGATCAAGATCAACAAAGGCGGTTTCCCCTGCCACCGGGCCACTTCTCCGGCCCCGAGGTCTGCGCGATGATCCGGACACGGGGACGATGACCGCATGAGCGGAGCACTTCGGGTCGGCATCGTCGGAGCGGGACCGTGGGCGAGGCGCGTGCACGCCCCCGGTGTGCACGCGCACCCCGGGATGCGGCTGGCCGCGGTGTGGTCGCGGCGCCCGGACACCGCGAAAGCGCTCGCCTACCACTACGACGCGGACGTCGCCGACGACTACGAGGCGCTGCTGGACGCCGTGGACGCCGTCGCGTTCGCCGTTCCCCCCGCGGTGCAGGGGGAACTGGCCGTGCAGGCCGCCCGCGAGGGCAAGCACCTCGTGCTGGAGAAACCGCTCGCCGGGGACGTGCCGTCCGCGGAGGCCGTGGCGGCGGCGGTGCGGCAGAGCGGCGTCGCGGCGCTGCTGGTGCTGACCCGCCGGTTCGCCCCCGAGGTCCGCGACTGGCTCACCGGGCTCGGGCACCTCGGCGGCTGGACGGGCGGTTCCGCGCAGTGGATCGCGGGAGGGCTGCTTTCCGGGGACTACGCGGCCACGCCGTGGCGGCAGGAGACCACCGGGGCGCTGCTGGACGCGGGACCGCACGCGCTGGACCTGCTGGACGCCGCGCTCGGCCGGATCACCCGGGTGCACCACGCGCGCCGGGACGAGTCGGACATGTGGCAGCTGGTGCTGGAGCACGCCAGCGGCGCCAGCAGCACCCTCACCCTGTCGCTGCGGGTGCCGGTGCAACCCGCGCTCGTCGAGTTCACCCTCTACGGCAGCAACGGGAAGTCGCAGCTCACCGGCAGGCGCACCGCGGCGCACGAGTGCTACGCGCAGCTGCTGGACGAGTTCCTGGCGATGATCCGGTCCGGCCGCACGGCGCACCCGTGCGACGTGCGGCGCGGGCTGCACCTGCAACGCGTGCTGGACGGCGTGCAGCGCGCGGCCGAGCTCTGAACCCGGCCCGGTGCGCCCGCGTCGCGGACGCACCGGGCCGGTCAGCGCGGGTTGTCGATGGGCGGGAACCCACCGGTCGCCGAGCCCGGCATCGTGGAGTTCCACGAGTCCTGGCCCTGCGCAGCACCGGACTTGTTGCCGACCGGCTGCGCCTGCTGCTCGCCGGAGGACGCGGGACCCCCGCGGTCCTGCTCGCGCTGGGCGAGCTCCTCGTGCAGCTTGCGCAGCAGGTTCCGCTCCCGGTCGGTGAGCTTGGCGTCGACCGCGGCGGGGACGCGGGTGTTCTTCCCACCGCCCTGCTGCTGCGGCTGCTCCTGCTGCCGGGCCGGGTCCTGCTGGAGGTCCTCCGGGTTCACCGGGCGCTGGCGCAGCGTCTGCTCCGCGGCGACGGGCGCTTCCTCGCGGTTCGGGCGGGGCTGTTCCGCGACCGGTTCCGGGCGGGGCTGCTGCCGAGCAGGCGGCTTCTCCTCGCGGGCGGATTCCGGGCGCACCTGCTCGCGGACCGGTTCGGGCCGCGGCGGTTCCGGGCGGACGGGTTCGGGACGTGCCTGGTCGTGGCGTGCCGAGTCGTGGGAGGCGGTCTCAGGAACCGGGGCCTCGGCGCGTCTTCCCGGCCCCGCGGCTGGCTCACCCGGGAGATCTGCTCCACCGCCGGCCTTGCTGCCCGCGGTGGCGCGCGGTGCCCGCGCGTGGTTGGCCGCACCGTTCGGGATCGCGACCTGGGCGGCCAGGTCGAGGTGCACCCGGCGGGCCGTGGCCAGCGCGTTGCGGTGGTACGGCGGCAGGTCCATGCCGCTGGTGAACACGTCCACCGAGCAGCCCACGCCGGCGCGCCGCAGCGCCTCCAGCAGCTGGTACCCGGCAGCGGTCACCGAGCCGTCCGCGCCGACCTCGGCGAGCAGCACCCGCCGCGGCACCGCGCCGTAGGTGACGCCCGCGGGAGTGGTGCGCCAGGTGCACCACAGGGCCCGCACGCCGTGCAGGCGACCCGCGATCGGGGCCAGCGCGTCGACCAGATCGTGGTCGGTGCGGTCCTGGTCGGGGTTCTCGCTGAACCGGTGCCCTTCGTCCTGCACCGCTTCCACCACGTGCAACCGGTCCGCGGGCGCGTGCGGCGAGCCTGCCTCGTCCAGCGAGCGGCGCAGGTGGTACTGCTCCGTCGAGGTCACCGGGATCCGGCCCGCCAGCAGGCAGCCGATCAGGAACTCGGCGGCCGCGTCGAGCTGCCCGATGCCGAGCATCTCGCGAACCGAGTTGACGGCGTCGTCGTCCACCCGGCCGGTCAGGGCCAGCAGGAGGTTGTGCAGGCGTTCCACCGGCCCCGCACCCTCAGCGACGTCCACCACGAATGCCTCCTTCTACGGCGCCTGCACCGGCACCGTCAGCCACGATGTCCCACGAGTTCGTCGGCGCCCGAGCACACCAGCGCCGACTCGGCGAGCGCGGCGCGGTGGTAGGCGGTCGGTTCCACCTCGGGCGGCAGCACCTCGACGCACGGCTCGGAGTCCCCGAGCGCGCGCAGGATGCGTTGCAGTTCGCTGGTGAGCTCGACGGGGTCCGCGGAACCGGTCACCAGGATGATCCGCTTGGGCCGCGTTCCCGGCAGGTGCCGCCAGGAGCTGCGGGTTTCGCGCACGCCCTGCCTGCCGCGCAGCGTGGCGCCGAGGACCAGCACCGCCGGGTCGCCCTTGTCGTCCACGTGGGACTCGGCGCGGAAGTTGTAGCGGTCCGGATCCGCGCCGGGGAGCACGGCGTGCACCACGGACGGGTCGGCACCCAGCGGCAGCAGGGCTTCGGCGAGCCTGCGGTGGTCGGCGTCGGACAGCGCGACGCGTTCCCGCAGCAGCGTCGCGGGCAGTGAGCGCGCGAGGACGTCGGCCGCCCCGCCCGCCAGCCAGTCCCGGTAGCGCCAGAGGTGCCGGTCCGGCAGCCTCCCGGCAAGTCGAAGCAGCAGCTCGTGGCACAAGAGGTCCGTTTCGCGCACCGCCACGTCGCCCCCTCCCAGCTCGTTCGCTCGTCACCCGGTGCGAGCGACCCCCGCACCCCTCATGCCGAGAGCACTCGATCGGGGTGCACTCTCTCGCGCGGAGTAGCGGAGGAGCAAGCTCGATCGATCACTCGCCGGTGGTCATACCGCCGTTCGGGTGAGGGCTTGCTGATCACCCGAAGTAGCGACGCCCGAAGCGTACTGGTTGGTAGACGGGGAGCGGGCCGTACCTGGCGAGAAACGGTCCCGCCGCCGGTCGCGACGCGGTCCGGCGCCCGGACCGAGATCACCCCGCACCGGCCCGGAACGCGGAAGAGGGGCCGCGGCACCGCGACCCCTCCACGACCGACTCCCGCCCGCGGACACAGCCGCGCGGCGGAACCGGCGCTCACGCCACTTCGACGATCATCTCCACCTCGACCGGAGCTCCCACCGGGAGCTCGGCGACGCCGACCGCGGACCGGGCGTGGCTGCCCGCCTCCCCGAAGATCTCGCCGATCAGCTCCGAAGCGCCGTTGATCACCGCGGGCTGGCCGGTGAAGCCCTCCGCGGACGCCACGAAACCGACGACCTTCACGACCCGCACGATCGAGTCCAGCCCGACCAGCGCGTCCACCGCGGCCAGCGCGTTCAGCGCGCAGGTGCGGGCGTGCGCCTTCGCGGACTCCGGGTCCACCTCGGCGCCGACCTTGCCCACCGCCGCCAGCTCGCCCCCGGCGAACGGGAGCTGCCCGGAGGTGAACACCTGCGACCCGCTGCGCACCGCGGGCACGTAGGCCGCGACCGGGGTCGCGACCGCGGGCAGCTCGATGCCCAGCTCGGCCAGCCGCTGCTTCCAGGCGCCCACGATCAGGACTCCTTCGGGCGCTTCAGGTAAGCGACGTGCTGCTCACCGGTCGGACCGGGCAGGACGGAAACGAGCTCCCAGCCGTCCTCACCCCACTGGTCCAGGATCTGCTTGGTCGCGTGGGTCAACAGCGGCACGGTCGCGTACTCCCATTTGGTCATGGTCACCAGCGTAGAGACGACCGGGTGCGAGGGCGCCGCTGCCCCGCGCGCGCTCACCCGGGTGAGCGCGTCCGCGTCATGCCCGGCCCGCCACCGCGTCCCACCTCCGGAACGCGCCCACCGGCGGGCGGAACTACTCAGGCCGGCGGACCCCGGCCGCCGCGGCACCTGAGCACCACGCGTCCGCGCCTACGCAGAACTACCGATGTGCGACCTGGAGATGGCTGCTACGTGCGGGAGACAGCGACCCCGGACCCCACCTACGCTGATCGTGTGACCGGATGGAACGCCGAACTCAACGACGCTCGGCTGCACATCGTCAGCGGCAAGGGCGGCACCGGGAAGACCACGGTCGCCGCCGCGCTGGCGCTGGCGCTGGCGACCGGGGGCCGCCGCGTGCTGCTGGTCGAGGTCGAGGGCAGGCAGGGCATCGCGCAGCTCTTCGACACCGCGCCGCTGCCCTACGCCGAGGAGACGATCGCCGCCGCCCCCGGCGGAGGTGAGCTGCGGGCGCTGGCCATCGACGCCGAACCGGCGCTGCTCGAATACCTGTCGATGTTCTACAACCTCGGCTTCGCCGGGCGCACGCTGAAGCGGATGGGCGCCATCGAGTTCGCCACCACGCTCGCCCCCGGTCTCCGGGACGTGCTGTTCACCGGCAAGGTCAAGGAGTGCGTCGGGCGCACCGACGAGCACGGCCGCCACGTCTACGACGCGGTGGTGCTGGACGCGCCGCCGACCGGGCGGGTCGTGAAGTTCCTGGACGTCACCCGCGCCATGGCCGACCTGGCGAAGGTCGGGCCCATCCGCGGCCAGAGCGAGGGCGTGGTGCGGCTGCTGCACTCCGGCGACACCGCGGTGCACCTGGTGACCCTGCTGGAGGACCTGCCGGTGCGGGAGACCCTGGAGGCCGTCGCCGAGCTGGACGCGGCCGAGCTGCGCCCCGGCGCGGTGCTGCTGAACCGGGTGCGGCCCGGGCACCTGCCCGCGCGCTCGGTGGCCGCCGCCGCGGCAGGCCGGGTCGACGCCGACCGGTTGCGCACCGGACTCGAAGCGGCCGGGGTGACCGCGGACGCCGAGCTGCTGGACGCGCTCACCGAGGAGACCGTGGAGCACGCGGTGCGCTCCCGGGCCGAGCAGGAGGCCGAGGAGCGGCTCGCGGCCGCCGACCTGCCGAGCGTGCGGCTGCCCGAGCTGACCGCCGGGATCGACGTGGCCGAGCTCTACGAGCTCGCCGAGATCCTCACCGAGCACGGCGTCGGGAGGTCGCGATGACGAGGCCCGCAGCGCTCGACGTCGACGGGCTGCTCGACGATCCGGCGAACCGCGTCGTGGTCTGCTGCGGCTCCGGCGGCGTCGGCAAGACCACCACGGCCGCCGCGCTGGCGGTGCGCGCCGCTGAGCGGGGCCGCAAGACCGTGGTGCTCACCATCGACCCGGCGCGGCGGCTCGCGCAGGCGCTGGGCATGCGGGAGCTGGACAACCAGCCGCGGCAGGTGGTGCTCGACGACTTCGAGCCCACCGGCGACCTGAACGCGATGATGCTGGACATGCGGCGCACCTTCGACGACATGGTGCTCGCGCACGCGGGCGAGGAGCGGTCCAGGCAGATCCTGGAGAACCCCTTCTACCAGACGATCTCCACGTCGTTCTCCGGCACGCAGGAGTACATGGCGATGGAGAAGCTCGGCCAGCTGGCCGCCTCCGGCGAGTGGGACCTGATCGTCGTGGACACGCCGCCGAGCCGGTCCGCGCTGGACTTCCTGGACGCGCCGCAACGGCTGTCCACGGTGCTCGACGGCCGGTTGATCAAGCTGCTGTCCTCGCCGGCGAAGGCGAGCGGCAAGGGCCTGCGGAAGATCGTCGGCGCCGGGTTCGGGATGTTCTCGAAGGCCGTGTCCACGGTGATCGGCGGCCAGCTGCTGGCCGACGCCTCCGCGTTCGTGCAAGCCTTCGACTCGACGTTCGGCGGGTTCCGGGAGCGCGCCGACCACACCTACCGGCTGCTGCGCTCCCCCGGCACGTCCTTCGTGGTGATCGCCGCGCCGGAGCCGGACGCGCTGCGCGAGGCGTCGTTCTTCGTGGAGCGGCTCACCGCCGAGGGCATGCCGCTGGCCGGGCTGGTCGCCAACCGCACCCATCCGGTGTTCGCGGAGCTGACGGGCAGCCGCGCGCTGTCGGCCGCCGAGCAGCTGGACGCCGCCGGAACCTCCCCGCTGACCGCGGCGGTGCTGCGGGTGCACGCCGACCGGGTCGCGGTGGCCGACCGGGAGCGGCGGATGCTCGCCCGGTTCACCCGCGCGCACCCGGAGGTGGCGCTGGTGGGCGTGCCCGCGCTTCCCGCGGACGTGCACGATCTGGACGGCTTGCGGGAGATCGGCCGGCGACTCGCGGCGGAATAATCCAAATATTCCTGGCAGCAAAAATGCGCAATCCGGTGATCACAATCCGTCGGATCGCCATTGCGCTGAACGAGTGAACGGGTTTCCGGGCGGCCCGAAAAAACGAGCCGCCCGGACCGTGATCACGACGGGCTAATCAGCCCACCTGGTACTCGTCGATGTCGGCGTAGTCGTCCCGAGCGGCTTCCAGAAGCTCCCGCCAGTTGCGGACTTCCGGACGGCGGCGCAACAGCGCGCGCCGCTCCCGCTCGGTCATTCCACCCCACACGCCGAACTCGATCTTGTTGTCGAGCGCCTCTCCGAGGCACTCCGTCCGCACCGGGCAGCCGAAGCAGATCATTCGCGCTTTGCGCTGCTCAGCTCCCCTGACGAACAACTGGTCCGGATTCTCATCCCGGCATGCTGCCTGAACCCGCCAGTCCCCCTGCTCGAACATAAGGCTCCCCCAGCTCCTCACTGGATCGTCGGCGACCGAATTTTGTCCGGAGCCCCCCGGCACCGGATGCCGCGGCGCATGGTGCGCCGTAACGATGCTGTCGCTGGACGTGGACGAACTTTAGAGCCCCTCGGTTCCACAACCAAACAAGGGTTGTCGCTCCGTTATCTTTGACCCTCATCACATCGGGCGGAACCGCCTGACACCGGCGTGTTGATGTCGGTAAAACCACTTAGTCTTGCCGTCGTGCGTGTCCGGGACAGCTTGCTGAAGCTCTTCGGCCTGTGTGTGCTCGCCGGAGTTCTCGTCGCCGGGATGCTCTTCCCGGCCGCCGGGGCTCTCGGAGTGGTGTCCAACCGCGCGGGTGACGCGGTGAACAACCTCTCCTCCGAGCTGATGACGCAGGACCCTCCGCTCGTGACCACGGTCACCGACCGGGCCGGGGTGCCGATCGCCTACCTCTTCGACCAGAACCGGACGCCCGCGGCGCCCGACCAGATCTCCGACCAGATGAAGGCGGCGATCACCTCGATCGAAGACCGCCGCTTCTTCGAGCACGAGGGCGTCGACTGGGCGGGCACGGTGCGCGCGGCCGTCACCAACCAGATGTCCGGCGAGATCGCCCAGGGCGGGTCCACGCTCACCCAGCAGTACGTGAAGAACTACCAGGTGCACGTGGTCGCCGCCGACGACCCGGTCAAGCAGGCCAAGGCCGTCGAGCAGACCCCGGCGCGCAAGCTGCGGGAGATCCGCATCGCGCTGCAGCTGGAGAAGCGGCTGGGCAAGCAGGAGATCCTCGCCCGCTACCTGAACGTGGTGCCGTTCGGGAACCAGACCTACGGGGTCGCCGCCGCCGCCCGCACCTACTTCAACACCACCCCGGACGAGCTGGACGTGCCGCAGTCCGCGCTGCTGGCGGGCATCGTGAACAGCCCCAGCGCGCTGAACCCGGCGACGAACCCGGACGAGGCCACGCTGCGGCGCAACATCGTCATCGACTCCATGCAGGCGCAGCACCGGATCGACCGGCGCACCGCCGACGCCGCCCGCGCCGCGCCGCTCGGGCTCGTCTCGCCGCTGAACACGCTGCCGAACAACTGCGTGGGCGCCGGGCCCGCCGACGGCTTCTTCTGCAAGTACGTCATCGACTACCTGCAGAACGCCGGGTTCGCCGAGCAGGACCTGCGCACCGGCGGCTACACGATCCGCACCACCCTCGACCAGAAGGCCACCGACGCCGCGAAGCAGGCCGCCGAGAAGCACGTGCCGCGCGACACCAAGGGCATCGCGAACGTGATGGCCGTCGTCGAACCCGGCAAGGACAAGCACGAGGTGCGGGCGCTGGTCGCCAACCGCGACTTCGGCAACGACGCCGAACGCGGCCAGACCTCGTACCCGCTGCCCAGCGGCGTCGCGAAGTTCGGCGCCGGATCGGTCTACAAGGTGTTCACCGCCGCGGCCGCGCTGGAGAAGGGGATGGGGATCCAGAACACCATCCAGGCGCCCGGCCACTACACCTCCACCGTGTACCGCAACGGGTCGGCGCCCTACACCGTCGGCAACGCCGAAGGCGTCAACCCGGGGCCGCGGACCTTGCAGAAGGCGCTCGCGACCTCGCCGAACACCGCCTTCGTCGCACTGCAGGAACGGGTGGGGCTGGACCAGACGGTGGACATGGCGACCCGCCTCGGGATGCGGCAGACGCTGCTGCACTCGAACTTCCAGGGCGACCCGCTCGCCCCGAACGGCGCCAACGGGCCGTCGATGGCCGACGTGGTCAAGGAGAAGAAGATCGGGGCGTTCACGCTCGGTTTCGGGCCCACCAGCCCGCTGGAGCTGGCGAACGTCTCGGCGACCCTGATGAGCGGCGGCACCTGGTGCCCGCCGACGCCGGTCGACCAGATCATCGACCGCAACGGGAACCCGATCTCGATCACCGAGGACCCGTGCGAGCAAGCCGTGGACGAGGGCCTCGCGAACGCGATGGCCGTCGGCATGAGCCAGGACGACCAGGCCGGCGGCACCGCGTACGGCGCCGCGAATAGCGCGGGCTGGTCGCGGCCGATCGCGGGCAAGACGGGAACCACCGAAGCCCACCAGTCCGCCGGGTTCATCGGCGCCACCCCGCAGTTCGCCGGCTCGGTGCTCACCTTCTCCGACGGCACCAACCCGCAGGGCATCTGCGACAGCACACCGCCGACGCTGTGCGGGGCCAACGGCGGCAACATCTACGGCGGCAAGGTCCCGGCGCGGACCTGGTTCGAAGCCATGACGAAGATCCACGAGGGCCTGCCCACGATGGAGCTCCCCGAGGTGACCGACCGCTACGAGAACGGCGGCGACGAGTTCCAGGTGCCCAACGTCGTCGGCATCAGCGCCGAGCGGGCCAAGCGCACCCTGGAGAAGGCCGGTTACGAGGTCGAGCAGCGCTCGGTCAACAGCGAACGCCGCAAGGGCTCGGTCACCAGCCAGACGCCGCGCGGCTTCGCGCTGCCCGGCGAGACGGTGACCCTGTCGGTGAGCACCGGGTACGTGCCGCCGCCGTCCACCGCGCCGAAACCCCCGCCACCGCCACCGCCACCGCCACCCGCGCCGGGCGAACCGGGACGGCCGCCGGGCGAGCAGCAGCCGGATCCGCCGTTCGTGCCGATCCCGCCGGGCATCTTCCCGCCCTGACCGGCTCCCTACACTCGGCTGCTGTGACGAACACGCAGGCGAGCACGCGGCGGGTGCGGTCCCGGTACCGGCTGCTGCGGGTGGACGAGGTCGAGCGGATCACGCCGCGGATGGTGCGGGTCGTGCTCGGCGGCGACGAGCTCGCCGACTTCGACAGCACCGGCAGCGACCAGCGGATCAAGCTCTGCCTGCCGCGGCCCGGGCAGCCGATGCCGCTGGGCCGCGACCGCGCCGAGGTCTTCGCGCTGCCGCGGGAGCAGCAGCCGAAGCAGCGCACGTACACGGTGCGCTGGTTCGACGCGGCGCGGCGGCGGCTCGCGATCGACCTGGTGGTGCACGACCACGACGGCCCGGGCTCGACCTGGGCCCGCGACGTGGAGAGCGGGTCGCAGGTCGTCGCCGTCGGCCCGAGCCCCTCCTACCGGCCGGACCCGGCCGCGGACCGGCTCGTGCTGGCCGGCGACGAGACGGCGCTGCCCGCGATGCTGGCGATGGTCGAGGAACTGGACGAGCGGGCCCGGGTCCGGGTGTTCGCCGAGGTCGCCGACGCGGCCGAGCGCCAGGAGGTGCGCACCGGGGCGGACGTGGAGTGGACCTGGCTGCACCGGGACGGGGCCCCCGCCGGGCGGAGCTCGGTGCTCGCGGACGCGGTGCGGGCGGCGGATCTCGGGCCGCGGCCGGACGTCTGGGTGGGCGCCGAAGCCGAGGCCGTGCACGTCATCCGGGAGCACTGCCAGCAGGAGCTCGGCCTGGACCGGCGCCGGGTGTACGCCCTCGCCTACTGGCGCTACGCCACCGCCGCCTGATCGCCTGCCGTCCGACTCCTGCCGCGAGGTGGGGCGGGTGGTCGGCCCGGGTACGCGCTCGCTGCTCAGCGGCTTCGCCGCCGACGGGGAACGACAGGGGGCCGCTGCTGTTCAGGGTGCCTGGGGTGGTGATCGGGCGGAGCCCTCCCGAGCGTCGCGGGTCCGCCACCGGTCGTAGGCTGGGCGACGTGAACAAGCTCGGTCGGATCATGCTCGCCGGCGGCGCACTGGGTGCCGCGACCTTCGGCTACGCCGCAGGTGTCGAACGAACGCACTGGACGCTGCGCCGCGCCACCGTGCCGGTGCTCGCGGAAGGCGCGCCGGAACTGCGCATCCTGCACATCTCCGACCTGCACATGATGCCGAACCAGCGGTCCAAGCAGCGCTGGGTCGCCGCCCTCGACGAACTCGCCCCCGACCTCGTGGTCAACACCGGCGACAACCTCGCCCACCCGCAGGCGGTGCCCGCGGCGCTGCGCGCGATGGGGTCGCTGCTGGACCGGCCCGGGGTGTTCGTGTTCGGCAGCAACGACTACTACGGGCCGAAGCCGAAGAACCCGGCGCGCTACCTGCTGCCCTCGGCGAAGACGAAGCGCATCCACGGCGATCCGCTGCCGTGGCGGGACCTGCGCGCGGCGATGACCGAACGCGGCTGGACGGACGTCACGCACCGCTGGCACGACGTGGAGATCTCCGGGATCCGGATCCACGTGGCCGGGCTGGACGACCCGCACCTGAAGCGGGACAAGTACTCGAAGATCGCGGGCGACCCGCCGCAGGAGGCGCAGCTGCGGCTGGGCCTGACGCACTCGCCGGAACCGCGGGTGCTGGACGCCTTCGCCGACGACGGGTACGACCTGGTGCTGGCCGGGCACACCCACGGCGGGCAGCTGCGCGTTCCCGGCTACGGCCCGATCGTGACGAACTGCGAGCTGGACCGGGCACGGGCCCGCGGCGCTTCCACGTGGGGCGACATGCACCTGCACGTGTCGGCGGGGCTGGGCACCTCCCCGTACGCGCCGGTGCGGTTCGCCTGCCCGCCGGAGGCGACGCTGTTGACGCTGGTCCCGCGCTCGCAGGGCGCCGCGCCGAAGGCCTCCGGACTGTTCGGGAACCCCCCTTCCGGGGCCCGCGCGAACATCCGCTAGACTTTGCTCAGCGGCGGACGAGCACCCGAGATGTTCGCCGTTGAGTGATCGGGGTGTGGCGCAGCTTGGGAGCGCGCTTCGTTCGGGTCGAAGAGGTCGTGGGTTCAAATCCCGCCACCCCGACAGGTAGAGGGCCTGGTCAGGACTCCAGCAGGAGTTCCGGCCAGGCCCTTTTCTCGTGCTGGGACCACTGCCGGGCGATCCCGGCGAGGCCCCACGGGCCTGCGGTGCTGCCGCCCACCGGCTGTTCGGCGTGGCCCGCGCTCGGCGCAGGCGGGCGCCGAGTCGACGCTCGCCGACTCCCCCAGGCCGCACCCGCGGTATCCGGCGGACGACGGCCCGCGGCAGCACCGCACATTCCACGGCACTTCCGGCATATCGCCCGGAAAAGGACGCGACCGCTGAACTGGACTACGCTTTCATCCGCTCCCGTTTCCGCCCACGGGGACGCCGAGGATTTTCCCTCCACTGCGGAATCGACTCGGTCATCAACCGTTCCGGTGTTCTCGCGCCCGTAGCATCACTCGCTCGCAACTGAAGTCGATCCACGAGGTAGTTTTCATGCGTTTTCGCAAGAGCATCTGCGCACTCGTCCTCTGCGCCGCCGGTGCCGGTACCGCCGCGCTCGGCGCAGGTACGGCGCTCGCGGACGTCGACAAGGAATTCGGCCCGTACGACAGCATGGAGAAGTGCGGTAAAGCCGGAGAGGACCACCGCGGCGACGAAGGAATCGTCGGTTACCAGTGCGAGGAGAGGTCCGACGGCTTCTACTTGGTCGCTACTTACCGGTGACGACATTTCAAGCGTGACACCGGTGCTCGCCCACTTCGCGACGCCCATCCGCGCATTCGCGGAGCGGAACGGTCCCGGGTAACGGGACCCCGCGTCCCAGCGGTGCGCCGCGCCTTTCGGAGATGCGCGACGGTGACCACCGGCGTGCTCGAACCGACCACGGACGGGCTGGCCGGGTGCTCCCCGTAGCGGGGAGCACCCGGCCGGCCGTTCTCGCGTCGGAGGCCGGTTCGCGGTGCCGCCGGTCGATCAGGCGCAGGTCCAGCGGACCGGCTTCGACGGACCCTTGAGCATCCCCGCGGTTCCGGTGAGCGCCGTCCCGTCCGGGCTGATCGAACGCGGGGCGACCTGCCAGCCGTTCATCCCGGGCAGCGGGGTCCGCTGCTCGCCGTCGACCAGCACGCCGTCCTGACCGGAGCCGGCGGGCGCGGCGAGCACGCCGCGGTCGTTGATCGCGCCCGAGCCCGCGATGGTGCCGGGCAGCGACTCGGCCGCCCCCGTGTCCAGGTTCCAGCGGATCGCGCCGTCGGGGCCGTCGCCGAACACCCACGACCCGCTGATCCCGGTCGCCTCCAGGTGCGCGTTCGGCGCGACGCCCGCGGGCCGCGGGAGCGGGGCGCCGGTGCCGTCCGGCCGCCAGACGTAGCCGTCGGTCGGGGCGTCGGGGGTGTCGCCGTCGACGGTGCCGACCACCGTGCCGTCCGCCGCGACGTCGGTGGCGATGCCGCGCGGCCCGACCAGGTCGACGGGCTGGTCGGAGCCCGGCTTCCACACGACCGGGAGCTCCCCGGCCGCATCGGTGCGGAATCCGGCGATCACGCCGGAATCGTTGATGCCGCGCGGCGTCACGTGCCCGGGCAGCACGTGGACCTCGCCGTCGCGCAGCACGTAGGGCCGCCGTTCGCCGTACTCGTCGAAGATCCCACCGACCGCGACCCCGGCGGAGTTCACGTCGGTCAGCGCATCGGGCAGGTCGGCGGGGAGGTCCACGATCTCGCCGTCCCGCCACACCACGCCGACCTCGGTCTGCACCGGGTCGTGGCCCACGGCCCGGCCGACGGCGGTCCGCCCGTCCGCGCTGGCGCCCGCTACCCCGCCCTCGGTGGTGCCGGGCGGCAGCGGGAGTTCGCGGATCTCGCAGGCCGCGGGCGCGGCCGGTCCGGCGGCGGCCACCGCGGGGGCGGTCACCACGACCGATCCGGCGAGCGCACCACCCAGCCCGACGAGGCCGATCAGGGTCCTTGTTCCGAGTTCCACCCACAGCTCCCTCGCGTTGTTCCTCGACTCCGGGTGACGCGCGGCGGCGGTGCGGGGTTGCCCGGTTCCGGTGATCCGCCTCGGGCGGGTGGAAGGGGCGGCGCGGTGTCGGGGACATCGGGCAGGATCGTGGGGTGAGCGAGTACCCAGACGCGAAGATTCCGCAAGAGCTGTTCGACGACGCCGAGCGGGAGGCCCGGTGGCGAGCGCGGTTCAGCGCACCTCGGGTGTCGCTGCCGGATTGGGCGCGGGAAGCGCCGGGCCGCAGCCTGTACGTCTCCAACGCCAGCGGTACCTGGGAGCTGTACGCGTGGGACCGCGACTCCGGTGCGCACCGCCAGGTCACCGACCGTCCGAACGGGACGTTCCACGGCACGCTGTCCGCCGACGGCGCGCGGGTGTGGTGGTTCGACGACACCGACGGCGACGAGTTCGGTTCCTGGGTGAGCGAGGACTTCGCCGCGAGCGGCGGGAAACCGGAACCGGCGCTGCCCGGGACGCACCCCGGCTACCCGGCCGGCTTGGAGCTCGGGCCGACGGTGACCGGGGTCGGCATGTCCACCGACGACGGGGTGACGGTGTGGGTGTCCCGCGCCGGCGGAGCCCCGGAGGTCGTCTACGAGCACGAGCAGGACGGCGGCCTGTCCGCGCTGTCCTGGGACGAGAGCCTGCTGGTGCTGTCGCACTCCGAGCACGGCGACAGCAGGCACCCGGCGCTGCGCGTGCTGCGGGTGGACGGTGCCGCGACCGTCGCGGACAAGTGGGACGGGCCGGGGAAGGGGCTGGACGCGCTGGACTTCGCGCCGGTCGCCGGAGATCCGCGGCTGCTGGTGCTGCACGAGCGGCACGGACGCGAAGAACTGCTGATCTGGGACGTGCTGGCCGACACCGAGCGGGAGATCGACCTCGGCCTGCCCGGTGAGGTGTCCGCGGACTGGTACCCGGACGGCACGGCGCTGCTGATCGCGCACACCCACCACGCGCGGACCACGATGCACCGCTACGACCTGGAGACGGGCGAGCTGGTGGAGCTGGCGACGCCCGCGGGCACCGTCGGCGGCGCCTCGGTGCGCCCGGACCGCTCGGTCGAGTACTCGTGGTCGTCGGCGGCGACGCCGTCGCTGGTGCGGACGCTGCGCGCGGACGGCACCGACGAGGTGCTGCTGACCCCGCCCGGGGAGCGGCCGCCGGGGTCCGAGCCGGTGCGCGACGTGTTCGTGCCCGTCCCGCACGGCCCGAACGAGTCGGTGCACGCGCTGGTGTCCCGGCCGGAGGGCGCGGGCGACGGGCCGGTGCCGACGGTGTTCAACCTGCACGGCGGGCCGCACGCGGCGGACGAGGACCGGTTCTCCGCGTACCGGGCGGCGTGGCTGGACGCGGGCTTCGCCGTCGTCGAGATCAACTACCGGGGTTCGACCGGCTACGGCTCGGCGTGGCGGGACGCGATCGAGGGCAGGCCGGGCCTCACCGAGCTCGCCGACGTCGCGCACGTGCACGACTGGGCTGTGCGGGACGGGCTCACCACGCCCGAGCTGAGCGTGGTCGCCGGGGCGTCCTGGGGCGGCTACCTGACGCTGCTGGCGCTGGGCACCCAGCCGGAGCGGTGGGCGGGCGGTGTCGCCGGGGTGCCGGTCGCCGACTACGTCTCGGCGTACGCGGACGAGATGGAGCCGCTGCGCGCCTACGACCGGGCGCTGTTCGGCGGTTCGCCGGAGGAGGTTCCCGCGGTCTACGAGGAGTGCTCGCCGCTGACCTACGTGGACCAGGTGCGGGCGCCGGTGCTGGTGCTGGCCGGGGACAACGATCCGCGGTGCCCGATCCAGCAGATCCTGAACTACCTGGACCGGCTGGCGCAGCGGGAGGTGCCGTTCGAGTTCTACCGCTACGACGCCGGCCACGGCTCGCTGGTGGTGGCGGAGACCCTGCGCCAGGTCGCCGCGGAGATCCACTTCGCGCGGCGGGCGGTGGGCCGCGCCTGATCCGCTCCGCCCGGCCCGCCGCGCGCGGGCCGGGCGTTCAGCGGATTCCCAGCCGGTTCACGCGCGGCCACCACGGGCGCGCAGCGGATCGGTGAGCCCGGCGGGCCACGGGCGGTGCAGCCGCACGGTGGGCCGGTCGTCGGCCGCCGGGACGGGCAGCTCGCCGCTGAGCACGCGGCTCCGCGGGCGCGCGGGTTCGGCCACCCGCCCGCCGCGCAGCACCACCACCCGGTCGGCGAGCTCGGCCAGTTCCGGGTCGTGGCTGATCAGGATGGTGGTGCGGGTGCGGGACAGCTTGCGCAGCGGCGCGACCACGTTGGCCTTCGACTCGGCGTCCAGGCCGTTCGTGGGTTCGTCGAGCACCAGCACCGGGGTGCGGCGCAGCACCGCGCGGGCGATGGCGATGCGGCGGCGCTGTCCGCCGGACAGCAGCGCGCCGCGCTCGCCGAGGACCGTCTCGTAACCCTCCGGCAGGGCGCGGACGAACTCGTCGGCGTCGGCCTCCCGCGCGGCGGCGACGACCTCGGCCGGGGTGGCGTCCGGGCGGCCGAAGGCGATGTTCTCGGCGACGGTGCCGTGCAGCACGTCCGCCTCCTGCGGGACGAACGCGATCTGGTCGCGCACCACGTGCAGCGGCAGCCGGGTGAGGTCTGCCCCGTCGAGCAGCACCCGCCCCGCCGCCGGGTCGTAGAAGCGCAGCAGCAGCTTCGCCAGCGTCGACTTCCCCACCCCGCTGGGCCCGGTGACCAGCACGAACTCGCCGGGCCGGATGGCCAGCCGGAAGTCGCGGAGCGCGTGCTCCGCCGCCTGCGGGTACCGGAAGGCGACGCGGTCGAACTCGACGGCGCGGCCGGGGCGCCCACCCGGCGGCAGCTGCGCGGTGCCGTCCGGGGCGTCGACCACCGCGGGCCGCGCGTCGAGCAGTTCGACGAGCCGTTCCGCCCCGGCGCGGGCGGCGGTGACCGCCATCGTGATGCGGCCCAGGTCCTGCAGCGGCGGGTACAGGTAGCCGATGTAGGCGGCGAAGGCCATCAGGCCCCCGATGGTGATGCGGTCGGCGGAGATCTCCCAGACCCCGACGCCGATGACCAGCAGGATGCACACCGTCTCGACCACGGTGACCAGCGGCGCGTACGTCGAGGACAGCCGCGCCTCCACCAGCTTGGCGCGGAACCAGCGCATCGAGGCGGCGTGCAGCTTCGCGTCCTGCCGTTGCTGCTGGTTCGCGGATTGCACCAGCTCGACGTGCGAGAGGCCTTCCGCGACGGTGCTCGCGATCTCGCCGTTCGCGGCGCGCTCGGCCCGGGAGGCGTCGCGGATCCCGGCGGAGAACTTCCGGGCCACCAGCCAGAAGGCGGGCGCGAGCGCGAAGGACAGCAGCGCCAGGTCCCAGCGCAGGTACAGCGCGGCCCCCGCGTACAGCACGACGCCGAAAAGAGCGGTTCCCGTTTCCACCACTCCGGAGGCGACGAGCCTTTCCACCGATTCCACGTCACCGGACATCCGGGCGACGAGATCTCCCGTTCTCCGGCGCGCGAAGAAATCGGGCGACAATCGTTGGACGTGCGCGAAGACGTGCGCGCGCAATCGCACGAGGAATCGTTCCGCCGCGCGCGCGGAGAGGTAGGCCCCGCCGAACGAGGCGAGCGCGCCGACCACCGCGATGCCCAGCCAGGCCGCCCCCGGCGCCCAGAAGGCGTCGAGGCTGCCGGCGGCCAGCGCGTCATCGGTGATCAGCATGAACATCCAGATCGCCGCGGTGTCGGCCAGCGCGGCGACCACCAGCAGCACCCCCGCGACCAGCAGTCCGGCCCGTTCCGGGCGCAGGTGCGGGCGGAACCGGGCGAAGATCTCGCGGATCCCCGGCGCAGCGGTCATGATTCACCTCTCCAGTGCGCGATCGCGCGGAACGCCCGGAGGGGCGGCGGCGATGCGGACGCCGCCGACCCTCCGGTGCGGAGTCACTTCCGCGGCTGCTGCGGCCGGCCCGGGGCGGGCTGCTCGGGGCGCGGGAAGTGCGGGCGCTTGCCGGGAACCGGAATGGGGAATCCCATGGTGACCTCCTGGTCGATTCTCTTCTCTGATTTCGCCGGGCCGTTCGGCGCCGACATGAACGAAACTACCGGCGCAATTCGGCGGGAATCGACACGAATGCGCTGCCAATTCCCTGGGAACGAACTGGGTGCGAACCGGAGGTTCCGCCGGGGTCGCGGATTCCCGGGAGGCGCGCGGCCGCCGCCCAGCGGGTTCCCAGCCGCGGCGGGTACGCGGGTGACCCACGTCTCGCGCGTTGTTCCGCTCAGCGCGGAATACCCGCGCGTGCAACTGCGTCATGGGTGTCATGAGCCATCTCTTCGACCCGTTGAAGCTGGGCGCCACCGAGATCCGCAACCGCGTCTGGGTGTCCCCCATGTGCCAGTACTCCGCCGTGGACGGGGTGCCGACCGATTGGCACCTGGTGCACCTCGGCCAGTTCGCCGTCGGCGGCGCCGGGCTGGTCATGGCCGAGGCCACCGCCGTCGCACCCGAAGGCCGCATCAGCGCCGCCGACACCGGGCTGTGGAACGACGAGCAGGTCACGGCCTGGCGCCGGATCACCGACTTCCTGCGCGAGCAGGGCTCCACCCCGGCCGTGCAGCTGGCGCACGCGGGCCGCAAGGCCTCCACCACGGCCCCGTGGGAGGGCGACGGCACGCTGCCCGCGGCCGACGGCGGCTGGCAGACCGTCAGCTCCACGTCGAACGCCTTCGGCGCGCTGGCCGCCCCCCGCGCGTTGACCGAGGACGAGGTCGCCGCGATCCCGCAGCAGTTCGCCGACGCCGCGCGCCGCTCCGCGGAAGCCGGGTTCGAGGTCGTCGAGCTGCACTTCGCGCACGGCTACTTGGCGCACCAGTTCTACTCGCCGCTGGTCAACGACCGCACCGACCGCTACGGCGGTGACTTCGACGGCCGGGTCCGGCTGCTGCTGGAGATCGTCGACGCGGTGCGCGAGGTGTGGCCCGCGGGACGCCCGCTGCTGGCGCGGCTGTCCGCGACGGACTGGGTCGAGGGCGGCTGGACCGGCGACGACTCCGTGCGGCTGAGCCGGCTGCTGGCCGAGCACGGCGTGGACCTCGTCGACGCCTCCACCGGCGGTGCGGTGCCCGACGCGCGGATCCCGGTCGGCTCCGGCTACCAGACCCGGTTCGCGCGGCAGATCAAGCTGGAGGCGGAGGTGCCGACCGGCGCCGTCGGCCTGATCACCTCGCCGCAGCAGGCCGAGGAGGTCGTGTCCTCCGGTTCGGCGGACGTGGTGCTGCTCGGCAGGGAACTGCTGCGCGACCCGCACTGGCCGCTGCACGCCGCCGACGAGCTGCACGCCGAGAACATCTGGCCGAAGCAGTACGTGCGCGCCCGCCGCGCCTGACCGCGCCCCCGTGCCCGCCGGGCGCCGAGCTCGGCGGGCCCCCTCATCGCACGTGGTTCGGCCCGGCGCCCGCTCCGTTCGAGCGAGCACCGGGCCGGGCCGTGCGGGTGGTCAGGACTCCGCGAGCTGGGCCTGCCACATCCAGTGCGACTTCTCCAGCTCCTGCGCGATCGCGATCAGCAGGTCCTGGCTCACCAGGTCGGTCTTGTCCGTCTCGTCGATCCGGCCGCGCAACCGGCGGATGACCGTCGCCAGCGCGTCGACGATGGCGGCGATGACCTCCTTGTCGGTGCGCCAACCGGCCTCGAAGCGCGGCACCCCGGAGGCCTCGGCCACGGTCGACGCCCGGCCGTCCGGGGAGACGCCCAGCGCGGAGGCGCGCTCCGCGACGTCGTCGGCGAAGCCGCGCGCGACCGAGACCAGCTCGTCCAGCTGGAGGTGCACGTCGCGGAAGAAGCGGCCGACGACGTTCCAGTGGGCCTGCTTCGCCACGAGGTGCAGGTCGATCATGTCCAGCAGGGTCCCCTGCAAGGCCTTGCCGGTGATGTCCTGGTCGGAGTCGCCGAGCGGGCTGGAGATCGGGGACTTGGTGGCGGTCATCGCGTACCTCCTCGCACCGGGTGCGCAGTCGGTTCGGGCATGTCCCCCGGTGGTTACCCGCCGAGCCCGCCCGATAATCACCGACCGGCGGTGCGGAGTCAGGAGCGGCGCTGTTCGGCGAACTCAACCAGCTGGATGCCGATGGTGCGCAACGTGGTTCCCAGCTTCGGGTCTGAGCAGGTCCCGTCCGGTTCGAACCGGGCCTCCGATGAGTTGACCGCGGCGCCGAGCGGCGTCGGCCAGCCGCGCAGCGAGTGCACCACCGAGCGCAGCGCCTGCAGCGTGGTCACCGCCGCCTGCCAGCCGTACGCGGCGCCGACGCAGCCGACGGCCCGGCCGTCCAGGTAGGGGCGCTCGTCGGCGCGGAGGTCCTCCGCGTAGTCCAGCGCGTTCTTGATCAGGCCGGAGATGGTGCCGTGGTAGCCGGGCGAGGACAGCACCACCCCGTCCGCCCCGCGCAGCGCGGCGACGAGCTCCCGCGCGGCCTCGGTGCGGTCGGTGAAGTGCGGGTCGTAGAACGGCAGCACCAGGTTCTCGCCGCCGATGGCGCGCACCTCGGCGCCCGCCTCGCGCGCCCCGGCGAGAACGGCGTGCATCGCGCGCTCGGACTGGGAGTCCGGGCGCACCGAACCGCCGATCCCCACCACGGTCACGGTCATCTTCAGATCCTTTCATCGGGGGCCGGCGGTGTCCTGCGGTCGCAGCCGGACGTCGATCACGCTACGACCTCCAGATAACTCGAAGTCAAAGGTCCGCGGCAGTGTCCCGGGTCACGACTACCTGCTAGTAGCCTCCCGGGCACGGTCCGTCCTCGGGAGGTCTTGCCATGTCGAAAGCCGTCGAACTGATCCCGCCCCGGCTGCGCGCGCACGTGCTCGGCGCCGGGTTGCACGCCGCGTTCGCGCTGCCGCGGCCGCTGCGCAGGCTCATCGCGGGAGCGCCGCGGCGGATCGACGGCCAGGAGCTCGCGCTCGACGCCCAGCTGCTGCTGAAGATGCAGGCGCTCACCGGCAGCACCCAGCTCACCAACGGCGACGCCGCCGGGTCCCGAGCGCTGATGGCGGAGTCCACCGCCATCGTCGACCGGGCACCGCTGCCCGGCGTCGCGGTCGGCGAGCGCACCATCCCCACCCCGGACGGCGAGCTCGCGGCGCGGCTGTACCGGCCGCAGTCGCTCACCGAGCACAGCCCGCTGCTGGTGTTCTTCCACGGCGGCGGCTGGGTCATCGGCGACCTGGACAGCCACGACGACCTGTGCCGCTACTTCGCGAAGGCCGCCGGGGTGCGAGTGCTCTCGGTCGGCTACCGGCTCGCACCGGAGGACCCGTTCCCGGCGGCGTTCGACGACGCGATGGCCGCGTTCCGGTACGCGGTCGAGCGGGCCGAGGAGCTCGGCACCCAGCCGGACCGGATCGCGGTCGGCGGGGACAGCGCGGGCGGCAACCTGGCCGCCGCCGTCTCGTACCACGCGACGCGGGCCGGGGGGCCGAAGCCGGCGTTCCAGCTGCTGATGTACCCGGCGCTGGACGCGACGGTGCGGCGGCGCTCCCGGGACCTGTTCAGCAGCGGGCTGCTGCTGTCCGACTCGGACATCACCTGGTTCCTCGACCAGTACGCGGCCCCCGGCACCGACCGCACCGACCTGCGGCTGTCGGTGCTGCTGGCGGACGACCTGAGCGGCCTGCCGCCCGCGCACGTGGTCACCGCCGGGTTCGACCCGCTGCGCGACGACGGCGAGGAGTACGCGCGGCGGCTCGCCGAGGCGGGCGTGCCGGTGGTGGCGCGGCGCTTCGAAGACCTGATCCACGGGTTCGGCAACGTGCGGCAGGCGGGCACCCGGTTCAACGAGGCGCTGAGCGAGATCGCGGGCACCCTCCGCGCCGGGCTGGCCCTCGGCGGCGGGGCCTGAGCTCGACGGCCCGTCCGGGTTCCCGGGCGGGCCGTTCCGCGGGCCGCGGACCGCCGCGGCACCGGTCCGCGCGGTCGGATCCGTGGTCAGGAGTCGAGGATCCCGCGGAGCCGGGCCAGCAGGTCCTCCCGGGAGGACGCGCCCAGGCGCTGCTTGATCCGTCCGATGTGGTGCTCCACCGTCTTCGCCGAGATGAACAGCCGCTTGCCGACCTGCTTGTAGGTGAGCCCGGACAGCACCAGCTCCGCGACCTCCCGCTCGCGTTCGCTGAGCACGCCGTCGCCGGACTCGCCGATGGCGCGCGGGCGGGCCGGTTTGCCCTGCAGCGAGCGGGCGCACTCCAGCAGCCCGAGCATCGTGGGCCGGTCCGCGGTGCGCAGCGCCGCCTGCCCGGCGAGCCGGGCCCCGTCCCAGGTGAGCCCGGCCGCGTGCAGCCCGCGGGCCGCCTGCTCGGCCTGCTCGCGGTCGACCGCTCCGGTGAGCACGTCCTGCCAGGTGCGGGCGGCCGCGGCCATCGCCGCGGACATCGGGTTGTGCCCGGACATCGCCTCCAGCGCGGCCACGTGGGTGCGCACGGTCGCGGCGTCCTCGCTGACCACGGCCGCCTGGAGGCACTTCCAGCGCAGCAGGCCGGTCCACAGCGGTGGGTCGCCGAGCTCGGCGAGCAGGGCGAACGCCGCGTCCAGGTGCGGTTCGACCCAGTCCTGGTCGTGCAGCCGCGCGCAGGACACGGCGAGTTCGCCGAGCGCCAGCAGCCCGAACAGGTCCGCCGGGTGCTCGGCGATGGCCTGCCGGGCGCGGCCGCGGACGGCGTTCAGCGCGGCGGTGTCGTTGTCCCGGTTCGCGATGCCCGCTTCGATCGCGGTGGCCAGCAGCCGGTCCCGCGCCTGCAACGCGTCGGGGGCGGGCGCGGCGGCGTCCAGCGCGGCCCGCGCGCCGAGGGTGTCGCCGCGGGCCAGCGGGATCCACGCGGCGAGCAGCCGGTGCCGCACGGCGAGCATCGGCCCGCCGCTGCCCGCTTCGATGGCGCGCCCCACCACGGAGGCGGCGACGTCGAGCTCGCCGCAGTGCAGCGCGGCGAGGGTGGCGATCGCGGCCGGCGTGTCCGGCACCAGCGCGGCACCGCCGACCGGTTCGGCCAGCGACGCCGACCGGGTCAGCAGGGACAGCGCGGTGACCGGGTTGCCGGTGATCGATTCGCGGATCCCGTCGACGAGCTGGTCGGAGGAACCGGACAGCGAGGTCGGCGGCCCCGGGTCGGGCACCGTCCGCAGCAGCTGCTCGGCTTCGGCGAGCCGCCCGGTGCCGATCAGCGACACGGCCGCGTAGGCGCGGTCGCCGGGCCAGCGCAGGTGCTCGGCGGACCAGCGGCACAACTGCGCGGAGCGGGCCGGCAGTCCGCGGTGGGCGAGCACGCTGGCCGCGACCTGCACGCCCAGCGCCCGGTCCGGGACGGTCTCGTCCACGATCACCGCGTCGGCGAGCCGCAGCGCCTCGTCGAAGTGCCCGGCGATCGCGGCGGCCTTGGCGCGGCGCGCGGCGAGCCGGACGGGCGGGGTCCCGGCGGAGACGGCGGCGTCGAAGAACCGCGAGGACAGCTCCGGCGCCTGCTCGGCCGCTTCCACCCCGGCCTGCTCGTAGGCCTCGGCCATCGTCGGGTCCGCGGCCGAGGTCGTCTCCGAGTCGAGGAACGGGCGCAGCAGCCCCAGCACCGGCCGGCCGCGGTCGAGCTGCACCCGCACCAGCCTGCGGGCGATCGCGATCCGCTCGTCGACGGGTGTGAGCAGCTGCGCCGCGCGGCGCGCCAGCGGCAGCAGCTCGCCCGCCCCGTCGGTGAGCCCGCTGGCGCGGATCGCGGACAGCGCGGGCACCACGTCGGCCGGGTCGAGCGCCAGCAGCCAGGCCAGCACGTCGGGGTGCGGGGCGGCGCCGACGGCGACGGCGCTCGCGCACCGGCCGCCGACCTCGCCCAGGGCGGCGAGCTCGTGCTGGACGTGCTCGACGATGCGGGACGGCACCGAGGCCGGCGTGAGGTGCTGCGGGCTGGTGTCGGCGAGCACGCCCTCCACCAGCCGCGGGACCCCGCCGGTCTGCGCGAGCAACCGGTCGATCCACTCGGCGGGCGGCGCGGTGCCGAGGCCGCGTTCGACGCGGGCGGCGAGGTCGGCGGCGGTGTACCCGGACAGCACGACGGGCGGTCCGGAGCGGTCCAGGACGTGCACGAGTTCGGCGAGCTCCGCGCCGCGCGGCCACGGCCGGTAGGCCACCACCAGCCGCGCCCGCGGGTCGGCGGCGAGCTCGCGCGCGGCGCGCAGCGCGGCGTCGTCGAGCAGGTGCGCGTCGTCGAGCAGCACGGCGGTGCTCGCGGGGTCGGCGCGGCGGACGTCCCGCTCGACCGGCACGCCGGCGGCCCGGTAGGCGTCGGCGAGCTCGTCGAGCAGCGCGGTCTTGCCCGCACCGCCGGCGGCCTGGATCCCGACCTGCACCGGTTCGGCGGGAGCTGCCGCGACGGACTCCCACAACCGGACGGCGCGGGGCCCGGTCACCAGGTCTGGGGCGGTGGCTATCCGGTGGTTCACAGGAGTCCTCGGTTCACGGAGACCTCGATTCGCGGGTCACTCGGCGGGATCACTCTTGGGGGTGGGAGTGGGTTTCGTCAACGCTGCTGGGTCTGGACGGGACTGGTCGGGGTCTGCCCGCCGAACCCCTGCACGATGGTCAGCACCAGGCCGCCGATGATCAGCAGCGCGGCCGCGCCCAGTTTCAGGATCTTGAGCAACCGCTGCCGGTCTTCGTCCGGCGGTTCCAGGTACATCGGTTCGACCTGCACCGGCGGCCGCGGTGGTTCTTCGCGCTCGGGTTCGCCGTCGATGACGTCGAGCCCGCCGGATCCGGGGCCTTCGACGCGGACGAGCACGCTGGTCTCGGCGGCGGACTCACCGCGGTCGCTGACCGCGGACAGCACGCCGACGGCGGAGGCCGCCGCGCCGCGGGCCGCGACGAGTTCCGGTGCCGCGTCCACCTGCGGGGCGCGTTCGAGCCGTTCGGCGACGAGCTGCTTGACCAGCGGGGTGCGCGCGGTGCCACCGGCGAGCACGAGCGCGGCCAGGTCCTCCGGCGCCACCGCCGCGGACTGCACGGCCTGCAGCAGCAGCTCCGGCACCCGTTCCAGGTGCGACCGGACGAGCTGCTCGTAGCGGGGGCGGGACAGGGCGAAGTCGGTGCGCAGCCCGGGAAGTTCGATGCGGACGGTGGTGCCCGGGTGGTAGGACAGCGCTTCCTTGCCGCGGGCGCAGTCGCCCCGCAACGCGACCAGCGCGGCCCGGTGCGCCGGGTCGGACGCGTCGAGCCCGTCGAGCTGGGGGCCGAACTCCGCCAGCAGGTGGGAGAAGATCTCGTCGTCGAGGTCCTGCCCGCTGGGATGCCCGGTGTCCAAGGTGGACCCGACCACGTCGAAACCGGGGCTGCGGCGGCGCAGCACGGTCGCGTCGAAGCCGGTGCCGCCGATGTCGGCGACGGCGACCGCGTCCTGCTCGGCGACCTGCTGCCTGCTGGCGTAGTCGACGGCGACGGCGACCGGTTCGGGCACCAGCGTCACGTCCCGCAGGCCGAGCGCGGCGAGCGCCTGGCGCACCAGGTGGGCGCGGAACGGTCCCCAGGTGGCGCTGTGCGCGAGGGTGATGTGCTCGGCCGGGTGGCCGAGCTGGTGGGCGACGGTGTCGGCGACCCATTCGACGACGGCCGCGACGAGCGCCTGCGCGGAGATGAACTCGCTGCCGACCAGCAGCGGCGCCTCGTCCCCGACCTGGCGGGTGAACCCTCGGACGACCCACTCGTGGTGGGTCAGCTCCTGCTTGCTCGCCTGCTCGCCTGCGACGAACGACCCGTCCTGGACCCGGCACAGCACGGTGGGGACGGTGTGCCCGGCGGCACCGAGCGGCAGCGGGGTGGCCGCACCCCACCTGCCGCCGTCGCGCCGCGCGATGGCGGCGGAGGTGGCCGTGGCCCCCACGTGGATCCCCAGGACGTAAGGCATGCAACCCCTTCCTGCGATCGCCTTCCGGGGTCATCCGGCGGTGCTGGGACGCACGGCCGGGAAGTCCGGCCCCGCGGTCGAGTGACCACCCGATGACGCTCAGGGCCGTCACAACTTAGCGCGTGCTCGATCACGGAGTGCTGACGGATCCCCCCATGGGTCCCCTAGTCGAGGCAGGACCCCCTCCCCTAATAGTGCCCCCAATCACTAGGAGTCGTACCCGATGGCCGTGAGCACACCCCGCAGTAGCGTGCTCGCCGGGAGTGAGGGATCGGGCACGACCTTCACTCGGTCACACGTAACCGAGTTCCGCTGAGCCAGGAGAAAGCAGTCATGACCCACCCTCAGCCGGATGATGCCCCGGGCCGTACCGAGCCCCCCACTGCCACCCCGGGGGCGCACGAAGCGCCCGGCCAGCCGGACGCACCGACGCTGTACGAGTTCCTCACGAGGCTCGTGACCAGCCCGGACGCCCAGGTTGCCTTCGACGCCGATCCGCGCGCCACGCTGGATCACGCCGGACTCGGGGACATGAGCGCGACGGACGTGCTGCACGCATCGTCGCTGGTGCTCGACTACGCGCCGGTCGAGATCGCGGACGAATACGGCCGCTCACTGCAGAGCAGCGTCGAGAAGTTCGCCGCGAGCACCCAGCACGTCGCGATCAACGAATTGCATCCCGCACAGCCACACGAGCAGGAAGTTACGGAACTGAGCATGCTGCCTCCGCACAACACCCCCGCCCCCGCCCCGGCCGACGACGCCGAGCAGAACATCAACGAAGAGACCAACGTCAACATCGAGCAGACCGACTCGCACAACCTGGTCAACGTGCACGACGTGCTCAGCGGCAACGAGATCCTGAGCGGCAACGAGGTCAACGTCGGCAACGTCGTCGGTGACACCACCTCCTCCGCCTTCGCCGGTGGCGACAGCATCGTCGGCACCGTCGGCGACGTCGCCTTCGGCGGCATCAACGAGGTCACCAACACCGTCGACACCACCGTGAACACGGTCGGCAACGTGGCCGGCGGCTCCGCCGACCTGTCGGTCGTCGACGACCTGACCGGCGCGCTGCCGGTCGGCGGCGACGCCGCCTCGGTCGACGCGGGCGCGCTGTCCGGTGTCGCCGGTGGCGCCCTGGACGCCGTGGGCGGCGTGGCCTCCGACGTGCCGGTCGCCGGCGACATCGCGGGCCCGGCCGTCGACACCGTCGGTGGCGTGGCCGGTGGCGCCGTGGGCACCGTCGAGGGTGTCGCGGGCGGCGCTGTGGACACCGTCGGCGGCATCGCCGGTGGCGCCGTGGCCGGCCCGGTGGGCGACGTGGCCTCCGCGCTGCCCGCCCCGGCCGACCTGCCGGTCGTCGGTGACGTGGCCGAGTCCCTCCCCGTCGAGGACGTCGCCTCCCACCTGCCGGCCCCGAGCGACCTGCCGGTCGTCGGCGACATCGCCGGCCCGGCCGTCGAGGACGTCGCCGGTGCGGCCACCTCGGCCCTGCCGCTGGACGGCCTGCTCTGATCCGACCTCCGGTCTGATCAAGGCGAAATGCCCTGAAAGCCGGGTTCGCGCATTCCGCGCGAACCCGGCTTTCGCATTACCACACCACAGTCCTGACACAAGTCACCCGCTCGGGTTTTCCTTTCGCTGTGTAACGGTCCACAATCGCTGCTGTGATCGAGACGGCGATGGTGGAACTGATCGATCGCGCGACCGCGGAATGCGCCGAGCAGCAGCGCCCCGACCTGCACAACCGGCTGCGCCAAATCCGGACGCGCGTTCTGGATCCCGCCCAGCTGGTGCTGGTCGTGGGCGAACCGAAGCAGGGCAAGAGCGAACTGATCAACGCGTTGGTCAACGCATCGGTGTGCGACTCCGGCGACGACGTGACCACGCTCGTGCCCACCCTCGTGCGGCACTCCGACCACCCGACCGCCCAGGTCGTCGAGCAGGAACCCACCGGCGGGCCCGCCGCCCTCGACCGGTTCCCCGTCCCCGTCGAGCAGGTGCGGGAACGCATCGGGCAGGCCATCGGCAACGGCCGACCCGTCAGCCGCGGCGAGGTCGGCATCCCCCGCGCCGTGCTCAAGGACGGCCTGGTGCTGATGGACACGCCCGGCTTCGGCGCCACCTCCAGCACCCTCACCGCCCGCACCCTCGGCGTCGTCGCGGAAGCGGACGTGCTGCTCATCGTCTCGGACGCCACCCAGGAGCTCACCCACAACGAGCTGACCTTCCTGAAGAAGGTCGCCAAGCTGTGCCCGAACGTGGCGCTCGTGCAGCCGAAGACCGACGTCACCCCGCACTGGCGGAAGGTCGTCGAGGTCAACCAGCGGCACCTCGCCGGAGCCGGGATCAACGCCAAGATCTTCCCGGTGTCCTCCACGATCCGGATGCAGGCGATGCACGCGAAGGACGCCGCGCTCAACGCCGAATCCGGCTTCCCGCAGCTGGTCGAATACCTGCGCGGCGAAGCGCTCGGCAAGCACGACCAGCTCACCCGCAGGCTCGTCGCGCAGAACGTCGCCGACGCCGTCGACGAACTCAGCGAGGCGCTGAAGGCCGAACTCGCCGGGCAGAGCCCGCGCACCGCCGCGCAAACATTGATCGAACTGGAAACGGCGCAGCGGCGTTCCGAAGATTTGCGCCGGATCACCGGCCGCTGGCAGAAGGCGCTCAGCGACGGGATCGGCGAACTGTTCGCCGACATCGAATTCGACTTCCGGGAACGGACCTGGGCGATCACCACCCAGATCGGCGAAACCCTGGAGGAAGCCGACCCGGTGCCCGTCTGGGACGACTTCGCCGGTTGGCTCGACGGCGCGCTGCTGACCGCCATCGAGGAGAACTTCAGCTGGCTGGACAGCCGCCGCGAGCAGCTCCGCGACCGGATCACCGACGAGTTCCTGCGCGAGTACCCGGGCGCCCGGCCGCACATCGAGCAGGCACCGCTGCCGGACCCGTTCGACCAGGTCGCCCCGCTCAAGCAGCCCAGCAACGGCACCTACAAGCGGTTCGACCAGGTGCTGACGGGGCTGCGCGGCTCCTACGGCGGCGTGCTCATGTTCGGCTTGATCACCAGCCAGCTCGGGTTGGGGCTGCTGAACGTCGTGACCATCTGCTCGGGCCTGGTGCTGGGCAGCCGGAGCCTCGGCGAGGAGAAGGACGCCCGGCTGCGCCGCCGCCAGGCCGAGGCCAAGACCACCGCGCAGCGCTACGTGGAGAACGTGGTGTTCCACGTGAACAAGGACGCCAAGGACGTCATCCGGGCCACCCACCGCGCGCTGCACCAGCACTTCACCCAGCTCACCGAGGAAGCCCAGATGGAGATCAGCCGAGCCATCCAGGAGATCAAGCGCGTCGCCGAGCGCAGCGCCGTGGACCGCGAGGACCGGGCGCGCGAGATCCGCCGCAAGCTGGAGGAGCTGGCGCTGCTGCGCAGGCGGGCCGGGATGCTGACCGCGAACCGCATCAGCGCGGCATGAGCACGCCCGACCAGCCCCGGAGCGACCTGCTGGAGCGCTCCCGCGCCCTGCTCATCCGCACCATGACGTTATACCGGGACGACCCGCGCACCTCGGCGTGGCTGCGGGGCCGGTTGGAGCGGCTGGACCAGCCGCTGCGCATCGCCGTCAGCGGCCGGGTCGGCTCCGGCAAGTCCACGCTGATCAACGCGCTGGTCGGGCAGGTGCTCGCGCCGACCGCCGCCGAGGAGAGCACCCAGGTCAACACCTTCTACCAGTACGGGCCGGAGTCGCGGATCACCGTGCACACCCCGCACGGCGCGGTGCAGAACGTGCCGGTGACGACGCTGGACCCGGCGACCATCCGCGACCTGCAGCGCTGGCGGCCGGACGAGGTGTCGCGGCTGGTGATCGAAGCGCCCTCCCCCGGATTGCAGGCGATCACGCTGATCGAGACACCCGGGGTGTCGTCCTCGGCGGTGCAGGACACCGGGCGCTCGGCGCTCGCGCAGATCCTCTCCGAGGCGGACGCGGTGCTGTACCTGACCCGCTACCCGCAGCAGACCGACGTGCAGTTCCTGCAATCGGTGCACGAGCTGCAGCTGGCGCGGCGCGCTCCGATCAACACGATCATCACGCTGTCCCGCGCCGACGAGACCGGCAACGGCGGCGGTGGCGCGGTCGCCGCGGCCGAGCGGATCGCGCTGCGCTGGCGGGACGACCCGGTGGTGCGGTCGTTCACCCAGTACGCGATCCCGGTGATCGGGCTGCTGGGGCAGGCCGCGGTCACGCTCACCGCGGAGGACTTCGCCGCGCTGGTGCGGTTGCGGCAGCTCCCGGAGAAGGCGCTGGAGACGCTGCTGCTGTCCTCGGACCGGTTCGCGAACAACCCCACGCCCGAATCGGTGCCGCCGAGTGCGCGCCAGGACCTGATGGACCGCTTCGGCCGGTTCGGGCTGGCGCAGGCGCTGACCGCGCTCGGCGAGGGGATCACCGACCAGAAGAAGCTGAGCGCCGTGCTCCTGGAGGCCAGCAGGCTCAACGACCTGCAGGAAGCGGTGCACCAGCAGTTCGTCGAGCGGCAGGACGTGCTGCGCGCCCGGTCCGCGCTGCTCGCGGTGGACATGGTGCTGCGCGCCAACCCGCGGCCCGGGGTGGGGCAGCTGCACGGCGAGTTCGAGCGGCTGCTGGCGAACGCGCCGGAGTGGGAGGAGATGCGGCTGCTGTCGGCGTTGCAGTCGGGTCAGCTGAGCTTCCCGCGGCCGCTGCAGAACGAGGCGCGGCGGCTGCTCGGCGCGCACGGCCCGAGCGCGGCCGCCCGGCTCGGCCAGGAACCGGACACCCTGGAAGCGATCCTGGCGGACGAGGCGGGGGCGGCGCTGGCGCGCTGGCGGGACCAGGCGGTGAACCCGTTGCACGACCGCGCGCACCGGGACGCCGTGCGGGTGGTGCTGCGCAGCTGCGAACGGCTCATCGCCTCGCGCATGCACCGCTGAGCGCCCGGCTCCGGACCCCGTCGAGCGCCGGAACGCGCCGGGAGCCCGGCCCCGGTCCAGGCCCGGGAACCCGGGCCTGGACCTTGTGGTGGGATGCCGCAGTCAGCGGCGAGGGGCGGTTCGGTCGCCCCGGTCGGTGCCGGCGAGCCGGTCGTCGCCGGTGGGGTCCGCGTCCGGACGGCAGTCCGGGCACAGCCCCCAGAACACGATCTCGGCCTCGTCCACCGCGAACCCGGCCGGATCGACCGGGTCGAGGCAGGGCGCGGCGCCGAGCGCGCAGTCGACGTCCTCGGTCCGCCCGCACGCCCGGCACACCAGGTGGTGGTGGTTGTCGGCGGTCCGGGACTCGAACCGGGCGGGATGCCCGGCCGGTTCGATCCGCCGCAGCAGTCCGGCGTCGGTGCAGGCGTGCAGCACGTCGTAGACGGCCTGGGTGGAGACCGAGCCCAGTTCCGGCCGCACCGCGTTCGCCGCCTGGTCGGCGGTCGAGTGCGGGTGACCGGCCAGCCAGCGCAGCACCGCGATCCGCGGCCGGGTGGCCCGCAGCCCGCTGGCGCGCAACCGCTCGCGGAGGCGGGCCGAGTGCCCGTCCGCGTGGTCGACGCCCCTGGTCGCGGGGCCGCTGCGCTGGTTCATGGCCCCACCATTGTGCCACGAAAAAACTGGAACGAGTCAAAAGAGCCCCGTCCGGCCCAGCGGTGCCCGATCGCCCCGCCCGCGCCCGTGGTCGAACGGGCCGCGCGGAGCCCGATCACAGGTCGAGTTCGCGGAGGGTGCCGTGCAGCCGGTCGATCAGGGGGCGGCGGCGGGCCAGCAGCGCCGCGGCCTCCGGGTCGGGGTGCGCGGTCCGCTCCGGCCGCACCAGGCGGGCCGCGTGTTGCAACGAGTCGAGCTCGCCGAGCGCCCGCCAGCCCAGCAGCACCGCTCCCAGCCCGGAGCCGCCGCTGCTGTCGGTGAGCTCCAGGTCCATGTCCAGCGCCGCCGCGATCGCCGCCGACCACACCTCGCTGCGGAACCCGCCGCCGGTGGCCCGCACCGCGCGCACCTCGGCGCCCGCGTCGAGCACCGCCTCCTTCACCAGCGCCAGCTGCTGCGCCACGCCCTCCACGACGGCCCGGGTGATCTCGGCGCGGCCGTGCGAGCGGCGCAGGCCCACCAGCGCACCGGTCAGCCCCGCCTCCCACCACGGCGCCCGCTCCCCCAGCAGGTAGGGCAGCGCGAGCAGCCCGTCGGCGCCGGGCGGCACCGCCAGCGCCTCGTCGAGGAGGTCGGCGACGTCCACGCCGAACGCCTCCGCGGCCCACTGCCCGACGACGGCGCCGTTGCTCACCGCACCGCCGATCACCCACAGCCCGTCGGCGAGGGCGTAGCTGAACGTGCGGCACCCCGCGTCCACGCCGGGCCGGTCCCGCACCACGCGCAGCGCCCCGCTGGTGCCCAGCGACAAGCCGGCCACGCCCGGGCTGATCGCCCCGGTGCCGAGGTTCCCCAGCGGCCCGTCCCCGCCGCCCAGCGCCACCGGCAGCCCCGACGGCAACCCGGTGGCCGCCGCCATCGACGCGGTCAGCGGCAGCACGTCCGTCGGCGCGAGGATCCGCGGCAGCTGCTCGGCGCGGACCCCCGCCACCTCCAGCGCCGGGCCGTACCAGTCGAGCGCGTGCACGTCCTGCAACCCGCTGCCGGAGGCCAGCGAGGAATCGGTGGTGAACCCGTCGGCGAACGCGCCGAACACGTAGTCCTTCAACGCGCACCAGCGCTCGACGCCGCGCACCAGCTCCGGCCGCTCCCCGGTCAGCCAGGCGAGCTTCACCATCACCGACTGGGTGTGCACCGGCGTGCCGGTGGCCCGGTGCAGCTCGGCGGCGGACGGGTCGGCGCGCAGCCGCACGGCGACGTCCGCGGCGCGGGTGTCGGCCCAGTTGAACGCGGGGGTGGCGGGTTCTCCCGCCGAGTCGAGGCCGACGAGGGTGTGCATGGCGGTGCTGAACGACAGCCCGCGCACCTCGTGCCCGTGCTCGCGGGCCCAGCTCGCGCACTCGGTGAGCGCCCGCACGGCGGCGTCGCGCACCTGCCGCGGGTCCTGCGTCGCCTCGCCGGTCTCCTCGGTGCGCAGCGGGTAGCCGCGCTCGGTCCGGTGCAGCACCTCCGCGTCCGCGGTGGCGGCCACCACCTTCGTCGCCGTGGTGCCGAGATCGATGCCGAGGACGACGGGTGCGGAGCTCATGCCCCCAACCTAACCGGGCGCGGTGGCGGGTCCCCGCGTGCCGGTCAGCGGCCCGGGAGGCGCCGGACCAGGTTCTGGAGGTCGAGTGCGAGATCGAAGGGCGCGGTCGTCTTGAAGGTTCCCGCCCCGTCGAAGCAGGTCTCGTAGCCGCCGTCGACCAGCCGGTACGCGGTCAGGCTCACCGGTTCGTCGATGTCGACGACCCAGTAGTGCGGAATCCCCGCCCGCGCGTACTCGTAGGGCTTGACGATGCGGTCGGTGCTCCGCGATCCGGGGGAGACGACTTCCAGCGCCACCGCGACCACGTTCGCGTGCACCCGGTTCGGGTTGAGGTCGACCACGGAGGTGGGGACGATCACCGCGTCGGGGGTGCGCACCGTCGGCGGCCACGTGGCGTCGAGCGCCACCTGCGCCGGACCGATCGCCTCCCACTCCGCCGACAGCTGCGCGGTCAGCGCGCGGGTGAGCGCGTGCACGGCTCGCTGGTGCAGCAGGGCTGCTTTCGGGGACACCTGCAGGACGCCTTCCTGGAGCTCGTGGTGTCGCGAGTCGTCCTCCGGAAGCTCGTCGAACTCGGCCAGCGTCAGCAGGTGGTCGGGCCACCTCGTCCCGGGCATGCCCCTGCATCGGCACGTCCGGACGGCAGCTCGAGCGGATCGACCGCAAGATCACCAGGCCGGGTGGTGGGCTCCACCCACTCGTGAGAGTAGAAGGGCGCCTCCCTCCCGACCAGGAGGAAGGCGCCCGTCAGCGAGTCCGCGAGATCACTTCACCAGCGTCTCGGCGATCTCGTAGGTGTTCAGCGCGGCCCCCTTGCGCAGGTTGTCCCCGCACACGAAGAAGTCCAGCGAGTTGCTGAAGTCCAGCGACTGCCGCACCCGGCCCACGTAGGTCGGGTCGGCGCCGACCACGGCCGCCGGGGTCGGGAACTCCAGCTCCTCCGGGTCGTCCTGCAGCACGATCGTCGGCTGCGCCTCGAACACGCGGTGCGCTTCGGCGACGGAGACCTCGCGCTCGAACACGGCGTGCACCGCGAGCGAGTGCGTGGTGACGACGGGGACGCGCACGCAGGTCGCGGAGACCTTCAGGTCCGGGATGCCGAGGATCTTGCGGGACTCGTTGCGGACCTTCAGTTCCTCGGAGGTCCAGCCGTCGTCCTTGCGGGAACCCGCCCACGGCACCACGTTCAGCGCCAGCGGCGCCTTGAACGGCGTCTCCGCCGGGAGCCCGGCCGCGGCCAGCGCCTCGGCGACGTCCCCGGCGCGCTCCCCGACCTGCTTGCCGGCCAGCGCCGCGATCTCGGCGTGCAGCCGGTCGATGCCTTCCTGGCCCGCGCCGGACGCGGCCTGGTAGGAGGACACCACCAGTTCCTTGAGCCCGAACTCGCGGTGCAGCGCACCGAGCGCGGCCATCATGGACAGCGTCGTGCAGTTCGGGTTGGCGATGATGCCGCGCGGGCGCTGGTGCACCTGCTCCGGGTTGACCTCCGGCACCACCAGCGGGACCTCGGGGTCCAGCCGGAACGCCCCGGAGTTGTCGACGGCGATCGCACCGCGCTCGGCGGCGATCGGCGCCCACCGCTCGGAGATCTCGTCCGGCACGTCGAACAGCGCGATGTCCACGCCGTCGAACGCCTCCGGGGCGAGCTCCACCACGGTCAGCTCCTGGCCGCGCACGGTGATCTTCTTGCCCGCGGAGCGCGCGGAGGCGATCAGCCGGATCTCGCCCCACGGCACGGATTCGCGGTGGTCGATGATGTCGATCATGACGGTGCCGACGGCACCGGTGGCGCCGACGATCGCGACGGTGGGTGCCATCAGATACCACTCCCCGCGTACACCACGGCCTCTTCCTCGCCACCGAGCTCGAAGGCGCCGTGCAGCGCGCGCACCGCGTCGTCCAGCTGGGTGTCCCGGATCAGGACCGAGATCCGGATCTCCGAGGTGTTGATGATCTCGATGTTGACGCCGGCGTTGGACAGCGCCTCGCAGAACGTGGCCGTCACCCCGGGGTGCGAGCGCATCCCCGCGCCGACCAGCGAGACCTTGCCCACGTGGTCGTCGTAGACGACCTCCTCGAACCCGACCTCGTCCTTGATCTTCTCCAGCTCGGCGACGGCCTCCGAACCGTTGTCCCTGGCCACGGTGAACGTGATGTCGGTGCGCCCGGAGCTGCTGCCCGAGACGTTCTGCAACACCATGTCGATGTCGACCTCGGCGTCCGCGACCACGCGGAAGATCTTGCCCGCCACGCCTCGGTTGTCCGGCACACCGCGCACGGTGACCTTGGCCTCCGACCGGTCGTGCGCGACGCCGGTGATCATCGCCTGTTCCACGGAAAGGTCCTCCACTGAGCCGGACACGATCGTTCCGGGCTTGGGTGAGTACGACGAGCGGACGTGCAGCGGGACGCCGTAGCGGCGGGCGTACTCGACCGCGCGCAGGTGCAGCACCTTCGCGCCGGTCGCGGCCATCTCCAGCATCTCCTCGTAGGTGACGCGCTCCAGGTGCTTCGCGTTCGGCACGATCCGCGGGTCTGCGGTGTACACGCCGTCGACGTCGGTGTAGATCTCGCACACGTCGGCGTTCATGGCCGCCGCCACCGCCACCGCGGTGGTGTCCGAGCCGCCCCGGCCGAGCGTGGTGATGTCCTTGGTGTCCTGCGCGACGCCTTGGAAACCGGCGACGAGCACCACCTGCCCCTCGGCGAGCGCCTCCTGCACCCGGCCCGGGGTCACATCGATGATCCGCGCGTTCTGGTGCGCCGAAGTGGTGATCACCCCGGCCTGCGAGCCGGAGAACGACCGGGCCTGCTCGCCGAGCGCCTCCACCGCCATCGCGACGAGCGCGTTCGAGATCCGCTCCCCCGCGGTCAGCAGCATGTCCAGCTCCCGCTCGGGCGGGGACGGGTTCACCTGCTGCGCCAGGTCGAGCATCTCGTCGGTGGTGTCGCCCATCGCCGAGCACACGACCACGACGTCATTGCCCGCCTTGCGGGTCTCCACGATGCGTTCGGCGACCTTTTTGATCCGGTCGGCACTTTCCAGCGAGGAACCGCCGTACTTCTGGACGACGAGCGCCACGTGAAACTAACCTCCTCGCGCCGTTCCTCGGGTATGGGTGCCCGGAGGAAGCGGTCGTCCCGGGTGCGGGAGTGGTCCCGCACTGACGCCGGTGGACGAAGAGCACCAGCGCGGCCACACCGAGTTAGTCGGCGCACCGGGGAGCCCCGCGACCAGCGAGAAGCAGCTTCGACCCGGCAGGTCGAGCGGCCCGTGACTGGTCGCTCCGCTGCTGCGCCAGCCTACCGAACCGTTACCGCCCAGACCCATAGCCGTGACTGACGACTAACCTGTCAGGCCGGTTTGTCGACAAGGGCGGAGGAGCGGGTTGTCCACCACTCCGGAGGCGGTCGGGCCACGACATCCCCAGCCCGCCGAGAGCATCCACGACCAGCGAGAACGTCCCGCCCAGCGGTGGTGGGAACGGGCCCGCGACGGGGCCGCGGACCTCGGCGCCCGGTGGGCCTTCCTGGCACCCGGTGTGGTTTACCTCGCAATCCGGCTGTTCGGCCTGCTGGTGCTCAGCTGGCTGTCGGCGGCCAACGACGAGACCCTCCGCGACAACCTGCGCGCCTGGGACGGCGAGTGGTACCTGGAGATCGCCGCGCACGGCTACGGCGGCGTCTCGGACAGCATGGTCGACGGCTACGGCCACCGGTCCCCGGAGACGCCGCTGGCGTTCTTCCCCGGCTACCCGGTGCTGGTGCGGCTGGTGCGCTCGTTCCCCGGCTTCGGGCTGGACGGGGCCGCCACGACGGTGAGCCTGATCGCCGGGATCGTCGCCGCCTACGGCCTGGCCCGGATCGGGCGCTCCGTCGGCGGCACCCGCGGAGCGGGGCTGTTCCTGGTGGCGCTGTTCGCGGCCTCGCCGATGTCGGTGACGCTGTCCATGGCCTACTCGGAGGCGCTGTTCTGCGCGCTGGCGGTGTGGGCGCTGGTGGGGGTGCTGGAGCGGAACTGGGCGCTCGCCGGGCTGTGCTGCGCGGCCTCCGGGCTGGTGCGGCCGACCGCGGCGGCGTTGATCGGCGTCGTGGGGCTCGCCGCGCTCGTCGCGCTGTTCCGGCGCGAGGACGGGTGGCGGCCGCTGCTCGGCGCGGTGCTCGCGCCCGCGGGCATGGTGCTGTACGTGGGGTGGGTCGCGGTGCAGACCGGGGAGCTCGGCGGCTACTTCGCGCTGCAGCAGCGCGGCTGGTCCTCCGCGTTCGACGGCGGGGTCGCGACCGGGAAGTTCATGCTCGAAACGCTGTCCGAGAACAAGTCCGTGCTGGAGACGTTCACGGTGTGGATCGTGCTCGCCGCGCTGGTGCTGCTGGTGCTGTGCGTGCGGGCGCGGATGCCGTGGCCGCTGGTGCTGTTCGCGTTCGCGGTGCTGGCGATGGACCTCGGCTCGGACGGGCTGATGTACTCGAAGGTGCGGCTGCTGCTGCCCGCGTTCCCGCTGCTGATCCCGGTGGCGATCGGGTTGGCGAACCGGCGCACGACGACCGCCGTGTGCTCGACGGTGCTGATCGTGTGCTTCGGCGCCTGGTTCGGGGCGTACGCGCTGACGGCGTGGTCGTACGCGATCTGACGGTGAACAGGAGGCCGGAGTGACCGAGGTGTTCGAGATCCCGGACGGCAAGGCGGCCGACTCGTCGGCGCCGCTGCACCCGCTGCTCGCGGCGCGGTGGAGCCCGCGGGCGCTGGACCCGGCGGCGGAGCTCGGCGACGGGGAGCTCCGCGCGCTGTTCGAGGCGGCCCGCTGGGCGCCGTCCTGGGGCAACACGCAGCCCGCCCGGTTCCTCGCCGGGCGCCGCGGCGAGCCGGTGTTCGACCGCATCCACGGCACGCTCTCCCGCGGCAACAAGGGGTGGGCCGCGGCGGCGGCCGCGCTGGTCGTCGGGCTCGCGCGGACCACCGACGACGAGGGGGAACCGCTGCCCTACGGCGAGTACGGGGTGGCGCTCGCGGCGCAGAACCTGGTGCTGCAGGCCGTCGCGGAGGGCCTGGTCGCCCACCAGATGGCCGGGTTCGACCGGGACGCGGTGCGCGCCGAGTTCGCGGTGCCGGACGGCTTCGAGCCGGTCGTGGCGATCGCGGTCGGCAGGCTCGGCTCCGCCGACGGCATGCCGGACCGGCTCCGGGAGAAGGAGGCCGCACCGCGCTCCCGCAAGGCGCTGGCGGACCTGGTGTTCACCGAGCGGTGGGGCGAACCGCTGTTCTGAATCCGGCGCCCCGGTCTGTTTTCGCAGGCCCGCGACGTCCCCCGACCGGCCCGGATCGGGGGAGCAGAACGGTCCGGGCAGTGACGCGCGGTAGATCGGTGGGGTATGACTCTCACTCGTGTGGACGAGCCCGAGAGCGGCCGCGGAGGCGCTGGACCGCGCCGACGAGCTCGCCGCGCTGCGCGCCCGCTACGCCCTGCCCGCGGGGGTGATCCGGCTCGACGGCACCAGCGGCGGGCCGCGGCCGCGCGCCACCTCGGCCCGGCTTCGCGAGTTCGTCGAGAACCGGCGGGAGCTCCGCGCCCCCGAACCGCAGATCGACGCGGGGCTGCACCGGCAGGCCCGGCTCGCGGCGGCCGAGCTGGCGCCGCTGATCGGAGCGCTGCCCGCGGAAGTCGTGGTCGCCGATTCGGCGTCGATGAACCTGTTCAACGCGCTGCGCGCGGCGGCGGCGCTGCGGCCCGGGCGGCGGGTGCTGGCGGTGGGGCGGCACGACTTCGCCGCGGACCACTACTTGGCCCGCTCGGCCGCCGATTCCGCCGGGTGCGAGCTGCGCTTCGTGGACGATCCGGCCGAGCTGCCCGCGCAGCTCGACGACCAGGTGGCGGTGGTCGCGCTCTCGCACGTCGACCCGCTGTCCGGGGAGGTGCGCGATGCGGCGGAGCTGACCGCCCTGGCGCACCGGCGCGGTGCGCTGTCGCTGTGGGACCTGAGCCATTCCGCGGGCGCGGTGCGGGTGGACCTGCGCGGCTGGGCCGCGGATTTCGCCGTCGGCTGCGGATACCGGTACCTCGGCGGGGGCTCCGGGGCGCCCGGCTTCTCGTTCGTCGCGCAGCGGCGGCGCGCGGAGCTCGCCGAGGTGGCGCCCGGCCGCGGCGGGTTCGGGGCGATGCCGCCGACGTTCTCGATCACCGAGCTGCGGGCCGGGCTGGCCGCGCTGTCCGGGGCGGACCCCGGGTCGCTGGCCGCGAAGTCGACCGGGCTGGCCGAGTTCTTCGTGCGCTGCCTGCGGGACCTGCCGGTGGCAGTGGCACCGGTGCCGGTGTCCGGCGCGGGGCGCGGCGCGCACGTGTGCGTGATGCACCGGCGCGCGCACGACGTGGCGCAGGAGCTGTCGTCCCGCGGGGTGGTCGTGGACCTGGCCGGGCCGGGCCGGCTGCGCTTCGGCTTCGCCCCGACGTGGTTGCGCTACGCGGACGTCCAGGAGGCGGCCGACCACTTCGGAGCGGTCCTGGCGGAACTCGCCCAGCGCCGCTGATCCGTCCGGTCAGGACACCACTTCGGTGTAGACGTCGGTGAGCTTGTTGCGGAGGTTGTGCGCGGGCGCGTCGGGCTGGATGCGCAGCTGCCGGGCGGCGGTGCGCAGGGTCGAGACGATCCGCTGCGTGTGTTCGAGCCGCAGGTCGTCCCCGCCGCGTTCGATCAGCAGCGCCCGCTCCGTCGCGGCGTCCACGAGCCGTTCCAGCACGATGATCGACGGCCACCACACCTCGGCGGCGCGCCCCACCGCGGCCGGTTCCATGAGCTGCTGCTGCAGCGCGGTGCGCAGGTCGGACAGCTCCCGGTAGGTGCGGCGGCGCAGCGCGGAGCGCCCCTGCACGCGGCCGGCCATGGACAGCGACACGTACTCGGAGACGGTGTCGACGGCGTCGGCGAGCCTGCCCGCGAGCGCGGGGCTGCGCCCCGGCGGCCACATCAGGTAGCCGACGACGAGCACGAGCACGCAGCCGAGCAGCGAGTCGACGAGCCGGACCCGGGGCAGCTGGTCGGCGAACAGGTCGCTCTGGTGCATCTGCAGCAGCACGATCATGGTGACGACCATGGTGAACAGCCCGTAGTGCCTGCTGAGCGCTTCGGGGACGAACGCGGCGACGAGCACGGTGGCGAGCGCGAGCCCCCAGCCGGGCGGCACGGCCAGCAGCAGCGCCCCGGCGACGACCACGCCGACGAGCGAGCCGATGCCGCGCAGCACGGTGCGGGCGAACACGGACCCGGAGTTGGGTTTGAGCACCAGCGCCACGGTCATCGCGATCCAGTACGAGTTCTGGAACTGCAACGCGATCCCGATGCCTTCGGCGACGGCGAGGCACAGCACCATGCGCAGCGTCAGCAGCCAGCCGGTGCGCCCGATGCTGATGTCGCTGCGCCACAACCGCAGCCGCTCCCAGGTGCCGAGGCGCGCCCGAAAGTCGGGGACGTCGGCTCGCTTCGCGCGGCGCCAGGAGTCGATGAGGTCGGCGAGCCCCTGGTCCAGCGCGTGCACCATGATCGAACCGGAGGTGGCGGGCCGGTAGGGCGGCACGGTGCCGCCGTCCCGCACGCACCGCGCGATGGCGCGCATCGCGTCGAGGGTGCGGTCGGTGGGCCGGATGCGGGCGTGCGCGAGCGCCACGGAGGCTTCGACGACGGGCGTGGCACGGGTGAGCACCACGTAGAGCCGGTCGTGCACGCGGCTGCGCGAGATGGAAGCACCGCCGACGAGGATGTCGTGCGCGTTGTTGAGCGCCCGGGTGAGCTCCTGGCGCGCGTTGATCGCCGCGTCGGTGCCCGCGGCGTCGAACAGCTTCAGCAGCGCGTCGAAGACGCGGGCGACGGCCCCGCGCGCGGGCGCGGCCCGGCGGAACGGCCAGGTGGCGGCGACCAGCGCCAGCAGCAGCACCTCCCCGGCCACGAACCAGCCGATCTGCTCGCCCACCGGCACGCCGGTGGTGACGTGCCCGGTGGCGACGACGCAGAAGGTGAGCATCTGGGCGCCCGCGGCGGCGCACAGGTCGTTGACCCGGCTGGCGAGCACCGAGGGCACCGCGACGGCGACGACCACCGCGGCCGCCCACAGCGGGCTCGGGGCGACGACGCCGACGGCGAAGCCGAAGCCGCCGCTGAGCACGGTGAGCCCGACCCGGCGGATGCGGTACCGGTAGGAGCCGGTGAGGTCGGAGAAGCTGGCGCACAGCGCGCCGAGCGACACGAGCACCGCTTCGTCGAGCTTGCCGACGCCGAGGCCGACGAGGGTGGGGCCGCCGATGCCGAGGGCGGCGGCGACGATCCGCGTCCAGTCCAGCGGAAGCGGCGCGGGCCGCAGCATGCGGAGCAGCCACGCGGGCAGCAGCGCGCGGGTGGCCCTGGTGGTTCCGGCGAGCGCTTCGGTCCGTGTCACGCACATCCCTCTCGCTGGTGGGGAATCCGCGCTCCACGCCGAGCGGTTGAGTGCGTGCATTGTCACGCCGCTCAGCCGCTGTTCCACCGGCTCCGTGCAAGCATCACACGTTGCGGTGCATCACATCACCGGGTCGGGGCCGGCTGATCGCCCGTCAGCCGAACGCCCGGATGATCCGGACCACGATGGACGTGAGGACCAGCCAGAAGATCGCGGCGATGCCGAAGTTCACCAGCACCGCCAGCTGCGGGTCTTCGGGCGTGAACAGGTCCGCGAAGCCGAGCGCGAGGGGTTGCGACCAGTCGGCGACGAACCGGGTGATGCCGTTGTCCGGGTTGGCGCCGCCGACGGTGAGCACCACGTGGACGGTGAGCACCAGCGCGATCAGCGTGCCGATCCAGCGGGCCACCGAGGCGATCGCTCCGACGGCCTTGGCGCGGCTCTGCGCCCAGTCGTGGGTGCGGCGCAGCCGCCGTCGCCCTCCGCTGGGCAGGTCGCTTTCCTGCGCACCGGTGGTCGCCCCACCGACGTTCTCCGACATACCCGGAAGTGTGACACGCGACAACTCCCCAGAACTACCACCCAGTAGCCCCCGTGTCCGCCTCGTGACCCGGGCACCGGCCGTCAGCCGAAGACGCGGGCGAGGAGGCTGGTGACGAGGACCCAGAACAGGGCCGCGAGGCCGTAGTCGAGGAGCAGCTGCAACTGGGCGTTGGTCGTCTTCACCAGCCCCGGGAAGAAGAGGGCCAGCGGTTCGGCGGCGCCGCGCACCGAGTCGGCGAGCCCGTTCTCGCTGGGCAGTCCGAACAGCACGAACACGATGTGCAGCACCAGGATGACGGCGAGCAGGAAGCCCGCGCCGTTGATCAGGGTGGCGATGCCGGAGCGCCCCTTTTTCGCAGCCATGATCCCCAGTCTGCCCCGCCCGGCGGCGCCGGTGTTCCGCCGCCCGGCGGTCGCGGCCGACCACCATGTGGGATGCCGGGGTTGCGTCGTGGGCACCCGTTGCGGTTAACCTGGCGGACGTGGCACGCGTTCTCCTGCTTCGCCGCCGCGACGGGGTCAGTTAGGCCGGCCCCTCGTCGCGGGGTAGCAACCTGCCGGTCTGCGGTTCTGACATCCGACCAGCAGCAGGAGACGAACACCCGATGACTTCGCCGCAGGAACCCCAGGCCCCCTTCGCCGGCCGGGTACGCACGCCTTCCCGCCAGGCCCCCGCCGACCAGCAGCCCTGGAACCCGCAGCGCGGCTCCGCGATGCCGTACCACCGCTACCGCCCGTTCCACGAGCTGGTCGAGGACGTGTCGCTGCCGGACCGCACCTGGCCGGACCAGCGCATCACCCGCGCTCCGCTGTGGTGCGCGGTGGACCTGCGGGACGGCAACCAGGCGCTGATCGACCCGATGTCGCCCGCCCGCAAGCGCCGCATGTTCGACCTGCTGGTCGGGATGGGCTACAAGGAGATCGAGGTCGGTTTCCCCGCGGCCAGCCAGACGGACTACGACTTCGTCCGCGAGATCATCGAGGACGGCGCGATCCCCGAGGACGTGCGGATCCAGGTGCTGACGCAGTGCCGCCCGGAGCTGATCGAGCGCACCTTCGCCTCCCTGGAGGGCGCGCCGCGCGCCATCGTGCACGTGTACAACTCGACGTCGATCCTCCAGCGCCGCGTGGTGTTCCGCGAGGAGCGCGAGGGCATCAAGAAGATCGCGAAAATGGGTGCCGAGCTGGCCCTGGAGTACGCGGGCAAGTACCCGGACACCGACTTCCGCTTCCAGTACTCCCCCGAGTCCTACACCGGCACCGAGCTGTCCTACGCGGCCGAGGTGTGCGACGCGGTCACCGAGATCTGGCAGGCCACGCCGGAGAACCCGGTGATCCTGAACCTGCCCGCGACGGTCGAGATGGCCACGCCGAACGTGTACGCCGACTCCATCGAGTGGATGCACCGGAACCTGGCGCGCCGCGACTCGGTGATCCTGTCGCTGCACCCGCACAACGACCGCGGCACCGGCATCGCCGCCGCGGAGCTGGGCTACCAGGCCGGGGCGGACCGCATCGAGGGCTGCCTGTTCGGCAACGGCGAGCGCACCGGCAACGTGGACCTGGTGGCGCTGGGCATGAACCTGTTCAGCCAGGGCATCGACCCGCAGATCGACTTCTCGGACATCGACCACGTCAAGCGCACCGTGGAGCACTGCAACCAGCTGCCGGTGCACGAGCGGCACCCGTGGGGCGGCGAACTGGTCTACACGGCGTTCTCCGGCAGCCACCAGGACGCGATCAACAAGGGCCTGGAGGCGGTCCGCGTCGAGGCGGAGCGCGCCGGCGCCGACGTGGCCGACCACCCGTGGGAGGTCCCGTACCTGCCGATCGACCCGAAGGACGTGGGCCGCAGCTACGAGGCCGTGATCCGGGTGAACTCGCAGTCCGGCAAGGGCGGCGTGGCGTACGTGATGAAGAGCGAGCACCAGCTGGACCTGCCGCGCAAGCTGCAGATCGAGTTCTCGAAGCTGGTGCAGGCCCGCACCGACTCGGACGGCGGCGAGGTGTCGCCGAGCGCAATGTGGCAGGTGTTCTCCGAGGAGTACCTGGAGCCGCGCTCCCCGCTGGAGCTGGTGTCCCGCACCCTCAGCGGCGAGACGGGCCACGAGACGGTCACCGCGAAGGTCGTCGTGGACGGCAGCGAGCAGGAGATCACCGGCACCGGCAACGGCCCGATCGCCGCGTTCGTGGACGCGCTGAGCACCATCGGCCACGACGTGCGGGTGCTGGACTACAACGAGCACGCGCTGACCGCGGGCGACGACGCGCGCGCCGCCTCCTACCTGGAGTGCGCGGTGGGCGACGAGGTCTTCTGGGGCGCGGGCATCGACACCTCCACCGTCACCGCCTCGCTGCGCGCGGTGGTCTCGGCGGTGAACCGGGCGCACCGCTGAACCGGGCGCACTGTTGAACCGGGCGCACCGCTGAACCGGGCGGACTGCTGAACCGAGCGGAAGGGCCGCGTCGGCGCACGGAATCCCGTGCGCGGGCGCGGCTCTTCGCCGTTCAGCGCCGGTACCGCCCGCGGGCGACGGCGGCCAGGAAGTCCGTCCACTGCGGACGGTCGAAGGACAGGTGCCCGGCGGCGCGGTCCTTGGAATCGCGGACGGCCGCGCCATCCGGAAGACCACCCACCTCGACGCATTCACCGCCACCGTTGCTGTAGCTGCTGGTGCGCCAGTTCCGCGGTAAGCCGTCGCCCACGATCTCCTCCTCCGGTCAGGCCGCGTGCCGATGGCGCAGTTCGTCGAGCCTGCGCTGGGAGACGCGCGGGTCCAGCGCGCTCGCCCGCAGGTGCTCGAAGACCTGCCGGTAGCGGTCCACCTCCGCGGCCTCTTCGAGGTAGCTCGCCCCGCTGAGATTGTCCAGGTAGACCACCGGGTCGTACAGGGTCGCGAAGTCGAGCATGGTGAACGCGGTGCCCATCGCGACGTGCGTGCCGATCTCGAACGGCAGCACCTGCACGGTGACGCCGGGGCGCTCGGACATCTCGCGCAGGTGCTCCAGCTGCGCGGACATCACCTCGCCGTCGCCACAGCGGCGGTGCAGCGCGGATTCGTCGACGATGGCCCACAACGCGAGCCCGTCACCGAGCCGCTGCTGCCTGGCGACCCGGACCTCCGTCCGGCGCCGCACCAGATCGTCCGGCAGGTCCGGAGCCCACGACTCGATGATCGACCGGGCGTAGTCCTCGGTCTGCAGCAGTCCCGGAATCAAGTCGATCTGGAAAGTGCACACCGACGCGGCCTCCGACTCCAGCTCCACGTAGTCGCCGAAGTAGTCCGTCAACGCGTCGTCGTACGAGCGCCACCAGCCGCGCTTCTTCGCCTGCTTGCACAACCCCACCAGGAATTCCGCCAACTCGCCGTCGACCTCGTAGATGGCGCACAGGGCTCGCACGTCCGGAACGCTGACCGAGGTCATCGCGGTCTCGATCCGGGAGACCTTGGAACGGCTCCAGTCGAGTTCCCCCATCACGTGCTCAACGGAGATGTCGCCGCGCTCCTCGCGCAAGCCTTCCCCTGGGTGCACTCCGTCCCCGCCGAGGACGCCCGAGAATTCGCCGCCGAGCTGGCGGAATCCCTCCGCACGACGACCTCGATCGCACCTCACCTCCAGCTCATCACCGAGTGGCGGCACACCGCCGCAGTCCACGCCGATCCCGAACTGGCGGCGCGGCTGGCTCGCGACCTCGATCAGACCGGATGATCACCGGTCGGATCTGCGGTGGGCTCCGACGCCTCGGGGGTCGACGAGGTCGCGGAGGTCGCGGCCGCCGGGTTCGAAGGTGGGGAGGCTGCCGACGAGGATGGTCTCGCCGGGGGTGAACGGATCGCCCTTGCGCTTGCGGAACTTCGACCTCGGCATCCGGGTGTCCATCATGGACAGTCCGGCGAGCCAGGCGGAGATGCCGCGGTGCTCCGCGGTGAACCAGACGGCGACCGCGGACAGCAGCGCGAACCCGACCGCCAGCCGGTTCACCTCGCTCGGGCCGAGGTCGGCGAAACCGACCAGCAGCACGTACTGCCCGCTGCCGAAGAACACCCGCACCAGCAGCCGCGGCCTGCCGGGCAGCACGCCGTCCGGGAGCGCCGGGCGCAGCAGCACCGCCCGCTGCCCCAGCGTGCCGCCGCTGCCCACCAGCGTCGGCACCACCAGCACCAGCAGCCCCGGCAACCAGGCGTTCAGCAGCGCCTGCGCCGGATCCGGCAGCACCATCGACGGCGCTCCGGTCGCCAGCAGCAGCACCGCCACCACCCCGCTGTGCAGCGCCGCGCCCGTCAGCACCAGCGCCGCCACGTCGCAGGCCATCCCGAGCAGCCGCCGCTTCGCCGTCACCGGACGCGGCGTCATCGGGCGGGTCGGCGCCTTCCCGCCGACCAGTTCCAGCACCGGCGCCAGCAGCAGCCCGAACGCCGCGCCCAGCGTGTTCATCAGCAGGTCGTCCACGTCGAACAGCCGGTACGCGCACGGGTAGACGAACCACACCCCGGTGAGCTGCGTCGTCTCGATCAGCAGCGAGGTGGCGAACCCGATCGCGACGGTGCCGGCGCGGCCGGTGCGGAACAGGTGCCGCACGAACATGCCCAGCGGCACGAACAGCGCGATGTTCAACAACGCCTGCCCCACCATCGGATCCCGCATCAGCGCGCCGACGCCGCCCGAGGCCGCGAGGAAGTCCAGCGGCGCCAGCTGCGGGGCGTACTCGCCCGGATCGGCGCAGAAACCCGGGCCGACCTCCGGCAGCGGCAGCAGCGTGTAGGTCATCAGCGCCCAGCAGTGCACGACGAAACCGAGCACCACCAGCATCCGTCCCGCGCCGAGCCCGCCGCGCCAGCGGTACTCGCGGGCCACGAACGGCACGAACAACAACACCGCCAGCAGGACTCCGCACACGACTGCGATCACCGCGGGCGTCACCCTGTCGATCAACCCTGCTCCTCGATCACTCTGCGCTGCCGCCCGGTTCCTCGTCCGGGCGCCTCCATCCGGGCCGCTCCACCCTTCCGCACCGTCCGGCCCGGGCCTCCCGTCCGTGCGCAAGAACGCACTTCGGCCCGCGGCGGCAACCGATCAGCGTTGTCCGGCATGCGCACATCACGTTTTTCCCGCAGGCGGGACGCGCGCGGAACGGATCCACCCGCCCTCCGGCGGACGACGCGGGGGCAAGTCGCCCGCTCGCCCCGCGCGCGGGGCCGCAACCGACCCGAGACCTTAGAGGCCGCGGCGCCGGTGGTCACGATCAGTACATCGACTCGACTAAAGGGGGTAGTCGTGGTGGATCTTGAACCCGGAGAATGCCGGAGCGCCGAAAGGTTGCTGTGTTCAGACTCACCCCTGGGGAAATTCGGGAGAGCGGCCGGTGGGCCACGGCCCGTCGGGGCCGGCCGCCCTCCCGGCACGACCAGGGACACCGGCACCACCGCACCCCAACGCGGTTGATCACGATTGGGGTACTCGTTCGGTCTACTCCACTTGTCGCTGCGCGCCCCGCGCGGTTCAGTCGTGCTGCCCACCCAGCCCGCGGCGGACAGGACGACATGCGGCCGACCGAAGAGCACAGCGATGACCTCCGATGGCGGATTCCCTGCCACGACTCGGGAGGCGAGAATCGCTCCGTGTCGATCCTGGTCATGGGTGATCGGGTGGCCGTCGTGCTCCCGCCCGGCGACACGCTGATCTTCGACCCGGACGAGGCGGACGACTTCGCGGCGCTGCTCGACACGATCGCGACCTGCACGGAACAGTCCAGCACCTGAGCCACCGGGGAGCGCTCGTGGCCCTCATCGACGCGGACCTGAGCTTCGACCCCCGCGACCCGCACTTCCCGCTGCCCGGCACCGACGTGCGCTGGGCCGTGCAGGTGTTCACCACCGGCAACGGCTACGGGCTGGACCCGGCCCGCTGCCACTTCCAGGACGGCCGGCTGCGCTGCGACCGGCTCGCCCGGCTCGGCGGGCAGCGCACCGCGGACGGCGGCGTCGAGGTGGAGCTGCGCACCGGCGGCGACCGCGCCGAGTGGACCATCAGCGTCGACCACCCGGAACCGGTGAAAGCGGTCAAGCTGCTGCTCACCGGACTCCCCGACGAACCGTGGTGGGCACCGAACACCGGCCGCGGCCACGAGCTCGGCGGCCGCTTCCAGCTCGACTACCCCGGCCCGGAGTGGGCGACGCCGTGGGCGGCGAGCGGCGACGTCGCGCTGAGCGTGCGCGATCCGCTGGTGCGGCGGCAGGTCCTGCACGTGCACCGGCCCGCCTACGCGCCCGGGCGGATCGTCGAGCTCGTGCACCTGCCCGCCGCCTCCGCCCGCACCACGCACCACCGGGTGCCGCCGATCCGGCTGCGCCGCGGCGGCCTCGACGCCGACCTGGACGAGCACCTGTCCTTCGTGGAACGCGCGCACCAGCTCGTGCCGTGGGAGCAGCGCACCGACGTGCCGGACTGGCTGCGGGACGTGGCGCTCGTCGTGACGCTGCACGGGCAGCACTGGACCGGGCACGTGTTCAACACCTTCCCGGCGATGGCCGAGGCGCTGCGCTTCCTCAGCGGGCACGTCGAGCCGCACCGGGTGCTCGCCTATCTGCCCGGCTGGGAAGGCCGCTACTACCACGACTACCCGCGCTACCGGCCCGGCGCGGACCTCGGCGGCGACGCCGGGTTCCACCGGCTCGCCGACGCGGCGCGCGAGCTCGGCGTGCGGCTGATGCCGATGTTCGGCGGGCACGGCGCCAACGTCACCGCCTACCCGGACTGGGAGCGCTCGGTGATCCGCAACGACACCGGGCGGTACGCGGAACTGCTCAACCGGCCCGACTGGGACGGCGACCGCACCGGGGAGGGCGACCAGGTGTTCCTCAACCCGGGCGAGCCGCGGTTCCGGGCGCACCTGGTCGACTCGGTGTCGGCGGTCGTGCGGGAGTTCGGGGTGGACGCGGCGTTCTTCGACACCCTCGGCTACTGGTTCAACGACCCGCGGTACGAGCTGGTGGACGGCTACCGGCGGCTCGTCGCGGAGCTGCGGGACCGGCACCCGGAGCTGCTGCTGGCCGCGGAGGGCTGGTGGGACGCGCTGTCCGCGCTGTTCCCGCTGAGCCAGCAGTGGTTCGGCGTGGACCGGGACCTGCGGGAGCCGCGGGTGCTCACCCGGTACGCGCGCACCACCGGGCACCTCGCCGAGGGCACGCCCGGGCCGGGCAGCACCGGGGTGCACGAGAAGGGCTTCGTGCCGCGGCCCGCCGACGTGGCCCGGCCCGGGCACATCCCGGTCGTCGGCATCGTCGGCGACACCCTCGCCGAGCACGCGGACGAGGTGGCCGCGATCGCCCGGTGGGCGCAGGCGCACCCGCCGAGGTGACCCCCGCCCGGGGGCGGATCAGGTGGTGCGCTCGTGGCACTCGGCGCGCAGGGCTTCCAGCACCGCGCGGATCGCGGGCCGGTCCGTGGCACCGCGCCGGGTCACCGCCTCCACGTTGCGGCCCGCCCGCACTCCCGCCAGCGGGCGCAGCACGAGGCCCGGGTCGTCCACCGCGAAGCGCGGCAGCAGCGCCACGCCGTGCCCCGCCGCGACCAGGGCCTCGGTGATCCGGAAGTCGTTGATCCGCTGCACCACCCGCGGCCGGGTCCCGGTCCGGACCGCCAGCGAGCGCAGCACGTCGTCCACCGGGAAGCCCACGTCCACCCCGATCCACGGCTCCGCGGCGAGTTCGGTGAGCTCCACCCGGTCCTTGCGGGCGAGCCGGTGCCCCGGCGGCAGCGCCACGTCGAGCGGTTCCCGGTACAGCGGCGTGATCTCCGCGCGGGCCGCGTCGAACGGCGGCGCGTGGTCGTCCCGGTGCGCCACCAGCACGTCGAAGTCCGCGAGCAGCGCGGGCACCTCCGACGGCTGCATGTCGACGTCGCGGAACTCCACGCGCAGCTGCGGCTGCTCGGCGAGCCTGCTCAGCAGCCCGGGCAGCACCAGCAGCGCGCCGGACGGGAACGCCGCCAGCCGCACCGTGCCGCGCGGCGCCGACCGGAAGCTGTTGAGCTCCGCGTCCATCCGCTCCAGCGCTGCCAGCACCTCGTCGGACCGCGCCACCAGCGCCCAGCCGGCGTCGGTGAGCCGCAGGCTGCGGCCCGCGGGTTCGGTCAGCGGCACGCCCGCCTCCGACTGCAGCGCCTTGAGCTGTTGGGACACCGCCGACGGCGTGTAGTCCAGCGCTTTCGCCACCGCGGTGACGGTCCCCCGGTCGGCCAGCTCGCGCAGCAGCCGCAATCTCCGAACCTCCATGAAGCGAAACTACATGGATGGTTCAGTTGTTGTCGCTTGTCCTTCATGGAGCGTCGCCGCAAGCTCGGTTCCGTGACCGCCCGAGACCGCCTCCTCGCCGCCTTCGTGGCCCTGCTGTGGGGCATCAACTTCCTCGCCCTCGACTACGCGCTGCGGTGGTTCCCGCCGCTGTTCTTCGCGGGCCTGCGGTTCCTGGTGATCGCGGTGCCGACCGTGCTGCTGGTGCCGCTGCCCGGCGTGCGGTGGCGGTGGCTGCTGGGCTACGGCCTCGGCTTCGGCACCGCGCAGTTCGCGTTCCTGTTCCTGGCGATGGACGCGGGACTGCCGACCGGGCTCGCCTCGCTGGTGCTGCAGGCCTCCGCGCCGTTCACCGTGCTGCTCGGCGGGCTGCTGCTGCGGGAGCGGATCCGGCCGGTGCAGGCCGCGGGCATCGCGATCGCCGTGCTCGGCATGGCCGCGATCGGCTGGCACCGGGCGCAGTCGGCGGTGCTGCTGCCGGTGCTGCTCGCCCTGTGCGGGGCGCTGGGCTGGGCGCTCGGCAACCTGTGCAGCCGCCAGGCGCAGGCGCCGAACCCGCTGCGGCTGACGTTGTGGATGTCGATCGTGCCGCCGGTGCCGATGTTCGTGCTGTCCGCGTTCCTGGAAGGCCCCGGCACCGGCTGGCGGGCCGCCGCGGGCTCGGTGCTCTCCCCCGCCGGATGGGCGGCGCTGGGCGGGCTGGCGTTCACCTCGCTGCTGGCGACCGTGGTCGGCTCCGGGTTGTGGACGACGTTGCTGGCGCGGTACCCGGCGAGCACCGTCGCGCCGTTCTCGCTGCTGGTGCCGATCGTCGGCGTCACCTCGGCGTGGCTGGTGCTCGGCGAACGGCCGCACCCGGTCGAGCTCGCCGCGGGGGTGGTCGTCGTCGGCGGAGTCCTCCTCGGCAGCCGCCCGCCCCGCGCCACCCCGCCACCCCTCGAACCCGTCGCACCTCCGGCGGAGGCGGAACCGGTGGCCGGCGAACACCGGAACGCGTGATTGCAGATGCTGCAGATAGCGGTAGGCTCGGGAACGGCCGAAGGAGGCACCATGAGCGCGATGTTCGAGCTGGCGCGGCCGGACGACCCGACCAGGGAAGCCTCGTCGAAGTTGCAACGAGGCGTCGACGAACTGCGCGACTCCCGCACGCAGCACTCCGCGAGCTTGGCGATCGAGGTCGACGGCCGGTTCGTGCACTACGAACTACCGCCTGCGGTGCTGGACGCGCTGCTGCACACCGCCCGCGAACAGGCCGAGGGGCACCGGGTGCGCATCATCGCTCCGGACGCCATCTCCGAGATGACTCCGAACGAAGCCGCCGCCTACCTCGGGATCTCGCGGCCGCTGCTGGTCAAACTGCTGGACGCGGGCACGATCCCGGCGCGGAACAAGCCGGGCAGCTCGCACCGGATGATCTCGGTAGCCGACCTGGACGCGTACGCGGAGCGCAAGACCGCCCGGCAGAAAGCGGGTGCGGGCGCGCTCCTCGACGCCCGCGGTCAGTAGGTGAAGCGGTGGGTCTTCTCGGGGTGGAGGGTGAAGCGGAGCACTCCGGCGGCGAGCATCGCGTCGAGATCGGCGGTGCGCGTCGGATCGGTCAGGTCCCAGTAGCGGGCGGCGAGGCGGCGGGCCAGATCCTCCGCCCCGTCCGGTTCGAAGGTGACGCGACCGGCCACCGACACCCAGTGCTCGCGCTCCCCCACCGGGGCGGCGACGACGAGCGAGGCGCGCGGGTCGCGTTCCAGCCGCCGCACCTTCAGCGAGCCGGGTTCGGTGAACAGGTGGATCGTGCCGTCGTCGGCGGCGTCGAACCACACCGGGCGGGGTTGCGCCGGGGCCGGAGCCGCCGCGACGGTCAGGAAACCGTGCAGCGGGCGCCGGAGGAGGGCGAGGTCCTCGGTGGTCGGGATGCCGGTGTTCATGGTCTTTCCTCCGCTTTCGCCGTGTGGTCCGGGAAGTCGTTTTTCGTCCTTTGTGGACGACAGGGGTCGTGGCCACGGCCCGCTCTCGCGGCACGAGCGCTCAATGCCAGGCGCCCGCAGCGGCCGCGCGCACCACGTGGTCCTCGAAGGTGCGGGGCGCCCGACCGAGCAGGGTGGCGAGTTCGTCGGTGGTCCCGGCGATCAGCCCGCCCGCCATCAGCTCGAACATGGCGGCCACCTCGTGCGCGTCCGCCGCGGTCGCGCCTTCCGCGATCAGCGCCGCCTCGTACTCGGCGGGCGTGGTGCGGCGGTAGGTGATGGTCCGCCCGGTGGCGCGGGAGATCAGCTCGACGACCTCGCCGAAGGTGATGGCGCGCGGTCCCGACAGCTCGTAGGTCCGCCCGGCGTGCCGCCCCGGCTCGGTGAGCACCGCGGCCGCGGCGTCGGCGACGTCCTCGACGTCGATGAACGGTTCCGGCACCGGTCCGGCGGGCAGCGCGAGTTCCCCGGCCAGCAGCGCGGGCCGGAACACGTCCTCGTCGAAGTTCTGCGCGAAGTTCGACGCGCGCAGCACCGTCCACTCCAGCGCCGAGCCGCGCACCGCTTCCTCCGCGGACCGCATGTCCAGGCCGAACTCCGAATCGCCCCAGCTGTCGGCCCCGCGCCCGGACAGCAGCACCAGCCGCCGCACCCCGGCCGCGTCGGCGCGGGCCACGAAGTCGTGCGCGGGCCCCGGTTCGCGCGGCGCCACCAGGTAGACGGCGTCCACGCCGTGCAGCACCGCGTCCCACCCGGCCGGGTCGTGCCAGTCGAAGCGGGTGGCGCTGGACCGGGAGGCGGCCCGCACCGGGACGCCGCGCAGCCGCAGCCGGGGGACGATGCGGCGGCCGGTCTTGCCGGTGGCGCCGAGGACGAGGGTCGTGCCGTCGTTGTTCACGCCACCGATTCAACGCCGCCGACTCGGACGCGCACATGGGCGAAGAGCCGGATCACCTGTCCGTTCGTCTAACCTCGATGGGGTGGACGCGTTCAGCGACTTGATCCGCGGCGTGCGGGCGCACGGTTCCCTGTTCGGCGCGACGACCGTCTCGGCGCCGTGGTCGCTGCGCTTCGTGGACGGCGCGCCGCTCACGTTGTGCACCGCGCTGACCGGTTCGGGCTGGGTCGTGCCGGAAGGCCTCCCGCCGGAGCCGCTGCGCGCCGGGGACACGATGATCGTGCGCGGGCCGGGGACGTTCGCCTTCGTCGACGAGGTCGGCACGGGTGCGGAGCCGATGGAGTGCGGGGTGGACTGCGCGACGCCGGAGCAGGGCGGCGCGCGGCACCGGCTCGGCTGGAGCGACCCGGCCGGGGACGCGGGCGCGACCACGCTGATCACCGGCGCGTACCCGGCGCGCGGCGAGATCAGCCGCAGGCTGCTGGACGCGCTGCCCGTGGTGCTGCGGGTGGACGCCGGGGGCACCGCCGACCCGGTGCTGGAGCAGCTTGCCGCCGAGGTCGCCGTGGACGCACCCGGCCAGCAGGTGGTGCTGGACCGGCTGCTGGACTGGATGCTCGTCTGCACGTTGCGCTCGTGGTTCGACCGGCCCGGCGGCGAACCCCCGGCCTGGTGGGCGGCGCAGCGCGACCCGGTGGTGGGTGCCGCGCTGCGGCTGCTGCACGAGGATCCGGCGGCGCCGTGGTCGGTCGGTTCGCTGGCCGCCCGCGCCGGGGTGTCGCGGTCGACGCTGGCGAAGCGGTTCGCGGACCTGGTGGGCGAGCCGCCGCTGACGTACCTGACGCGCTGGCGGATGACGTTGGCCGCGGACCTGCTGGTGGAGCGGGAGGCGGCGACCGTCGCGGAGGTCGCGCGGACCGTCGGCTACGCGGACCCGTTCGGCTTCAGCGCCGCGTTCAAGCGGGTCCGCGGCATCGGCCCGAGCGCGTTCCGGCAGGCCCCCGCCCGCTGATCACCCGGCACCGATCTCCTCCGCGTAGTGGCAGGCGACCCGGTGCCCGGTGCCGATGGTGCGCAGCTCGGGCCGTTCGGTGTCGCAGCGCTCCGGCCGCCGCCACGGGCAGCGGGTGTGGAAGCGGCAGCCGGTGGGCGGATCGGACGGGGACGGCAGGTCGCCGGAGAGCAGGATCTGCTCGCGCCGGTCCTCCACCTGCGGGTCGGGCACGGGCACCGCGGACAGCAGCGCCTTCGTGTAGGGGTGGCGCGGTGCGGCGTACAGCTCGTCGGAGCCCGCCTCCTCCACCAGCCCGCCCAGGTACATGACGCCGACCCGGTCGGCGATGTGCCGCACCACGGCGAGGTCGTGCGCGATGACCAGGTAGGTGAGGCCGAACTCGCCCTGCAGGTCCTCCAGCAGGTTCACCACCTGCGCCTGCACCGACACGTCCAGCGCGGACACCGGTTCGTCCGCGATGATCAGGTCGGGGCCGACGGCGAGCGCCCGCGCGATGCCGATGCGCTGGCGCTGCCCGCCGGAGAACTCGTGCGGGTACTTGCGCAGCGCCCGCACGGGCAGGCCCACCGCGTCGAGCAGTTCGCGCAGCCGGGCGGCGGTGGGCTCCCGGCCCCGGTCCAGGCCGTGCGCGCGCAGGCCCTCCACCAGCAGCGCCTCCACGGACTGGCGCGGGTCCAACGAGGACAGCGGGTCCTGGAACACCATCTGCATGCGGCGGCGCATCCGGCGCAGCGGTTCGCCCTTCATCCCGGACAGGTCGGTGCCGTCGAACACGACCCGGCCGCCGGTGGGCTTCTCCAGCCGCAGCAGCGCCCGGCCGAGGGTGGACTTCCCGCAGCCGGATTCGCCGACGAGGCCGTAGGTCTCGCCGCGCCGCACGCCCAGCGTCACCCCGTCCACGGCGTGCAGGTGGCCGACGGTGCGGTCCAGCACCACGCCGCGCTTGATCGGGAAGTGCACGGCGAGGTCGGTGACCTCGACCAGCACCTCGCGCTCCACGTCGGCGGAGGGGGCGGCGAGCGTCCCCGGGTCCGTGTTCGTCATGACTGCTCCGCGGGGGTGACGGCGTGCTCCCGGACCGGGTTGTGGCAGCGCAACAGCCGCGCGCCCACGTCGATGGACGCGTCCGGGGGTTCCTGCCCGCAGACCTCCAGCGCGTTCGGGCAGCGCGGGCTGAACGCGCACCCGGTGTCCCACGGCACGTTGTCGCTCACCGAGCCGCGGATCGGCGCGAGCCGCCGCCCGCGCGGCGAGTCCAGCCGGGGCACCGAGGCGAGCAGCCCCGAGGTGTAGGGGTGGCGGGGCCGGGCGAACAGCTCGTGCCGGGTGGCGCGCTCCACGACGCGCCCCGCGTAGAGCACGTTCACCTCGTCGCACAGCCCCGCGACGACGCCCAGGTCGTGCGTGATCATGATGAGCGCGGTGCCGGTGTCGGCGACGAGCGTGGCCAGCAGGTTCAGGATCTGCGCCTGGATCGTCACGTCCAGCGCGGTGGTCGGTTCGTCGGCGATGAGCAGCCGCGGCCGGCAGGCCAGCGCCATCGCGATCAGCGCGCGCTGCCGCATGCCGCCGGAGAGCTGGTGCGGGTACTCCGCGAGCCGCCGCGTCGGGTCGGGGATGCCGACGCGGCGCAGCAGGTCCGCGGCTTCCGGCATCGCCTGCTTGCGGCGGAGGCCGCGGTGGCGCTCGATGACCTCGGAGACCTGCAACCCGATGGGCACCACCGGGTTCAGCGAGGTCAACGGGTCCTGGAACACCATGCCGAGGTCGCTGCCGCGCCGCCGGTCCAGCTCTTTCTTGCCGAGCGAGAGCAGTTCGGTGCCGTCGAACCGCACGGACCCGCCGACTTCGGCGCCGCGCGGCGGCAGCAGCCCCATGATGGCGAGCGAGGTGACGGACTTGCCGCACCCGGATTCGCCGACGAGCCCGACGGTGCGGCCCGGTTCGACGTCGAAGGAGATGCCGTCGACCGCGGTGACCGGCGGCTCGCCGCGGCGCGCGAACACCACCGACAGGTCGCGGACTTCCAGCAGTGCCATATCCGAGGTCCTCACAGGTGGGTGGTCGCGGGCGGCGCGCTCATCGCCGCCGCTTCGGGTCCAGTGCGTCCCGCAACGACTCGCCGACCAGGGTGAAGCCGAGGGCGACGAGGATGATGCAGCCTGCGGGCCAGAACGCCAGCTGCGGGTGCGAGTCGATGACGTCCTGCGCGCCGCCGAGCATCTGCCCCCATTCCGGCACCGAGTCGTCGGCGGCGCCGAGCCCGAGGAACGACAGCGCCGCCGCGTCGATGATCGCCGTGGCCAGCACGAGCGTGGCCTGCACGATCACCGGCCCGAGCGCGTTGGGCAGCATGTGCCGGAACACGATGGCGCTCTCCCGCACGCCCAGCGCCCGCGCGGCGAGCACGTGGTCGCTGGCGCGCTGGGCGAGCATGGTGCCGCGCAGCAGCCTGCCGAAGATCGGCACCTGCACGAGCGCGACGGCGAGGATCACGGTGAACCGGTTCTGCTGGGTGAACAGCGCCCCGATGGACACGGCCAGCAGCAGCGACGGGACGGACAGCAGCACGTCCACGACCCGCATGACGAGCGCGTCGACCCAGCCGCCGAACGCGCCGGCGAGCAAGCCGAGGACCAGCCCGCCGCCGAGCCCGATGACGGTGGCCAGCAGCGCCACCAGCAGCGTCTGCTGCGAGCCGAGCAGCAGCCGGGACAGCAGGTCGCGGCCGTACTGGTCGCCGCCGAGCGGGTGCCCGGGCTGCGCGGGCGGGATCGTGTTGTCGGCGCGCGAGACCTGGTTCTCCAGCAGGTGCAGCCCGGGGTCGTGCGGGGCGAGCAGCGGCGCGGCCACGGCCAGCAGCACGAACAGTCCGATCAGGCCGGCGCCGACGAGGAACGCGGGGCTGTACCGCAGCCGCCGCCACGCGGAGGCGACGAGGCTCACGCCGATGTCCGCTTCGGCCAGGTCGTCGATGCGCGCCTTGCGCGCGGTGGGCGTCACCACGGTCACCTCGCCCGCAATCGGGGGTCGATCAACGCGTACGAGAGGTCGACGAGCAGGTTGACCAGCACGTACACCATCGCCGCCGCCAGGATCACCACTTGCAGCACCGGGAAGTCCTTGCGCTCGAAGCCGACGGCGACGGCTTGGCCGATCCCGGCGATGTTGAACACCCGCTCGGTGAGCACGGCGCCCGCGAGCAGCGCCCCGGTCTGCAGGCCGACGGTGGTGACCACCGGCAGCAGCGCGTTGTGCAGCACGTGCCTGCGCCGGATCACCGCCCCGCTGAGCCCCTTGGCGCGGGCGGTGCGCACGTAGTCCTCGTCGAGCACGTCGAGGACGGCGGCCCGGGTGATCCGGAAGATCACCGCGAACGGGATGGTGGACAGCGCGACCGCGGGCAGCGCCAGGTGCACCAGCGCGTTCCACGCGGCGTCCCACTCGCGGGTCAGGAGCCCGTCGAGGACGTAGAAGCCGGTGACCCGGGTGGCGTCGAGCCCGACGTCCTGCCTGCCGGACGCGGGCAGCCAGCCCAGCTGCACGGCGAACACGAACTTCAGCAGGAACGCCAGGAAGAACACCGGCACCGCGACGCCGACGAGCGACCAGGTGATGCTCAGGTTGTCCCACCACCCGCCGCGGCGGCGGGCGGCGAGGTAGCCGAGCGGGATGCCGACGGCGACGGCGAGCAGCAGCGCCAGCAGCGAGAGCTCGATGGTCGCGGGGAAGCGGGTGAGGAACACCTGCACGGCGGGCGATCCGCGCTCCACGCCGGTGGAGGTGCCGAAGTCGCCGCTGAGCGCGCGCAGCAGGAACTTCCCGTACTGCGACCAGATCGGCTGGTCCAGCCCGAGCTGCGCTTCCAGCGCGGCCCGGGATTCGGGGGTGGCGCGGTCGCCGAGCAGCGCGGACACCGGCCCGCCGGGCAGCAGCCGCAGCCAGCCGAACAGCAGCACGGACAGGACGAAGGCGACGAGCACCAGCTGCGCCAGTCGCCGGATCGTGTAGCGGAGCACGCGTCCCCCGGGTTGTGCGGTACTGCGTCCTGTATGGACGGACCTCGGGTCCGCCGGTGCGGTCCGCCGCGATCGGATCGCGGCGGCCCGGGGATCAGCCGGTGACGGTCACCCCGGCGAACTCCTCCGCGGTCAGCGGGGACGGGACGAGCCCGTGCACGTTCTCGCCGACCACGATCGCGGGCGGCGAGTGCGACAGCGGCACGGCGGGCAGGTACTCGGCCAGCAGCTTGCGGTTGATCTCCTGGTACAAGCCGTTGCGCTTCGCCTCGTCCGGTTCGCCGTCGGCGGCCCGGAGTTCGGCGGCCAGCTGCTCGCCCCACGGGGATCCCGCGGTGTAGAAGCGGCTCGTGGGCGTGCCGAAGAACGTGCCGATGAAGTTGTCCGGCGTGTTGTAGTCCCCGGTCCAGCCGAGCAGGAAGACGTCGGCGCGGGCGTTGTCCACGTCGTCGATGTAGCCGCCGTTCCACGGCTTGCTCACCGCGTTCACCGTGATGCCGACCTCGCGGAGGTCTTCGGCGAGCGCGTTGTAGATGCCCTGCGGGTCCGGCATGTAGGGCCGGGTCACCTCGGCGGGCCAGTAGAAGGTCAGGGTGAGGTCGGCGGCGCCCGCTTCGGCGAGCAGCTGCCGGGCGCGGTCCGGGTCGTGCGGGTACTGCCGCACGTCGGGCGCCCAGCCGTCGACGGTGTCCGGGTAGAACTGGGTGGCGACCTCGGCGCCTTCCGGCAGGTTCGCCCGCACCAGGTTCTCCCGGTCCACCGCGTGCGCCAGCGCCTGGCGCACCCGCAGGTCGCGCAGCTTCGGGTTGTTCTTCTGCGTGATCCCCAGGTACATGATGTTGAACGGGTCGCGGACCTCGACCTGGTTCCCCGCGTCCCGCAACGACTTCAGGTCGGCGGCGTTCGGCAGGTCGTAGCCGTCGATGCCGCCGGATTCGAGTTCCTGCTTGCGGGTGGTCTCGTCCGGGATGATCCGGAACGTGAGGTCGTGCAGCTTCGCCTTCTCGCCCCAGTACTCGTCGTTGCGCTCCAACCGGATCGCGGCGTTGCCCTGGTCGTAGGAGACGAACCGGAACGGTCCGGTGCCCGTCGGGTGCGACCGCGCGTACTCGGGGTAGGTGAAGCTGTCGCCCACGGCGCGCACGTCGTTCGCCCGGTACCGCTCCATCGCCGCGGGTGACTGCATGCTGAACGCGGGCAGGCCGAGCAGGTCGGGGAACTTCGAGGTGGCGCGGGTGAGGTGCACGGTCGCGGTCGCCGGGTCCGGGCTCTCGCAGGACGCGTACAGCGAGGGCTGCGCGCCGTCGGCGAAGCCGCCGAAGTTCTCGATCCAGTAGTAGGACAGCGCGTTGTTCTGCCCGGCTCCGGTCTGGTGATACCAGCGCTCGAAGTTCGCGCAGACCGCGCTGCCGTCGAAGTCGGTGCCGTCGTGGAACTTCACGCCCTGCCGCAGGTGGAAGGTCCAGGCCTTGCCGTCGGCGGTGTGCTCCCAGCTCTCGGCGAGCTCCGGTTCGACGTCGGCGGTGCCCGCCTTGAAACCGACGAGCCCTTCCATGATCTGGCGGGTGACGCGGAACGTCTCGCCGTCGGAGGCGTAGAACGGGTCGAACAGGTCGGGGGCCCCCGCGGCGCCGAAGGTGAGGCTGCCGCCCTCACCACCGCCCTCGCCGCGTTGGGACTCGGCACATCCTGCCGCTGCTGCCACGAGCGCGCAGGCGATTCCCGCGATCGCGGCCCGGCGCCGGATGCCGGACGGGTGCGGCCTCGACGGAGCTCTCATCACAGCACCTCGATGTGTCTCAGGTCTCACATTGCGGAGAACAATAGCCCGCGCGGCGCCCCCATTGGAGTAGGTCAGGTTACGATCTCGCTACCTCGACGAATCCGCGCTCGCGAATTTTCCCAACGATCGCCGGGAATTCCGGGAATGCGCAGCACCCGCGCTGACCTGCACGTTCGCCCCGTCAGATCAGTTCTCATTCCCGCGCGGACGCGGTTTTCCCGCCGCGGAATTGACCCGGACGGCTCAATCCGGTGCACCGTTCACCGTCGATTCCGGCACGATCTCGCAGCAGCGATTCCCAGTTCGCCCGGCCCGTTGTCCGAGGCCGGGCGAGCGCGATTCCCGCCGAGCGGATCAGCCGGGTGCGCCGGTCGCGGCGGGGCCGATCCGGACGTCGGCGCGGGCGCGGGTGCCGTCGGCGGCGAACCAGTCCCGCTCGAAGCGCTGCCAGCGGCGCAGCTCGCCGCGCGCGCTCTCCCCGTCCCGCGCCACCGCCCGCTCCAGGCGCGCGGCCGGCCCCACCGGTTCCACCCAGACCACAGCGGACAATCGTGGCGCGAGGTCCGCGCGCGCGGCGGAAACCCCTTCCAGCACCAGGACTTCCGGCACCGGAACCGGCACGTGCGCGCCCAGCACCGGGCGCCCGCCCGGCCACTCGGTGCGGCGGTACCCGCCGGGCCGGCCCGCGGCCAGCGGCTCCAGCACGCCCGCGCGCAACCGGGGCCACCACTCGACCGGCTCGTCCCAGGTGGCGAAGTCATCGGTGCGGACCAGGCGGGCGTCGACCCCGCCCAGCCGGGACAGCAGCAGGCCGGCGAACGTGGACTTGCCCGCCCCCGACGGGCCGTCCACCGCCAGCACCCGCACCGGGCCCAGCCGCGCCGGGGCCGCCAGCAGGTGCGCGACCGCCGCGTCGGCGGCCCGCTCGAACTCGTTCACCGCGGTACCTCGACCCGGTGGCGGGACGCCCCGCGCCCCGCCACCCGGTTCACATCGCGCGGCGGCCCGACAGGGCGCGCCCCAACGTCAGCTCGTCCGCGAACTCCAGGTCACCGCCCATCGGCAGGCCCGAGGCCAGCCGCGTCACGTTCAGCCCGGGGAAGTCCCGCAGCATCCGCACCAGGTACGTCGCCGTCGCCTCCCCCTCGGTGTTCGGGTCCGTCGCGATGATCACCTCGGTGATCTCGTCGGTCCCGATGCGGGTCAGCAGCTGGCGCACCCGGAGCTGGTCCGGACCGATGCCCGACAACGGGTCCAGCGCACCGCCGAGCACGTGGTAGCGGCCCTTGAACTCGCGGGTGCGCTCCACCGCGAGGACGTCCTTGGGCTCCTCGACCACGCACACCAGCGCGGTGTCGCGGCGGGCGTCCTGGCAGATCCGGCACTTCTCCTGCTCGGAGACGTTGCCGCAGATCTCGCAGAACATCACGCCTTCCTTGACCTTCTGCAGCACCTCCTGCAACCGGGTCACGTCCGCCGGTTCCGCCGCGAGCAGGTGGAAGGCGAGGCGCTGGGCGCTCTTCGGACCGATGCCGGGCAGCCTGCCCAGCTCGTCGATCAAGTCCTGGACCGGACCTTCGTACACCGTGGACGCTCCGTCACATGCCGGGCAGGCCGAGCCCGCCCAGTCCCTGGCCGCCGCCCAGCGCGCCGGTCACCGGGCCCATCTTCTCCGCCTGGAGCTCCTGCGCCGCCCGGTTCGCGTCGCGCACCGCGGCCACCACCAGGTCCGAGAGCGTCTCGGTGTCCTCGGGGTCGGCGGCCTTCGGGTCGATGGTCACGGCCTTGAGCTCGCCGGTGCCGCTGACGACCGCCGTCACCAGCCCGCCGCCCGCGCTGCCGGTCGCTTCCGCGTCGGCGAGTTCCTGCTGCGCGCTCATCAGCTGCTGCTGCATCTGCTGCGCCTGTTCCATGATCTGCTGCATGTTCGGCTGGCCACCCGGTTGCACCGTGGTCCTCCAGAGCTGTTCGCGGTCGCCGCTGGGGTTCGTCGCGTGGCGCTGTCGATCGCGCCCGGCGTTCCGGCTCACCGGCCCGAACCCAGCGTGGGCACGTGCCCGAACGGGCACTCCGCCCAGGGTAGTCGTGCCGGAGCCGCCCCGGCCGCGACCACCCGCCGTGTCGGCCCGCGGGTCAGCTCGGCCGGTGGAAGGTGACGGTGAGGCCGCCGCAGGACGGGCAGTTGCGCATGACGTCGTTGCCCGGTTCCTGGTCCTGCTTCGACCACCCGTACGCGCGCGGGCAGTGCTCGTTGAGGGCGTCGCTGTAGGGCGTCTTCTCGTCGCGGCTCGGGTTCGTGCACAGCTGTGGCTGCCCGTCCTCGCCGCCGGTGAGGTTCTCCGGCGGGCAGTACGGCAGCAGCGGTTCCGCACAGCCGACCTGCTCGCACTGGTTGGAGTCCGGCGGCGGGTCGGCGTCGTCCGGTTCGATGGTGATCGGCAGCGACACCGCGTTGACGTAGCTGACGTTGTACCAGGGGGCGTCCGGGTCGGCGGGGTCGAAGTTGAACTCCGCCAGCCCCGCCGGTTCCTCACCGGTGGTGCAGGTGTCCGCCTCCGGGCCGCAGTCGCCGATGGCGCAGTGGAAGTCGGCGCCCGGTTCGCCGGAGCAGCCCTGGCGGGCGAAGAACTTGCCGCGCCAGTGCCCCGCTTCGCCGGACTCGGGGACGGTGATCGTCGCGGACTCGCCGTCCGCCAGCACCGGCAGGCCGGTGAGCTGTTCCGAGCCGTCCGGGTTGGTGGTGCTGCCGATCCACAGCTGCTCGCCGGAATCGTTGACGAAGGTGACGGTGTGGTCCGGGGTTTCCTGCGCCGTGGCCGAAGCGGCCCCGGTGAGCAGGAGCAGGCCGGTGAGCAGGCACGCTGATGTCCGCATGGGTCCTCTTCCAGCAACGCGGCGGCTGAGCGGTCGCCGATCATCGTAAGACGCCGAGGCCGTCCTGCCGCTGCGGCGAATTTCCCAGGGTCCGGTGGCCCGTTTTCACCCCTGCGGCGGTAGCACTCGACTCCGCCGGGCGGCCGGTCGCGACCAGGCGGACGGCCCAACCCGCGTCGCCCACCGGCCGCAACGATCAAGGTGTTGATCACCTCCTCCCGGCAGGTCCCCGGGGGCGTCGCTCGTGACAAGGTGAGCGCATGGCGGTGGACATGGTGCGGTTGCTGGAACTGGCGAGCTGGCGGGCGTTCGACGTGGACGAGGCGGGACGGGTGCTCGCCGGGTCCGACGAGTCGGGCTCCACCCAGCTCGTGGAGCTCTCCCCCAACGGCGGCGCGACCGCGCTGACCGCCCTGTCCGGCGCGGTCACCGGCCGGTACCTGCCCGGCGAGCGCGCGGCGATCATCCAGCACGACACCGGCGGCAACGAGCGCGGCCAGCTGTCCCTGATGCGCCTGGACCGCCGCCGCACCCGGCCCGCCGAGCTCGACGACCTGCAGCCGCTGGTGCGGGACCCGCGCTACGTGCACCGGCTGCTGGACGTGCTGCCCGGCCGGCTCGTGTACGCCACGAACCGGCGCAACGGCGTCGACTTCGACGTGGTCATCCGCAGCGCGCTCACCGGCGAGGAGATCGTCGTCTACGACGGCGGCGGCATGGTGCAGGAGGCCGCCGCGTCCCCGGACAGCCACTACCTGGCGCTGACGCTGCCCGGCGAGCGGCCGATGTCCGACCAGGTGCTGCTGGTGGACACGATGCCCACCACCGACGGCGAGCGCCTCCGCGTGCTCACCGGACCCGGCGAGCACACCCGCAACACGCACGTCCGCTGGCTGCCCGACGACTCCGGGCTGGTCGTGAGCAGCAACGCCGACCGGGACCGCGTCGGCGTGGCCCGCATCGACCCGCGCACCGGCGACCGCACCTGGCTGGTGACCTCCGAGGAGCACGACCTGCTCGGCTGGCTGGCACCGGACGGGAACTCGCTGCTGGTGCAGGCGAACGACGACGGCGCGGGCCGGCTGGCGCTGCACGACGCGCGGACCGGGCGGCTGCGCCGGGAGGTCCCGCTGCCCGGCGACGGCTGGTGCGCGTTCCCGCTGCCCTCCCCCGTGTGGTCCCCCGATTCGCGGCTGGTCGCGCTGTCCTTCAGCGCCCCCGACGTGCCGGGCGACGTGCTGGTCCTCGACGTCGAGCAGGACGACCCGCCGCTGGCGATGACCGGCTCGGCGGCCGCGCTCGCCGGGGAACGCCTGGTCACACCGTCGGTGCACCGGGTTCCCACGCCCGACGGCGAGCAGGTGCCGTGCTTCGCGTACCGGCCCGAGGACCCCACCGGCTCCTCGGTGCTGATCATCCACGGCGGGCCGGAAGGCCAGTCGGTGCGCACCTTCAACCCGATCGTGCAAGCGCTCGCCGCGCAGGGGCACACCGTGCTGGTGCCGAACGTGCGCGGCTCCACCGGTTACGGGAAGCGCTGGTACAGCGCCGACGACGGGCGCAAGCGGCTCGATTCGGTGCGGGACCTCGCGGCGCTGCACGACTGGCTGCCGAGCCTCGGGCTGGACCCGGCGCGGTCGGCGCTGTGGGGCGGCTCGTACGGCGGGTACATGGTGCTGGCCGGGTTGGCGTTCCAGCCGGAGCGGTGGGCCGCCGGGGTGGACATCGTCGGCATCTCCTCGCTGGTGACGTTCCTGGAGAACACCTCGCCGTACCGGCGGGCGCACCGCGAACGCGAGTACGGCTCGCTGGCCGCGGATGCCGAGTTCCTGCGGGAGGCCTCGCCGCTGACGCACGTGGACGCGATCTCGGCGCCGCTGTTCGTGATCCACGGGGCGAACGACCCGCGGGTGCCGCTGTCCGAGGCCGAGCAGCTGGCGACGGCGGTCCGCCGCGGTGGCGTCGAGTGCGAACTGCTCGTGTTCGACGACGAGGGCCACGGCTTGGCGAAGCGCGCCAACCGCCTCGACGCCTACCCGAGGGCGCTGGCGTTCCTCACCCGCCACCTGATCTGACGCGCCGGGTGAACGGCCCACTCGCCCGTTGCGGCCGGGCCGGTGGGCCGTTCACCTGGGGACGTCACTCGTCGATCTTGCGGGCGCCCAGTTCGGCGGTGAACAGCTGCACGGCCTCGTCCTCCCGGTCGCGGCGCGGCATCGCTTCGGCGGCGGACGCCGGGGAGGAATCCGCGATCATCGACTCCTCGTCCTCCTCGTCCGGCGGCGGCGCCGCGGGCGGCGGGTACGCGTCCTCCGGCGGCGGTTCGTCCTCCGGCGGCGGCTCCGGGGGCGGCGGGATGTCGTCCGAGCGACCCCGGCCGGACGGCGCACCGCGGCGGGCCGGGGCGGGACGGCGCTGGCCGTTGCCGGATTCCGGTGGGCGCTGCTCCTGGTGCTGCGCCGCGCTGGGCCTGCTGTAGGTCGGGGGCGCGGCGGGCTGCGCGGGCTGCTGGGACGCGGGCTTCGCGGCCCCGGCGGGACGCTGCGGCGGCGGGGCGGCACCGGCTTCGACGCAGCGCACGTCGTAGTCCGTCCCCGCGCCGAGCACCTCGGCCATCGCCTCGCGCACGAAGTCGATGCGCCGCTGCTGCGCGAACTGCTTCACCAGCCCCGAGGTGGGCATGGTCAGCACCAGCGTGCCGTCGGTGTAGTCGTGCACCGTCGCGTTGAGCAGCAGCGCCTGGGTGGGCCGGTTGCGCTGGGCGACGGCGCGCAGCAGGTCGGTCCACACCCGGCGCACGTCGGCGGCGCCGAAGCCCGCGGAGTGCGCGGCGCCCGGGTCGGCGACCGCGGGTTCGGACGGTTCGGACTGCGCGGGCTGCGGAGCCGGAGCGGCGGCCGGGCGGCCCTGCTGCGGTTCGGGCTGCGGCGGCGCCGCCTGCTGGGATTCGGGCTGCTGCGGTTCGGGCTGCCGGGACTCGGGCCGCGGCGCCGGTTCCGCTTCCGGCGCGGCCAGCCCTGCCGCCTGCGGCGCCGGGGCTTGCGGAGCCGGGGCTTGCGGCGCCGGGGCTTGCTGAGCCGGGGCCTGCGGTTCGGCCGCGGTCTGCCGGTCGCTGGGCCGCTGGAACACCCGCTTGCCGGCGGACGCGTCCCCGGCGGGAGCGGCTGCGGCCGGGCCGGTGGCCGCGGCGGGAGCGGCGGTAGCGGCGGGAGCAGCGGGAGCGGCGGAACCGTCGGCAGCCGCGGGCGGCGCCAGCGTCATCCGCCGCTCGACCTGCTCGACGCGCTGCAGCAGCGCGCCCTCCGACTCGGACGCGGCCGGGAGCATCATCCGGGCGCACAGCAGTTCCAGCAGCAGCCGCGGCGCGGTGGCCCCGCGCATGTCCTGCAGCCCGGTGTGCACGATCTCGGCGAACCGGGACAGCGTGGCGGCGCCGAGCTGCTCGCTCTGCGTCTGCATCTTGGTGAGCTCGTCACCCGCCGCGTCGATGAGCCCGCGGCCGCCCGCGTCGGGCACCGCGTGCAGCAGCACCAGGTCGCGGAGCCGGTCGAGGAGGTCGGCGGCGAAGCGGCGCGGATCGTGCCCGGCTTCGACGAGCTTGTCGACCGTGCCGTACACCGAGGCGCCGTCCCCGGCGGCGAGCGCGTCCACCATGTCGTCGATGAGCGCCACGTCGGTGACGCCGAGCAGCGCCACCGCCCGCTCGTAGGTGACGCCCTCGTCCCCGGCCCCGGCGAGCAGCTGGTCGAGCACGCTGAGCGTGTCGCGCGCCGAGCCGCCGCCCGCGCGGATCACCAGCGGGTACACGGCCGGTTCGACCCGCACGCCCTCGTCGCCGCAGATGCGTTCGAGCAGTTCGCGCATCACCCCGGGCGGCATCAGCCGGAACGGGTAGTGGTGCGTCCGGGACCGGATGGTGGTGAGCACCTTGTCCGGTTCGGTGGTGGCGAACACGAAGATGAGGTGTTCGGGCGGCTCTTCGACGATCTTCAGCAGGGCGTTGAAGCCCTGCGTGGTCACCATGTGCGCTTCGTCGATGATGAAGATGCGGTACCGCGATTGGGCGGGCGCGAAGAAGGCCCGGTCGCGGAGTTCGCGGGTGTCGTCGACGCCACCGTGGCTGGCCGCGTCGAGCTCGACGACGTCGACGCTGCCGGAGCCCTCCGGGGCGAGCGCCACGCACGAGTCGCATTCCCCGCACGGGTCCGGCGTCGGCCCCTGCGCGCAGTTCAGCGAGCGGGCGAGGATGCGCGCGCTGGACGTCTTGCCGCAGCCGCGCGGCCCGGAGAACAGGTACGCGTGGTTGATGCGCTGCGCCGACAGCGCGGTGCGCAGCGGTTCGGTGACGTGCTCTTGGCCGACGACCTCAGCGAAGGTCGCCGGACGGTACTTGCGGTAGAGGGCGAGCGCCACGGTCGGAACCCTACGCGGTGGCACCGACGCCCCGGATCGGGACGTGGGGGTGCGGGCGGCCGGGGAAAAGTAAGCGGGACCCCGTGCACCCGCCAGAGCCCGCTTACCCTTGCTGCCTTCCGGCCCTGGGGGAGTTCACAGGATGGACGCCGCACGGAGTCCCACCAAGAGTCTAGCGCGTACCTCGGCGGGCTTCGAACCCCCTCCGGGCCCCGTTCGGTGCGAGCCGCGCCACCTGGGCCGGTCGTCGCCTGATTCGGCCGTTTCGGGCATGATCTGCTGCATGTCTCTGCGGATCTCTTTTGCCGGTCGCCGGGCGCTCGTGCTCGGCAGTGCGGTCGCGGCTCTCGCGCTGACCGCGTGCACGCCCCCTGGTGAACCGTCCACCCAGCCGCCCGGTCCGGGCACGCCGCCGCCTCCGGCGGTGCAGGAGCAGCAGAGCGGTGGTGGCGGGCAGACGTTCGAGGGCACGCTGGCGCAGCCCGGCGGCCAGGGCGGCGCGTTCACCTACAACCCGCAACTGGCCCCGGCGGGCGCGCAGGTGAAGGCCACCGTCGACGGCTCCGAGCAGTCCACGGTGGTGACCTTCACCGTCACGGGCCTGCAGCCGAACCGCGGGTACGCGGCGCACGCGCACGTGAACGCGTGCGGGCCGACGGGCGACGCGGCGGGTCCGCACTTCCAGAACCAGCAGGATCCGGCGGCCGGACCGGGCAACCCGTCCTCGGACCCGGCGTACGCGAACCCGCAGAACGAGATCTGGCTGGACCTGCAGACGGACGCGCAGGGCGCTGGCAGCTCCACGGCGACGGTCCCGTTCGGGATCACCGGCGAGCGCGCCCCGAAGTCGATCGTGGTGCACGAGGAGTCGAACACGAACACCGGCGCGGGCCAGGCCGGCACCGCGGGTGGCCGTGCCGCCTGCCTGAACATCCAGTCCTGAGGCCGGAGACCGGTCGGTGCGGGGGCCTCGCACCGACCGGCCCGGACGGCCCGGCGCTGTCGGGGTAGGTCACGCCGGGCCTGCTCATCGGCCGCTCCCGCGAGGGGGCGGCTCTTCGCTTTTCAGCGGCCGTTGTCAGCGGCCGTTCCCATCGGTCCTGCTCGGCTGTTCTGCTCAGTTGTTCCGCTCGCGCCTGCTCGGTGGCCCGCTCGGCAGCCCCACTCGGCGGCCGTTCCCATCGGTCCTGCTCAGCGGCCCTGCTCAGTCACTCTGCTCAGCGGTCCTGCTCAGTCGGCTGCGCAGCGGCTCTGCGCAGCCGTTGCTGCTCGGCGCGGAGCCACCGCCGCGCCTCGACGCGCAGGTCGCGGTCGTCGACCCAGTCGCGGCCTACCCGCACGGTGTCCACCAGCGCCTCGTCACCGTGCGAGCCGCGCACGTCCCCGCGGTGCACCGTGATCACCCCGGAGCCGCGCCCCCAGCGGAACGTGTAGCCACCGCCCACCGGTTCGTAGCACCAGGTCATGGGCAGGAACGGCTTCGGCCTCACGACCGCAGGCCGAAGATCCAGCCGACTTCGCGGCAGCGCAACGGGGCCTTCGGCGCACCGGGGGCGCCGTGCGCGGGCAGCGCGAGCAGTTCGGCGACGACGCCGGCGACGCTCCCCCGCCGGTGCCAGATCGCGTGCGGCACCGGAATTTCGAGGTCGTCCACCCGGAAGCGGGCGGCCAACGCGTCCTGCTCGGCGCGGACCAGGTAGACGTCCATCGCACCCGCGCGGACCCGGAAGCCCTGCACGGCGTCGATCTCCGCGAGCGACGGCAGGTACCGGAACCGGAACCCGGCGCGCACGGTCGCCGCGATCACCCCCAGGTGCGACCCGAACCGAGCCTCCATGACGTTCATCGGCCACCTCCTGGTGAATCGATCAACCTCCATGCTCGTGAAAACTACAACCTGCAATTTAAGGTTCATATGCCTCGGAGGAGTGATCTTGCGGAGGCCCCGCGGCCGGACAAGGCACCATGCCCGGGAACGCTTCGACGAGAAGGAACGATGGTGGCGACGCAGCAGAACCCGGCGATCCGACGCGTGCAGCTCGGGCTGTTCCTCCGAGAGCTCCGCGAACGAAGCGGCGTGCGATCCGGGACCGTGGCGAAGGAACTGGACTGGTACCCGGGAAAGCTGACGAGGGTCGAGAAGGGCGAGCTCACCGTGGCCGCCGCCGAGATCAACGTGATCCTCGGGCTCTTCGGGGTTCCGGACGGCCCGGAAGCCGACAAGATCCGCGCACTCGCCTCCGAAGCGCGGAAGCGGGACCGTCCGAGCCGCATCCCGGACTGGGCCAGGACTTACGCGGGCATGGAAGCACTCGCGTCGGAGATCAAGGTGCACAACGGCGATCTCATTCCCGGTTTCATGCAGACCACCGACTACGCCAGAGCTCTGCTCTCGACCTCGCTGGTGACGACGAACCGCGATGCTGAGCGGCGAGCAGACGAGCGCGTCCTACGCGGAACGAAGATCATCCAACACGAGGGTCGACCGATCATCGCGATCCTCGGCGAAGGAGCTCTCCGCTACGAGGTCGGCGGACGGGAAACGCTTCGCGCTCAGCTGGAACACCTGAGGGACCTGGCCGAACTCGACCACGTAGAAGTCCGCGTTCTGCCTTACACCGCCGGAGAACACGCGGCTCTCGGAACTCCGTTCACCGTCCTGCACCTAGACGATCCGCAGGCGACCTACGTCTACGTCGAGGGCTTGACGGACGCCGATTACTTGGAGAAGCCTGCTCACACGTCCGTGTACGTGCAAGCGTTCGACAGGCTGTCGGAAGTCTCGCTCGATCGCCCCGAGACAGAGCGCCGCCTGGACGAACGGATACGAGAGCTTCGTTAGGAGCGGCATGCAGTCCAGTGACTTCGGATCGGTCGCGTGGCGGAAGTCGAGCCGCAGCAGCGGAAACCACAACTGCATCGAAGTCGCCACGGTCAGCACGGGCACCGGCATCCGGGACTCCAAGCTCGATGCGGCGAGCCCGATCCTCGCGTTCAGCCACAGCGCGTTCGACGACTTCCTCGCGGCGGTCAAGGACGGACGGTTCGGACGAACCCCCATCCGGGCCTAGCCCGCACCGCTCGCACACCGGTACACACGGGCATGGAAGTCGACATGCCGATACATGCCCCCACGCCGGGAACCTGGCGGAAGTCCAGCTACAGCACCGGAAACGGCGGCATCTGCGTCGAAGTCGCCACCATCGCCGCGGGCACCGGCGTCCGGGACTCCAAGCTCGGCGCGGCGAGCCCGGTCCTCGCGTTCGGGCACGGCGCGTTCGACGACTTCCTCGCGGCGATCAAGGGCGGCCGGTTTTGGCGGTAGCGGTGTGCGGGGCAGCTTCCGGGACCTCGACGGGCACGTGTGGGAGCTGATGCATCCCGGCGGCTGATGCGCCACGAGCGGAATCGGGCGGTGCTCGGGTGATCCGCGGCTAGGGTCGACCTCAGTCGCCGACCGGAGGAACCATGCCGCTCGAAGTGGACCCCGAGCTGAAACCGCTGCTGGACGCGTACTTCGCGAGCCGCCCCGCACCCGAGGCGCCCGGGGACGCGCTCGCCATCCGGCGCAGCATCGAAACCGCGCTGGCCGCCGCGCCCACCGAACTCCCGGCCGGGGTCCGCAGCACCGAACGCACCGCGCTCGGCTTCGACGGCGCGGAGATCGGGCTCTGGTGGCTCACCGCGGACGGCGCGCCGCCCGGCTCGGCGGTGGTGTGGCTGCACGGCGGCGGCATGATCTTCGGCGACGCACGGCCGTGCCTGCCGAACGCGGCCGGGCTCGTCGCGGCCACCGGGGTGCCGGTGCTGGTCGTGGACTACCGGTGCGCGCCGGAACATCCGCACCCCGCGCCCGTCGAAGACGCCTGGACCGGCCTCGCCTGGCTGCACGAGCACGCCGCCGAGCTCGGCGTGGACCCGGGGCGCATCGCGATCATGGGTGAGAGCGCGGGCGGTGGCCTCGCCGCCGGGGCCGCGTTGCTGGCGCGGGAGCGCGGCACGCGACTCGCCCGGCAGATCCTGATCTACCCGATGCTCGACGACCGCACCACCGAACCCGATCCGGAGCTGGTGGCGCTGGCGACCTGGTCCTACGAGCGGAACGCGACCGGCTGGCACGCGCTGCTCGGCGAGCTCGCGGGCGGCCCGGACGTGCCGGCGACCGCGGCACCCGCCCGCGCCACCGACCTGCGGGGGCTTCCCCCGGCGTACGTGGAGGTCGGGGACCTGGACATCTTCCGGGACGAGGACGTCGAATACGCGCGCAGGCTGTCGTTGGCCGGAGTCCCGGTCGAGCTGCACGTCCGCCCGGGCTGCCCGCACGCGTTCGAGAGCGCCGTCCCGGATTCCGACGTGGCGCGGCGCGCCCGCCAGGACCGCGCCCGGGTCCTCCGCGCCCTCTGATCGCCGCAGCGCACCGGCCGCGCCGCTCGGGTGAACCGCCCGTTCGCCCGATCCGCCGGTCCGGCAGGCCGTTCACCTGGGCCGTTCGGGGGTGCCGGACCGGTCGGCGCGGAGGGGACCCCGGCGCGGAGTGATCATCGTCCTCCCGTACACTTCCGCGTGGAGGATTGGCCGAGCGGCCTAAGGCGCACGATTGGAAATCGTGTTGGGTTAATAGCCCTCACGGGTTCGAATCCCGTATCCTCCGCCAGCCGGAAGGCCGGGCACCGATCAGGTGCCCGGCCTTCTGCTTTCCCGGGTTCCCGGAGAACCCCGTCCGGGGCCGATCGCCCCGCGGGGACTCGAACCGCTCCGCCGGGCTGCTAGGCGGAGTCGCCCAGCTCCTGCACTTCACCCTTGGACGCGTCCCGCTGCGGTTGTCCCATGACTCCCCCCTTCGTCACCCAGTGCCCACAGCGTACTCACCTTGAGTGACACCCAGAAGTGCCCACCGGAAGTTCTCGGCCCGACCGGCGCGACAATCTCCGGCCCGATTCGCGATGATCACGCGGTTGCGGCCCCCGCCGCGGCGGCCCGGTACCGCCGCGCCACCGCCGAGAAGGCGGCCTTCGGTTCCCACTCCAGGTCGGGATAGGTCCTCCCCCGCCGCCCTTCGAGGATCTTGACGATCCCCAGGCCGGCCCGGTCCAAGTCGTCCCTCGGGTCGCCGTCCGGGCGGTGCGGGTAACCGGGCAGGGCGAACAGGAACACGAACGCGCCGTCCACGCCCTCCGCTTCGAAGATCTCCAGCAGCTCGTCCAGGTAGGCGGCCTGACCGGCCTCGTCGCGCTCGTAGGAACCGGTCAACCGCACCGGAACCCGGGTCCGCGGATCGTGCTCGACCACCTCCAGCACCCGTCCACCGCGGTCTCCCGCGCCCCGGTAGGCCGCGGTCCCGAACCCGGTGATGGCGAGCGGCTTCGGACCGCGGGCCAGCTCGCGCACCGCTTCGCGGAACCCGTCGGCGACCTCGGCGGAGCGGATCAGCTCGAACGTCGCGAAGTCGAAGGGGGCCCAGTCGACCTGCTCGAACTGGATGGCGGCGTAGGTGAGCCCGCCCCCGAAGCGCTCGCGGACCGCGGCCGCGGCGTCGCGCAGGAACGCGTTGACGCGCCCGCCGAGCTCGCGCAGCGCCGCGGCCCGCTGCTCAGGCCGGCCCACCAGCTGCTCGACCCGCTCCTCGGGGGTGCCACCGGGCAGGAACCCGCGGTTCATCACGCTCAGCTCGACCCCCGCGACGAACACGACCTCGGCTCCTCGCCGCCGGAGCCGTTCCGCCCGCACGGCGCAGTCGCGGAACAGCGCGAGGATCTGCTCCGGTTCCAGTTCGAGCGGGTAAGGCGAGAACCAGACCTCCAGGCCGAGGTCGGCGGCGGCGCCGGCGGCCAGCTCGATGCGCCGCGGGTCGCCGCCGATGATCTGGACGGCGTTGCAGTGCAGGTCGTCGCGGATGATGGCGAGCTCGCGCCGGACCACCGCGGGGTCGAAGTGCTCGCGGGACGTCCGGCCGTGCACGACGAACCCGGTGTCGTAGGTCATTCCCCTTGCTCGCATGGCGCGATCCCCTCCGTCGGTCTTCCGACGGACGAGCGTGGCAGCGAAAGTGCGTGCGCGCAAGTTTGCGTGTACGCATCTATCCGTGGGACGCTGGCGCCGTGACGACGGCACCGGGGTTGCGGGAGCGGAAGAAGCAGGCCACGCGCGAAGCACTGCGCGCGGCGGCGCTGCGCCTGGCGGTCGAGCGCGGGCCGGACCAGGTGCGGGTCGAGGACATCGCCGAGGCGGCCGGGGTCTCGCCGCGCACCTACAACAACTACTTCGCCAGCCGCGAGCAGGCGATCGTCTCCGCCGTGACCGCGGACCGGGAGTCGCGGATCGCCGCCGCGGTCGCGGCCCGGCCTGCCGAGGTGCGCCTGGCCGACGCCGTCACCGGCGCGGTGGTCGAGCAGCTCACCGGCACCGGCGAGCACGACCCCGAGGCGCTGCTGCTGATCACCACCCGGCCCGCGCTGCGCGACGCGTTCCTCGACACCACCGCCGGCATCGAAGGGCCGCTCGCGGCGGCGATCAGCGCACGCGCGCCCGGTGTCGAGGCGCCCACCGCCCGCGTCCTCGCAGCGAGCGTCGCGGCAGCGGTCCGCATCGCCCTGGAAACCTGGCTCCGGCCGGCCGGGAGCACCGACGACGGCCTGGTCGTCCCCACCGGCCCGCTCCCCGACCACCTCCGCGCAGCCCTGTCCCCCCTCACCCCGTCCCTAGCCGCAGCCGAGCACCCCTGACCAAAATCGTCCTTCCTGTCAGCGGCGAAGCCGATGAGCAGAAACCCAGCAAGCAGCCGGACCACCCGCGGGTTCTCAGCGGGATTCTCGCGAGGACAGCTTTTTCTCCTGTGGCGGAGCCACCGGTGAAAAAGATCCCGCAGCGAGAATCCCGCTGAGGTTCCGCCACCCCACCCCTCAGCAAAGCGAGCGAGGGGGGCGGTCAAGGCCGGAGGCGTGCGAGTTGGGGGTCGTGGTCGCTGGTCTGATCGGCGAACTCCGCGTTCACGTGCACCACGTCGTAGTCCACCCGGCCGACGCCCGGGGTGGTGAGCACGTGGTCGAGCGCCTGGGCGTTGCCCTCGTACACGTAGCTGTACCGCTCGACCGGTGGCAGCGCGTCGGCGGCGGAGCTCAGCAGCCCGCCCTCGGTCAGCGCGGACACCGCCGGGGAGAAGCCGAAGTCGTTGAGGTCGCCGGTGACGACGACCTTCGCGCCCGGGTCGATCGCCGTGAGGTCCGCGACGAGACCGCGCACCAGCCGGGCCTGCTCGACGCGCTGCCGCTCCGACTCCCGCGCGGGCGGCTGGAACCGGCCGTGCAGCGGCTGGTCGCCGCCCTTCGAGGTGAAGTGGTTCGCGACGACGAACACCGGCTCCCCGCGGAACGAGAACTCGCCGACCAGCGGCTTCCGGCTCGCCTCCCACGCCGGGTCGGCGGGCGCGATGCGCCCGGGCGAAGCGCTCAGCTCCGCGCGCCCCTCCGCGGGCACCGCCCGGACCGGGGTCACCGCGTCCCCACCGGGACGGTCCACGAAGGACACCCGCGTCGGGTCGAACAGGAACGCCACCCGGATGTTGCCGCCCGGCTGCCCGCCGTCGGCACCGTCCACCGGGTCGATCTGCCGCCACTCGTAGCGCGGGCCGCCCGCGGCGGCGATGGCGTCCACCAGGCGGCGCAGCGTGCCGTCGGCGGCGACCACCCCGTCGTCGGTGGCGCCGGTGTCGTCCTGCACCTCTTCGAGGGCGATCACGTCCGGGGCCGCCAGGTTCACCGCGACGCCGCGGGCCAGCCGGTCGAACTTCGACTGCTCGTCGGTGCCCGCCAGGTTCTCCACGTTGTAGGTGGCGACGGCCAGTTCGTCCGGATCCTGCGCGCGGGTGACCTCCGGTTCGACGCCCACCGGCCGGTGCTCGCCGAGCGCCGTCGCCGCCAGCAGGTAGCCGCCGAACCGGCTGTAGTCCAGCGGTCCCTCGGTGCGCCCGGCCAGCTCGTCGCCCACGTTCGCCGCCGGGACCGGCAGGCCCACCGGCTCCACCTTCAACCGGCCCGAGTTCGGCTCGTCGTAGCCGAGGTAGGTGGTGGTGCCGCGCTCGCCCGCGTTCTGCTCCGGCTTGGAGGTGACGGTCAGCGCGCCGTACGCATCGGTCGGGCCCACCACGCGCGCGTCGGTGACGGAGACGTTCATGTGCTCGCGGGACTCGTAGTAGTCCAGCGCGAACCGGGCCGGGTCGAGCGGCAGCGCGTCCAGCTCGCCGTCCGGGGCGTACGCGTCCGGCACCGAGTCGGGGGTGATCGGCTCCGCCGCCGGGACCGGTGCCGTGCCGGTGACCTCCCAGTTGGCGCCGGACAGCTCGGTCACCGACTGGTTCGGCGTGGTCTCCGGCTGCTCGCCGTCGCCGACCGCGTAGTACTCGGCGACCGTGCCGGACACCGCCACCACGTCGCCCACCGCGACCCGCGGCGGCGCGTCCGGGGCGTAGACGAACAGGCCCTCGCTGGTGCGCGGATCGCCGTCGGGTTCCGGGTCCTGGAACCAGAAACCCGGTGCGGTGCCCTCGGTCCGGACGCCGGTGACCACGCCCGGCACACCGCTCACCCGCTGCCCCAGCAGCGGCGAGACCCGGCCCGCGCCCTGCACGTCGTGGATGCGCACCTCGGCTGCCGCCGCCGAACCCGGCAGCACCACCAGCACCCCGCACGCGGCCAACGCCCCGGCCAGCACCTTCGACGATCCCACTCCGAACCCCCAGCGCTCGAACGATCACAGCGGCGCCCGACGCTACCGCGCCCAGGTGACCTCCCCACCGATTTCACCCGTACGCCGGGCAAAACCGCACCGGACAAACAGCGCCCTGCGGATCTCCGCCCTTTTCTTGTCAGCGGCGAAGCCGCTGAACAGCGACCAAGCACGCAGCCGGACCACCCGCGGGTTCTCAGCGGGATTCTCGCGAGGACAGCTTTTTCCCTCGTGGCGGAGCCACCCGGGAAAAAGATCCCGCAGCGAGAATCCCGCTGAGGTTCCGCCACCCCACCCCCGACCACCGGGGGAACGACCGCAGTTTCAGACGCGGATTTCGGGGTGGTGTTGTTCTAGCCAGGCGGCGATGTCGAGGGCTCGGTCCAGCTTCTCCCGTTCGTAGCCGGGGAGTTCCGCGGGCGGCGTGCTCACCGTGGCGTCGAACCACTTGCGGTAGATGACCTGGAACATCGGGTGGTCCGGGTCGGCCAGCACCTCGCGGCCCATCGCCTGCAACTTCCCCGCGTAACCGGGGTCCTGCGTGGACGGGTAGGGGCTCTTGACCCGCTGCAGCACCGACTCGGGCAGCACGTCGCGGGTGGCGGCGCGCAGGAGGCTCTTCTCCCGGCCGTCGAAGCTCTTCATCGCCCACGGCGCGTTGAACACGTACTCGACCAGCCGGTGGTCGCAGAACGGGACGCGCACTTCCAGGCCGACGGCCATGCTGATCCGGTCCTTGCGGTCCAGCAGCGCCCGCAGGAAGCGGGTCAGGTGCACGTGGCTCATCACCCGCATCCGCGCTTCGTGCGGGTCTTCGCCGGGCAGCGGTTCCACTTCGGCGGCCGCGTCGCGGTAGCGGTCCTTCAGGTAGGTCATCAGGTCGATCCGGGCGTCCAGGTCCGGGTCGAAGAACTCCGACACGGCGGGCCCGCCTTCGTCCGCGGACATCTCACCGGCGGCGAACACCGGCACCATCCACGGGAAGATCTCGGCCTGCTGCGCCACCGGGTCGTGGAACCACGGGTAGCCGCCGAACAGCTCGTCGGAGGTCTCCCCGGACAGGGCGACCGTGCAGTGCTCCCGGATCGCCTGGAACAGCAGGTACAGCGAGGTGTCCACGTCGGCGGCGCCGACCGCGAAGTCCTTCGCCGCCAGCACCTTCCGCCGCGTCACGGGATCGGCCAGCGCCGCGTCGGAGAGCACGATGTCCTGGTGCACCGACCCGACGTGCCGCGCCACGTCGTGCACGAACGGCGAATCCGGTGTCGCCCGCATGTCGTCCGGGCGGAAGTTCTCCGCCAGGCCCACGAAATCCACCGAGTAGCTGCGCACCCGCTCGTCCCGCGCCGCCAGCTGGCCGGCCGACAGCGCGGTCAGCGCGCTCGAATCGAGGCCGCCGGACAGCAGCACGCCCAGCGGCACGTCCGCGGTCAGCTGCCGCCGCACCGAGTCGTCCAGCAGCTCCCGGATCGTGGCGATCGTCGTGTCGAGGTCGTCGGTGTGCTCGGCGGTGCGCAACGTCCAGTAGGTGCGTTCGCGCAGCCCGTCCCGGTCCACCACGACCAGCGTGCCCGGCACCACCTCGCGCATGTCCGCCCAGATCGCGTGCCCCGGCGTCTTGATCCCGCCGAGCAGCTCGTTCACCCCGTCCGCCGCGATCACCGGCCGCACGTCCGGGTGCGCCAGGATCGCCTTCGGCTCCGAACCGAACAGCACGCCGTCCCGGGTGCGCTGGAAGTAGAACGGTTTGATGCCCATCCGGTCGCGCACCATGACGAGCTTCTCGGCGCGGCCGTCCCAGATCGCGAACGCGTACATGCCGTTGAGCCGGTCGACGAGCTCCTCGCCCCACTCCAGGTAGGCCCGCAGCACCACCTCGGTGTCGCTGGAGGTGCCGAACCGGTGGCCGCGGCCGCGCAGTTCCTCGCGCAGCTCCGGGAAGTTGTAGGTCTCGCCGCTGTAGGTCAGCACCACCGGACCGTCCGAGGTGTCCGCGCGCATCGGCTGCGCCCCGCCCTCGATGTCGATCACGGCGAGCCTGCGGTGGCCGAGCGCGACGTGCCGGTCCAGCCACACCCCCGCCGCGTCCGGGCCGCGGCAGGCCATCGTCTCCGTCATCGCCGCCACGACGTCCCGCCGCCGGTTCACGTCGTCCTCGAACGACACCAGTCCCGCGATTCCGCACATGTTCCGCGCTCCTCCAGCCGCCGACGCCTGCACCGACCCACCCAGCAGCATCCCCGTCCGGAACCCGGGCATTCACCAGGATTCGGGGCGCACCGCGACACCGGCGCACTCGACGTCGACGCCCCGCCCGACGCCGGAACAGAGCAGCGCGCCGGGGCCCGCGTTCCCCGTTCGGCGGCGAGCACCGGTGCGCCGGGTCAGCACCCACCCGCCGTCCGAACGCCTCGGATGCCCCGAACGAGCAAGCCCACGACCTGTGCCGCGACGCAGCGAGTTTCGCTGGACCAGCGGTAGGGCGGGGCCGCGCGGCCCGGAAGCATCCGTTCCCAGCGGCTCTTTCTCCGCGCTCTGGAGGGACGTTGACGCATCCGCCCAACTGCGAACGTGCCGGTGGCGACACCTGCGAGTGCCGGTGCGCCAACACCCTGCACGGGTGGCCCGGCGCCGTTTCGCTGATCCGCGACCCGGCACCCGACGCACTCGACGACTTCCGGGAACGAGCCGACCGCAGGTGGGAGGCGGCCGAACGCAAGGCTTCCGGGAGCGAGAACCGCTCCCGCTCGACGATCGGGCACAAGCGCGCCGCGGTGGACACCGCGCGCGAACACGTGCTCCGGGCGCTCCGCGCGGAGCACCGGGCCGCCGAGTCCCGTGCGGAGCAGCAGAGTCCCCCGCCGGACTCGACGCCCGACGACGGAGCCACCGGACCCGGTGCAGGACGGGAGGAATCTCCACCACCTCCGACGTCCGACGAGGAAGCCGACACCGCGGCCCGGGAACGGGCGGACACCGACCGAAGGCTCGCCACCGCCCGCACCGACGTGGACCGGGTCGAAGCGGTGGGCGAGCTGCTCGGCCAGGTCCTCGACCAGGTAGAGCGGGACTTCGGCCCGCTGGGCACCGGAACGCGCGCGGCGATGGCGGAGCACTTCTGGTGCGAACTGCTCGTGCAGCTGGTCGTGGTGATCGAGGAGTCGAAGCGCGCCTGGGACGCGATTCCCCAGGTGGTGGGAAAGCAGCTCGACGAGGTGGTCAACGCGAGCCGCCGCACGATCCCCGCCGAGGTCGTCTCCGCGTGCACGAAGCAGCTCTGGACCCGCCTCACCGAAGCGCTCGGGCTCACCGCGATCGACCAGGCCGCCGCACTGCTGCCCGCGCTGCGGACGCTCGCGGTCGTGCTGTGCAAGTCCCCGCCCCGGCATCCGGCGGTCGTGCGGCACTGCCTGGACCCGCTCCAGGAACTGCTGCTGGACGAGGCGAAGGAGCGGTTGAAGCAGGCGTTCGGTGCGAGCCTGCTGCCCGAGATCCACGCTCGGCTCGAATAGCCGCCGGCCTGTCGGTGCGTTGATCTAGTGTCCCGCGGCGTGAGACCTGGATACGGACATGCGCTCGTGCTGCGGCCGGGCGAGCACCTGAGCCGCCGCGCGGTGAGCTGCCCCTCCGGCGAGTACGGCCTGGTGCACCAGCACGACGGCAACGTCGTCCTCTACCGGAACGCCGACTCGGTCGCGGTGTGGGCCACCGGCACGAACTACCAGCGTGCGGTGCGCGACTCACCCCTGGTGTCCGATCCGGATCCGGCGTTCGGCCGCCCCGGCCGCCTCGCCCTGGAGGAGGACGGCGACCTCGTGGTCTACGCGCACACCGGCGAGCGGCTCTGGGCCATCGGCCCCCAGTGCGAACCGGTCGAGTCCCTGGTGGTCCACGACTGGGGCAAGATCGCGCTGAAGAACGAGCAGGGTCACGTGCTGTGGGAATCGCCGCGCGCGCCGAAGCGCTGGGACGGCTGGAACTCCCCCGCCGACGGCCACCGGGTGCGGCGCGGGCAGACGCTGCGGAACGCCTCGCTGACCTCCGCGAACGGCGAGTACCAGTTCGTGGTCGGCGAGGAGGACGCGTGCTTCCTGTGCCGGGTGGACGGTCCGGTGCTGTGGCACGAGCCGATCCGGCGGGGTGACGGGTTCGCGCTCACCGCGGACGGCGAGCCGCGCACCGTCCGGCCGGACGGCTACGCGCTGCCCGGCATCGTCGGTCCGGCGCCGGACGTGCGCGCGGAAGCGCTGCTGGTGACCGACGACGGGCTCCTCGCCCTCGTCGACGCGCACGACGAGATCCTGTGGGCGCACCGCCCGAAGCCGCTCGCCCCGGCGGTCCCGGCGAAGCGCGCCCGTCCCGCGCGGCCGACGCGCCCCGCGAACGTCCCCGAGCTGCCCGCCACCGAAGAGGTGCCCGTGGTGCGCACCGACTTCTCCGACGACGCGGCGTGGGCGGCGACCGCGGCCCGCACCACCGCCGACTACTTCGAAGGCGAACCGGACGACGAACCCTGGTCGGCGAACGTGGTCCTGGTCGACGACCGCCGCTACGCCGGACTCTCCGCGGCGCAGCTGACCGCCCTCGTCCCGGCGGACGCGGACTGGCCGCTGCTCGTCGTCGCCGACGCGCACACCATGACCGCGCCCGAGCACGACGTGCTGGTGGTCAGCCTCGACGAGGACAGCTTCGGCGAGACCCGCCGCGCCACCACCGGCGCCCTCGTCGAGATGGAGATCAACCTGTCCCTCGCCAACATGGACTGGGAGGACTTCGCGGACGAGGAGGACTTCGGCCTGATCGAACCGATGAACGTCGAAAACCACCCGCACCCCCCGACCAGCTGACCGCACCCGGCGGACCCACCCGCCCCGGAAACCACCCGCCGAGCTCTGGCTGTTTTCTGTCAGCGGCGAAGCCGATGAGCCAACGACCACGCACGCAACCGGACCACCCGCGGGTTCTCAGCGTCCTCCTCGCGAGGACAGCTTTGTCGCATGTGGCGGAGCCACCTGCGAAAAAGATCCCGCAGCGAGGAGGACGCTGAGGTTCCGCCACCCGACCAGCCTCGCAACAGAAGCGGACAGGAAGGTCAGTAGTGGAAGGGGCGGTTCGCGGGGTATGAGCGGACCTCCACGACCCGGTCGTCGCGGACCACCAGGAACTCGATCCCGGTGGCGCCGTCGTCCGCGGTCCACAGCACCGCCACCGCCCCCCGCTCCGGGTCGACGACGGGTTCGCGGTGCACGGCCCGCGGCCCGCGGGCCGACAGGAGATCGCGGACGGCGGCGCCCCCTTCGACGTCGCCCACCTCGGCGAGCGCCGAGCGGAGGACGACGTCCGGCCCGAGCACGTCCGCGGGCTCGGGGCCGACCCAGCCGTCGGCGATCTCCCGCAACCGGTCCGCCGACGCGGGCCGCGGTGCCGGATCGGGCCCGGGGACGCGCCGATCCCCCACGATGGTCCAGTTCTCCGCGACCTTCCCGCCGACCAGCACGTTCACGTCCATGCCGGAGAGCACGGTGGCGTCGGGCAGCGTCGCGTCCCACGTGTACGCCAGCCGCTCGCCGCGATCCGCGGCCAGCAGCCGCACCGCGAAGCGGGGCCCCGGATCGATCGCCCACCGCCGGATGAACCCCACGGCAGGTTCCGGCCCGACGAGGTCGTCGAGCCCGGGGGACTTCCCGGACCACTGGCGCGCGTCCGGGGTGAGCAGTTCGTGCGCGGACTCGGGCCGCGCGTTCCACATGTGGCACCAGCGCTGGGCGAGGTGCGCGAGGTCGGTCTCGATGTCGGTCATGCCCCGAGCGTTCGCCAGACGCCCGACACCGTCCTGTCGGTGTTCCAGGTCACTCGCGCAGCGGGTCGGCGTCGAGCCGGTCGAGTTCGCGGCGCAGCTCCGCGTCCCGCAGCGGTGCGCGCTCCCCCAGCGCTTCGACGGCCCCGATGCGATCGACGTGGAACCCGCGGACCCCGCGCCGCAACCGGCACCAGGCGAGCAGGTACCAGCCGCGGGAACCCCACAACAGCCCCATCGGTTCGACGTCGCGGTAGGAGGGACGACCGTCGGCGTCGACGTAGTCGAGCCGCAGCACGTTCCCGGAGGCGACGGCCTCGGCCAGTTCGTGGTGCGCCACCGCGGACGCGGTACCGCCGTCGCCGACGAGGTGGACGCGGCCGGCGAGCACTTCCTCCCGCCGCCGGACGTCCTCCGGCAGGCCGGCGAGGAGCTTCCCCGCCGCACTCCGGGCGGCCGCGGCGAACGGCGAGCCCTCGGCCGAGCGCAGCGCGATCCCGACGGCGAGCGCTTCGCCCGCGGTCAGCGCCAGCGGCGGCAGCGTGCGCGACCCGTCCAGCGCGTACCCGCCGCGCCGACCGGTGTCGGCCCAGATCGGCACCCCGGACTGCTGCAGCGCCGCGATGTCCCGCTCGACGGTCCGAGTGCTCACCTCGAAGCGCTTCGCCAGCCACCCCGCGCTCCGCGGCCGGGGCGCCACCGCCCGCAACTCCTCCACCAGTGCGTAGAGCCGATCGGTGCGGTTCACGGACCCTCCCCTCGCACGCCGAACCCCGGATCACGCCCGCGCGAAGAGCAGCACCACCCTCGTCGAGCGCCGGAGCCCACCACCACGCGCGGAGACCCCCCGAACGCCGAAGAGCCGGCCCCCTGCGGGGACCGGCTCTTCGCTGGCGGTAGCGGTGGGATTCGAACCCACGGAGGCTCTCACCTCACGCGCTTTCGAGGCGCGCTCCTTCGGCCGCTCGGACACGCTACCGCCGACTAGGCTACTGCACGCCTGTTCGGCGCCTCAGGCGGGGGTCGAAGATCAGGAACCGCTGGACTCGCCGTCGCCGGAGCCCTTGAACTTGTCCTGGACGTCCTGCACGGCGCCGGCGGCCTTGTCCTTGACGTCCTGGCCGGTCTCCTTGACCTGGCCTTCGACCTGGTCGCGCTTGCCGGCGTTCTTCAGCTCGTCGTTGCCGGTGGCGTTCCCGGCCGCCTCCTTGGCCTTGCCGGTCCACTGCTGAGCCTGGTGCTTGGCCTTGTCGAACACGCCCATGATGACTCCTTCCGCAGCATTCGGTTCGCGCGTGGGAGTACCCCTCATGATCCGGCATCACGCACACGTGGCGCAGATCACCGGTGCTGGTCGAAGAATCCTTCCAGCAGCCGCGCGCACTCGGCGGCCAGCACGCCGCCCACCACTTCCGGGCGGTGGTTGCTGCGGCGGTCCCGCACCACGTCCCACAGCGAGCCGACGGCGCCGGTGCGCGGCTCCCACACGCCGAACACCAGCCGGGACACCCGGGCCAGGACCAGCGCGCCCGCGCACATCGTGCACGGCTCCACGGTCACGGCGAGCGTGCAGTCGGCGAGCCGCCAGCCGTCGCCCCACTCCGCGGCGGCGGCGCGCAGCGCCAGCACCTCGGCGTGCGCGGTCGGGTCGGCGAGGTCTTCGCGGCGGTTGTGGGCGCGGGCCAGGACGCGGCCGTCGGGGGCGGCGACCACGGCGCCGATCGGCACGTCGCCGGTGGCCAGCGCACCGGGGGCGACCTCCAGCGCGGCGCGCACCAGCTCGGTGTCGCGGGGCGTCACTGGTCCAGCTTCTCCAGCACGCCGGCGAACTGCTCCCCGAAACCGCAGCGCTGCGCGATCATCTCCAGCTGCTCGTCCGGGTACAGGTCGACCTCTTCGATGATCACGAGGAGTTCGCCCTCCGGGAGTCCGATGTCGGACAGGATCGACAGGTTGCCCTCCGGCCACACCTCGTCGTCGTCCTCGTCGGGGGCGTCCGCGCGCAGCAGGTCCAGCACGTCCGCGGCGATGTCGTAGTCCAGGGCGGCCGCCGCGTCCGACAGCAGCAGGTCGACGCCACCGGGGATCGGGCGGATCAGCACGAAGAACTCGTCGTCCACGTTGCACATGCCGAACACCGCGCCGGTCGAGCGCAAGGCCCGCAACGCGGTGATCGTGTCGTCGAGCCCGCCCAACACCGAGCCCTCCAACGCACTGCACCGCCACCGGCCGTCCTCGCGAACCACGGCCACGGCGAAGCCCGCCTCCGGCTCCTGCCCTGTCATGCGGACCACGGTAGAGCGTGCGGGTGCCACCCGAAAGCACTATTGCGCGCTCGTGACCTTCGGCACCGCGAACGGGGGTGCACAACCGCACGACCGGGTGGCGCTGCCCCGCCCCGGGGTCGGGCAGGATGGGTCCATGCGTGCCGTGTGCGTGATCGGACTGGGATTGATCGGTGGCTCGGTGCTGCGCGCCGCCACCGCCGCCGGACGCCCCGCCTGGGGTGCCACCGCGGGAGCCGACGACGCCGCCGGGGCCCGCGGCGACGGCTACCAGGTGGACAGCACCGAGGAGGCGTTGCGCCGCGCCGCCGAGCAGGACGCCCTCGTCGTCGTCGCCACCCCGCTGACCTCGGTGCGCGCCGTGCTGCGCGAGGTCGCCTGGCACGCGCCGGAAGCGCGGCTCACCGACGTGGTCAGCGTCAAGGACCCGGTGGACGCCGAGGTGCGCGGCCTGCTGCCCGGGGCGCGCTACGCGGGCGGTCACCCGATGGCGGGCACCGCGTCCTCCGGCTGGGCCGCCGGGTCCGCCGAGCTGTTCCGCGGCGCGCCGTGGGCGGTCGTCGTCGAGGAGGGCACCTCGCTGGAGGCGTGGCGGGACGCCGCCGAACTGGCGCTGGACTGCGGCGCGCACGTCGTCGCCACCTCCGCCGCCGAGCACGACGACGCCGTCGCCCGCATCTCGCACCTGCCGCACGTGTTCGCGAACGTCCTCGCCGCCGTCGGCGCGGACGGCGGGCCGCTCGCGCTGTCGCTGGCCGCCGGGTCGTTCCGGGACGCCACCCGCGTCGCCGCCTCCGACCCGGAGCTGGTGCGGGCCATGACCGAGGGCAACCGGGTGGCGCTGCTGGACGCGGTGGACGACGCGCTGGGCCGGCTCGGCGCCGCGCGCGGCTCGCTGGCCTCCACCGGGGCGCTCAAGACCACCGTCGACGCGGGCTTCGCGGCGCGCGGCGAACTGGAGCGGGTCAGCGACCCCGAGCGGACGAGCCAGGAGGTAGCGCTGCGCGGCGATCGGGACCTGCGCAGGCTGCGGGAGCTCGGCGCGCGCGGCGGACGCATCACCGCGCTCGGCGAGGGGTCCGCCACCGTGGAACTCCCAGCGAGCTGACAGCGACTCCGCCCGCACCTTCCACCGGCGCCGCCGGTTCGGCCAGCATGGAGGCATGGCCCGCGCCTACGTCCTCGACGCCGCCCGCACCCCGTTCGGACGCTACCGGGGTTCGCTGTCCGGGATCCGCGTCGACGACCTCGCCGCCCTGCCGCTGACCGAACTGCTGTGCAGGCACGGTCCCGGCGGCAGCGGGCGGCTCGACCCGGCGCGGATCGAGGACGTGCTCTACGGCAACACCAACGGCGCCGGCGAGGAGAACCGCAACGTGGCGCGGATGGCGGCGCTGCTCGCCGGGCTGCCCGCCACCGTCCCGGGCGTCACCGTCAACCGGTTGTGCGCCTCCGGCGGTGAGGCGCTCGTGCAGGCGGCGCGGGCCGTCAAGGCCGACGAGGCCGAGCTGCTCGTCGCGGGCGGGGTGGAAGGCATGAGCCGCGCGCCGTTCGTGGTGCCGCGCGCCGAGCGGGCCATGCCGGACCGGATGGAGGCGGTGTCCACGGCCGCGGGCTGGCGGCTGGTGAACCCGCGGATGCTCTCGGCGTGGACGGTGCCGCTCGGGCACGCCGCGGAGCGGACTGCGCTGGACCTCAGCATCACCCGCGAACAGCTGGACGGGTGCGCTCTTCGCTCCCACCGGCGGGCGGCGGCCGCGTGGGACGCGGGCCTGCACGACGGGTTCGCGTTCCCGGTGACCGCGCCCGACGGGGAGGTGGTGCGCCGCGACGAGTCGGTGCGGCCGGACACCGACCTGCGCAAGCTCGGCAGGCTCGACCCCGCGTTCTCCCCGGGCGGGCCGGTCACCGTGGGGAATTCGGCGCCGCTGTCGGACGGGGCGCTGGCCGCGCTCGTCGGCACCGAGGCGCAGGCCGAACGGCTCGGTGTGCGGCCGTGGGGCGAGCTGGTGGGTTCGGCGAGCACCGGGACGGAACCGCACCACTTCGCGCTGTCCGCGGTGCCCGCGATCCGCGCGCTGCTGCGCAAGCTCGGGGTGACCGCGGCCGACGTGGACCTGTGGGAGATCAACGAGACGTTCGCCGCGGTGGTGCTGGCGGTGCTGGAGCACCTGCCCGGCGTGGACCGGGAGCGGGTGAACGTGCACGGCGGCGCCCTCGCCTACGGGCACCCGCTGGGGGCGTCGATGCCGCGGATCGTGCTGGACCTGTGCCGCCACCTGCGGCACCGGGGCGGCGGGCTGGGCATCGCGGCGGCCTCGGTGGGCGTCGGGCAGGGGCTGGCGATCGCCGTCCGGGCGTGACCCGCTCCCCCGGCGCACCCGCGCGAACGGCTCCGGACGCGAGGAGAGGGGCCGTCCCCGCGCGTGCGGGACGACCCCTCTCGGGGCGCTGCCGGCCACCGCTCGGTCGGGACCACCCTCGCCAGGTCCCTCCGGTTCGGCTTCGGCCGCGCAGCGGAGCGCGGACTACTGCTTCGGTCCTGAGTCCTGGTTGCGGAAGTAGTCCTTGCCCTTCTCGGCGGCCTGGTCGACCTGCTGCTCGTGGCCGAACTTCTTCTTGACCGCATCACTTCCCTTGTCGATGCCCTGTTCGACCTTGTCGCTGTGCTGCTTGCCCATGTTCAACAGCTTGTCCTTGAGGCTGCCGAGTCCCATGACAGCTCCCTTCTGGCGACGTCTCAGGTAACCCTCGAAGGTAGTCCTCCTGCCGGGCGAACGCGCGCCGGTCAAGACCGTCCAGGCAGGTCAGCTACCACGAAGCTGCACTTTCGGGTGACCAGGTGCAGCGGCGGCACCGCGGTCGTGACGCACTGTCGCCGAGGCCGGTGGGCACCTGCGGGGTTCCGCCGGTCGAGCAGCGCGCGAAGGCTCTCGGCGAAATCGCTCGACGCCGGTGCGGCGGCTCCGTTCTGCTGGGAACCGGCAGCGGCACTGCGCGAGCGCGGCGGAGGACGACGCATGATCGCGAGCGAGCACTGGGGGCTTCCGGAAGCGCAGTTCTGGTTGCGCGGCGAACGACCGGCAGACCCCGTCCGGCAGGACCTCGGCACGGGCGGTGCGCACGTGTACGGCCACGCGGAGGCGTTGCGGGTGCTCGGCGATCCCCGGTCGTACTCGTCGAACACGGCCAGGCTGCAACCGCAGATGCAGGAGTTCGTCGAGGGCGACCTGCTGCAGCGGGATCCGCCGGAGCACGCGGAGTTGCGCACGCTCGTCAGCCGCGCCTTCACCCCGAAGGTCGTCGCCGGGCTCGAACCGCGCATCGCCGAGCTCACCCTCCAACTGCTCGACCGCGCCGACGGCCGGCTCGACCTGGTGGCCGACGTCGCCCATCCGCTCCCGGCGATCGTCATCGCCGAGCTGCTGGGCGTGCCCGCCGACGAACGCGACCTGTTCACGGGCTGGGTCGACGTGGCGCTCGGCGGGGCGAACTCCGGGGAGTTCGACACCGATCCGGAGCAGCGGACGCGGACCGCGGTGGCCATGTTCCGGAAGCTGCGGGACTACCTGACCGAGCATGCCGACGAGCGGCGCGCGCAGCCGCGGGACGACCTGCTCACGCGGCTCGTCGAGGCCGAGGTGGCGGGCGTGCGGCTGACGCGAGCCGAGGTGGCCCACTTCGCGACATCGCTGCTCATCGCAGGCCACCTCACCACCACGATGCTGCTCGGCAACACCGTGTTCTGCCTCGACGCCCACCCGGAGCAGCAGGCCCGCGTCCGCGCCGACCGCTCCGCGCTGCCCGCCGTGATCGAGGAGTCGCTGCGCTTGCTGAGCCCGTTCGCCTCGGTCGCGCGGGTGACCACCGCGGAGGTGGAGCTGGGCGGTCTGCGGATTCCGGCAGACCGGCCGGTGGTGGTGTGGCTCGGTGCCGCCAACCGGGATCCGCGGCGGTTCCCGCGCCCGGACGACTTCGACCCGGACCGCGCGCCGAACCCGCACCTCGGTTTCGGCCGGGGCGTCCACTTCTGCCTCGGTGCCCCGCTGGCCCGGCTGGAGGGCGAGGTCGTGCTCGATCAGCTGCTCGACCGGTTCCCGGCCCTCGGCACCGTCCCGGAGGATCCGCCGCGGTTCCGCCGGCATCCGAGCTTGACCGGCGTGGAGAGGCTCCCGCTGCGCACGTCCTGACCGCCTCCGGGTGATCACCGCGGGTGCCCGCGGTGATCACCCGGGCTCGGAGGTGGGCCGACCTCGTCCCGCGAGGGGCGCGACGCCGAGCCGGCGGTGGCGCTGCGCAGTCCCGTGAAGATGCTTGCCCGCCGGCTCCCGGCAGGTCTAGCGTGACCTCGTGACCAGATGCGCGAATCCGGTCACGAAGTCACGAGACCGCGCCGCCGCGACCGGCGCAGGAGAGGAACCCAGTGCCCCGCGATACCGCCCGAGCCGACCGGATCCTCGACGCCGCAGGGGAACTGCTGCTGCGCCACGGGTACCGGAAGGTCACCGTCGACGACGTCGCCCGCCGGGCAGGAGTCGGCAAGGGCACCGTCTACCTGCACTGGAAGACGAAGGTCGCGCTGTTCCAAGGCCTCCTGCTGCGCGAGTCGATCGCGCTCGTCGACGACCTCCGCGGCGGGCTGCGCGACGACCCGGACGCGGTCCGCCCGCACCGGTTGCTGCGGCTGGCCTACCTCGTGACCTTCCGCCGCCCGCTGGCGCTGGCGCTGATCACCGGAGACGCCGAAGTCCTGGGCGAACTCCGGCGGCCATCCGGTGCGGACCGCTCCGGCGAGGAGTGGATGCAGCGGACCAACGAGCGGTTCTACGCGGTGCTGGCCGAGTCCGGGCTGCTGCGCGACGACCTGCCCGACCTGGCCTACACGCTCAACGCCGCCGCGCTCGGGTTCTTCCTCGCCGACGACTACAAGCCCACCCTCTCCGGCATCGATCGGGAGTCGAAGGCCGACGCCCTCGCGCACACCATCCGGCACGCGTTCGAACCACCGGCGGAGCCGGACCCGGCGGTGGTGCGCGCCGTCGCGGGCCGGATCGACGCGCTGCTCGCCGAACTGATCAACGGCTACCGGGAGCTGTTCGACGCGCTGGACGCGGCGAACGCCCCCCGGCGGATTCCACCCGACGCTCGATGAAGGGGACATCATGACCGCGATCGAAGACTGGGGATCACCGGCATCGCAGTTCTGGCTGCGCGGCGAACGCCCCGGCGAGCCCGTGCAGCACGACGAATCGTTCGGGTTCTGGAACGTCTACGGATACCCGGAGGCGATGCGGGTCCTCACCGACCCGGCGACCTACTCCTCCGACACGACGCGGATCTTCCCGGAGGGCGAGCGGTTCGCCGAGGGCAACCTGGTGCGGATGGACCCGCCGGAGCACGACAAGCTGCGCAAGCTCGTCAGCCACGCCTTCACCCCGAAGGTCGTCGCCGGGCTCGAACCGCGCATCGCCGAACTCACCGGTGAACTGCTCGACGCCGTCGACGGCACCGACCGGCTGGAACTGGTCGCCGACCTGGCCTACCCGCTGCCGGTGATCGTCATCGCGGAGCTGCTCGGCGTGCCCAGCAGCGACCGCGACCTGTTCAAGGAGTGGGTGGACGGGATGTTCACCCGCGACGCGCGGATGTCGCTGAGCGACCCGACGCCGGAGCAGCGGCGCGAACTGGACGAGGTGCTCGCCCAGGTCGGCCACCTCACCGACTACCTGGGCGAGCACGTCGCGGAACGCCGCGCGCACCCGCGCGACGACCTGCTCAGCAAACTCGTCGAAGCCGAGGTGGACGGCGCGAAGCTCACCCACGACGAAGTCGTCAACTTCGCGAACGTGCTGCTGATCGCCGGGCACATCACCACCACGATGCTGCTCGGCAACACCGTGCTCTGCCTGGACGCCCACCCGGAGCAGCAGGCCCGCGTCCGCGCCGACCGCTCCGCGCTGCCCGGCGCCATCGAGGAATCGCTGCGGTTCCTCAGCCCGTTCGCCGCCATCGGGCGGGTGACCGACACCGAGGTCGAACTCGGCGGGCAGCGCATCCCAGCCGAGCAGCCGCTGCTGGTGTGGGTCGCCGCCGCGAACCGGGACCCGCGGCGGTTCCCGAACCCGGACGTCTTCGACCCGACCCGCGACCCGAACCCGCAGCTCGGCTTCGGCCGCGGCATCCACTTCTGCCTCGGCGCGCCGCTCGCCCGGCTGGAGGGGAAGATCGCGTTGAACTCGCTGCTGGACCGGTTCCCGGAGCTGGCCACCGACCCTTCGGATCCGCCGGAGTTCCAGCCCAACCCGAACATGACCGGCGTGCGGAAGCTCCCGCTGCGCACCCGCTGACCGGCGGCACCGGCCCGCGGGGGTGTGCGGCCGCGCGAGGCTGAGCCGGTACCGGGTGAGCGGCCCGTTCGTCCGATCCCGTTGGGCGAACGGTCCGCCCACCCCGCTCAACTCCCGTTGGGCGAAGGGTCCGCCCACCCCGCTGGAACCGCCCCGAACAAGAGAAAGGGCCGCCGGTGCGCCCGGCGGCCCTCGCTCACGCGTTCCGGATCAGAACGACAGCTTGCGGAAGATCGCCCGCGGCAGGTGCCGCAGCACGACCATCACCCAGCGCATCTGTCCCGGAACCCAGATGGACTCCTTGCCCTTGCGGACAGCGTCGATGATCGCGGCGCCGACCTGCTCCGGCGTCTGCGCCATCGGAGCCGGCTTCATGCCCGCGGTGAGCTTCGTCTTCACGAAGTTCGGGCGCACGACCGTGACCTTCACGCCCGAACCCTCCAGGGCGTAGGTCAGCCCGGAGTAGAACAGGTCGATGCCGCCCTTGGCGGAGCCGTAGACGAAGTTCGTCCGGCGGGCGCGCTCACCGGCGGGCGAAGCCATCATCACCAGGTGGCCGTGGCCCTGCTTGCGCAGCTTGTTCGACAGGTGCACGCCCAGCGACATCGGCGCCACGTAGTTGACCTCCGCGGTCAGCCGGGCGGCGGCCGGGTCGGTCCAGCACTTCTCGTTGTCGAGCTGCACGCCGAAGGCGACCAGGGTGACGTCGATGTCGCCGTCGGCGAAGGCCTTCTCGACCACGTCGCCGTGCGTTTCCGGGTCGGTGGCCTCGAACTCGATGGTGCTGACCGTGCTGCCGGTCTTGCGCAGCCGCTCCGCGGCGGCTGCGACCAGGTCGGCCTCCTCGGGGCGCGCGGCCAGCACGATCCGCAGCGGGCGCTGGTTCGCGTACTGCTCCGCGGTCGCCAACGCGATGTCGGACGTACCACCGAGGATGAACAGGGACTGCGGGTTTCCAACGGCGTCGATCACAGGGCCAACCTTCGGGACAGATCGGAGTGGAAGATTCCTTGCGGGTCGACGGCGGCGCGGACCTTGCGCCACTCGTCGAGGCGGGGGTACATCTGCTGGATCATCTCGGGCGTGGTCCGCGAGTCCTTCGCGAAGTACAGACGCCCGCCCGCGCCGAGCACCACCTCGTCCAGTTCCTGGCAGAACCGGCTCAGGCCGTCCTTGATCGGGAAGTCGACGGTGATCGTCCAGCCCGGCATCGCGAACGACAGCGGCGCGCGGCTGCTGTCGCCCATCCGCTTGAGGACGTTGAGGAACGACACGTGACCGGACTCGGCGATGCGCTTCACCAGCGTGCGCAGCGCCTCGTGCTGCTCGAACGGCAGGATGAACTGGTACTGCAGGAAACCCTTGGAACCGTAGGCGCGGTTCCACTCGCCGAACATGTCCAGCGGGTGGTAGAAGGCCGTCAGGTTCTGCACCTGGCCGCGGCCCGCCTTCGGCGTCTTGCGGTACCAGACCTCGCTGAGCGTGCTGAACGTCAGCTTGTTGGCCAGCCCGTTCGGGAACACGTCCGGGAAGGTCAGCAGCTGCGGCGCGTCGAACTTCAGCGGGTCGGCGCGCAGCTTCGGCGGCAGCTCGTCGAGCTTGGCCAGCGAGCCGCGGGAGAAGGCCGAACGGCCCAGCTTCGGGCCGGTGGAGATCGCGTCGAACCACGCCATCGAGTAGTCGTAGTTCATGTCCGAGCCGTTGGAGAACAGCTCCAGCGTCTCGTCCAGGTCCTTCGTGCGGTCGGCGTCGACGATGAAGTACGCGCTCTCGGTGCGCTTCATCTTCACCTTGGCGCGCAGCACGATGCCGGTCAGCCCGACACCGCCCACCGTCGCCCAGAACAGCTCCGAGCCCTCCCCGTCCGGGGTCAGGGTGCGGACCTCGCCGTCGGCGGTGAGCAGGTCCATCGACAGCACGTGGTTGCCGAAGCTGCCGTGCGAGTGGTGGTTCTTGCCGTGGATGTCGCAGCCGATGGCGCCGCCGATGGTGACCTGGCGGGTGCCCGGCAGCACCGGGACCCACAGGCCGTGCGGCAGCGCCGCCTTCATCAGCTGGTCCAGGCTCACGCCCGCGTCCACGTCGACCACGGCCTTGTCCGGGTCGATGTCGTGGATGCGGTTCAGCGCGGTCATGTCGATGACCGTGCCGCCCGCGTTCTGCGACACGTCGCCGTAGCTGCGGCCCAGGCCGCGGGCGATGACGCCGCGCTCATCGGCCTCGCGGACTGCGCGGGCGATCGCATCGACGTCGGGGGTGCTCAGCACGCGGGCGTGGGTCGGCGCGGTGCGCGCCCAGCCCATCAGCTTCCGGTTCTGCAACGCTGCGGTCACAGGCTCAACCTCCGGGACAGGTCGGAATGGAACACGCCCTCGGGGTCGACCGAGGCGCGGATCTTGCGCCACTCGTGGATGCGCGGGTACATCCGCTCGATCATCTCCGCCGTCGTCCGCGACTCCTTGGCGAGGTAGAGCCGCCCGCCCGCGTCGAGCACCAGCTCGTCGAGCTCCCGGCACAGCCGGTCCAGGCCCGGCGAGATGGGGATGTCGACGGTCAGCGTCCAGCCCTCGCCGGGGAACGACATCGGGGCCTCGTTGCCCGCGCCGAAGGTCTTGAGCACGTTCAGGAACGACACGTGCCCGCTCGCGCTGATCTTGTCGATGGACCGGCGGAACATGTCCTCCTGGCCGAACGGCACCATGAACTGGTACTGGAGGAACCCGTTCGGCCCGTACACCCGGTTCCACTCGCCGACCAGGTCGAGCGGGTGGAAGAACTGGGTGATGTTCTGCACGGCCCCGAACTTCGTCGGCGCCTTGCGGTACCAGACCTCGTTGAAGGCGGTGATCGTGTACTTGTTCACCAGCCCGTTCGGGAAGATCGGCGGAGCGGTCATCAGCTGCGGGGCGTTGAACTTCAACGGGTCCTTGCGCAGCTTCTTCGGCAGGTCCTCCAGCTTCGCGGAGTTCCCCCTGGTCAGCAGGGCGCGGCCCAGCTTCTCGCCACGCGCCAGCGAGTCGAACCAGGCCACGGAGTAGATGTAGTTGCCGTCGGAGCCGTCGGTGAAGTGCTCGATCAGCTCGTCGAGGTTCTTCGTCTGCACGTTGTCGACCAGGAAGTACGCCGTTTCGACGCGCTTGAGCCGGATGGTCGCCTGCAGGATGATCCCGGTCAGCCCCATGCCGCCGACCGTCGCCCAGAACAGCTCGGAACCGGCGCCCTGCGGCGACAGGGTGCGCACCGAGCCGTCGGCGGTGAGCAGGTCCAGCGACAGCACGTGGCTGCCGAACGAACCCTGCGAGTGGTGGTTCTTGCCGTGGATGTCGGAACCGATGGCGCCGCCGACGGTGACCTGGCGGGTGCCCGGCAGCACCGGGATCCACAGGCCGTACGGCAGCAGGCGGCGCATCAGCACGTCCAGCGAGACACCGGCGTCCACCACGACCGTCGCCTCGTCCGCGTCCACCTGGTGCACGCGGTTCAGCGCGGTCATGTCGATGACGGTGCCGCCCGCGTTCTGCGACGGGTCGCCGTAGCTGCGGCCGAGGCCGCGGGCGATGACGCCGCGCGCACCGGCTTCGCGGACCGCTCTCGCGATCACGTCGACGTCCGGGGTGCTCACGACCTGAGCCGAGGTCGGCGCCGTGCGCCCCCAGCCGGTCAACCGCTGGCTGGTCGCGTGTTCGTGCTGTACCGATCCCACCCAGCCGAGTCTATCCGCGCCCCGACCCCGGGTACGGGCGGGTAGCGGCGGCCTAGCACAGGTGTCCCCGTCGGTGCAGAGCTTCGCCGCTACACTTTTCGGGGCGACTTGTGGTCGTCCGCCTCCGGGCCCGCCGTACCGACGCTCGTTGCCGACACTTGGGGTGAACCAGTGGCCGTGGCCGAATCCGGTGCAGACGCCGAGATCAAGAAGCTCGGGCTGTTCCAGCAACTCTTCCGCTTCGTGGCCATCGGCGGGTTCTGCGCGCTGATCGACGCGGGCACGTACTCGGTGCTGCTGGGCGTGCTGGGCTGGCCGACCTGGTTGTCGAAGTCGATCTCCTTCATCCTCGGCACCACGGCGTCGTACCTGATCAACCGGAAGTTCACCTTCAGCGGGGCGAGCACCGGCAACTCCACGGCCAAGGCCGGGGCGTTCGCGATCGTCTACACGACGACGTTCTTCGTGAACATGGGCTCGAACGAGCTGCTGTGCCGGATCTTCGAGGCGCGCGAGGCGTGGCAGTTCGGGCTGTTCTGGGTGATCGCCCAGGGCCTCGGCACGCTGATCAACTTCGTGATGCTGAAGTGGGTCGTCTTCCGCGACTGACCCGGCACCGGCCCGTCAGCGGCTGAACCCGGCGGGCCGGTTCGGCGCCCCGTAGGCGTTGCTGTCCGAACGCGTGCTCTCCACGTGCGCCGTGGCGACGTGCGCGAAGTTCACCGCGAACTTGCCGCCGTCCGCCGTCGTCAGCAGCGTCGTGCCGCCGGAGCCCATCAGTTCCGCCAAGCGCCCGTCCAGCGTCTCGGCCTCGGTCGCGTCCAGCGCGATGTGCAGGGGCTGGGACACGCCAGCCAGGTGCAGGACCAGTCCCGGTCGTTTCTCGCTCATGCCCCCAGCGCACCACCGCGCTGGCCCCGGCGACAGGTGCTTTCACCCTGAGCGGACGCGCCACCAGGCCTTTTCACCCTCGGCGGACACGGGAACGGCCCCGCCCCACCGGAAATCGGCGAGGCGGGCCGTCATCGCTCGGGGGCCGCCGGAACGACCCGCAGGCCGTTCCGGACGGGCTCCTCACTGCTGGTCGTCGTCACCGCCGAGCTGCTTGACGTCGTTGCGGTCGTCCGAGCTGGGCACGTCGCCCGGCAGCTGGACCGTCTTGGTCAGCGGCCCCGGCGACCACAGCCCGGAGTGCGTCTCGGAGTGCACCTCCATCGCCGCCTGCGCGGGCAGCGCGTCCGGCTCGTACGGGTCCACCTCGTACAGCGAACCCCAGTCCCGGTTCAGGTCCCCGCGCATGTAGGTCGGCAGCTCCCGCACGCTGGAGCTCACGTTCATCCAGCCGAACGGACCGCCCGCGTCCGGTGAGGACCAGCCCGCGCCGATGTCGCGGACCTCGGCACCCGCCGACACGCGGAACCGCGGCATCTCGGCGACGCCGCCGCTGATCCCGGAGATCTTCAGGCACGGGTGCACCAGCGCCGCCGTCCACTCCACGAACGTGGGGGCGTCGCCGACGACGTCGGTCATGTTCGACAGCTGCGGCGCGCGCGGCGCGCTCACCGCCAGCCAGCCGTTCGGGGACACCGCCTGGTCGATCGCGACGACCCGCATCTTGGTGGCGCCCTCGGCGTCCCCGCCGACGGTGTAGCGGTAGTCCCGCCACGACGGTCCGGGGCCCTGGCCGACGAACTGCCGGTGCATCAGCTCGAAGCCCTGCGGGGTGTCCCGGCCGAATTCGAGGACCAGCGCGTTCGCCCCGGACTCCGAACCGGCCAGGCTCAGCACCACCGGGACCTCGCCGGTCGCCGCGCGCTCCGGCAGGTCGTACCACTGGGTGCGCAGCTCGCCGGTGCCGGTGCCCGCCTCGTCGTAGCTGCCCCACACCGGGGCGGTGTCGTCGCCGAACTGGTACGGCGGGCGCCAGTCCGGCTCCTCCGGGTCCGAACCGTCCCCGACGGGCAGGCCAGGGCGGCGGAAGCCGTCCATCTTGGCGCCCAGGTACTGGCGGGCGTCCTCCTCGTCCTTGGCGCGCTTGGGCACCTCGAAGTCCGGGGCCGGCGAGCCCGGCTGCTGCCCGGACACCGGCAGCATGCCCGCCTTCGGATCGGTCTCCACGTACACGTAGTCGGACAGGCCGCAGCTGGAACCGGCCAGCTGCTTGATGTTGTCCATGCCGAGGCTGTAGCTGCCCGCCTGCTTCTGGATGACCTTGCCGAAGGTCGCCAGTTCGCCCAGCACGAGCAGCGCGCAGATGATCGCCAGCGGGGCGGTGCCCAGCCGCAGGGCGCGGCTGCGCTTCTCCATCCCCGTCCTGTCCGGGAGCTCCACGAGCTTCGGGTTCTTCTCGTCCAGCCGCAGGTGTTCGACGAACGCGACGATGCCGGCGACGGCGGCGAGGCCCAGCAGCAGCGTGCTCGCGTCGTGCCCCTTGATCGACGGCGGCTTGTCGAACCACGGCACGCCCCAGCCGGACACGTACCACCAGGCGTTCGGGCCGGTCGCGGCGAACGCGCAGATCACCATCAGACCGGCGAAGAACGCCGCCCGGTTCCGCCGCGACCGCAGCACCGTGCTGCTCGTCGCCAGCGCGGTCAACGCCGCCAGCGCGCCGCCGACCGCCGCGAAGATCCCGAAGTGGTGGGACCACTTGGTGGGGGTCAGCGCCAGCGCGACGAAGGACAGCGCGGCGACCGCCAGCAGGCGGCGGCTCGGGCCGAGCGCGGCACCGCGGATGCGGCCCCGGCGCAGCAGCATCACCGCGCAGGTGGCCAGGCACAGCATCACCAGCAGCACCGGGAACCGGCGCACCAGCGAACCGTCCGGAGTAGGGCTGAACAGCAGGTTGTAGCGGTTGAGCTCCTGGTACCAGTCCTCGCTCGGCCCGAGCTCGGTGCGCAGCTCGGTGGCGTCCATGACCGAACCCCACGTCTGGTCCGCGAACACCGCCGTGAGGATCACGAACCCGCAGGCCGCGATCGGCGCCAGCACCGGCAACCAGCCGTAGTCCTTGGCGCGCTGCCGCACCAGCCGCAGCAGCGGCTTCAGCGCCGCCACGTACGGCAGCACCGCCACCAGCCCGTGCGGCCCGGCGCCGAGCGCCAGCGCCGCGACGACCAGGCCGAGCGCGGCGGGCATCAGCCGGCCGGTGGCCACCGCCCGCTCCACCGCGCACAGCGCCAGCAGCGAGAACAGCGCGATCACCGGCTCGGCGCGCAGCCCGTTGTTGTAGGGCAGCCAGAACGCCAGGAACACCGCGGCCGCGGCCCAGCCCGCCGCGTTGCTGCGCCGCACCTGCTGTCCGAGCCGCGGCAGCACCTCCCGGCTGATCAGCATCCAGCTGACCGAACCCATCAGCAGCGCGGGCAACCGCACCCACGGCGTCGCCGTGGACACCTGCACCCACATCGAGTACAGCTCGTAGAACCAGCCGAACGGCGCCTCCGGCACCGCGAACCAGCGGTAGTAGTTGCTGATGTAGCCGGCGCTCTCCCGCGCCCGCGCGATGGTGAGGATGTAGCCGTCGTCGGAGGTCATCGCCCCCGCGATCCACCAGACGACCAGCGACCCGAACACGGCGAGGTCGCGCAGCGTCGGCTTCCACCAGCCCAGCGGCGCCCACCGCGGCGGCCGCCGGCCCGCCCGCACGTCCAGGCGGCGCAGGCACACCACCGAGCCGACGAACGACGCCAGCGCCAGCACGATCACCGCGATCTTGATCGGGGTCGCGCTGCTCTCGTAGCGGTTGTCGATGCGGGCCTCGAAGGACAGGCCCCGGATGTCGTCGACGTTCGCGTCCAGGTCGGAGAAGATGCCGGTGAGCTGCGGGCGCTGGTCGCCGCGCATGTTGGCCAGCTTCTCGTCACCGAGCTCGACCTTGGTGCCGATCGCGTCCGAGCGCACCTCGATGGCGCAGTCCCCCGGCGGCAGCGGCATCGTGCTGATCTGCTGCCCCTTCGACAGCAGCGTCACCTGGCCGTTGTCGACCTGCAGGGTCATCCCGGTGAGGTTGCCGTAGTCGGAGTCCGGCGGGTTCGTGCTCAGCAGGTTCGCCGGGCCCTGGGTGCGCGCGTCGAGGCTGCGGATCGAGGCGCACGGCACGGTCGCGTCCATCCACAGCGGTTCGAAGCTCACCAGCGGGGCGGACACCGACTCGGTGCCCTCCGCGGTGGGCCATCTCAACGTGTTGACGTCGTGCTCGACCGGCAGGAAGGGAACCGCGATGGCCAGGACCGCGCCGAGCAGCCCGAGCACGGAGGCGAACCACCTCAGCTGCTTCGCGGACGGGTCGCGCCGGTTCGCCGCCGGGCGTGCCGGAGAGTCCGCCGGTCGATCCTCGGACGACTCCGATGGGTCGTCCTTGCGACTGCTGTCTTCCTGCCCCTTAAGCACGCCAGGAGAATAGTAGTCGCTGGTCCGGGGACGTCCGGCGCGTTCGGTGCGGCCGGAATCGAGATCTCCGCCGACCCCATGAGCAGTACCGATCGAGTGATTCTCAGGCCGCTCTCAGCGTCCCGTGATCCCCCGGTGACCGCCCGGTGACCCGGACACCGGGGACGCTCAGGACGCCTCCGCCAGCAGCTGCGCCACGCGCTGGTGCGAGGTGCCGATCACCTCGGCGATGACGCGCTGGCTCAGCCCCGCCGCCCGCAGCGTCGTGATGATCTCCAGGCGGGCGCGTTCGGCGTTCTCCGCGGCCTGCCGGGACTGCTCGCGCCAGTGGACCAGCTCCTCGACCGGGCGGGTGTACTCGACGTCGCCCTGGCGGTAGTGCCAGGAGAGGTCGAAGGAGTCCGGTTCCCGGTCGGCGAGACCGGCGATGAGGTCGCGCACCTCGACGTCGAGTTCGTCGAAGTGGTCCACCTCGGTCGCCCCGGCGGGCAGCCCGCGGACCACCGCGACCCAGCCGGAGGACTCCCGGCTCACGTCCACTCGGTAGTCGCCGGCACGTTGCGTCGCGCTCATCGGTCCTCCAGCCACTTCTCGCCGAACACGGGGGCCAAACCTGTCTCGACGTGCGTCAGCACATGCCAGGAGATCTCTTTGTTGTGCCCCGTTAAACCGAATCTGGCCACTTCCGCACCGTCCCGGTCGTAGACCGCGAAGATCCGGTGCGAGCCCTTGCCCCTGCCGGGGATCTCCTTGATCGTCGCCTTCGCGCCGCGGGCCGCGCGGCGCGCCAGGCTGAGCACCTTGGCCGGCTTCAGCTTCTTGTTGACCACAGCATACTTCTACCGCGATGGCCACTCAAGCGGCAAATACGCTAGAAAGATTCGCGTTCCGCCGAACGGCGGAACGCGCGCAGCCCCGATCAGCGGCGGAAGAACTGCTCCCGGCGCCCCTGCCGGACCAGCCGCAGCCATTCCCGGAACGCCTTCGGGTCCCGGCGGTGACCGACGAAGTACAGCCCGAACCGCAGCACCTCCAGCGCACCGATCTTGCGCATCCCCGGCTGCGACAGCAGGTAGCCGCGGTTCCGGTAGGTGTAGTAGCGCTTGTTCGCGTCCGACGGGTCCTGCGCGTGGAACCGGCCGCCGAGCATCGGCTTGAACTCGTCCGACCCGTCCGGGTGCACGAACCGCGTCTTCAACGAGGTGCCGAACGGCAGGCCCGAGCGCACCACGCGGCGGTGCAGCTCCACCTCGTCGCCGCGGAAGAACAGCCGGTAGTCCGGCACGCCCACCACGTCCAGCGTGGCCGCGCGGAACAGGGCGCCGTTGAAGAACGACGCGATGCCCGGCAGGAAGTCCGCGTCGCCGCCGGGAGCGCCGAGCTCCTCCGGGTGCCGCTTCCAGGTCAGGCCGCGGCGCAGCGGGAACGCCAGCTTCTCCGGGTGGTCGATGTTCACCACGACCGGCGAGACGGCGGCGAGCTTCCGCGTGCGCGCCACCTCCAGCAGCGTCGACAGCGCGTGGTCGTCGGCGGGCCTGCCGTCGTCGTCGCCGAGCCACACCCACTCCGCGCCGAGCGCCAGCGCGTGCAGCATGCCCAGCGCGAAACCACCGGCACCGCCGAGGTTGCGCTGCGAGGGCAGGTACGTCGACGGGATCGGGCAGTCCTCGACGACCTGCCGCGCGGGCTGGTCGGGACCGTTGTCCACGACGACCAGGTGGTCCGGCACCCGGGTCTGGGTGGCGATCACCTTGAGCGACTCCGCGAGCAGCTCGCGGCGATGCCTGGTGACGATCACCGCGACGACGGAGTCGGCGGGCAGTTGCGGCTGCTCGGCGGAGTCGGTGCTCATGGTGCCTTGTCGCTCTCGATCAGGGCGGACTCGCCGATCCGCGCCAGGGTTTCCGGGCTGAGGTTCTCGAACGGGTCCTTGCCCTTGTAGGAGGTCAGGACGCTGCGCAGCGAGCCGTGCTCCCGGATGCCGCCCTTCTCCATCCAGAGCCCGGTGGTGCACAGCTCCATCAGGAACTCGTCCGAGTGCGAGGCGAACACCAGGATCCCGGAGCGCTTGACCAGGTCGTTGAGCCGGTCCCGCGCCTTGTCCAGGAATTCGGTGTCCACGGCCCCGATGCCCTCGTCGAGGATGAGGATCTCCGGGTCGATGGACGTGACCACGCCCAGCGCCAGCCGCACCCGCATGCCGGTGGAGTAGGTGCGCAGCGGCATGCCGAGGTAGTCGCCGAGCTCGGTGAACTCGGCGATGTCGTCCATCCGCTTTTCCATCTGCTTGCGGTTCATGCCGAGGAACAGACCGCGGATGATGATGTTCTCGTACCCGGAGATCTCCGGGTCCATGCCGACGCCGAGGTCGAAGACCGGCGCGACCTTGCCCACCACGCGGGCGCTGCCCCGGGTGGGCTCGTAGATGCCGGACAACAGGCGCAGCAGCGTGGACTTGCCCGCGCCGTTGTGCCCGACCAGCGCGACCCGGTCGCCGTGCCGCAGCGAGAGGTCGATGTCGTGCAGGGCCTCGATGATCGGAACCCGGCTCTCCGTGCCGATCTTGCCGCCGGCCCGTCCCAGCGCCGCCTTCTTCAGCGAGCGGGACTTGGCGTCGAAGATCGGGAAGTCGACCGCGGCATTCCAGACGTCGATGCTGACCATGTGCAGAACCCCCGATCAGATCCAGTAGGTGACGCGAGCGCGGTAGTTGCGCAGCACGACCAGCGCCAGCAGCCAGCCGACGACGGTGCAGCCGAGCACGATGCCCCAGTGGTAGAACTTCTCGTCGCCACCGATCAGCGGGTCGCGCATGATCTGGATGTAGTGGTAGAGCGGGTTGATCTCGGCGAGGTTCGCCCGCCAGCCGACGCCCTTCTCCTCCAGGATCTTCGCGTCCCACACGATCGGGGTCATGAAGAACAGCAGCGTGGTGAGGCTGTTGATCACCGGCGGGATGTCGCGGAACCGCGTCGCGATGACGCCGAACAGCAGCGCCACCCACGCGCCGTTGATCATGAGCAGCAGGAACGCCGGGAAGACCAGCAGCACGCTCCACCCGATCGGCATCTGGAAGATCGCGAGGACCACCAGGTAGACGACCATGTTGTGGGCGAACAGCAGCGCCTGGCGCCAGACCAGCCGGAGCACGTGCACGCTCAACGGGGCCGGCAGCTGCTTCATCAGGCCTTCGTTGGAGATGAAGACCTCGGTGCCCTCGGTCAGGCAGCCCAGGATGAAGTTCCAGACGATGAAGCCGACCGTCAGGTACGGCAGGAACGTCTTGATGTCCTGGTCGAACAGCTGGGAGTACAGCAGACCGAGCGCGGTCGCCGTCATGCCCATGCCGATGGTGATCCAGAGCGGGCCGATCACCGAGCGGCGGTAGCGCTGCTTGATGTCCTGCCAGCCCAGATGAGCCCAGAGCTGCTGCTGCTGGAAACCTTGCGCGATGTCGTGGAACGCCTTGCGCCAAGTCCGTGCGGACGTCTCGGGCGGGGCCGGAGGGCGCTCTTGCGTGCTTGTGGCCTGCACGGTGCGTCAGAGTACCCACAGGCCACACCCGACCGAGTACAGGGCATCGCTGCCGCGATCACTCTCGGCATACCGGACACCCTCCGGTCATCGTCCGTTCAGAGGTACTGGCCGGTTCCCCTCGGGTGCGAGGCCGGCTCGCCCTCGCCCGCGCCACCCGCGGGCAGGCCGCGCCGCATCTGCTCCAGCTGCGCCCGCGCGGCCATCTGCTGCGCGAACAACGCCGTCTGCAGGCCGTGGAACAGGCCCTCCAGCCAGCCCACGAGCTGGGCCTGCGCGATGCGCAGCTCCGACTCGGAGGGGGTGGACTCCTGGGCGAACGGGAGCGACAGCCGGTCCAGCTCCTCGATCAGCTCCGGCGCCAGGCCCTCCTCCAGCTCGCGGATGGAGGACTGGTGGATCTCCTTGAGCCTGCTGCGGCTCGCCTCGTCCAGCGGCGCGGCCCGCACCTCCTCCAGCAACTGCTTGATCATGGTGCCGATGCGCATCACCTTCGCGGGCTGCTCGACGAGCTCGCCGACGTTCTCCCGCTCGCCCACCGCCTCGGCGGACGGGTCGGCCCCCGAGCCGAGCGGGGTGCCCTCGCCCACCACGAAGATCTCGCGCTGCTGGTCCTGCTCGTTCTGGTTCATGCCCACCATCCTGCCGCGTCCGGCCGCGCCGGGTGCACGTGGCGCGCTGGATCGGACCACCCGGCGGCGGTGCGGCCCGGCCCGCTCCGTACGGTATGACCATGGCGTTCGACGTCGCTGCAGTTCGCGGGCTGTTCCCCGCGCTCGGTGACGGGTGGGTGCACCTGGACGCCCCGGCGGGCATGCAGGTTCCCGAGCAGGTCGCGACCGCGGTGTCCACCGCGCTGCGCGCCCCCGTCTCCGGGCCTGGCGGGATCTTCCCCGCGTCGCAGCGCGCCGAGGCCATCGTGGACGCAGCCCGTCGCGCACTGGCCGATCTCGTGGGTGCCGACCCCGCAGGGGTGGTGCTCGGGCCGAACTCCGCCGTGCTGCTGCAACGGCTCGCCGACGGGCTCGGCGACGGCTGGATGATCGGCGACGGCGTCGTGGTGTCCCGGCTCGACCACCCCTCCAACGTGGTGTGCTGGCAGCGGGCCGCGCAGCGCTCCGGGACCCAGGTGCGGTGGGCCGAGGTGGACATCGAGACCTGCGAGCTGCCCGCCTGGCAGTACCAGGACCTGATCGACGAGCGCACCAAGGTCGTCGCGGTCACCGCCGCCTCCGGCGCCGTCGGCACCCGCCCGGACGTCCGCCAGATCGCCGAGCTCGCCGCCGCGCACGACGCGCTCGTGGTCGTCGACGCCTCGGCCGCCGCACCGTTCCTGCCGCTGGACATCACCGCGATGGGCGCCGACGTGCTCGCGCTGAACGCCTCCGCGTGGGGCGGGCCGCCGGTCGGCGCCCTGGTGTTCCGCGACCCGGCGATGATCGACCAGCTGCCGTCGGCGGCCCTGGAACCCGGCTGGCGCGGCCCGGACCGGCTGGAGCTGGGGCCGCACGCCTACCCGCTGCTGGCCGGTCTGGTGTCGTCCGTGGACTACCTGGCCGGGCTGGACGACGCCGCCGCGGGACCGCGCCGGGAACGGCTGCTGACCTCGCTGAGCTCGGTGAAGGCCTACCAGGCGGGGCTGCTGGCGAACCTGACCGGCGGGCTGCGCAGACTGCGGAACGTGATGATCATCGGGGACGCGATGCGCCGGGTGCCGTCGATGGCGTTCACCGTGAACGGGGTGAAGGCGGTCGACGCGATCGAGCACCTCGCCGAGCAGGGCGTCTGCGCGTTCGCCGACCCGGGCACGCACGGGGTGTTCGCCGTGCTCGGCGTCGGCGAGGTCGGCGGCGCGGTGCGCGTCGGGCTCACCCACTACACGAACACCTACGAGGTCGACCAACTCCTGCGCGCGGTCGCCGCTCTCACTTGAGTGCTGGTCTTCCCACTCCTTGTGCGTAGCACTGGGGTGGCGGAACCTCAGCGGTCCCCTCGCTGCGGGATCTTTTTCCCAAGTGGCTCCGCCACGAGGGAAAAAGCTGTCCTCGCGAGGGAACCGCTGAGAACCCGCGGGTGGTCCTGCTGCATACGTGGTCGGCGGCTCAGCGGCTTCGCCGCTGACAGGAAACCGATGAAGGACCCGCCGGGCAGGGTTCGGGGGCAGGCGGGGAGCGCCTGCTGAACGGCCCACCGGCCCAGCGGGACTGGGCGAATGGGCCACTCACCTGGTCAGGGGCGGACGAGCAGGATCTTGCCGTGCACGCCGCCCGCTTCGAGCAGCGCGTGCGCGCGCGCCGCCTCCGGCAGCGGGATGCGGTCGTGCACGATCGGCAGCACCTTCCCGGCGGCGACCAGCGGCCACAGCTTCTCCCGCACGTCGGCGACGATGGCCGCCTTCCCCGTCGGGCCGTCCACCGGCCGCCCGCGCAGCCCCAGCACCGAGATGTGCAGCCGCTTCACCAGCATCTTGCCCAGGTCCAGCTCGGCCTTGCGGCCGCCCTGCATGCCGATCACGGCGAGGTGCCCGTCCGGGGCGAGCGCCGAGAGGTTCCGGTCCAGGTAGGCGGCGCCCATGTTGTCCAGCACCACGTCCGCCCCGCCGAGGCCCTTCACGACCTCCACGAAGTCCTCGTCCCGGTAGCTGATCACCGGGTCGGCGCCGAGCCGCCGGCAGAACTCGATGCTCTCCGGCGCGCCCGCGGTCGCGGCGACCCGCGCGCCCAGCGCCCGGCCGATCTGGATGGCGCTGGTGCCGATGCCGCCGGAACCGCCGTGCACCAGCAGCAGCTTCCCCTCGGCGAGACCGCCTTCCATGACCACGTTCGACCACACCGTGCACGCGACCTCCACCAGCCCGGCCGCGTCGAGGAGGTCGACGCCGTCCGGCACCGGCAGCAGCTGCGCGGCGGGCACCGCGACGCGTTCGGCGTAGCCGCCGCCGGACAGCAGCGCGCACACCTGGTCGCCGACCTGCCAGCCGGTGACGCCCTCGCCGAGCTCGGCGACGGTGCCGGAGCACTCCAGCCCGAGGACCTCGCTGGCGCCCTTCGGCGGCGGGTAGTTCCCCTGCCGCTGCGACAGGTCCGCCCGGTTCACCCCGGCCGCGGCGACCTCGACGAGCACTTCGCCGGGAGCGGGCCGCGGATCGGGCTGTTCGGTCCACTCCAGCACTTCCGGATTCCCGGGTTCACGGATCGCGATGGCATGCATGGTGCCGACGGTAGTACCTGGACGCGTTCCGGCAATATCGGGAAAACCGCCCGCCAGGACCATCATCCGGACATTCTTGACTCCGTCGGGGGAGCTGTCGAAGCTGATCGTCACGAACTCACCTTGGGGAGCCGAACAGAACATGAGTGCTGTGAAACCCGGTCGCCGCGCGACCGCCGCGTTCGCCACCTTCGCCGCGATGCTGCTCGCCGCCGTTCCCGCTTCCGCCGCCACCACCGACCTGGGCGACCGGGTCGAGGTGGACGCGGTGCACCGGCACCTGGTCGCGCTGCAGCGCATCGCCGACACGCACGACGGGAACCGCGCCTCCGGGCTGCCCGGCTACGAGGCCAGCGTGGACTACGTGGCGGGCAAGCTGCGCGCGGCCGGTTTCGACGTCACCACACCGGAATTCGACTACCAGGCGTTCTTCCTCGACTCGTTCGCGCTGGACGTGGCGGGCGCCCCGGTCGAGGGCGGCGCGCTGGAGTACTCCCCCGCGACGCCGCAGGGCGGGATCACCGCACCGCTGACCGTCGCCGCGATCGACGACACGCCCGGCTGCGAAGCCACCGACTACCCGGCGGACGTGGCGGGCTCGGTGGTGCTGGTGCAGCGCGGTTCCTGCACGTTCGCGGAGAAGCAGCTGGTCGCCGCGGAACTCGGCGCCGCGGGCACGATCGTCTACAACAACGTCGAAGGCCCGCTGAACGGCACCCTGGGCGACCCGGCCGACGCCCGGATCCCCAGCGCGGGCGTCGACCTCGCCACCGGGCAGCGGCTCGCCGAGCAGGCCGGCGCGCAGGTGCACCTGGACGTGCAGTCGCGGCTGGAGGACATCACCACTCGCAACGTCCTCGCCCAGACCCGGAGCGGCCGCACCGACAACGTGGTGGTCGCCGGGGCGCACCTGGACAGCGTCCCCGAAGGCGCGGGCATCAACGACAACGGCAGCGGCACCGCCGGGCTGCTGGCCACCGCGGAAGCCCTCGGCGGCAACCCGGGCGCGGAGAACGCGGTGCGCTTCGCGTTCTGGGGCGCGGAGGAATCCGGTCTCGTCGGCTCGACGAAGTACGTGCAGGGCCTCGGGTTCGAGCAGCAGCTGGACATCGCGCTGTACCTGAACTTCGACATGATCGGCTCCCCGAACGCCGGGTACTTCGCCTACGACGGCGACGACTCGGACGGCGTCGGCGCGGGCCCCGGCCCGCACGGTTCCGGCGCCATCGAGCGGGACCTGGTGGCGGCGCTGGCCGAGCAGGGCGTCGAGGCCGAGGGCACCGACTTCGACGGGCGCTCGGACTACGGCGAGTTCATCGCGAACGGCATCCCCGCGGGCGGGCTGTTCACCGGCGGCGACGGCACGAAGACCGAGGAGCAGGCCGCGAAGTGGGGCGGCACCGCCGGGCAGACCTTCGACCCGAACTACCACACCCCGCAGGACGACCTGTCCAACGTGGACCGGGTGGCGCTGGAGCGGAACTCGAAGGCGCTGGCCGACACCATCGGCCGGTACGCGCAGAGCACCGCGGGCGTCAACGGCGCGCAGGGCCGCACCGCCCAGCGCACCGCCGCCGCACCGCTCCCCCGGCTCGGGGAGCACGCGGTCCGCTGATCGAGTGGCCGAGCGGCCCGCCCGGACCGGGTGGACCGCTCGGCCCGATCCGGCACGGGCGGACCCCGGCCCGCCCGCTCGCCCGCCGATCCGGTCCCGCGGCCCGCAGCGTCCCGGTCGGCGCAGGCGGTGCGCGGCGGCCCGTCCCGCCGATCCGCTCCGGCCGTCGCCCACCGCGGACTAACCTGGTGGGCGTGATCGATGGGAGCGAAGAACAGGCCCGCTGGCTCGACGACGGCGAGATGGCGGCGTGGCGCTCGTACATCGAGGGCAGCGCCCTGCTGGAGCACCGGCTGAACCGGGAGCTGCAGGCCGCGCACAACCTGTCCATCGCCGACTACGAGATCCTCGTCCGGCTCTCCGAGCAGCCCGGCAGGCAGCAGCGGATGAGCGAGCTCGCCCGCGACGTGGCGCACTCCAAGAGCCGCATCTCGCACCAGATCCGCAGGCTGGAGAACGCCGAGCTGGTGCGCCGCAACGACTGCCTCGAAGACGGCCGCGGCGTCCTCGCCGTCCTCACCGACCGCGGTCTCGAAGTCCTGCGCACCGCGGCACCCACCCACGTCGCCAGCGTCCGCGAGCACTTCATCGACCTGCTGGAGCCCGCCGAGAAGCAGGTCCTCGCCGCCGTCTTCGAACGCCTCCGCACCCGCCTGCACGACCGCCCGGACGCCTGAGCGCAGCCCCTCCCCGCTGTCCCCCGAACCGTCCCAGCGGGCTAGGCTCCGGCCCTGGAAGCGTGGCAGAGCGGCCGAATGCACTCGCCTTGAAAGCGAGCGTCGGGAGACCGACCGCGGGTTCGAATCCCGCCGCTTCCGCTCAGCTGACCAGCACAAACAGGACCCGATGGGGATCTCCCCCACCGGGTCCTTTTGGTCGCGGTAGCAGTTTTGGTAGCAGTTGCGTCCCGTCAGGCTGTCCGCGACGGCTCGGACGCCCCGCCCTCCGAGCCGGGTTCGCCTGCCGCCGACTTCCACAGCAGGCCCCCAACGCTGTGGGCCACGTCGCGACGAATCGCAGCGGTCACGTGCTGGTACCTGGCCGCCATCGCGGTGTTGGACCACCCCATGACGCCCATGACCGTCCGCTCCGGGACTCCGAGCAAGAGCAAGACCGTTGCGGCAGTGTGCCTGGCGTCGTGCAGCCGCCTCTCTGAGACACCGGCTCGTTCCAGAAGGCGGAGCCAGTGCGCGTAGTCCGTTCGCGGATGGAGCGGGCCGCCCTTGGGCTTGGTGAACACGTAGTCGCTCTCCTCCCACATGCCGGCCGCCAGCTGTCGTTCCCTCTCCTGCTGGTCGCGATGCTCCTTGAGCAGCTGGACCAGCTCGTCGGGAAGGCCCATGCCACGCATCCCCGCCCGCGATTTCGTCCCTGCCGTCTCCTCCCTGGCCGGGACCCGCTGCGGGCAGTGTCCGGCGCGCTTGCGCCCGCACTTCTCGCCGCAACCGTGCTTCCATTTCGGCCGGAGCCGATTCCGGCGGACAACGAGTGTCCCGGCCTCAAGGTCGACGTCCGACCATTGCAGGCCAAGCACCTCCCCCTGCCTCAGACCAAGGGCCAACGCGATCGCCCATCGCGCACTGTTTCGCTGCTCTTGTGCGGTTTCGAGCAGGCACTTGATCTCTTCGACCGTGTACGGCTCGACCTCGGTCTCGTCCACCTTTGGCGCGCGGGCAATCGACGCCGGGTTTTCGGTGATGTGCTTGCGCCGCTTCGCCTCGTTGAGCGCCGCACGAATGGTCCGGTGAACCTGGTGCGCATTTCCCGCCTTCGCCCCGGCCTGGATCATCTTCCGGTAAAGGCGTTCAAGGTGTTCCGGTTCCAACTTGTCGAGCCTGTGCCCGCCGACTCCGGGGATGAGGTGCACACGGACGGCGTTGGCGTAGGCATCCCATGCGTTCTCCGTGATGGCCGGCGGAGCGACGATGGTTTCCAGCCAATGCGTGAGCCACTGGGCAACCGTCCAGGTCTGGCCTGCCTTGCGCAGCTTTCCTTCGTCTCGTTCGCGTTCAAGCTTGCGGACCTTCGCCGCTACTTCGGTTTTCGTCTTGCCACGCACGTGCCGACGGTCCGGCCGTCCGTTGTCCTTGGTTCCAACACTCACCCATCCATGCCACGAGCCGTCAGAACCTTTGTGGATGCTCGAACCGCCGTTGGCGTTCCTGCTCTTCTTCGCCATAGGTATCTCCCTCAGGCCTTCGACGGTCGCCGTTGAACAAGTCGGGCTGCGTAGTCCTCGATCGCGTTCTTGGGCACGCGGCGCAATCGGCCGATCTGGACGGATTCGAGCTCGCCATCACGGACCAGGGCGTAGGTCTTCGTCCGGCCAATTCCGAGGCACTGGGCAGCTTCTTCAACCGTCAGCAGCACTCGATCCGGCATCACGCGGGCAGCCTGCTCGGGCTGAGGTGGCTCGGCGGTCTGCTGATCCGCGAGCAAGGCCGCGAGCGATGCGAGCGTGGCGGCGAGCTGTGCGGTGTTCGCGGTCATGCGACCCCCCTGTTGTTCGTGGCGTGCGGGGTAGCCGTCCCAGCCGTCCCATCCGTCCCGATGCAGGTCAGCGCGGGACGGCTTGCAGTACCGGGACGGCTTTTGCCGTCCCAAGGGACTGGGCCGGTGATCTGGGTGGGACGGCTTGAGCTGTCCCGGGCGGTGGTGCCGTCCCGCGCTGACCTGGGTTGGGACGCTTGGGACGGCTGGGACGCCTCCCCGGCTGGGGACTCCGGCGGGCAGTACCGAGCCCAGGCGTCAACGAAGTCGGCGCGGCGGTAACCCTTGGCTTGGGAGCCGTCTGGGAAGCGGACGTTGCTGGAGCGGATCTCGAAGTCCGCCAGCAGCTTCGAGAGCTTGTTGGGGTTGAGGCCCAACGGTCCGTACTCGCACCAGGGCGCTTCCAAGTCGGCGTTGAGCTTGCCTAGCAGGTCGCTGGTGGAGATGGCCTGCTGATCGGCGAAGGCACGGCGGATGTCGACCAGCAGTCGAATTTTCATCGAGCCCTGGTCGCTGTCGTTGGCTTCGGCCAGGAGGTCAACCGCGGCTTGCCGTGCTCGCTCCGGCCACGTCCCTCCGGCGTGGTCGGCCAGCGCGGTCAGTGGTTCCCAGGTGTCGGCCGCTCGGTCTTCCAGCGGCATGTCCGGCTCAGCGGCTTCGAGCTTGTCCAGGTCAGCGCGCAACCATCCGTTGATCCGGTCTGCAAGGCGGGTCAGCGCCGGCCGATCGCGGCGGTGCCGGAAGGGCGAGACCTTCTCGCCCGGTGCCCGTCGGCGCATGCGGATCACGACCGCTCGGTCTTCGATCGTGTCGGGCATGGCGCCGATGCCGGCCAACGCGGCCATTGCGAAGGTCGGGATGGCTTCGACCTTGCGGGTGTTGGCGTCGAACCGGATCGCAGGACGGTTGCGCTGGTGTCCGGCGTTGAGCAGCCCGCGCAGGTCTTCGTTGTTGCCCGCGTCGGCGCCGAAAATCGTGTCGGCCTCGTCGACGAGCATCGTGGGCGGGTCCTCGTCGATCGAGCGGTACACCGCCGACGGCGAGGCGTTGACGGTGATCAGCGGCTCGTAGCAGGCAGCCTCGACCACGTCGAGAAGCCGGGACTTGCCGCAGCGTTTCTCCGGTGCGCGGATGACCAGGCGCGGGGCATGCGCCCACGCGGGCTGGGCGTGGGTCGCGGCGATCCACAAGACCACGGCGTCGACGGCCTGTGGGCTGGGCAGGATCACGTAGCGCGTCACCGCCTGGTGGAGCTCGTCCAGGAGCTCCGCGCCGGTGGTGGGTGCCGTCATCGGGCTACCTCCCTTCATGTCGGTGGTAGTCATGCCGCGCCTCGTCCCAGCAGGGATTCCGGGCCGTCGTGGGTTCCGCGCTCCCAACCCCGGAGGGCGTTGCGTCGGGCGGCGGCGGGTTCGAGCGGCTTGCCCGTGCGCTCCCGGCGACGGAGGGCGGCGGCGGTCAGGGCGTCGATCGCCTCGGTCGCCGTCCAAGGGGCGGTGTCGTGGGTGGCGAGGTTCGCCAGGCGGCGAGCGGCCGCGTAGACCAGGCGCCAGCGCTCCCCCGGCTCCGTTTCGACCTTGGTCAGCTGTCCTTCCCAGATGCGCTGCCAGTAGCCCGGTGCGTGCGCGCCTGGCCGCTCGGCGGCGAGGTTGGGAGCTGCTGGTGCCGGGGTGGCCGGGGGCATGACCCGGGCTCGCAGCCAGGTGGGCAGCTCGGCGATCTCAGCCGTCGCTGAGATCCGGCTGTAGGCGCCGGCAACGTCCTCCGGGGGTGTAGTGATGCGGGTTCCGGGAGCGACGACGTAGCCGCCTTGAGCACGGACGTCGATCTGATGCCCCACTCGGCCGGTGGCGTCGCTGGGCACGTCCAAGCCAGCCGGGGCGCGGAAGTACAGGTGCCGGCCACCGGAGGGTGTGGCGATGGCGAGTGTGGTTGGCCAGGACACGCTGGCGGCGATGGTCAGGGCGTCGAGGGCTTCCAACCCGTCGCCGACTGGGCTGGGCACGTCGTGCGCGGCCGGGGCCGGTGTCTTGGGCTTGCGGTCGAGGTCGAGCACGACCAGCCCGGACGGCCCGGTGGCGATGCCGACGCCGGCGCGGGGTGTGCGGGTCCACCACTGCCGGATCAGCTCGTGATCGGTGGTGGCGGCGAGCAGTCCGTGGCAGGGCTGCTCGGCGGTCAGGCACCGGCAGGCGGCCGGTGCGGTGTGGCCGGCCTTGCAGTGCGGGCAGTTGGCGAACGGGCGCTTGCTGCCGGGCCGCAGCGGGAAGACGTGCATGCCCTGGGCAGCGAGCCAGCTGGCGATGGTGAGGTTCGTGGTCATGGCTGCCCCTTTCAGTTGCGGTGGTGGTTGGCGCGGTGGATGCGGCGGGCGGCGTTGATCACGCGGCGGCCGGGGCGAAGGCGAAGGCCGGTGCCGTCGCAGGGCGGGCAGAGACGGAGGGCGCGGCCGAAGGGGGCGCGGCGTTTGCCGGTGCCGTGGCAGGTGCGGCAGGCCTTGAAGGGCCAGAACCAGCACGTCACGCCGTAACCGAAAGTGACCAATAGGAGCGCGAGGAACAGGACGGTGCTAGCGGGGTCGGTGGGGGTCACAGGTGGCCTCCTGGGCGGTTTTTGGGCGCACTGGCCCAGGCACCTCTAGGGACTAGGGCGCTGGTGAGAGTGGGAGTGGGGGTCTAGCGGGGTCTCTAGACCTAGAGGCGTGGTCGTCTAGGTCTAGAGACCCGGCGAGGGCTAGCCGGACCCCTCACGGCGGTTACGCTCCGCGACTTCGTGGGCGATGTCGGCGCGGGTGATGCCGATGCGGCTGGCGCCCTTGTTGTCGTCGGTGGTGCCCCACACCTGGGCGGTGCGGATGCCATGCCGCTTGAGCGCGGCGGTGAGGTCGGCCGACTCGGTGTAGGTGCCGTAGACCTCGGGCTTGAGCTCGTAGAGGCGGGCGATGACGCGTTCGTTCCAGACCTTCTTCTCGGTCTCGCCGACCACGGCCAGGATGTCTTCGAGCAACGTGTCCTTCTTGGACACCGACTCGTCGACGTCCGGCGCCTCGCCGGTGGCGTGGCCGGTCAGCGTTCCGGCCTGCTCGCGCAAGGTGCGGGCGTAGGCCGCAACCTTCTCCGAGGCCGGACCATCCAAACCGGCCACCGTGCGCACGATCTGGGCATCCGAGCCTTCGCCGACGAGGTAGCCGATGCCCTTGTCCGCCCAGGCGAACGTCGTCGCTCGGACGCCCTGCTTGTACTTCGAGGTGCCCAGGACCATGTCGTTTTCGGTCTGGCCCTGTACCTTCAGGCAGAACCGCGTCGACACGTTCGCCGAGATCCCCGTGGGCAGGCTCTTCGCGTCCGGGCGCTGGGTAGCCAACATGATGATGATTCCCAGCGCGGGTCCTCGTTTGACGAGGTCGGTGCAGATGGCTTCGAACTCCTCGCCGTGGTCGGGGTGCTCGAACCACACTTGGCACTCGTCGACACCGATGACGATCGGGTGCAGCCCAAGGCTCTTCTTGCCCGCGAGCTCTGGGGTGACCTTGTTCTCCGGGGCGAGACCCTGTTTGGCGAGGTCCCGGATGAGCTTGGCTCGGCGGCGGAGCTCGTCGCGGAGTTTCCGCAGGTCACTAATAGCCTTTTCGATCTCTTCGTCGTCGTCTCCGACGCCGTGGGCGTGGGTGACCTTTTCCAGGGGGTCGAGGTCGCCGGTGCCCTTGAGGTCGTAGGTGTGCAACTCCGCGCGCGGGTCGAGTGCGGCGATGAGCAGGAGCTCGCGGAGGGCGAAGGTCTTGCCCATGCGCGGGATCGCCCCGATGGCCACCGAGGTGAACATCAGGCGCAGGTCCACCCACCGGCCGCGCTGGTCGGTGCCGAACGGTTGGGGCTGGAAGAGGTCCACGCGCACGCCCTTGCGCAGTGCCCAGGCGGGCTGCTTAGCCTTGCGCATGTCCTGATCACCGACCCAGAGGATGAGACGCGCAGCGTGCTCGGCGTTGTCGGCCTCGGGCCACACGCACCCGAGTGGCCTGCGGAGGCCGGAGGCGAGTTTTTCGCGGCGGTCCATGATGTCGCCCGGTGTCACACCGTGCGGCAGGTCGATGTCGGCCCGCCATCCCTTGCCGTCACGCGAGATCGGCTTGGGGAACCCGATGCCTTCGCCGCCCTTAGCCATTGCCTGGTTGATCCCGGAGATGCCCAGGGCGTTGAGGGCGGTTTCGACGGCGTTGCTGGTCAGCTTCGGCACCTTCGTCGCCTCCACCGCACGGGAGGCGATCGGCTGATCCGCCGGAGCACCCAACCACCCCACCGCACCGAGCGCGCCGGCCACGATCGCGTACTGGATCAGCTCGGGCAGCAGCTCGCGGCCGAGGAAGAACGCCGCAAGCGCAGCCACCCCGAGGCCGACGGTGGCGTAGATGCGGCCCCGGACCCGGCTATCACGCTGTCCGGACAGCCGCAGGTACTCCGCAGCGTCGGCGCGGTCAGCGGCAGCGTGCCGAACCGGGCGGCCTTCGGCGTCGGTCACCCACCGCAGGAACCCGCGGAGCAGCCGCAGCGTGCCTTGCGGAACGCGGATGAGGATGCGGGCGATGTAGACCGGGCAGCGTACCGCGTGGAAGGCCAGGGTGTGGCCGGCGTAGCCCACCGCCCACTTCGCGGTCTCCCGGAACTCCTCAACGCTGCTCGCCCACCGGGGCAGGACCGGTTCGCGCTTCTCACGGCGAACCAGACTCGCCCCATCCCCAGCGGGCTGGGCCTGGTCGACCTGCGGGGCCTGGTCCTCCTCGACCAACTCCCCGTCGACCACCTGGCCGTCGGCCTCGGCCTGGTCGGACTAGAGGCGTTCGGAGGGGAAGCGCAGCACCCGCGCGGCCTGCTCGTCGGCCTGGTGCTCGTTGTCCTCGGGCTTGGGGGTGTTCGGCTGTTCGGTCATCGCTGCACCTCCCGGTGGGTGTCTTTGATCAGGTGGGCCAGGCCGGCGCCCATGCCGAGCACGGCGACGGGCAGGCACGCCACGGCGGCGGTGATGAGCCAGGGCGCGGAGGTCATGCCGGCGGCCTTCATCAGGTGGAACGCGATCTGCCCCAACGCCCCCAGCCCGAGCGAGCCGAGCGCGGAGTACTTCGCAAACCGCCGGGCACGGGCCGGAACCTGGCCGGACAGCCAGACCCGCAAGGCGTAGGCGGCGTAGGTCTCCACTCCGATCGGGAGCGTGATCGCCGTGTTGATGGCGAACGCGTCCGCGATCCCCGGCAGCGGGTGCACGATGCCGAACCCGGTGAGCTGGCCGAGTCCGACCCACCCGGACCAGATCGCCACGAACGCGGGCAAAGCCAGCAGCATCACCGGCCACACCGCCACCGGCCTCGGCGCCTGATCGTCGGCGGGTTTAGCCGGGTCTGCGGCCGTGGTGATCGGCTCAGACTCGACCTCACGCACCGGCTCCGACTGTTCGGCAGAAACTGGCTCAGACTCGGCGACCGGTTCCACGTCGGCGGTCTCAGGCTCGGCCTCGGTGGGTTCGTTGTCGTGGGTCTCGGTGGGTTCGGTTTCGGCCGGGGTGGGGTCGGTGACCACGTGCAGACCGGCCGGGTTGGAAGCCTTCACCGGCTGCTCGGCGGCCAAGCGCTCCAGGATCTCGCGGGCCTTCGGCGCCCCGATCCGCAGCTCAGCCATCAACTGGTTCCGGCTCGGCGTACGCCCCAACTGCGTGACCAGGTGGCGTGCCTGCGGCAGCAGCTCGGCGACTGGCACGGGGTACGAGCTGTTCGCGGTAGTCATCGCGCACCCCCACGGGGGCTAGCGGTGATCCGTAGCATCAGAGATCTCCTAACGGTTTCGTGATCGGTGGGAGACCCGGCCCAGCAGTTGGTTTGGCGACTGGCCTGCTGGGTCGGGTGCATCAAAAAGGCCAGGTGGTCTCGCCGCCGTCGACACGATCGGCAGCCCGGAACAGGGCCTCAGCCATCCAGGCGTCGTTGTTCTGATCGGCCCAGTAGGCCTCATCCCGCGCCGCATTCGGCCCGTACCGCTTGACGTACTCCCGGGCCTTGCGGTCGCAGCGCAGCTCGCGCTCCGCCCGCTCCGACGCGCACGCCTCGACCGCCGGTTCGTCGGCCGGTTCGGTGCGCTTGACCAGCAGGGGCTTGCCGGTGATCTGGGAACGCCACGGCCCCTTCTTCCCTTGAAGGCCCCTACGCTCCATCTCCAGATACGCCGCCGTGGGGACCTCATCGACGTGCGGCGGAGGCGCGTCGATCTCGAAGCGATAGGCACCGCAGTCGCAGGTCCACCGCACCGACACCTCACTGACCTGCTCACCACTGCTCGGCTTGTGCTCCGGGCAGGTCAGCTCACGCCGCCGCCTGGCACCCCTGGAGCCGTCCTCGGTCGAAAACCGCGGCACCCGCCGCCCGGACAACAGCCAATTCAGCAACCCGTTCACGCCGCCTCCCCGGAGTCCGCCTCGGTCGTGATCAGCCGCAGCACCGCGCCGGCCTCGCGACGCTCGTAGCGCCGCAGCCGCGTGCGCTCCCCCGCGCCCAGCTCCGACCAGACGAAGGGCGCCACGGGCAGCTCGCCCAGCTCGTCGGCGATGACCTGCGCCCAGTAGTCCTGCACCGCCTCCTGCTCGAACTCGCTCAGTTCGGCCTCGCAGTTGGCCAGCTCGGCTCCAAGGGACCCGTAGCCCTGGTAAGGCATTGCTACCTCCTGATGTCTTAAGATATTTATCTGTCGCGAAACATTAGGGCGCGCGGGATGAGCTGTCAACCCATGTCTCAAGACATGCCGAGTACGCTGATCACGTGGCTACTGACGACGCGCACGAGGACAAGCGCCCAGCTAGTCGGCGTGTGGCGGACGCCCTACAGGGGCGGATCGACGCCGGCGAATTCGCCCCGGGTGCCCAGCTGCCGACATATCGCCTGCTCGCGGAGGAGTACGAGGTTGCGGTCAACACCGCGCTGGCTGCCGTGCGCCTGCTCCGGGACGCCGGCGTGGTCACGATCCGGACCAACGCCGGCGCCTACGTCCGGGAGCCTTCGGAGCAGGTCGACGTGGCTGCGGAACTCACCCGCACACGCTCGGAGCTGACCGAGCTTCGCAAGACGGTTCAGCAGGCGGACGCCGCTATCAACGCCCTGGAGGGGCGGCTTGACGACCTCATCAGCCGAGTCCGGGACGAGTAGCGCGGACCGCTTCGTGGTCGGCGCCGTCATGCCATGAGTCCCTGGAAGAACTGGGCCATGCCGTTGACGAGGGCGATGAAGAGCTCGAACGCGCCCTTGACCCACACCGCCGACTCGGCAGGGTGCTTCACGATGAGGACCAGGACCGCGAAGGTGACGGCCGCGCCGATGAGCTTGGGCATGATGCCGCCGGTCTGGACTCCGGGGAAGGCCTGCTTCGCCATGACTTTCTCCTTCTCGCTGAGGGCTTTTCGCTTGCCCGTTCCGCTGACATATCCAGATTGCGGTCTCAGCGAGCTGCAAAGAACTGTCCTCGAACGCCCTACACTGAACCCGTGCTGAACCGGTGCCCCTGAACTCGTGCTGCACTCCGGTTCCGTTGAAGTTCAGAATTGGCCGGTCAGCTGCCAAGCTGGTCCCCATGCAGCTCAACGGCACGCCGCCCGACATGGAGCAGGTCAAGACCCTGGCCTTGACGAACTACGGCCACTTCACGTCGATGAGGGTTGAGGAGGGGCGCGTACGCGGCCTGTCCCACCACATGCAGCGGCTCTTGCGTGACTGCCGCCAGCTCTTCGACGTCGACCTGGACGTCGACCGCGTCCGGCACTTCGTCCGCCTGGCGCTCGAAGACGCGCCGGCTCTGACGACGGCCCGCGTGACGATCTATGACCCCGCGCTCAGCCTCGGCACGATCGGCCAAGACGCCGAACCGCACGTTCTCGTGACCACGCGTGAGGCCTCTCCGGGCATCGCGTCACCGCTGCGGCTTCGAGCGATCTCCTACGTTCGCGATGATCCGCCGGTGAAGCACATCGGCCTGTACGCCGCGCTCCGCCGGCGCCGCATCGCCCAGCGCGACGGCTTCGATGACGTGCTGTTTCTCAACCCCAACGGCACCATCAGCGAGATCGCGACCTCGAACATCGGCTTCGTCCGAGATGGACAGATCATCTGGCCCAAGGCCGAGTACCTGTCCGGGGTCACCATGACCCTGCTTCAGCAGGAGTTCGACGAGTCGGTGGTTGTGGAGCCGGTGACGCTCTCCGACCTGAACGAGATGGACGCCGTTTTCGCGACGAACGCCGCCACCGGCCTCCGGGTGGTCTCCGCCGTTGAGAGCAACGAATGGCCCAAGGAACACCCCGTTCTTGACGAGCTGCGCGGGCTGTACGCAGACATCCCAGGCGAAAGGGTGTAGCCACGCGGGCATGACCTTTAGGCTTCCCTGCGGAAGTCGTGACAGGGGAGCTGGCAAGTGGCGAATGTGCAGGTTTGGACGGGGACCGAGATCAAGGCTCTCCGCACCGCGATGCGGCTGAGTCTTCGGGAGTTCGCTGCCCACCTGGGCGTGAGTGAGCGCAACATCTCGAAGTGGGAAGCCAAAGGCTCAGATGTCACCCCGATCCCGGTCAACCAGGCGATCCTGGACACGGCCTTGCGGATGTCCGACCCGGACACCAAAGCCCGGTTCAAGGGCCTTACCGGCGGTGCGGAGATCTCCGGCGCCGAGACCATCGAACCGATTGGGAGCAGCCAGGTTCGCCACCCGCTCACCGGCAGCTCGATGGTCAAGGTGGACGGCAGCATCTACCAGTCCGGCCCGAGCAACACGCCCCTGTGGGTGCCGTCGTACTACATCGACATCTACCTGGTCAGCAACGCCGACTACGCCCAGTTCGTCGCCGCCACTGGGCACCAGCCGCCGCAGCACTGGGAAAACGGCACCTTCCCGAAGGAACTGGCCAACCACCCCGTGGTGTGGGTGACCTGGAAGGACGCCGCCGCCTACGCGAAGTGGGCGGGCAAGACGCTCCCAACCGCGCAGCAGTGGGAGAAGGCCGCCAGAGGAACCCGCGGTGCGACCTACCCGTGGGGCGACCAGCCGACGCCGGCCAAGTGCAACGTCCGCGAGAACGGCGTCGGCACCACGACGGCCGTCGACTGCTACCAGTCCGGGACCAGCCCCTACGGCGTCTACGACATGTGCGGCAACGTCTGGGAATGGCTCGACACCCAGTCCACGCCCGGACGGCGCGAGCTCAAGGGCGGAGCCTGGACGAGCCAGTTCGACCGCGCGGTCCCGTCGCAGTTCAACGACGCCAACGAGACCATGTGCGACGACGACACCGGCTTCCGGTGCGCGGCGCCGGCCGAAGACCTCGAACGACTGCTTCACGGCACCGGCTGACCAGTTCACACCGCACCTCCGCCCTTGCCTGGACACCGGGCAAGGCCTTTCATCGCCGCTGTGGCGATCTCAACGCCCTGTGAGATCGCCTCTCGGGGCGTTATCGCACGTCGAATGGCGACTCCCCGCCCTTCGACGGCCAAGCGGTCATCGGCCACAGCAGGAACAGCGCCTTCCCAAGTGATGGTTCTCCGCGTGGAACTCGACCGCGTCGACAGCGATGCGCCCGAGGTCGGCCACGACACGGAAGCAGTCAGGACCGGCGACCGGGCACACGAGCCAGCGTCGGCCGTCAACGAAGACCGCTTTCGGCTCCTCGGCCTGGGTCACTTCCATAAGCAAAAGTGCAGCTACCTACACGTACCTATGGGTTCATCTCATCAGGCGTAGCTTCCTCCTCCTGCATAGCGTCGGGTTATGAGCTGGGAGAGCCGCGCAGACAGGATCAACCGGGACCTGCCGGTCTACGTCTGGTCCCAGATCGCCGACGACCTCCGAGCCGACATCGAATCCGGCGAACTCTCCCCAGGCCAGCGCCTCCCCTCCGGACCCGAACTCGCCGAGATCTACGGCGTCACCAAGGTCACCGCCACCAAGGCCATCCGCCACCTCCAAGAAGCCGGCCTACTCACCGTCGTCAACGGCATGGGCACCTACGTCACTGCAGCCTGACTCCAGCGAGGGCGCCCACACAGGACATCCAACACATTTCGAGGCGTCAGTCGCCAGGCCATCTGGGGTGACAAGTGGCATGTCGCGTCAGTTCGCGTGATCCTCGCGACTTTGACGACCAGAGCAACAGGGCAAGTTCTACAGCGCTCTGACCGGGCGGTCTATCGTGCGCAGCAGCGACCTCGGCGGGGCCGTGAGCGGCACGGCGTCGCGGTTGACGATGCACAAGGTGCCCAACCTTCCCTCGGACCGGGCGCATCGAGATGACCTCAGCTGCCGCGCCAATCCAGGTGTTCTCCACAAAACGTCGCCGACCTCCGTTACAGTCAGCGCTGTTGATCACTAGAGTGAGCGCGTGGACCGCGTTCAGTATGCGGCGATGGTGGGGCATGGAGAAAGAAGGCGCCGTCAGCCTGACCGCTGCGCGAGCGCACGTGGACGGGAGTCAGCATGGCGTTGCCTAAGATCGTAAGTCTCTTCTCTGGCGCCGGCGGTCTTGACCTCGGTTTTCGTGAAGCAGGCTTCTCGCTCAAGTTTGCAGTGGACAGGTCTTTTGCTTCCATCCAGACCCATAGGCGCAACTTCAAGGGCACGATGTCGCTCGCGGCCGACCTCGAGGAACTCGGCCCCAAGGGGGTGCTGGAGCACCTTGAGGGCGTCTTGGAACCGGGCGATAAGATCGGCGTCATTGGCGGACCACCGTGTCAAGGATTCTCCCGCTCAAACAGTGGCAGTGCAGCGAACGATCCAAGGAATCGGCTCCCTCTGCTGTACCTTCATATAGTCGAGGCACTACAGGAAAAGTACACAGTTGAATTCGTCCTTTTCGAGAATGTTCTAGGAATTAAGGACGCAAAGCACTCTGTCGTTTTCAGTGGAATCCTGTCGAAGTTCAAAGAGATCGGCCTGATGGCGAGTGTTGACGAGTATTCAGCACTGGACTATGGAGTTGCGCAAACGCGAAATCGTGTGATCATCTCGGGATTTCGGAGTTCAGACGCAGCGGAACTTTTTCGCCCTCGCAAGACTACGGAAGGCAAAAACCTTACCGTTCGTGGTGTGATCGGGTCCCTTCCGGATCCAGCCTACTTCTCGCGGCAAATTACGGCGGCGGAGATTCCTCATCATGAGAACCACTGGACGATGCGTCCTGTATCTAAGCGATTCTCAGAGCCTGACGGGGCCAGTCGGGCTGGCAGGAGTTTCCGTCGTTTGGATTGGGACAAACCCAGCCCAACTGTCGCATACGGGCATCGGGAGATTCACGTTCACCCCGAGGGGCGTCGGCGCCTGAGTATCTACGAAGCCATGCTTCTTCAAGGTTTCCCGCACGAGTTCGTACTTGATGGAACTCTCTCTGCCCAGGTTGAACAGGTCTCGAATGCTGTACCCCCGCCCCTAGCCCGGGCGCTTGCCGACGCGATTATTGAAGCGCTCGCTAACGCCTCACAGAAGGGACTACACGCGTGGCGACCCGAACGCATGACCAGGTCATCCACGGGAGTGGAAGGTTCGCAGGCATCCGAGATTTCGCCTAGAGAAGTCAATCTCATGGGAAGCATCCCATAATGCCCTGATATTGCAGCTGCCGAGGTTTGAACATGGCAGGGGTGGTAGCGGTGGGAACGGGGCAGCGTCGTGTCCCGACGTACATGACGCTTGCACAGGACGACACCGGGCCTGTGCTTGCGGCCGATTGGATCGGCAAGTTCGTAATGCTCGGCCGCATGGCTGCGCGCTGGTCTAGGGAACATCCAGAGACCCAGCTAGTGGTCGCGCTCTCGGTGCCGATCCGCGACTTCGCCGCGGTGCTGACCGGCTGTGGATGGATGTCGGCGGCTGCTGCGCCAAGTATCCGACCTGTCCGTGAGGTCATCGCCACGATGCCGATCCACGCGCCAGCGCGGGTCGTCACCCCGAACAAGGTGCTGACCGAGCGCTTCGGCGGCATCAATGTCGACAAGGATCGCGCCCGGTTTGGCAGCGAGTGGCAGATTGACAAGCTACGTGCGCTGGTCCCGCTCGACTCGCTGGAGGTGCCTCGCACTCAATCTGCACCCGAGCCGGGGGTGATCAGCAGGCTGACCGGGCTAGACAGCGGTTGGGCAGCGCGGCTGTGTGCTCCACCGAAAGACCTGGCGTTGATCGGGACGCTAAAGTGGCTGCGCGAGGACCTCACGGCATTCCTTGGTATCGGTTACGAGCGTGAGCGGATCGCGAATCTTCTTCTTCCTGAGTACCCGCGAGCCGCAACGTGGTCAACGCAACTTTGGGCAGCGTCGCAGCTCGAAGAGGAACCACCGCCTTCGGAGGTCCGCGCCGTGGTGCTGGACGGCGCGGCGGCGACGAAACACCTACCCGCGATCGAGTCTGACGTTGTAATTTCGATTCTGGACCGCAGTGTTGTAGATGAATCAGCCTCGGAAAGGGTGATGAACTATCGCAATACAAGAGGGGAACCAGTCCCGCTCGAGCGTGAACTGAATTGGAAGCCTCCGGCAGGCGTCGAGGCGCTCGGATTTGCGGTGCCGCTATGAATCGGATTGAAGTAGTTGCCGCACGGCATGAACGCTCGGCTACGCTCCTTCGGAACGGCGTCGAGCTCGATATAGTCAGGGATCCGCTAGGGGCGCGATTCAACAATGCTATTCGGAATGTACTGTTACTCGCGCGCGATGACAGCTCGGGACTCTTAGATAATTTGCTCGGTGCGGCAAAAGCTCTGCGTTGGAGGCTACTAACGCAGCCTCCGCCCGTTCAAGTCAACGCTGCTCTCCGGCAAGCTGTCGTTGAAGTGAGAGCCGAAGCAGTTCGCGTGCGGTCCGGTTTTGGTTCTCAGGCACAGCACGCCCTTGACGAACTAGTTGCTGCCGCTGAGTCAGTGGCAGCAACCGATATCGCCACGGGCGGCGTGCTCCTGGAGCTCATCCAAGAAGCGAATGCTGAAGACTGTGTCGTTATCGCAGTGAGCGGGTCGGCTGTGGCAGGTCTGGAAAGCTGGCTCGGTCAGCTCGGCTACCGGGTAAGGAGCGTCAGTCAACTCATTCGCGAGCAGTTGTTCGTCGAGTACGGGTATGCAGTTGGTCCACCACGATTCTTCCCAGCATCGCTAGTGAACGCGCCTTTAACCGAGGCATTGAACTTCGTCTTCCCCGAGTGGTTTGGCGACCGTTCGCTGCCGTGTTCGGTGCTCGCTGAGCGAGCTGAAGGTGCCGTTATAGTTACCGGGCGGCCCTTCCTGACAGGGCATGCAACCGAGCCGAGCTCGCCGCCGACAGCAAACTCAGTCGACGAAGCTGAATTGCTTCCGCAGGCCAGTTGGGTTCCCCCGGGGCCGAAAGCGCGCAGAGAGCCCGGGACTGAGGAGGTCACTGCCCGGCGTGTGCTGTTGAGCGGGGCCTACGGTACGTGGCTCGAAGACGATGGCGATTGGATCCGCACCGTAGACCCGTCCCAGCCCGGTGGGGGGCGGATCATGAATGTCGACATTGAAGACGTCCGTCCAGGCACTTACCTACTACTCCGAGACGGTGAAACCGAACGACAAGCACTGTACGCAGCTGCACTGATGCTGATGGGATCGCAGGCAAAGGTTGTGGAGGAGTCGCAAGCAAAGTGGAAGGGTGCCTTGCGGGAGCAACTTAATAAGCACGGTCGAACCCACGTTGTCCGCAAACTTGCAGACGCCGGTGTGAAGAGTTCCTACCGTGCCGAGGCTTGGACCGAACCGATGCTCGCGCGCCCCCGCAGCGACCAAGATTTCGAGAGACTTCTCCGGTGGCTTGGAATCGATTTCCACCCAGCGTACGACTTGGCGACGGTTATGCGCCGCAAGCGAGCACAGGCCATCGCCGACATCGCTGACCAGCTCGAGGAAGTGGTCGCAGCAGCCGACATGTCACTTCTTGAACGCAACGGTCACCTCCGGCTTGAGTTGAAGTCACCGGGCTTCCGCGGAGTCATCGCGACGCGCGTTCTCAGCATCTCACCACACGTCGAGGTCATCGCCCGCCATGAGGCGCGCGTACTACATCCGGATCGGAGTGCCAAGTGGCTCGAATGATGCCTCCGTACTGCCCAGAGGATGCGCCGCCCGGAGAGAGTGCGGTCTTCGAAGCTCTCGCTACCAGCCCGGAGACCGGCGACTGGATTGTGCTCCATTCACTCGCGATCGCCTCGCACGTCCGGCAGGTTCAAGGTGAAGCCGACTTCGTCGTGGTCGTGCCAAACCATGGGGTCCTGGTCATCGAGGTCAAGTCCCACTCTTCAGTTAAGCGCTTGCCCGATGGGCGATGGAAGCTCGGCTCCCAGGCGCCCACCAGTCGCGGGCCATTCCAACAGGTAAACGAAGCCATGCACAGCATCAAGGACTACCTCCGGTCCCATGATGTGAATCTGCGGTCTGTGCCAGTGCTCGACGCCGTGTGGTTCACACACGTCCGCGCCCGGGCGAAGCTGCCGCATAACCCGGAGTGGCACAGTTGGCAACTGCTCGATTCGGAAGACCTCAAGGCGAACGCTGCGGGCGCGGTTTCCCGAGCTCTTGCGGCTGGCACCGAGCACTTAGGGAGTCGCATCCGAGGCTTTACCCCTGGCGCCGTCGGACTTGATGAGGACACAGCCAACCGGATCGCGAGTGTCCTTCGGCCAAAATTTGAGGCTGCGATTGTGCCAGGCGACATCAGGCGAGTACGAGAAAACCAGCTCGCGGCCTTCATAGACGAGCAATATGATGCGCTTGACAGCATGCAACATAACCGGGCAGTAATGTTCTCGGGTCCGGCCGGGTGCGGCAAAACTTGGCTGGCGATGGAGGCTGCGCGCCGTGAGATCGAACTCGGACGTACGGGGCGCCTGATCTGCTTCAATCGTCTCCTCGGGCAGCGGCTCAAACGGGAAATGGCTGATATCGAGGGGCTTCGTGTCGGCACCTTCCATCAGGAGGCCCTTCGCCTGAGCGGTGTTCAGACGCCGATAGAGACGGGACCGCAGTTCTGGGAAACCCAACTGCCAGACCTCACAGTGGAAGCACTGCTCGATCATGGGGAGACAGAGGCTGCGGACTTCCTCATTGTCGACGAGGTCCAAGACCTGGCACGAAATCCGATGCTCGATGTACTCGACCTGCTGGTGAAGGACGGTCTCAAGGGTGGCCGAGTGGTGTTGTTCGGCGACTTTGAGCGTCAAGCAATCTATGAGAGCGGCGACGGCCGCGCGTTACTGAGCGAGCGAATCCACGGATTGGCCACCTTCGCCCTGAATGTGAACTGCAGGAACTTGCCACGAATAGGCACGGTGGTGAAGAAACTGAGCCACATGGTCCCTGGTTATCGCCGGTTCCGGCGCCCTGATGATGGCGTTGATCCGGAGTTCATACCTGTTCAGAGGGGGCAGGATCAGTCGACCTTGCTAGCCGATGCCGTGCGGACTCTACGCGAGGACGGATTTGGCTTGGACGAGATGATTGTTCTCAGCCCGCTTAGAAGCGGTTCAACCGCTGAAACAACTAAAGATCAGTGGCTGCGCCAGATCCTGCGACCAGCCGATGGGCAAGCCCCCAGAAGCAGTCAGCTGCGCTTTAGCACGATCCACGCTTTCAAGGGATTGGAATCCCCGGCAGTTATCATCACCGATCTTGACGAAGGGGCAGGACTCAATTTCGAGGCACTGCTTTATGTCGGAATGACCCGCGCAACAGACCGCCTGGTCGCGCTAATTGAGACTCAGACATTTCGCGCCACCTACGGAGGGAAACCATGACAGGTGTCGAGGGCCGCGCCATCATGGAGGCCGCAGTTCGGCGTGAACTATTCGGGCCGCCGCCAGATGAGCTTTTTCGTGGCAAGCCGCTTGACTGCTCCTCGGGCACCTATCACTTCGATAAGCGCGAGGACAGCTACGGCCTCTGGCACGATGCCAGCACTGGGCAAGAGATCTTGACCGGAGGCGATCCACTCCACCGCTATGGCGTTGGAGTTCTCTTTGGAGGCGCCGCCGACCATGGCACGGTTATCCAGGCCAATCATGAAGATCTCCAGTCCGAAGAGGCCGACGACGAGACAACCGGCGTCACGGGACTAAGCGAGAACGACGAGTTCCTACCCCAACTTGGACCTCAACTCGAGGTTAAGGACACCATTGCGTTAAGCGGTGAAGCTGACTCTGACGACTTCGACCTAACGGACGCCAACAAGTTCAAACCCTCCGCCATGGCCATCTCGTTCCAGTGCGAGGTGCCCTCGGAGGGCTCGCTCGCTGTGACCATCAAGGGCGCATACTACGACCGCATATCCGTCACCTGGGCAGGGCTTCACCGCCCGCGCATCTGGTGGGTCCGCCGTCCTTTTGAGTTGACCGGCCGAATCCCTGGGCGAACGCTGCTTGACGCTACTAACAACCGAAAGAATGTTTCGCTTAAGCCGATCGGGGAACTCCGAGTCACCCCGACGCTGCAGGTTTTCAGTCGCAGACTCCCTGGCCGAGCGGCAGACTCGACGGAGCGGCTGATCACCATGGCGGCGCTCAACACGACGCCAGGGTCAGGCCCCTCCTCAGCTCTGTTTCAGATGACCTTCCGAGCACAACCAGACGGAGGGATACGGATTACGGCTTACCCGGATGTCGAACAGCACGAGCCGGACCCCGAAGAACAATCGATCGCTTTGCTCTACCGGGACCGGCTAACTTACGCCATCGGTCATGGATGTGCGGCCGACTGGAAGACACTCTCGGGACAAAGCCTCGCAACTGAGGTCTGGGCCGAGCCCCTGCCTGCGCATGAGGTTGTCAGCCTGACACCGAACGTCTATATGACCGCGTCCGATGGCACCCGTCAGCCGGTGACTGTCAGCATGGAGGAACTGGCGAACGGAACCGATGCCGGTCGGGTGCAAGTCGAAACCGTACTGCGGCTGTACCGCGAATGGATTGAGGCTCGTAAGGCCGAGATCGACGATCTGCCTCAGAAGTTCCACCAGGCAGCGTTGCGCCACATGGATCAGGCTCAGCTCGCGCTCGACCGGATGCGCGCGGGTTGGCAGCTGGTGACGACCGATCCGACAGCGAAACGGGCATTTCGGCTCGCTAACGAAGCCATGCTCTTCCAGCAGTTGCGATCAAGTTTCGAAAGGCGCCCAGTTGAGCGCCATCGGGACGGTCGACTGGTCGTCACAGGGAGCCATCCGACGCCGACACCGGTCCCAGGCAAAGGCAACTGGCGACCGTTCCAGATCGCCTTCCTGCTGGCCAGTCTCCCGGAGCTCATCGATCGGACACAGTCCACCCGCTCGATCGTCGACCTCATCTTCTTCCCGACCGGTGGGGGTAAGACCGAGGCGTACCTCGGCGCCGCTGCAGTCAGCCTGCTCGCCCGTCGTCTTCGCAAGAAGGACGACGCGGGCACCGACACGCTCATGCGGTACACCCTGAGACTCCTGACCTCGCAGCAGTTCCTGCGGGCGGCCGCGCTTGTGTGCGTGCTGGAGGACATCCGCTCACGAAACGAGGACGAACTCGGTACGATGCCATTCGGTATTGGCATCTGGTTGGGCGGTTCTTCGACCCCCAACAACTGGGACCAAGCCCGTGAGAACCTGCGCCAGCTAGCAAGTCACAACTCAGCTCAGAACAAATTTCTGTTGCTGCGCTGTCCGTGGTGCGGCACCGAAATGGGGCCCAAGCGGAAGCCCGGTCGTGGGCAGGACATTATCGGCTACGAGCCAGTTGGAAAGAAGGTCGAGTTCCGTTGTGCGGATCGCGCCTGCCGATTCGGTGGCAGACGTAAGTTGCCTGTGCATGTGGTCGACCAGGACATCTATGACAGTCGCCCATCGATTGTGATCGGTACGGTCGACAAGTTTGCAATGATGGCATGGCGCCCGGAAGCCAGAGCCATCTTCGGATTGGCCGACGACGGTTCTCGGCGATTCTCGCCTCCCGGATTGATCATTCAGGACGAGCTGCACCTAATTTCTGGGCCACTCGGCTCGATGGTCGGCCTCTATGAGCCTGTTATCGATGACCTTTGTACTGATAAGCGGAACGAAGAACCCCTTCCACCGAAGATCATCGCCGCGACAGCGACGATTCGGCGTTACGAGGACCAGGTCCGTGGACTGTTCGGCCGCGCGCAAGTCGCGCTCTTTCCACCGCACGGATTGACGGAGGGCCACTCATTCTTTGCCGAACCTGCTCTGCTGGAGAACGGTGAGCCCGAGCCGGGGAGGCGCTATCTCGGCATCTTGAGCGCCTCGCTCGGATCTACGCAGACGGTCCAAGTGCGGGTTGCAGCAGCAACACTCCAGGGTGCAGTCGATATCCCTGATGCCGACAAGGACGGCTACTGGACCAATTTGAACTTCCTAAATAGCCTTCGGGAGCTGGGCAATACGGTATCACTGATCCAGTCCGACATTCCGGACTACCTGGCTGGATTGCGTCGACGGGAAGACCTCAAGTCGCCGAGGTGGCCGAGAATCCCAATGGAACTCACCAGTCGTCGGCGTAGTGACGACATCCCCAAGGCTATCGAACAATTGCAGATCGCATATGGCGATCCCGGCTGCGTCGACATCTGCCTGGCCTCGAACATCATCGAGGTCGGTGTCGACATTGACCGGCTCGGCCTGATGACCATCGTCGGCCAGCCTAAGACCACAGCACAGTACATCCAGGTCAGCGGCCGGGTGGGCCGTCGACCAGACCGAAGCCCGGGCCTGGTGCTTACGATCTACGGTGCGGCCAAGCCAAGGGACCGTAGCCACTACGAGCGTTTCCGCACATACCACGAGCAGCTCTATGCCCAAGTTGAGCCGACGTCAGTAACGCCGTACGCCGCACCCGTACTTAAGCGAGCGCTCCATGCCGCTACAGTGGCGCACATCCGCCAGTCAGCTGAGATCACCCTGCCCGTTTATCCGTTTCCTGAGTCGGAATATGACGCGGCAGTGGACCTCCTCAGAGAGCGGGCAGTAATCGCAGATCCCGGTGAGCTTCAGACCCTCGAGCAGGAACAACGGAAGCGGGCTAAGGAATGGGCGAAATGGGAACGGACAGATTGGAGCGCGAACATCAGAGGAGGTGATCCGAAACAGGGCTTGATGCGGTACGCAGGAACGCTTCCGGACCTTACGGCTGAGGCAACTATGTGGGACGTCCCAACCAGCATGCGTAACGTCGATGCCGAGTGCCGTCTAGAGATCTCCTTGGATTACAACCGGGAAGAAATTGCCCTAGCCGAGGAGGATGAGCAATGAGCTCAGGAAGCATTCGACGAGCCCAGCTGGTGTCGCCGTTCGGGGTCGGTGCGATGAGCATCTTGGTGAACGGCACCTCGGTGATCACCGCCGGTCTCGACCACTGGTACAGGATTGATTCCCCCCAGCTCCTTGAACTAAACGAGTACCGAGTCCAGGACTGGCGTCTGGAGGAGCGCCTCCAGGTGCGTGAATTCCGGCTGCCACCCGACTACCGGATCCGTCAGCGCGAAAGCGATCCCCGGAACACTAACCTCAAGGTTCCAGTGCTCCGGTTTCCCCAATGGTCGTTCTGCATGTACTGCAAGCGGCTCGAACTGAGCCCGCTCAGCATGGCGCAACCGGTCGAATGCCCAGACCCGAAGCACAAGCAGGATGCGGATGGCGCCAAGCGGAAGCCACCGCGCATGTCCCAGGTGCCCTTTGTTGCGATCTGCGTCCATGGGCACCTCGACGACTTCCCGTTCCGAGAGTGGGTCCATAGAAGCCTCAGCCCCGACTGCAGCGGAACGTTGCGACTTGAGTCACGCGGCGGCGGCGGCCTTGAGGGCCAGGTCGTGGTCTGCGATTCGAAGGGCAAACCGAAGGGGTGTGGCAAGGAGCGCTCGCTTGAAGGAATCACGAACTCGCACTGGGACAATAACCAGGTCGAACACACCTACCTGACCGACCAACTCGTCTCCACCGACCAGCCGTACTACTGCAAAGGAGCACGGCCATGGCTAGCCGAGTCGGCCGGGGCGTGTGGCGAGCCAATCCGCGGTGCGCTCCGCGGTGCCGGCAACGTCTACTTTCCGAAGGTCGAGTCATCGATCTATTTGCCAAGGCAGGTCGGCGCCGTGAGCGCCGAGCTCCATGACTTGCTGAACCGGGCAGATGTCCGGCCGATCCTCCGCATGCTGAATCGGCTGGATGGGGCAAATGTGACCGCAGAACAGATCCGAGCCGAGCTGCCGCACGAGCTGTTCCGCCTGAACAACGACGAAGAGCTCTTGGCGGGCTACCGCGACATGTTCGGCATTGACAGCGCAGCCCAAGCAAGTGCCGGAACGGACGAGGAAGACGGGAACAGCGATGAGGAAGGTGCCGATTCGCTCACCAGTACCGATGTCTGGCGGTACCCGGAGTTCCAGCTGCTCCGCGAGACCCCGACTGATGATTTTCTAGCCTCGTCAAACCCCGGCATTCATCCCGAGCTATCTGGGCTGCTCGAGCGTGTCCGGCGCATCGAAACGCTGACCGAGACGCGAGCACTGCGCGGCTTCACACGCATACGTGACCACGACCTTAAGCTCTCAGTCGGCAAAGCACTGTTGCGCCGTCGGACACTCTCCCCCGAGCATGACTGGCTGCCAGCGTACGTCGTAAAAGGTGAAGGAATTTACCTGGAACTCAACCTTGCAAGTTTGCAGATGTGGGAACAGCGACCGGAGGTGATGTCCCGTGCCAAGAAAATTACCGACCAGTACGGCGAAGTTGCCCGCCTGCGTGGGATCGCGCCAAGAATCCTCAGCCCGCGCTTCGTGCTGATCCACACGCTCGCCCACCTTCTGATCAACGAGCTAATCTTCACCTGTGGCTATAGTTCGGCCTCACTTCGAGAACGCCTCTACGTCTCCGAGACGCCGGGCCGGATGATGGCAGGCTTGCTGATCTATACCGCAACCGGCGATTCTGAAGGCACGATGGGCGGCTTGGTGAGAATGGCCAAGCCCGAAAATCTGTGGCCGGTCATGGCCAACGCTGTAAAGGATGCCCGCTGGTGCTCCACAGACCCTGTCTGTATGGACGCAGGAGAGAAAGGGCAGGGACCAGACTCTTGCAATCTTGCGGCCTGTCACGGCTGTGCCCACCTGCCTGAAACCAGCTGCGAGGAGTTCAACCGCTTCCTCGACCGGGGGCTTGTGATCGGCAGGTTCGACAAACCTAGCTTGGGGTACTTCTCGTCGGTAGCTTAGCGCTGCTCTGCAGGGCTTGAAGTACGTCGATGATGTCTTTAGCGATGATGTCTGCGTCCTGGTGCTCCCAGAAGCGCAGCACGGTCCATCCTGCCTCGCGAAGGCGGGCGTCCGTATCCCGGTCGCGCGCCATGTTGGCCGCGATCTTCGTAGGCCAATAAGCGGTGTTGTGGTTGAAGCTCTTGCGGCCATGCTCAGGACAGCCGTGCCAGAAGCACCCATCGACAAAGACTGCGACGCGTGCCTTGGCGAACACAATGTCTGCCCGGCGTCGCAGCGCCGGAATCGGTGCGGCATCGACCCGATACCGCAGGCCGCGCCGATGCAACCGCCGTCTCACTGCCAGCTCCGGCTTAGTGTCACGCGAGCGATTCGCCTGCATGTTGCGACGACGTCCGGGGCTCGATGCCCACGAGTCGCTCTCGCCTTGCTTGGCCATGCGTAGAGGCTATTCCTGACGCTGGCAGACCCGTCGGACCGCCCTCGTGGTTGCAGTCCTGGTAGCAGTTGCGCCGGTTCAGCTGGGTTCATCGAAGTTCAGAATTTCTGAGGAATCCCTGGTTATGGGTGCGCTGAACACGGCCGAACTGACGTTCTCAGAGCTTGAAAGCGAGCGTCCCGAGAGGGACCGGGGGTTCGAATCCCCCCGCTTCCGCAACGGGAACCAGTGGAGCCCGGCGAGGAATTCCCCGCCGGGCTCTTTCGCGTCCCGCCGCCCGCGCCGCGGCTCCGCGTCCCCTTCGCACCTTCCGCGGGGTCCGGCGGCGTCCGCTGCCGCACTGGCCGATCGGCGGGCCGCGGTGCCGCTGAATCGGCCGTTCGGCCCGGGACCACCGGCTTCGCGGCTGATCCGGATCGTCGAATTCCGCCGCTAATTTCGCTCGGGCATGCAATCGACCACGAATGGGAGACGCCGTTGTGCTGTACGGAGTGAATTCGGTTTTCTGGTCCGTCGTGGGCGCGTTGTCGAACCTGCTCATCCTCGTCGGAACGCTGGTCGGGCTCGCGTTGCTGAGCACCGCGGGACTGGTGGCGGCGCGCCGGTGGGGATGGCGTCCGGTGCCGTCGGTGCTCGCCGGGGCCAGCCTCGGCGTGGTGCTGGGCGCGACCCTCTCCCGCACCCGGCCGGACTACGCGTCGATGCCCGGAGTGCGGGTGGTCGAGGAACCGTTCTGCCAGCTGAACGGATTCTCGATGACCGGCGCCAACGAGTTGTCGAACGTGCTGCTGTTCGTGCCGCTGGTGTTCTTCGCCGTCCTCGCCACGCGCAAGCCGCTGGTGGTGCTCGTTTCGGCGATCGGGCTCAGCGCGGCGATCGAGTTGCTGCAAATGGCCACGAACCGAGGGGTGTGCGAGACGCAGGACTTCCTCAACAATTCCGCCGGTGCCGCGGTGGCCGCCGCGGTCGCGGCAACGCTGATCTCGCGATTCCCCGGCCGGACCGCGGAATCGGCACCTCCGGCCGTGGAGCGGGACGGTGCGAATGCGAGCGCGTCCGAGGCGGACCGGTGATCTCGAATGCTCCGCTGCCGCACCTGGGCAGGTTTTCAGCGTTCCGGGATCCGTCCCGTGCGCGGCACTCCGGGCCTCGGCGCGGCTCGTGCTCCCCGTCACCCGCGGTGGCGCCTCGGGTGGCCGCCGAGGGGTTACCCGGACGGCGCGGCTGATCGGGTCCCGGCGCGCTCTCCCGCGAATAGCGTCGGTTCCAGCGACGCGTTCGCTCCCCACCCTTACCTCGAAGAGGAGTTCACATGCGATTCGGCAAGGCTCTGGCGACAGCGGCTCTCTGCGTGGCCGGTGCAGGCGTTTCCCTGCTGGGAACCGGCGCGGCATCCGCGGGACCCGAGCAGCTGGAGACCCTTCCGACGGTCTATCCCACCGGGGACGCCTGCCTGGACAAGGTCAAGCAGATGCAGAACGACCCCAACACCCCCGACGACTACTACGCCATCTACTGCAAGCCGGTCCACGAGTCGGACCCCGAAGGCCCGAGCCAGGTCGAGGTCCAGCACGGCCCCTGGGTGGACTGACCCCGTTCCTCCCGCCGCACAGCAACGATCCCCGTCTTCCGGACGGGGATCGTTGCGTTCCACGGCCACGATTCCGCGCCGGAGGAGACAGCGGTACGGGCCCGGCAGAACCGACTCGCGCCCGCACCGCGCCCGGCGGCCCGGCGGAAGATCGTGGTCGCCACCGCACCGCGATCCCGCGGCCGGTGGCAGCTCGGCATTCGAACCGCGCGCCCTCGTGCGGTGGCGGTCCGGCGGATACGGGAGCACGCTGATCACGAGCCGGACCGGGTACTCGCCGTTCGAGCTCGTCCGGCGGCAGTTCGGCACCACGCGAATCCCTCGAAACGGGTCACTCGAAGTAGTGAACTTATCTACCCGATGGTGGGGCAACCGATTCTCGGCGTTTCCGACAGATCCACCGGAAACGCCGGTTTTCGCTGCTCAGCAACGAATTCCGCAGGACGGCACCGCCACGCACGCGCGTACCTTTCCGTTTGGAGCGATCCACGCGGTGGGTTAGCGTCCGCCCGGCACCTGATCGGCGGTACCGGCGATCCGGCGCCTCCCCCGATCGGCAAGAACCTCCCGAATGCCTTTCGGCATTCGCCCACCGCATCGCCGCACCCGGCATCGCCGGGCCAGGAACCGAGGACGAGCCATGACTGCGCGAACGCGATCCGCCCCGAGCGCCCCGGCACGCCGCCGGGCGCTCGGCCGCGCGCGATCCTCGCTGCTCGCCGGTGGCCTCGCGGCGTTGCTCACCGGTTGCGGGGGCGGTGCGCTGCCACCTGCTCCGGCCGCGGATCACGCCGCCCCCGCACCGACCGGACAGGCCGCCCGGGTCGACCTCACCGGGCTCCCCGAGGCCAGCACCTTCGGCGACCTCGACGGCGCCGCCGCCGACCCCGCGCCGCAGGTCGGGACCGACGGGGTCGTGCTGCGGGTCGAGCACGACGTGGCCGTGCACGACGCCCCCGGCGGAGCCCCGTTCGCGCGGCTGCCCGCCACCCAGCTCGGCAACCCGACCTGGGTGCCGCTGATCGCCCGGCAGGGCGGCTGGGGGCAGGTCCTGCTGCCGTCCCGGCCGAACAGCAGCACCGGCTGGATCCGCATCGACGGCGCCCCGATCACGCAGGCCCGCACGCCGTACCACGTCGACGTGGACGTCGACGCGCGTCGGCTCGTGGTGTGGGAGGGCGACCGGAACGTCGGCAGCTGGACCGTCGGCGTCGGTTCCTCCGACTCCCCCACCCCGCGCGGCCGGACCTACCTGATGGCCGCGATCGAGGAAACGGTCACCAAGTTCAGCCCCATCATCCTTCCGCTCGGTACGCATTCCGAAACGTTCAACAGCTACGGAGGCGGACCGGGAACGGTCGCACTGCACGGCTGGCCGGATCCGGCCGTGTTCGGCGAGGCAGCCAGCGACGGGTGTGTGCGAGTGCCACCGGACGCATTACGGCTGCTGAGCACACTCCCGCTGGGAACACTCGTGCTGCTGCACTAGAGCACTCGCGAACAGCGGAGCGGAACGCGGCGGGAAGGCGGCAGGGCGAACGAGGTCCTGGCGCGACCGGCCGGCCGGAACCGGACCACGGGAAAAGCCGGCCACCACAGAAATCCCGGAAATCGAAACGAAGGAAGTGCGACAGTGCACAAAAAAGCACGCTTCGCCGGTGTCATCACGGCGACCGCTGGTTTGTTGCTCGCAGGCGCTCCGGCGTTCGCCGACAGCGCGGACAACGACGGGATCAACGTCGGCAACGACAACGACGTGAGCCTCGTTCCGATCCAGCTGTGCGGCAACAACGTGGCGGTCGTCGGTGCGGTGGTCAACATCCTGTCGCCGCAGAGCGGTGACTGCACCAACGCGCCGGTCGGGGACCACCCGTCGCACAAGCCGGACCACGAGAAGCCCGAGAAGCCTGGGCACGAGAAGCCGGAGAAGCCCGGCCACGGCGGCGGCTGCGACGACGACGCCTGCGGCGGCGGCTGCGACGACGACTGCGGTGGCGGCCCCGGTGGCCCCGGCCCGGGCGAGCCCGGCCCCGGCCCGGCTCCCGCTCCCGCTCCCGCTCCGGCGCCCGCGCCGAGCGCTCCCGAGCAGGTCTCGCCGGCCGAGCTGCCCGCCGCGCCGAGCCCGGTGGCGGTGGCCGGCCACGCCGCCGTGACCGGCTGACCGGTTTCGTCCCGATTCGCACCGTGCCCGCACCTCGTTCCGACCCGCACCGTGGTCGACGAGGTGCGGGCACGTGCACAGTGGTGACATGTTGATCCGCATCCCCACTCCCGGCGACGTACTCGGAATGGCCCGCTCCACGGTCGGTCGGGCGGTGGAGTCCGCGACCACCGTCGCCGCCGCTCCCGCTCGGGTGCTGGGCTTGGTGGACGGCGTCGAGGCCCTGTTGGCCAGGGTGAACACCGTCGTCGACGGGGCCGAGGAGATCCTCGCCCGCACCAGCCGCACCGTCGACGAAGTCGAAGAGGTCCTGCGCGAGGCCAAGGTCGTGGCCGCCGCGGCGGGACGGACCGTCGAAGCGGCCGGCGCCATCTCCGCCGAGGCGCAGACGATCGTCGAGTCCGCGGGCGCCGTCAGCGCCACCGCCGCGAGCACCGTCAGCGACGTGCAGCGGACCGCGGCGGTCGCCGACGAACTCCTCGCCGCCTACGAGCCGGTCGCGCGCAAAGCGGCCCCGATGGCGCAGCTGTTCGTCGACGAGCTCTCGCAGAAGGAGGTCGACGCGGCGATCCGCCTGGTCGACGAACTCCCGGTGCTCACCGAGCACGTGCTCTCCGACGTGCTGCCGATCCTGCGCACCTTGGACAAGGTGGGCCCCGAGATCCACGAGCTGCTCGAAGTCACCCACGACGTGCGCCGGGCCATCGTCGGCATCCCCGGCTTCCAGTTCTTCCGCCGCCGCGGCGGCGAGCGGGTCAGCGAGGAGGAGGTCGCCGCGAAGTCCGCCGAGGACCGCGCCGAACCCCGCGCCGTGGCCGCCGCGCCCGCCCAGGACGAGATCGGGCCGGCCGCGCGCTGAACCGGCGGGATCTTCCACTCGAAAGTGCGATCTTGGTTGTTGCGCCCGGCGTTTTTCCCGGCTGCGCGGCTAGATTCGCTCTCGGTGTGGTTCGGCTGCGCGGTCGCCGCGGCCGTTCCGGTCCGACCGGCGGTCACACCTCGCGGGATGTCCGGCGGAGTACTCCCCCTCTCTCCGCCGGGCATCACCGCCCTCGCGGACCGGTCGATCCCCTGGTGCGACGGGCGGAGCGGTCAGTCGAGGATCGAGCGGACCAGCTCGGTGATCGTTCCCGCCGCGGTGTCCCAACCGGTTCCGGCCGGGTGCAGCGTGCACACCGCGACGACGAGCAGCCGATCCCCGCGGCGCACCAGGCCGCTGGTGTGCATCGCCGGGCGTTCCAGGTCGATCCGCTCGTCCGGGGTGGCGCGGCGCTCGGCCGCCGGTTCGGCGGGCTCCTCGTTCGGACCGAGGCCGAACCCGGACCAGCCCTGCTTGAGCGCGTCCACGTCGGCTCCCGACGCGGGGAGCCCGAAGCTCTGGTCGAAGCCGTCGGTGCCGTGCCGGGTGAAGTGCCGCAGCTGCTCCAGCACGAACTCGCCCGCCGCTCCCGCGGTCCGCAGGTGCCGGAGCGACAGCACGACGTCGGCGGCGGTGAGCACCACGTAGCCCCACATGTCCGGATCGCGCGGCGGCTCGGTCCCGGTGAGGCCGATCTCGGCGACGGTCCGGTGCACGATCCGCTCCCGGCCGCCGCGGTCCCACAGCTCGCTCGCCGCGTCGTCGTCGCTGGAGCGCAGCATCGGTTCCAGCAGCGCGCGGTCGGCCGCGGACGGTTCGCCGCCGCGCCGCAGGTGGTCGAGCGCGATGAGCGGTTTCACCAGCGACGCGGAGCGGAAGCGGTGTCGTTCTTCGTGCCGCCGCAGGACTTCCGCCGTCTCGGCGTCCACCACGAGCCAGCTCGCCCGCACTCCGCCCGGAACGTGTTCCGCCGCCATCACCGGCCCCCGATCTGCGCGCTGTCCGGGCACGGTAGCAACGCGGGGGCCGGTGGATCGAGCTTCGTCAGCCGTGCAGCGGGAAGGACTTCGCGGCGCCGAGCAGCAGGTCGTTCTCCGCGGCGTCGCCGATGGTGATCCGCACGCCGGAGCCGGCGAAGGCGCGCACCACGACGCGTTCGGCGAGGCAGTGCTCGTTGAACTCGCCGGCCCGGTCGCCCAGCGGCAGCCAGACGAAGTTCGCCTGCGTCTCGGGGACGGCGTGGCCGAGGGCGATCAGCTCGTCGCGCACCCGCACCCGTTCGGCGGTGATCGCGGCGCAGCGGGCCCGCATCTCGTCCTGCGCGGCCAGCGAGGCGATCGCGGCGGCCTGGCCGAGGGCGTTGATGCTGAACGGGATGCACACCTTGCGCAGCGCTTCGGCGACGTGCGCCGGCCCGATGGCGTAGCCGACGCGGAGCCCGGCGAGCCCGTAGGCCTTGGAGAAGGTGCGCAGCGCGAGCACGTTGTCGTAGCGGGCGGTGAGTTCGACGCCGTCCGGCACGTCGGGGTCGGTGACGAACTCGCGGTACGCCTCGTCGAAGACAACGAGCACGTCGGAGGGCACCGAGTCGAGGAACCGCTCCAGTTCGGCGCGGCGCAGCGCCGGTCCGGTCGGGTTGTTCGGGGAGCAGACGAACACCAGCCGGGTCCGCGGGGTGATCGCGGCGGCCATCGCGTCGAGGTCGACGGCGTGCTCGGCGGTCAGCGGCACCTGCACCTCGGTGGCGCCGACGATGCGGCTGAGGATCGGGTAGGCCTCGAAGGACCGCCAGGGGTAGACGACGGTGTCCTCGGCGGTGCAGGTGATCTGGATGAGCTGCTCGCACAGGGCGACGGAGCCGCAGCCGACGGCGATGCGGCCCGGATCGACGTCGAGGTGGGCGGCGAGCGCTTCGGTGAGGCGGGCGGCGCCGATGTCGGGGTAGCGGTGCGCGTCGGCGGCGGCGCGGGCGACGGCCTCGGCGACGCCGGGCAGCGGACCCGCGGAGACCTCGTTGCTGGCGAGCTTGAGCGATCCGGCGACGGTGCGGCCGGCGACGTAGGCGGGCAGCTGGTCGAGGTCGGGGCGGATGCGGACGGTCATGCGGGGCTCCCTCTGCTCGGGCGGCGTCCCCCGCTTCGCCGCCGGGAGCACCGCCCGACCACTGTAGAACCGGTGACGCGGCGCTGAGCTGGACGGGGAGGCCCAGAATCCGTGCGGCCGAGCGGGAGCTCCCGTACGGCACCGCGGGAAGGGCGGGCGCCGCGGGGCTCCACCCCGCCCGGCGACCGGTTGGCGCCGATCGGGTGTAACACCGAACACACCCCCGACGCGGGCCGGCGGACGTCCGAGCTCGCGGTGGTGCCGTTCCGCGCGGCCCGCGGTGGAGCTCTGCCGGCCCGTTGCCGCACGTGGCGGCGCACTCACCCGTCGCGGCCCGGGAGGGCGCGGAGATCAGCGGGCGGCGCGGCGGCGGGAACGCGGCGACGGCGACGGTGTGTCAACCGGGCTCCGCCATCCGGATGATCACGTTGACTGCTGTTCACCCATCCCTGATTACCTGAACGGCATGACCGAAACCCGGACCGAGACGCTCGCGCTCACGGACGGCACCGAGCTCCGGATGACCGTCGCCGAGCCGGAGAACGTCGTGCGCGGCGGACTGGTGGTGCTGCACGAGGCGCGCGGCGTCACCGACCGGGTGCGTTCCCTGGTGGGCAGCCTCGCCGACGAAGGCTGGCTGACCGTGGCGCCGCACCTGTACCACCGCGAGGGCACCGACGAGTTCTCCGACGACCACGCCGAAGAGCACGTGCGGGACCACGTGCAGCGACTATCGGGCGAGTCGATCCTGGCCGATTCGGACGCGGCGTTCGTGTGGCTGACCGACCAGGGCGTGCCGGGCGACCGGCAGGGCGTCATCGGGTTCGACATCGGCGGTTCGGCCGCGCTGGTGGTGGCGGCGAGCCGCAGCCTGGGCGCGGCGGTGACGGTCGGCGGGGGCGGGATCCTGAGCCCGCTGTCGGACGGGTTGCCCGCGCTGGTGGAGATCGCCGGGGAGCTGGCGGGCCCGTGGCTGGGCATCTACAGCGAGCTGGACGAGCGCATCCCGGCGGACGAGGTGGACAAGCTCCGCGAGGCCGCGGCGACCGCCCCGGTGGCGACGGACCTGGTGCACTTCGCCCGCAGCGAGCACCGCTTCGACACGGACCTGGACGCGGCCGCGGAGGCGTGGCAGCGCGCGCGGAACTGGCTGGACACCCACCTGCGGTGAGTTGCGCACAGCCTGTGGACAACTCATCCACAGGCATGTGCACAACCTGTTCGCGGTGCGCACCGAGCAGTTCGGCTGTGGCGTCGACGCCCGGTCGTGGGTTAGGAAGCACTCATGACATCGAGCACCGGCGCCGATCGAAACCCCGAGGTCCTGTGGCGGCCCACCGCGGAACAGGTGGCGGGCACCCGCCTCGCCGAGTTCCGCGAGTGGCTGCGCACCGAGCGCGGCCTCGACCTGCCGGACTACCCGGCGCTGTGGGACTGGTCGGTGTCGGACCTCGAAGGTTTCTGGGGCGCGATCGCGGACTTCTTCGACGTGGCCTTCCACGAGCGCGCCGAGCGGGTGCTCGACGCCGAGGTGATGCCGGGCGCGAAGTGGTTCCCCGGCGCGACCTTGAACTACGCCGAGCACGCGCTGCGCGGCGGCCCCGGCAAGTCCGACGAGGACGTGGCGGTCGTGTTCGCCCGGGAGGACGGGGCAGGCTCGCAGCTCACGTTCGGCGAGCTGCGCGCGCGGGTCGCGGCGATGCGCGCCGCGTTCGTCGAGCTGGGCGTGCGCCGCGGTGACCGGGTGGCGGCGTTGGCGCCGAACTGCCCGGAGACGCTGATCGCGTTCCTGGCGGCGGCGAGCCTGGGCGCGACCTGGTCGTCGTGCTCGCCGGACTTCGGGGTGCGGGCGGTCGCGGACCGGTTCGTGCAGATCGAGCCGACCGTGCTGGTCGCGGTGGACGGCTACGCGTACGGCGGCCGCACCTACGACATCCGCGCCACCGTGGACGAGCTGCGCGGGCTGCTGCCCGGCGCGTCGGTGGTGCTGGTCGACTACGTCGGCGCCGGCGGGCTCGACGGCACCGAGGACTTCGCCGCCCTGCTGGACCGGCACCGCGGCGCCGAGCTCGCCTTCGACCCGGTGCCGTTCGACCACCCGCTGTGGGTGCTGTACTCCTCCGGCACCACCGGGCTGCCGAAGGGCATCGTGCACGGGCACGGCGGCATGGTGCTGGAGCAGCTCAAGGCGATCGGGCTGCACGCCGACCTCGGGCCCGGCGACACGTTCCTGTGGTTCACCACCACCGGCTGGATGATGTGGAACTTCCTCGTCGGCGGCCTGCTCACCGGCACCCGGCTGCTGCTGTTCGACGGCAGCCCCGGGCACCCGTCGCTGGACGTGCTGTGGGACCTGGCGGAACGGCACCGGGTCACCTACTTCGGCACCTCGGCGCCGTTCGTGCAGAGCTGCCTGAAGAAGGAGCTGCGGCCCGCCGAGCACCACGACCTGGGCGCGCTGCGCACCGTCGGCTCCACCGGTTCCCCGCTGAGCGTCGACGGGTTCCGCTGGATCGCCGAGCACGTGGGCGCGGACGTGCAGATCGCCAGCGTCTCCGGCGGGACGGACCTGTGCACCGCGATCGTGGGTGCGGCGCCGGACGTGCCGGTGTGGCTCGGCGAGATCTCCTGCGCGCTGCTCGGGGCCGCGGTGCGGTCGTACTCGGAGGACGGTGCGGAACTGCGCGGCGAGGTCGGCGAACTGGTGCTCACCAAGCCGATGCCGACGATGCCGGTGTTCTTCTGGAACGACCCCGACAGGTCGCGGCTGCGCGAGGCCTACTTCGACACCTACCCCGGCGTGTGGCGCCACGGCGACTGGATCGAGGTCACCGACCGCGGCAGCCTGATCATCCACGGCCGCAGCGACTCCACGCTCAACCGCGGCGGCATCCGGATGGGCACCGCCGAGTTCTACCGCGTCGTGGAGGCCTTCGAGGAGGTCGCCGACTCGCTCGTCATCGACACCTCCGGCGCGGGCGGCGAAGGGGAGCTGCTGTGCTTCCTGGTGCTCGCCGAGGGTGCCCGGCTGGCGGACGTCGAAGGCGAGCTGAAGCGGCGGCTGCGCGACGAGCTGTCCCCCCGGCACGTGCCGAACCGGTTCCTGCTCGTGGACGAGGTCCCGCAGACGCTCAACGGCAAGAAGCTGGAGGTTCCGGTGAAGAAGATCCTCGCCGGCGGCGACCCGGAACGCGCCGTCAGCCGCGACGCCCTGCGCAATCCGGCGGCCCTCGACCCGTTCGTCCAGCTCGCAGCGGGTGCGAACGACTGATCGATCGCGGACCGACCCCCCTGCGCGAAGGCGTGAACGGGCCGTGTACTCTTTTCCCCAGTGGCCGAGAGGGACTGCCGGGAGGCTTCGCCTAGTCTGGTCTATGGCGCCGCACTGCTAATGCGGTTGGGGGTCACGCCCCCTCCCGGGTTCAAATCCCGGAGCCTCCGCAGGGGTTCCCGCCCAGGCGGGGATCCACAACTGAACAAGCGCCCGTAGCTCAACGGATAGAGCATCTGACTACGGATCAGAAGGTTAGGGGTTCGAATCCCTTCGGGCGCACGTCTGGTCGAGACAGCTGGAAACCCCCTACTTAGTCGCAGGGGGTTTCTTGCTGTCCGGGGTCGGGTGCCGGCGATCGGGCCTCCCCGCCGACCTGATCGCGCTGCCACCGACCGCACCGTCGAGCACGTCGGCACCGACTCCCGTCCCGGCTACGGCCGCGGGAGCAGCACCGCCACCTCGGCCATCCCGTCCAGGAGCGCCGGCGGGAGGTTCCCGCTCATCGGTGCCGCCTCCGCTCGCACGAACAGCGTGCCCTTCGCGGTGGACTCGTAGTGCTCGCCGGTGAAGGACACTCCCCGCGCGGCGAGGACGCTGCTGCCCAGCGCCCTGATGTCCCCGGTCCCGTCCCGGCGGTCCAGCCGGTTCAGCGCGCGCGCATCCCGTGTGCTGCCGGTCCGCACCCAGGCGATCGACACGACCGCGGTGCCGCCCTGTTCGTCGGCGAGCGGAATCACGGTCCTCGTCAGGGAGCGGCACCGGTGCCCGACGAAGAACTCCTGCACCTGCCCGAAGGAATGCACGATGCAGTCCAGCTGATGATCCGGGGATCGCTGCTCGCGGACCCGCAGCCGCATCCGTTGCCAGACCTTGTCGGACTGCCCGTTGCGCGCCGCCTGCTTCGCGTTGCTGACGCGGACCGCGACCTGCTCACCCGCCACGGAGCTCACCCCGCCGGTAGCCCCACCGCCACCGGCGACGGCGGTGACCGCGAGTGCGGTCGCACCGGCGGCGGCGACGAATCCACCGCGGCCCTTCTTCCCGTTGATCGGCCGAATCCGGCCTTGCGAATCCGTGTAGAAGCCGTCCGGCACACCCGCTCCTCGTCAGATCGATGTAGGAAGGGTCCGATCTTCGCCAGCCGGAGCCTCCACTACTCCGTTTACCGGATGGATCACCTGAAAGGACCACCGGCGCGTTGCGGGATCGCGCGGGCATTCCTCCGGTCGAATCCGACGATCGAAGTGCGGGAGCTTCCCCGGATTCGCTTCCGGGCGAGCGGAAAACCACTGCTAGCAAGGGTTTCCCCGCTTTTCGGAAAGGCCTCCGGGGGAAGTGACTCCGGCCGATCGGCTGGTCTTCCGCGTTTCGAACCGGCCTCTCGGCCGAGGTGGCCGATCGCGCGCCGCACCAGGCTTGGTGATCGGAATTCCGGCACCGCCGCGACGGTGCTCGGGCCGGATGAAATGCGAGGAGCCGTAATGCGGATCAATGCCAAGAACGTCGTGGTCTCCGGCCTCGTGGCCGGTGCGGTGCTGGTGGTCGGCGGGGGTATCGCCGCGGCCGTGAACCTGGAACAGGTCCCCTCCCAGGTCCAGAACTCGCACCACGCCGAACCGGGACACGAGGGCGAGGGCAAGTACACCGCCGGGGACTACCGGCTGCACGTCCGCGAGCTCACCGACGACGGTGAAGGCTTCGGCACCACCGTCGAGCCCGGCACCACGTACTACTCGAAGACCCTGCACGGCAGCGAATCGTGGCAGCCGACCGTCCTGAAGTTCTCCGTCGGTGACGAGGCGGACGGGCCGATCGTGTTCAGCTACCCGATCCCCGAGGGCGGCGAGGGCGTCGACTGCGTCGCCTCCGGCACCGAGGCCGAGCCGACGGTGGAGTGCACGACCACGCCCGCCGGCTGATCGGCCGCCCCGCGCGCCGGCCGGGCCGGTGCCGTGGTCCGCGCCGATCCACGGCTTCGGCACCAGTGCGCCGACGGTCCGGCCGAGCCGAAGGAAACCCCCTCCCCACAGGGGGTTTCCTGCTGTCCGGGGCCGTTGCGGAACGGTCGTGCCGTGCGCGAAGCTGATCGGCGATCCGCTCGGGAAGGAGTCGAATTCATGCGGCTCCCCCGCGCGGCAAACCCCACGGCCGCGTCGCGGTCTTCCGGGACATCGCGGGGAACCGCTGGGATCTGCTGGGGCCGGTCGGGGTCGACTGATCGGCTGCGGAGTCGATCTCGCCCGGCCGAGTCCGCCGAGGATCGGGCGCACGGCTGGCAAGGTGGGCCGCTCGCCGGGCCGCCCGGCGAGGAAGGGGCGAACGATGGCCGAGAGCTTCGGGCAGGCGCTGCGGCGCCTCCGCCGCACCGCGGGGCTGACGCAGAGCGCGCTCGCGCGCCACGTGCACGTGGACCAGGGCAACATCTCCCGGTACGAGCACGACTGGCAGCGGCCCGACGTCCGCGCCGTCGCCGCGCTCGACGACGCGGTCGGTGCCGCCGGAGCGCTGCGCAGGCTCGCCACCGGTGGTGCCGACGACGTGCTCGACGACGCGGACCGGACTCGGATCGAACGGGTGCTGGACCGGCCGCACACCCTCGACGGCGGCACCGTCACCGCCCTCGCCGGAGTGCTCGCCGCGCAGCGCAGGCTCGACGACGTGCTCGGGCCGGTACCGCTCATCGCGCCCACCCTCGCGCACGCGCGGCTGGTCACCGGACTGGTGCGGCAGGCTTCCGGCCCGCACCGGCCCGCGCTGGCCGCGGTCGCCGCCGAGTGGGTGCAGTTCGCCGGGTGGTTGTACGCCGAGGATCGGCAGGACCGGGAAGCGCTGCGGTGGCTGTCCGAAGCCGAGCAGGCCGCCGACGAGATCGGGGACGGCGTGCTCGCCGCGCAGGCGGCGAACTTCCGCGGCTACATCGCCCGCCAGCAGCAGAACTGGCGCGGAGTGGCGCGGTGGTTCCTCACCGAGCACCACACCCCCGGTGCGAGCGTCCACCAGCGCATCGGTGCCGCCGCTCAAGCCGCGCACGGGGCGAGCCGCCTCGGTGATCGGGACGGTGCACGACGGCTCCTGGACACCGCCGCCGAGCTGCTGGAGGAATCCGGGCAGCGGCCGGCCCCCGGCACCGCCTACTGGCTGACCCCGACCTTCCACCGGCTCAACCTCGGCATGGCGACCCTGGACATGGGCCTGCACGACGTCGCCGCCGACCACTTGGGCAGCGGACTCGACGGCTTGCCGGAGGACCAGCGGCACGCGGCGTGGACCGGCGAGTACCGCACCGCGCACGCCCGGGCGCTCGCCCGCTGACCGGATCCCATGCGGTCCCATGCGCATGGGGCGCATAACCGTCAACCCGCGGCGATCGGGCGCCGACGGTCGGGGTATGTCGCGAATGCCGCCGCACCTCGTCCGCCGGTTCCGCTCCGCGCTCGGAACCCGGGTGCTCGGTGCGCGCCGCGACTACCCCACCCGAGGACGACCGCGGATCCCCGGCCGCGGTCCGGGTGGGGTTCCGGCGGGACCGGTGCCCTCCCCGACCAGCACCGGTCCCGCCACCGGACTCACCGGAACGGCGTTCCGATGAGGCCGCTGCGGCCCGCCGGGACCTGGACCGACGCGGACGGGCGGGTGCACGTCCGGGACGCGAGGGGCGGATCCGCGTTCTGCGGGGTCGGTGTGGACCGCGCCACCGGCGGCCGGGCGCGCTCGGGGTGCGCGGACTGCGTCGCGGTGCTGATCGAGAGCTGGGGGCGCGACCACTCGTGCGGTCCGGACTGCCGGCCACCGCTGCCCCGGCGGGAACCGGGAGCGGCGCTGGACCGGCGCCTCGCCTGGAGCGGGCGGATCGAGGCGGATCGGGACCTGCCCTTGCTGGAGCGGGTGCGCGACCGGCTGCGGTCGCTCTGACGGGCCGGGGCCGGGCGCTCCGTCGACGCCGCGATCCGGGTGGAGATCCGCCCTCGCGGCGGCACGAGTGGCTCGGGTCACGGGAAATCGGCTTGAGCATGCCGCGACGGCACGGGGTCGACTGTGGTCACGGCGGCCGACCGGGCCGTCGGAGAGGAGAGATCCGACATGGCCCTGCCCGACATCCTGCCGGTGGAAGCGTTCTTCGACTCGCCCGAGCGCGCCGGCGCCTCGATCTCCCCGGACGGCACGCGGATCGCCTACCTGGCGCCGTGGAAGAACCGGCTCAACGTGTGGGTGCGGGGGGTCGAGGACGACTCCGAGGCGCGGTGCGTCACCGCGGACGAGACGCGCAGCGTCACCGGCTACCACTGGACCGACGACCCGCGCTGGCTGCTGTACGTGCAGGACGCGGGCGGCAACGAGGACTGGCACCTGTTCCGCGTGGACCTGGACGACCCGGACGCGCCCGCGGTCGACCTGACGCCCTACCCGCCCGGGGTCCGGACCTCGATCGGGCAGCAGCGCCCGGGCCGGCCCGGCAAGGTGCTGGTGCAGCTCAACGCCCGCGAGCTCGACCGGTTCGACCTGGTGGAGATCGACATCAGCAGCGGCGAGTCGACCGTGCTCGCCGAGAACCCCGGCACCGTGCTGGACTGGCTGCCCGGTGCGGAGATCTACGCCCGCAGCATCACCGAGGACGGCGCCCTGGAGCTGTCCCGCCACGACCCCGCGACCGGCGAGCTGACCCCGATCACGACGTTCACCGGCGACGGCCACCCGATAGGCATCAACCCGTTCGAGCTCGACGCGGACGGCACCGGGGTGTGGCTGGGCTCGTACCGCGACGGGGACCGCGCCCTGCTGGCCCGGTTCGACCTGACCACCGGCGAGGAGTCCGAAGTGGACTCGCATCCGGAGCTGGACCTCGACGGGGACCGGCGCATCGCCGTGCAGCAGTCCTCCCCGCTGATCCGGGACCGGGCGAGCGGGCGGCTGCTCGGGGTGCGCTACCTCGGCGAGCGGCAGGAGATCCGGGCGCTGGACGACGAGTTCGCCGAAGTGCTGGCGAAGCTGGACGCGCTCTCCGACGGTGACCTGGCCGGGATCTCCCGGGACGACACCGGACGCCGCTGGGTGGTGTCGTTCACCCACGACCGCGACCCCGGCGCCACCTGGTTCTACGACCACGCCACCGGGGAATCCCGGCTGCTGTTCCGGTCGTACCCGCACCTCGACCCCGAATCGCTGGCGCCGATGGCGCCGGTGACGATCCCCGCCCGCGACGGGCTCCCGCTGCCCTCGTACCTGACCTTGCCGGTCGGCGTGGAACCGCGCGGGCTGCCGCTGGTGCTGCTGGTGCACGGCGGGCCGTGGTACCGGGATTCGTGGGGCTACTCGCCCGAGGTGCAGCTGCTGGCGAACCGCGGGTACGCGGTGCTGCAGGTGAACTTCCGCGGCTCCACCGGGTACGGCAAGCGGCACCTGGAAGCCGCCATCGGCGAGCTCGCCGGGGCCATGCACGACGACCTCATCGACGCCGCCGACTGGGCCGTCGAGCAGGGCTACGCCGACCCCGAGCGCCTCGCGATCTCCGGCGGCTCCTACGGCGGGTACGCGGCGCTGGTCGGCGTCACCTTCACGCCCGACAAGTTCGCCGCCGCCGTCGACTACGTGGGCATCTCCGACCTGGTCAACTTCACCCGCACGCTGCCGCCGTTCGCCCGCCGCGGGCTGATCGGCAACTGGTACCGGTACGCGGGCGACCCGGACGTGCCCGAGCAGCGCGTCGACATGCTCGCCCGCTCCCCCATCACCCGCGTCGACCGGATCCGCACGCCGCTGCTGGTCGCCCAGGGCGCCAACGACGCGCGGGTGGTGCAGGCCGAATCGGACAACATCGTCGCCGCGCTGCGGGCACGCGGTGTCGAGGTCGAGTACCTCGTCAAGGAGGACGAGGGGCACGGGTTCCTCAACCCGGAGAACCAGATCGAGCTGCACCGGGCCATCGAGCGGTTCTTCGCCGCGCACCTCGGCGGCCGCAGCGAAGCGGCCTGATCACAGCGAGCGCAGCACGTGCTCGCGGAAGGCGTCCGGCCTCGGGTGCGTCGGCGCCCGGGGGCGGACCAGGTGCCGTTGCGTCCCGTTCGCCCGGGATCGAGCGGACGAACGGGGCATTCCTCCCGCCCGCCTCCGGACGACGTTCGGGCGGGACCGAGGTTGCTCCGGCATGAGCAGTGTCATCCCGGAGCATCCTCGGCGCGCCCGGCACGTCTTCAGGAGCAGAAGAACCGCTGAGGAGGAAACACCATGTTCGCGAACATCCGCCGCATCGCCGCTGCCGCCGCCGTCACCGGGGCGGTCGCCGGGATCTCCGTCCTCTCCGCCGGGGCCGCGACCGCCAACCCGAGCGACACCGCCTGCACCGCCGCCGACGTCAACGTCACGGTCGTCAAGGAGCAGGGCGGCGCCGCCGGCCACGAGGCGTTCCGCATCGACTACGCGGCCACGAACCCGGACGTCAACTGCAAGCTGCAGGGCGGCCCGCGCGGCCTGGTCTTCAACGAGAACGGCGCGCCGATCCCGGGCATCGACGTCGTCCCCGAGAACAGCGCCGCCGAGCCGGTCAACCTGACCGCGTCCTCGCCCGCGCACTCCTACCTGATCCAGGCCGCCGACGCCGCGCCGCACGCCGCGGTGCCCACCGGCGTCGAGTTCTCGCTGCCCTCGGCCCTCGAGGACGACCGGGTCGCCACCGACTGGCCCGGTGGCGAGCAGCTCAAGGGCGTGCTGCAGGCGACCCCGGTCGCGCAGGGCTGACCCTCCCGCCATCGCGAAGAACCCCCTCCGCGGAGGGGGTTCTTCGCGTCTCGGGGTCCGCCGCGGGGGCAAGCCGGCGGAGCAGGGCACGCGGCCGGACGGGGGCACCGGCGCTGCGGCGAACACGGAACGTTGCCGGCGAAAATTGCTGACCCTGTGCGTCCGGAACCCGATCCGATCCGCCCCCGAACCCCCGCGAGCTGCGCCTACACCCCTGCCGTCGGTCACTCCGAGTGGTACCGGTTCGGCCGCGCGCCGAGCCGGAAAAGTCCGAAACCGGTTGCGATAGGAAACTCGGACTCGAATCGGTAACAGAGTGCAACTCCACCGCCCCTTCCGGCGATCACAAGGTGACGACTCGAAAGGGGCAAGGAGTGACCGTCACCGAACTCGCCGGAGCCGCCGTCAGCGCGGCGGCTCTGTGCGTCCTGACCGTGCTGCCCGGTGCCGCCCACGCGGAAGCGCAGCCGATCAGCGGGCTCCTCGGCGGCCCGAGCACCACGCAGACCAGCGCCGAGCGCACCATCGAACTCCCGCTGCTCGGCGACCCGACCGAACGGACCGGCCCGCCGCCCACCGGCCCCGCGCCCAGCACCAGCGGTACCCCCGCCACCGCGCCCGTCCACGACGAACCCACCCGCCCCGGTGACGGCGAGATCGGAGCGCGCTACTCGGCGCTGCCCCGCGCGGTGAAGGACGCCATCGGCAACCCGCTCGGCGACGAGGAGGTCGAGCACGACTCGCTGCGCTGGCGCGAGTACGAGCACGCCCGCTTCTACTGGACGCCCGACACCGGCGTGCACATCGTCTTCGGCGGCATCCTCGACCGGTTCGTCGCGCTCGGCGCGCACGACGTCGTCGGCGTGCCCACCACCGACGAGCTCACCGACGACGCGGGCGCCCGCTACACCGAGTTCGTCAGCCTCGACGGCAAGGAGACCGCCTCGGCGATCTACTTCACCAGCGCCACCGGCGCGCACCTGCTGCGCGCCCCGATCCTGGAGAAGTGGACCGAGAACGGCGGCGGTGCCGCACTCGGCCACCCCACCACCGACACCACCACGACCCCCGACGAGCTCGGCGCCTACAACCACTTCTCCCGCCCCGGCGGCGCCTCCATCTACCTGACCCGGGACAACGAGGCGCACGTGGTGCTCGGCGCGATCCGGGACAAGTGGGCCGAATCCGGCTGGGAGGCAGGGCCGCTCGGCTACCCGACCACCGACGAGATCACCGCCGCCGACGGACGCGGCAAGTACGCCCGGTTCGACGGTGACGGCGAGTTCGCCGCGGGCATCGCGTGGAGCCCGCAGACCGGGGCGCACTCGGTGCGCGGCGCCATCATCGACAAGTACCTCCAGTTCAGCGGCCCCAACGGGCTGCTCGGCTACCCCACCACCGACGAGCTCACCGCCCCCGACGGGCGCGGCAAGTACGCGCACTTCGCCGGCGGCGACACCGGTGCCGCCTCCATCTACTGGTCGCCGCAGACCGGGGCCGTCGAGGTGTACGGCGGCATCCGCGCCCGCTGGTCCGCGCTCGGCTGGGAACGCTCCTACCTCGGTTACCCGGTGCGCGGCGAGCACGACGTGCCGTGGGGCCGCAGCACCGAGTTCGAGCTGGGGTACGTGGATTGGCACCGGGACGGCGGACGGGTGGCCGACTTCCCGAAGCGCTGACGGGCGAGCCCGGATCCCGGCTGGTACAACGGGAAACGGGCCACGAACTGAGGTGCGCCTGACGGAGTGGGGTCCGTCAGGCGCACCTCTTCCCGTTCCACCCGCTTCCGCGGAACTCCCGCCCCGCCCCGATTCCGGTCGCCGGCCCCGATCTCGCCCGCGGCCCCCGTTTTCGCCCGGACGCTCGGGCCCCACGGCCTCGACGCCTCCGGCGTGGATCCGGCCGATGCGGCCGAACCGGTGAACGTCGAAACCCGGGGCAACCGGCCGGCCCCGCCCCGCGTGCTCAAGTCGTACGGAAATTCCTTGCTGTGCAAGCGAAAAGGGGACGTGCCTTGAACACCAGGAACTGGGGAATCGTGCTCGCCGCGGCCGCCGTGCCGCTCGCCCTCGCCGGACCCGCCGCCACCGCGGCCGCCGCGCCGGAACCGGCCGGACAGGTCCAGCAGCAGGCCTTCACGCCGATCGAAGAGCGGTACTGGAACGACGCCGACCTGCGGCAGCTGCTCGGCGAGCCGGTCGACTCGCAGCACACCGACGGCGAGACCAGCTACCAGCGGTTCCAGTACGGCTGGTTGTTCCACACCGAGGCCACCGGCGTCACCGAGATCCACGGCGACATCGCCGCGCGGTACAACGACATCGGGGGCTACGACGTGCTCGGCGCCGCCGACGCCGACGAGCGCGTCGCGCCGGACGGAGTCGGCCGCTACAACCAGTTCGCGGGCAGCGACGCGACCGGGCCCGCCTCGATCTACTGGACCGACGCGACCGGGGCGCAGGGCGTGTGGGGCCCGATCCGGGACTTCTGGGAGGCGAAGGGCTGGGAGGTCGGCTACCTCGGCTACCCGACGAAGACGACCACCGCCACCGTCGACGGATCCGGCAGCTACAACCACTTCGTCGGCCCGAACGGGGACGGCGCCTCGGTGTACTGGTCGGAGGAGACGGGCGCGCACTCGGTGCAGGGCGCGATCCGCGAAGCATGGGCCGCGCAGGGCTGGGAGACCGGCGAGCTCGGCTACCCGACGACCGACGAGCAGGTCGCCGACGACGACATCGGCCGCTTCAACGAGTTCTCCGGCCGCCAGGAGACCGGGGCCGTCTACTGGTCCCCGGAATCCGGGGCGCACTGGCTGCGGGGCGACGTGCTGCGGCACTGGTACGACCTGGACCGCTACTCCGGCTACCTCGGCTACCCCACGTCGGACCCGCACGAGGTCGACGGCGGCGTCCAGGTGGACTTCCAGGGCGGCTACATCCTGCGCAACCCGGACACCGGCGCGATCAGCGACGCACCGTGGTGATCCGCTGACGAGCCGGACCACCGCGGGGAGCGGTCCGGCCCCGCACACCCGACCATCCGAAGTGGACCGATTCGGCCGGTCCACTTCGGACGGTCAGAGCGCGTCGGCGAGCCCGCCCAGGATCTCGGCGAACTCCACCGGCCGGCAGAAGTACCCGACGTGCCCGCAGTCGAGCGTCCGCACGTCGAACGGGTTCGCGGGCGCCAGCGCGTCCGCGTCCGCGATCATGCGGTCCTGCTCCGGCAGCGGGGTGCAGCGATCCGCGGCGAACCGCACGAACGTGCGCGGCACCCGGCCCCAGCGCTCCGCCGTCGCCGGCACCCGCTCCGCGCCGATGCGCACGTTCGCGTCCGGCTCCAGCACGTCCACCAGGGCGCGGAACTCGTCGTCGGTGCCCTCGGCCAGCATCGCGGCCTTCGCCGCCCGGAACCGGGCCGGGTCGGAGTCGCGCAGGTTGAACCGCAGCACGCCCAGCTCCGCCGGATCGCCGAGGACCGGCCACCCGATCTCGTCCAGCAGGTTCCCGGTGTGCTCCGGCCAGCGCGCCGAATCGGCCACCGACTCCGAGCGCACCGCGCACCACGCGGACAGGTACACGAGCCGGTCCACCAGCTCCGGGCACCGCTCGGCGACCGCGGTGATCGGGATGCCGCCCGCGCTGGTGCCCGCCAGCAGCACCGGACCGTGCTCGGCGACGCGGCGCAGCAGCCCCTCCAGGTGCTCGGCGTAGTCGTCGATCCCGATCCCGGCGAGCGCGGAAGGGGTGGTGGCGAACGCCTCGACGTCCTGCGGGGACTGGTAGTAGGCGGCCGGGTGGTGCGCGTTCAGGCCGTGCCCGGGCAGGTCCGGCGCCAGGCTGCGGTAGCCGCGCAGGGCCAGCTCGCGCTGCACCGGCGACCAGACGCCCGCGGTGCTCGCGGCGCCGTGGACCAGCACGATGGTGGGGTTCGCTGACATGGGGCCTCATCTCCGACGGCGCGGTCGCGCCGGAACGTCGTGGGATGCCCGGCTTCCGCGGTCGCGGAACGGGACGGCTCGCGAGGGCGAGCGGGCGGCTTCGTCAGCTGATCACGATGTCAGAGTAGGGCACCGGGCAAGCGAATATCGACGCGCGACGGCAGCGCGGGCGGGGCCACCGGGCGGAACTCCCGGTGCGCGAGCAGCGCGAGCGCCGTGCCCAGCCGGTGGCAGAACCAGTCGTCGGTGCGCAGCCGGTGCCTGCCGGCGTGCTCCTGCGGATCCTGCTCCGGCCACACGATCTCCTCGTCCGGCACGTCCGCGCAGGACGACGAGGGCGCGAGGACGTCCGCCGACGCGGTCCGGAAGGCGGGAGCGGGCGGGGCCGGAACGGGCCGGGCGGCGGGGAGCCTGGCCGCGGGAACCCGGGCCGCGGAGAGCTGGGCGGGGAGCTGGGCCGAGCGGGGGCCCCGCTCCGGGGGGCCGGACGTCGCGGGACCCGGTTCCGCCGGTCCGGGTTCGAACGAGCCCGGCTTCGGCGAGTCCCGCTTCGGCGGCGGTCCGGGTTTCGGCGGTCCGGGCTTCGGCGGCGGTCCGGGCTTCGGCGGCGCGGGCCGCGGTGGGGTCGGTTCCGCGGCGACCACCCGGTTCGCGGGGAACCGCGGGCGCGGCCGGACCGAGGCCGGCGCCGCAGCACCGGCCGCCGGCCGAGGCGGCGCCACGCCGGCCCGCACCGTCCAGGTCGGGCGGCCCACCGGCGCGGGCCGGTCCACCGACCGCAGGTCCGTCACCCGCCGCCCCGGAGCCACCGCCCGCACCGGGCTCCCCGGACGCGCGGCCGGTCCCGCAGCGGGGACCCGCCGCTGTCCGGCGGAAGCCACCGGAGCACCGCGGGAGCGCACCCGCAGCCGGTCGACGGTGACCGCGCCCGGCCCCGCGCCGCCGTGCTCGCCCCGGCCCCCGCGCAACGGGAGCACCAGTGCCAGCACCCCGGCCAGCAGGACCGATCCGGCCACCACGGCCCCGAGCTGCTCGGCGCTCATCCCTGCTCCCTCGCATCGCGCAGCGCCTTCGCCCTGGCCAGGCAGTCCGCGCAGGACTCCGCGAACCAGTCGCAGTCGCTGGGCTCGTTGATGGTGAACCGCAACCCGCACAGCGCATCCCGCACCTGCCCGGGGTACGGCCGCTGCTCGGCGGACAGCGCGTGCCGCTCGCCCTTCGCCGGGCGCCAGTACGCGACCGGACCGGCCAACCTGATGAACACCGCGAACCTCCTCGTCCTCCGCTGCGGACACCGCTTTCGCGGCGCGCGTCCGCCGCCGAATTCCGGGACGTTCCGGGCCGCCGCACCGTTCTCTCGCCGCGCAGTTCTCGCCGCGCAGTTCTCGCCGCACGGCTCTCACCGCCGACTCCCGCCGCACGACTCCCGCGGCACGTCCGGCGCGCAGCGGGAACCGGCCTACCTGAACGATAAAGAGAGTGCATTCCCGGAGGAACTACCCATTCGGATGATCTTGATTGCGCACAGGTCCGCGCACTGGAACAACTGGACTCGATCCCCCGTTTCGATCGAAAGGCCACCGATGAGCATCACCGGCCCTCCCGTGGCCCGCCTCCAGCTGGGCAGGCTGCTGCGGGACATGCGCGAGAGCTGCGGAAAGACCCAGGAACAGGCGGCGAACGCGCTGGAATGCACGAAACCGAAAATCAGCAAGATCGAGACGGGCAAGGCCACCATCGGACCGGGAGATGTGCGGCTGCTCATCGACTGCTACGGGGTGCCGGGGGACCGCGCGGAAACCGTTCTGCAACTCGCCCGCCAAGCCCGGAAGCGGAATCATATTCGCGTTCCGGACTGGGCACAGCGATTCGTCGCGATGGAAAGCATCGCCGCCACGCTCTTCGCGTACGAGTCCGAACTCGTTCCCGCGCTGTTCCGCACCCCCGAGTACGCCAAGGCGGTCGCGCTCGCCCTCGACCCGCGGCGCGACGCGGACGAGCTCGAACGGCTCGTCACCGTCAACGCCGACCGGCAGGCGGTGCTCGCCGGGGACGAGCCGCCCGCGGTGGCCGTGGTGCTCAACGAGACGGTGCTGCGCCGCCAGGTCGGCGGCTGCGCCGTGATGCACAAGCAGCTCGCGCACCTGCGCGACCTCACCGAGCGGCCGAACATCACCGTGCAGGTGCTGCCGTTCGGCGCCGGCGCGCACGCGGCGATGGGCACCTCGTTCCAGCTGCTGCACTACGAGCAGCCCGCACCGGGGCGGCTCGTCTACATCGAGCACCTCAGCAACGCCGACTACCTCGACGGGCCGGCGCAGACCGAGTGGTACGACACCGCGTTCGCCCGGCTCCGGGCGGCGGCGCTGAGCCCCGGCGACACCGCCACCCTGCTCGACGAAGTCCGCTGACCCGGCGGTCCGGCGACGACGGCGACCGGAGCCGTCCGCGACGCGTGCGCAAGAATGATCCCGCGGCGACGGGGAAGATCTTCTTGAGGACGGTGTCGTGGAGCCCAGCAGCCCGATCCGTGCACCAGGGGAAGCGCGACGCCCCCTCGACGAGCTGACCGCTCCCGCGGCCCGCCGCGCCAGGTGGATCGCGCACGTGGTGGCGCTGCTGCTCGGCGTCGCCGGGCTGTGCTGCGCGCTGGCCCTGCCGTTCGCCCCGGTGTGGGCCGACCGCACCGAGGTGAGCTGGCCCGCCGCCGACGAACCCGCGGTGTCCACCACCGCGCTGTTCGCCCCGTACCGCCCCGCCGAGTTCACCGCGACCGTCCCGTGCCGCGCGCTGCGGGCCGCGCTGGACCGGCCGGAGCCGGTGCTGCTGCTGGCCACCACGCCGCCCGGCAGCGAGCGCGACGGGCTGGTGCTGCGCACCGAGGGCGGCGCCCCGGACCTGGTGCTCGGCGAACGCGCCGTCCCGCTGCCGCCGCTGCCCGCGGACTGCGACCTCACCGTGCGCGCCGACGCGCAGCGGACCGAGGTCGTGGTCGGCGGGCTGCCCGCGATGGTGCTGCCGGACGTGCCCGCGCCGGAGATCTTCGCGTTCCGCACCGGCCTCGCCCCCGAGCAGGCGGCCGAGCTGTCGGTCACCGCCCGCGCCCACACCTGGTTCGAGACCGCACCGAGCTCGCTGAAGCTGTCGCTGATCGGGACGGCGCTCCTGCTGGCCGCGGCCTCGCTGCTGCTGCTCGTCGCGCACACCCCGCCGACCTGGGCCGCGATCCGGCGCGCTGCGCTCGCCCGCATCCGCTACCGCACGGCAGCATTATTGCTGGTTGATGCCATCGTAGCGGCGGTGCTGGCGTGCTGGCTGGTCATCGGGCCGATCAGCGATGACGACGGCTTCGCGATGCTGACCATCCGCAACCACGCGGCGACCGGGGACATCGGCAACTTCTACCGCTGGTTCAACGCTTCCGAGGCACCGTTCACGCTGGTGCAGCACCTGATGCGCTGGGTGTCCGAGCACAGCCTCGCGCCCGCGTGGCTGCGGGTGCCGAGCGTCGTCGCCGGGATGCTCACCTGGCTGGTGCTGGCGCACGGCATCGTCGCCCCGCTGTGCCGCGGCGTCCGGCGGGCCGGGGTGCACCTGCTGGCCGCGGTGTTCTTCCTCGCCTGCTGGCTGCCGTTCGACCTCGGCATCCGGCCGGAGGCGTTCGTCGCGCTCGGCACCGCCGCGATCGTCGCGCTGCTGCTGCGCGCCACCGCGCCGACGGCGCGGGCCCCGTTCGGCCCGCTCGGCGCGGCGGCGCTGCTGACCGGGCTGACCGTCGCCGTCACGCCCACCGGGGTGGCGGCGCTGCTGATCGTGCTGGCGTTCGCACCGCGGATCCGGCGGGTGCTGGTCGTGCCGGGGGCGCTGCCGCGCTGGATCACCGTGCCGACGCGGACCGCGCTGCTGTGCTGCCTCGGCTCGGTCGGGGTGGTGGCGATGTTCGCCGACTCCACCTGGACCGGGTTCCGCCGGGCCACCGAGATCCACGAGGAGTTCGGGCCGAGCCTCGGCTGGTACCAGGAGATCGACCGGTACGCGGAGCTGCTGGGCACCACCACCTGGGGGACGGCGAGCAAGCGGTTGGCGGTGCTGCTGGCGATCGCGGCCGTGCTGCTGGCATCCGCGGCGGTGCTGCGGCGGCTGCACCGGGCGGTGCGGATGCCGGAGCTGCCGCTGCTGGTCGGCGCGGTGGTGGCGGTGTTCGCGACGCTGTGGCTGACGCCGTCGAAGTGGACGCACCACTTCGGCGCGCTCGCCGGGGTGGCGCCCGCGCTGCTGGCCGCGACCGCGGTGCTGCTGGCCAGGGTGGGGGCGTTGCCGGGCGCGAAGCGCGAAGCCCGGCAGCTCGGCGTCGCGGGCGCGGCCGGTGGCGCGGTGCTGGCGGCGCTGGCGTTCACCGGGCCCAACTCGTGGTGGCAGTACTCGGACTTCGGGGTGGCGTGGTCGGACACCGCGGTGCGGCCGCTGGGGCTGCCGTTGGACGGTCCGCTGCCGTGGCTGCTGCTGGCCGCGGTGATCGGTCTGCTCGGGTTCGGGCTGGTGCGGATGCGGGCGCTCGCCGGGGCGTGGACGCTGCCCGCCTCGGCGCTGTTCACCCTGTCGGCGCTGGTGATGGTGGTGGTGCTGCTCGGGTCGTTCGCGCAGGCACCGGCGCAGGCGGGCGCGTTCTCGGTGGGCCGCTCCAGCTGGGACAGCGTGCGGGCCCGCAGCTGCGGCGTCGAGAACGAGGTGGAGACGCTGCCGCTGGCCGAGGCCGGCGCGCTGCGGCTCGTCGACGGCCCGCTCGACGACACCGGCGCCGAGGCGGAGACCGGCACCGCTGCGACCGACGACGAGGACGGCGAGCCCCCGGCCACCGCCTTCGCCGCGAACCGCGAACGCCCCGGCCGCCCGCCGCAGGAACCGCTGCTGCGCCGCGAACCCGGCGAGCTCGCGCTGCGCCCCACCGGCGCCGAAGCCGAACCCACCGACGCGAGCCCGCTGATGTGGGACAGCCTCCGCGACGGCCCCGCCACCACCGGCGAGGTCACCACCGGCTGGTTCGAGCTGCCCGCGCTGCGCCCCGGGCAGGAGCTGTCGGTGTGGGTCGCCGGCCGACCCGAGCAGGGCAACGAGCTGGCGCTCCAGTTCGGCGGCCGCGCCGGGGACGAGGTGCGCGAGCTCGGTTCCCGCGCGCTGCGCGACACCCCGCCCCGGCAGCTGCCCTACGAGGACCCGCGGAAGGGCCGGCCCGTCGACTGGCGGGACTTCGGCTCCTGGCGGCTGATCACCGTCACCGCCGCCGACCTGCCCGCGCGCGCCGACCGGGTCCGGCTGCACGCCGTGGACACCACCACCGACGAGCAGGGCTGGCTCGCGTTCAGCGGTCCCGCGGTGCGCGACGTGGTGCCGCTGCGCGACGTGCTCGACGGCGGGATCCCGGCGCTGGTCGACTGGCCGATCAGCTTCCTGTTCCCCTGCTACTTCGACTACCCGCGCGTCTCGCACGGCACCGCGGACAGCCCCGGCCTGCTCATCACCCCGCCCGCCGGGGAGGGCTCGATGGCGTTCGACCCGTCCTACGGCGGGGTGTTCACCGGTGTGCTCGGCCAATCCCGGCGGCTGGAGACGCCGAGCAGGCTGCGCGGCGACCCCGGGTTCACCTGGGGGCACGTGCTGTCGGTGCGCTACGACCTGGACCGCGACGCCTACGACCAGCGCACCCGCCGGGTGTTGCAGGGCGGCGCGGACGGCGACGGCGCCTACCCCTTCGAGGAAGGCGATCTGCACCCGTGACCGCGAACATCACCGGACCGGTGGATAACGATCACGCGATGCCGGTGCCCAGCGATGGCCCGATGCGGAAAACTCGGGTGCGCCGGGCACCCCGAGCCGTTCCCCGCCCGGACGAACCGCGCCGGATCGCCCGACCGACGGGCAACCGATCCGCCGAGCGCGGCGTCCACGCGAAGCGAGGACGGTGACGAGGGGGAGTCAGGTGGCCGAGACGATCAGCCGAGCAGTGCCGGTGCCCTCGCCAGACCGGCGGACCGAGGAGGCGGCCACGGGTTCGCTCATCTCCTACGTGCTGCCGGTGTACGACGAGCAGGACGGCCTGCGCCGGTTCCACCGGGAACTGCTCGCCGCCACCGCGACCCGGCCCGACCTGGAGTACGAGTTCGTCTACGTCAACGACGGTTCCCGGGACGGTTCGCTGCAGGTGCTGCGGGAGCTCGCCGAGGCCGACCCGCGGGTGCGGGTGCTGGACTTCGCCCGCAACTTCGGCCACCAGATCGCCATCACCGCCGGGCTGGACCACGCCGAGGGCGACGCGGTGGTCGTGATGGACACCGACCTGCAGGACCCGCCCGCGGTGAGCATCGAGATGATCGACGCGTGGCGCGGCGGCGCCGAGATCGTGTCCGCGCGGCGGCGGACCCGGCGCGACACCCGGTTCAAGCGGCTCACCGCGCACTCGTACTACCGGCTGCTGCACAACCTGGCCGAAGTGGACATCCCGGTGGACACCGGCGACTTCCGGCTGCTGGACCGGCGCGCCGCCGAGGAGCTGCGCGGGTTCCGGGAGCGCAGCCGGTTCATCCGCGGCATGGTCGCCTCGATGGGGTTCCAGCAGACCGAGGTGCTGTTCGACCGGGACGAGCGGGCCGCGGGCGAGACGAAGTACCCGCTGCGCAAGATGGTGCGGCTCGCCGCCGACGGCGTCACCGGGTTCTCCACCGCACCGCTGAAGCTGATCACCCGCATCGGGTTCCTGAGCCTCGGGCTGGCCGCGCTGGGCATCCTCTACGCGGTGGCGCTGCGGCTGTTCTTCCCGCAGATCACCGTCTCCGGCTGGACGATGATCATGGTGGTGATGCTGTTCCTCGGCGGGGTGCAGATGCTCTCGCTCGGCGTGATCGGCAGCTACATCGGGCGGATCTACGACGAGGTGCGCCAGCGCCCGCTCTACATCGTGCGCAAGGTGATCCGGCATGACGGGGGTTGAGCAGCGCCGGCTGCCGAGGCCGAGCCGCGCGCTGGTGCTGTACGGGATCATCGGCGTCAGCGGCGTCACCCTCGACTACCTGGTGTTCCTGCTGCTGTTCAACACCTGCGGGCTGCACGAGCAGCTCGCGAACGCGATCAGCACCAGCGTCGGCATCGCGAACAACTTCGCGCTCAACGCCTGGCTGAACTTCCGCACCCGGGACCGGCTGCTGGTCCGCTTCGCCCGGTTCTACAGCGTCGGCCTGGCGGGCATGGCGGTGACGTTCCTGCTGCTGCACCTGGGTTCCGGGCTGCTCGGGGTGACGCCGAACCTGGTGAAGGCGGCCGCGATCCCGCTGGTCGTGCTGCTGCAGTACCTGATCAACAAGAGATGGAGTTTCGGATGAAGCTGGGTGTCGTGGGCGCCGGGGCCACCGGTCTGACCGCCGCGTTCGACGCGGTGAAGGCCGGCCACGACGTCACCGTGCTGGAGGCCTCCGCCGAGCTCGGCGGGCTCGCGGCCTCCATCGAGGTCGGCGGCACCCCGCTGGAGCGCTTCTACCACCACAGCTTCAAGACCGACCGGGCGATGATCGACCTGATCACCGAGCTCGGCCTGGCCGACGACCTGCGGTTCCACTCCCCCAGCACCGGCGTGTACCTGGACGGCGAGCTGCACCCGTTCGGCACCCCGCTGGAGATGCTGCGGTTCCCGAAGTTCTCGCTGCTCGACCGGCTGCGGTTCGGCGCCAGCTCCGCCGCGCTCAAAGCGGTCCGCGACGGCTCCCGGTTCGGGTCGGTGCGCGCCCTCGACTGGATGCGCCGCTGGGCCGGGCCGCGGGTCACCGGGACCATCTGGGAACCGCTGCTGACCGGCAAGTTCGGCGACCGCGCCGAGCAGGTGTCGATGGCGTGGCTGTGGGCGCGGATCCACTACCGCACCTTCGAGCTCGGCTACGTGCACGGCGGGTTCCAGAAGGTGTACCGGGCGCTGCTGGACGCGGTGACCGAACGCGGCGGCCGCGTCGAGTTCGACAAGCCCGTGGTCTCCGTCCGCCAGCCGAACTCGGTGGAGGTGAAGACCGCCGACGGCACCGCCTACGAGTTCGACCGGCTCGTCGTCACCGTCCCGCAACCGGTGTTCGCGAAGGCCGCCGAGATCGAGTCCGACGACGTGCTGTGGCGCAACCAGTACCTGGGCGCCACCTGCTTCGTGCTGGAGTGCGACCGCAGCGTCATCCCGTACTACTGGCTCAACATCAACGACACCGATTTCCCGTTCCTCGCCGTCGTCGAGCACACCAACATGGTCGACCGCGCCGAGTACGGCGGGCGGCACGTCGTCTACGTCGGCAACTACGTGCCGCGGGACGACTGGCGGTTCACCACCGAACCCTCGGAGCTGCTGGCGCGCTACGTCCCGTGGCTGCGGAAGCTGAACCCGGAGTTCGACGAGTCGTGGATCCGGGACTGGCACTTCTCCAAGGCCGGGTTCGCGCAACCGGTCGTCACGCCCGAGTACCGGGACCTGATCCCGCCGCACGCCACCTCGATGCCGGGGGTCGTGCTGGCCACCATGTCGCAGATCTACCCGCAGGACCGCGGCCAGAGCTACGCGGTGCGGATGGCCCACGACGTCATCCGCGACCTCGGCCTGGACCGGCCCTAGAACGGCGGAACGCCCCCGGCGGGCACCGGGGGCGTTCCGAGATCGGGTTCGATCAGAGGTAGTACGCGAGGAACAGGCAGCCCGCGAGCACGGCTCCGAGGACCAGCAGCACCTTGTCCTTCAGCGCCACCTCCTCCGGCTCGCCCGCGACGCCCTTGTCCACGTCCACCGCGTACCGCAGGATCGCGATCACCATCGGGATGATCGAGATGATGCCCCAGCGGGACTGCTCGATCTCGCGGATGTCGTACGCCCACAGGCAGTACGTCATGATCGTGATCGCGGCCGCGATGGCCCACACGAACCGCAGGTACGACGGCGAGTACGCCTTCAGCGACTTGCGGATCTTCGCACCGGTCTCGGCCGCCAGCTTCACCTCGGCGTAGCGCTTGCCCGCCACCATGAACAGCGAGCCGAACGCCACCACGATGTAGAACCACTGGGTGATCTCCAGCCCGGCCGCGGCGCCACCGGCGACCGCGCGCAGCAGGAACCCGGAGGCCACGATGCACAGGTCGATCACCGGCTGGTGCTTCAGGCCGAAGCAGTAGCCCAGCTGCACCGCGATGTACACGGCCATCACCGTGAACAGCCCGAAGCTCACCACGCCGGAGATGGCCAGCGAGCCGCCGAGCAGCAGCACCGCCACCACCCAGGCGATCGGCACCGGGATGAGGCCCGCCGCGATCGGCCGGTTCCGCTTGGTCGGGTGCTGGCGGTCCGACTCGACGTCGATGGCGTCGTTGATGAAGTAGATGCCCGATGCGGCCATCGAGAACACCACGAACGCCAGGGCGGCGTCGAGCACGACGTCGGTGTTGAGCAGCGCGCCCGCGGTGAACGGGGCGGCCAGCACCAGGACGTTCTTGACCCACTGCTTCGGGCGCAGCTCCTTGATCAGGCCGCTGATCAGGCCCGCCGGAGTGCCCGCCTTCGCGGTCACCTTCGCGTGGTAGGCGTCGGAGGACTTGTCCTTCTCGTCCCCGGCCTTCGCCGCGGACTCCTCCAGCGCGGCGGCGCTGCCGCCCGCCTCGGAGCCGATGGACCCCTCGGCGTCGGCCTCGACCTCGCGCACCTGCTCGGCGTCGGTCTCGACGGAGACCTTCGCCTCGGCCCCGCCGTCCTCGGTCTTCGCCGCGGCCTCGTCGATCCCGCCTTCGGGTTCGCTGACGGTCGCGCCGGTCTCGTTCTTGTCAGCCACGGTTCCTCCGCCGTCTCGTGAACCGCCGGACGCCCAGCGCCACGGCACCGCCGAGCGCTGAACCGGCGAGAACGTCGCTCGGGTAATGAACCCCCAGGACCATCCGGCTGACCATCATCGGCGGCACCAGCGCCGGGGTCAGCCGCTTGCCCAGCAGACCGCCGTAGAGCACGGCGGCCGTCGTCGTCGAAGTCGCGTGCGAGGACGGGAAGCTGAGCTTGCTCGGCGTTCCGACCAGCACCTTCACCTGCGGGTCACCGGGCCGGCTGCGCCGCACGACCCGCTTCACCCCGATGGACGCCCCGTGCGCGAAGGCGACGCCGGCCGCGGCCGCGACCCACTCGCCGCGCCGCTTGCGGTCCACCAGCGCACCCACGGCGCCGATCGCCAGCCAGCCTGCCGCGTGCTCGCCGAACAGCGACATCGCGCGGGCCGCCTTGACCACCGGCGGCTTGGCCAGCGCGCCCTGCACCTTGCGCAGGACGAGCGTCTCGGTGGTGACTTCCGGCATCGGTTCCTCGGTGCCGGGGATGAACTCCCGCTCCGCGGCGCTGGACGCGCCGGGAGTCGTCGTAGTCGGTTCAGCAGCCACTTCGTCTCCGGGGTCGGGGCACACAGGTCACGGGGTCGATCACTTCTCGTCGAAGACCTGTTTCCAGGACTCCGGGCTGGTCAGCTCGGGCAGCGCCGCGCGGTAGACCTCGCGCAGCCGCGGCCACTCGCGGGCCAGCTTGCGGTAGTTCGCCAAGGCGCGGAGCCCGAGCCTGCGGAACTCCTCCGGGTCGCGGCGCCGGAACGACACCCCGCTGCCGTCGGCGTTGGACACGGTCGCGCTGTCCAGCGCGCCGAGCAGGAACCAGCGGGCGCTGTCGGCCGGGATGTTCAGCTGCGGCCGCTCGCCCGCCGCCTGGTCGGGTTCCTTGAGGTTGTGCAGCAGCGCCTTCGACGCCCGCGCCGCGATGACCGCCGGGTTCACCGGCGGCTTCAGCAGGCCCTCCGCCATGATCGGGTCCGCCGAGGGCGGCGGGAACTCGCGGGCCGAGGGCAGCGTCTTCGCGTCGTCGTAGTCCTTGCGCAGCTCCAGCACGTCCGGGCGGGCCGTGCGCAGCGAGTCGAACAGCTCGCCCGGTCCGGCCAGGAAGTCCTCGATGGCCTTCTGCTGCACCGCCACCGTGGAGTACTCCATCGACAGCAGGTGCCGCAAGGTCAGCTTCAGGCCCTGCTTGACCAGGACCTGCCGCACCTCTTCCGGGCTGTGCAGCGCGGCCATCACCAGCCGGTTGCGGGTGTGGAAGTAGGCGGTCCAGTCCGTGGCGTCGTTCTTGTCCGTCCACGGCATGTGCCACACCGCCGCGCCCGGCAGCGTCACCGTCGGGTAGCCGTGCGCGCCGGCGCGCAGCGAGTACTCCGAGTCGTCGAACTTGATGAACAGCGGCAGCGGCAGCCCGGAGTTCTCGATGACCTCACGCGGGAACAGGCACATCCACCAGCCGTTGTAGTTCGCGTCGATCCGCTTGTGCAGCTTCTTGCTCTTGCGCAGCGGGGTCTTCGCGAAGTCGTAGTCGGTGACCGCGCCCGGCGCGGGGCGCCAGATGCCGACGCCGACGTCGACGACCTCGCCCATGCTGTGCAGCCGCGAGCGGGCCTGCAGGTTCAGCATGTGGCCGCCGACGATCACCGGGTGGGAGGCGGCCCGGGCGAACGCGTTGGCGCGCAGCACGCCGTCCGGCTCCAGCGCGATGTCGTCGTCCATGAGCAGGACCTGCTCGGCGTCCGAGTTGTGCACGCCCTCGTACATGACGCGGGTGAAGCCGCCGGAGCCGCCGATGTTGGCCTGCTCGATCACCTGCAGCTTGTCGCCGAGCCGCTCGGCGGCCAGCTCGAAGCCCTCGGTGTCGCGGATCTTCTGACCGCCCTGGTCGGCGACGACGACCTTCTCCACCACGGCCATGACCTCGGGGTCCTCGCCCAGGGTCTGCAGCGCCACGACGCAGTCGGCCGGGCGGATCGTGGTGGTGCCCACGACGACCCGCTGCCGCGGCAGCTCGACGTCGGTGGTCCAGGCCGCCTCGTCGACTTCCAGCGCGCTGTCGTTGGTGAACAGGTCGAACCAGATCCAGCCGCCGTCCTCGAACGGCTTCAGCGAGACCCGGAACTCCAGCCACGTCCAGGACTTCGGGCTGGCGACCGGCGCACCTTCCAGGTGCACGCTGTCGCCGTTGGCCTTCGAGCGGTAGACGTCGAGCCGACCGGCCCCCTTGACCTTCAGCCGCAGCACCACCTCGTCGACCTTCGTCCACCGCTTCCAGTAGCTGGCGGGGAAGGCGTTGAAGTAGGACGCCAGCGAGATCTTGGAGTGCGCGGGCACCTTGATCGAGCGCCGGGACACCACCGTGGTGGTGCCGGTCTGCGGCTCGTCGATGTAAAGCGCGCGCACGTCCAGCGGGTCCTCGCCACGCGGGAAGACCACGCGTTGCAGCACCTGCTCGGGAGCCACCTTGCGGCTCTTCGAGCGGGTGGCGGCCGCCTCACCGGTCTTGCTCTCGGCCGCGGTCGCGGTCCCGGCGCGCTTGGTGGCGGCCGCGGACACGTCGGGGGTCCGGTCGGTCACGTCAATCCTCCAGCGAGCCGTCCAGGAGGCGGCCCTCGGTGAAATAGGGGGTGAGCTTGTTGTCGAACATGCTCAACGCCGAGCCGATCGCCATGTGCATATCGAGGTACTTGTAGGTGCCCAGCCGGCCGCCGAAGAGCACCTTGCGCTCCTTGGCCTCGGCCTTCGCCTTCTCGCGGTACGCCTCGAGCTTCGCCCGGTCGTCGCCGGTGTTGATCGGGTAGTACGGCTCGTCGCCGTGCTCGGCGAACCGCGAGTACTCCCGGACGATGACCGTCTTGTCCTTCGGGTGCCGGTCCTCCCGCTCGGGGTGGAAGTGCCGGAACTCGTGGATCCGGGTGTAGGGCACGTCCTCGTCCGCGTAGTTCATCACCGGCGTGCCCTGGTAGTCGCCGGTCGGCACGACCTCGGACTCGAAGTCGAGGGTGCGCCAGCCCAGCTCGCCCTCCGAGTAGTCGAAGTAGCGGTCCAGCGGGCCGGTGTACACCACGGGCACGTCGGCGGGCAGCTCGGCGCGGACGTCGAAGTAGTCCGTGCTGAGCCGGACCTCGATGTTCGGGTGCTCCGCCATCTTCTCCAGCCAGGCGGTGTAGCCGTCAACCGGAAGACCCTCGTAGGTGTCGTTGAAGTAGCGGTTGTTGAAGTTGTAGCGGACCGGCAGCCGGGTGATGTTCGCGGCGGGCAGCTGCTTCGGGTCGGTCTGCCACTGCTTGGCCGTGTAGCCGCGCACGAACGCGTCGTACAGCGGACGGCCGATCAGGGAGATCGCCTTCTCCTCCAGGTTCTGGGCGTCGGCGGTCTCGATCTCCGCCGCCTGCTCCGCGACCAGCGCCTTGGCCTCGTCCGGGGAGAACGCGCGACCGAAGAACTGGCACAGCAGGCCCAAGTTCATCGGGAACGAGTAAATCTGCCCCTCATGCCGGGTGAACACCCGGTGCTGGTAATCGGTGAAATCCGTGAACCGGTTCACGTACTCCCACACCCGCTTGTTCGAGGTGTGGAACAGGTGCGCGCCATAGCGGTGCACCTCGATACCGGTTTCCGGTTCCGGTTCCGAATAGGCGTTTCCGCCGATGTGGTCACGTCGGTCCAGCACCAGCACCCGCTTGTCCAGCTGGGTGGCGGCGCGCTCTGCGATCGTCAGTCCGAAGAATCCGGAGCCAACAACGATCAGGTCATAGCCTGCGAAGCTCACAGCCGTCGAGGGTAGCGGCCAGCCGACGGGGCCCGGGAACCGCGTTGAGGTTCCCGTCCCGATTCAACTACATCACGTGTTTTCGCTGGCCATCCGGGTGGCGCTGAGTCCGATCAAGACCGATCGTGCAGCACGAACAGTGACACTTCGCGACTCTCCGGAGTCATCACGACGATCGGTGTCGCTCAGCGCGGTGACGGGACCGGCGAGTCGGATTCGGTAGCATCGCCGCGGCCCGCTCCCGGACCTGGAAGGTGATCTGCAGCGTGACCAAGGTCCGAGACGGCCGGTACCTGCTGGTGGCGGCGATCGTCCTGGAAGCGCTGGCGATCTGGTTCGTGCACTGGATCGACACCCGCGGCTACCTGGACACCGAGATTTACCGGCTCGGTGCCCGAGCGTGGCTGAACGGTTACGAGATCTACGGCGACCTGACTCCGGAATCCCCGGACAGCACCACCCTGCCGTTCATCTACCCGCCGTTCGCGGCGATCGTCTTCACCCCGCTGTGGTGGTTGTCCGGCGATGCCGCCGTCGTCGTGGTCTCGGTGCTCTCGCACCTGTCGATCCTGGTGACCGCGTATTCGTTCGCGCGCTCCTCGCCGTACCTGGCGCCGAACGCCGGCTCGGTCGCGGTGGCCACCGCGGTCGCCCTGCCGATCATGACGATCATCGAACCGACGCGGGACACGGTGAACTACGGGCAGGTCAACCTGCTGCTGATGGGCCTGGTCGCCGCCGACTGCCTGCTGCCGCGCACCCGGTGGCCGCGCGGGCTGCTGGTCGGGATCGCCGCCGCAATCAAGCTCACCCCGCTCGGCTTCCTGCTGCTGTTCCTGCTGCGCAAGGACTTCCGGGCCATGTCGGTCACAGCCGTGACGTTCGCCGGGACGGTGCTGCTGGGGCTGCTGGCGGCGCCGGACGACTCGGCGGACTGGTGGCTGGACAAGATGTTCTCCACCGGCGAGGACATCGGCGCGGTGTACGCCGGGAACCAGACGCTGCGCAGCCTGCTCGCCAAGCAGGACATCACCGGGACGGCGCTGGACTCGCTGTGGATCGCCGGGTCGCTCGTGCTGCTGGTGCTCGCGGTGCTGGGGATGCGGTACGCGCTGCGCACCCGGAACGTGCCGCTGGCGCTGGTGGTCAACGCGGTGCTGGTGCTGCTGGTCTCGCCGATCTCCTGGTCGCACCACTGGGTGTGGGCCGGGCCGGCGCTGGTGCTCGTGTTCGCGATGGCCTGGCGGCACCGCTGGTACGGGATCGCGATGTACGCGGGGCTGTGCGCGCTGGCGGTGCTGGTCGCGCCGCACTGGTACCTGCCCAACACCGGGGACCGGGAACTGCGGTGGACGTTCTCGCAGCAGGTCGTGGGCGGTTCCTACGCGCTGCTGGGCATCGGCTTCCTCATCGCCTGCGCGGCCGCGCACCTGCTGCACCGGCAGCGGACCGCGGCGGAACCGGCCGCCGAACGGGTCGGCAGCGGGGTCTAGCCAGGACGCCGTGTCCGCCTCCCCAGCCCGAACACGGCGCTCCGAACGTTCATCAGATCTTCACGCCGCCCGCGGCGGCGCCCGGTCAGCGGCTCACGGCCACCAGCGCTCCAGCACCTGCGCGACCCCGTCCTGCCCGTTGCAGCCGGTGACCTCGTCGGCGATCTCCAGCACCCCCGGGTGCGCGTTGCGCATCGCCACGCCGTGCCCCACCCAGTCCAGCATCGGGATGTCGTTGGGCATGTCGCCGAAGCCGATCACCTCGTCCGGCGGGACGCCGAGCTTCTCGGCCACCGCCGCGAGACCGCTGCCCTTGTCCACCCCCGGCGCGGACAGCTCGACCGGGCCGCCGCCCATCGAGCAGGTCAGGCACAACCGGGGGCCCAGCACCTCCTCGACGGCGGGCACCAGGTCGGTGCTGCGGTCCTCGTGCAGCACCATCAGCTTCACCGCGGGCCGGTCGAACAGCTCCGAGCGCTCCACCACCCGGATGTCCCGGTTCGGCCAGACCCGGTGGAACCCGGCCTCGGCGAGGAACTGCTCGGCCACGTCGTCCCGGGCCCGGCCGGTGGAGCGCTCCACCGCGAACGTGCAGCCGGGCAGCGCCTCGCGCAGCTCGCGGGCCGCGTCGCGCAGCTGCTCCGGTTCCATCTCGGTGCGGTGCAGCACCCGGTCGGATTCGGCGTCGTAGAGCACCGCGCCGTTCGAGCACACCGCGATCCCGGCCACGCCGAGACCGTCCACTATCTGCGGCACCCATCGTGGTGGCCTTCCGGTGACCAGCACGAACGGGGTGTCGTCCACGACGGCGCGCACGGTGCGCGCCGTCCGCTCGCTGACCTGGACCGACGGGTCCAGCAGCGTTCCGTCCACATCGGATGCGACTAGCGCGGGTTTGTTCACCCGGGACATGCTGGCGAGACCGCGCACGAGCCGGGGCTCGATTAATCCGGCTTCACCTGACAGTGTGGATCTTTCCGTCGGCCGGGGAGCACTCGGACGGGCGGCAGGCACGAAACCTGGTCAAGAGCCCGCACAGGGTCGAACCCGTCCGGGTGGTACCGATACGGTCAGCGGTGTGCGCGTTGGGATTGTGATACTGCCCGAACACCGGTGGTGGGCCGCGGAGCCGCTGTGGCGGATGGCCGAGGAGTACGGCTTCGCCCACGCCTGGACCTACGATCACCTGGGCTGGCGGTCGCTGGTCGACAAACCCTGGTTCGACGCGGTGCCCACGCTCACCGCGGCGGCGACCGTGACCTCCACGATCCGGCTGGGCACCCTGGTGGCCTCGCCGAACTTCCGGCACCCGGTGCACTTCGCCCGGGAGATCACCGCGCTCGACGACATCTCCGACGGCCGGATCACGCTCGGCATCGGTGCGGGCGGGCCCGGCTTCGACACCGCGGTGCTCGGCGGGCAGCCGCTCGCCCCCGCCGCCCGGACCGAGCGGTTCGAGGAGTTCGTCGAGCTGCTCGACAAGATCCTCACCCAGGACAACACCAGCTGGTACGGCGAGCACTACACCGCCGTGGAAGCCCGCCGCGCCCCCGGCTGCGTGCAGCTGCCGCGCCTGCCGTTCGTCATCGCCGCGAACGGGCCGCGCGCGATGCGGCTCGCCGCCCGCTACGGGCAGGGCTGGGTGACCACCGGCAGCGGCGGGGACGACGTCGAGGCCTGGTGGCGCGGCGTGGCCGAGCTGACCAAGAAGTTCGACGACGCGCTCGCCGCCGAGGGCAAGGCCCCGGCCCGCGTCCACCGCTACCTGCAAGCGGACGCGGCCCCGGCGTACTCGATGAGCAGCGTGGAGTACTTCAAGGAGGTCGTGGGCCGCGCCGCCGAACTCGGCTTCACCGACGTCGTGACGCACTGGCCGCGCACCGACTCGCCCTACGAGGGGACCGAGTCGACGGTCGAGGAGATCGCCTCCGAGGTCCTCCCCGAGCTCTGACCGTTTCTTTGTCGAACTCGGTTTGCGCAGTGGTCGGGTGGCGGAACCTCAGCGCCCTCCTCGCTGCGGGATCGTTTTCACAGGTGGCTCCGCCACATGAGAAAACGCTGTCCTCGCGAGGAGGGCGCTGAGAACCCGCGGGTGGTCCCGTTGCGTGCGTGGTCGCCGCTCAGCGGCTTCGCCGCTGACAGGAAAGCGGCACGATCCACCGGGCAGGTTGACCGGCGGGCGGTCAGCCCGACGGGCCTCGGTGGCTACGCGGGTAGGTCGGTGGTGAGGAGGGTGGCGCCGACGGCCAGGAACTCGGCTGGCTCGCCGCCGGGCACCACCAACCGGTGCGCCACCGTCGCGCCGAAGCTGGCGCTGTCCCCGGCCCGCAGCGTCACCGAATCCTGCTCGAACTCGACGCGCAGCTCCCCGCTGAGCACGTACAACCAGTCGTGCCCCTCGTGCTGCACCGGCCGCACCCCGACGCTCGTCGGGTCCAGCCGGTAGCGCGCCGCGTACATCCCGGGCAGCACCGAGCGGGGCGTGAGCACCTGCACCGCGAGGTCACCGGATTCGACGGTGGGCACCTCGTCGCCGCGCATCACGACCGCGGCCGGACCGGGCACCGCGTCGGTGAACAGTTCGGGGAGCGCCACGTCCAGCGCCCCGGCGAGCGCGGTGAGCTCCGGAAGCGTCGGCGTCGCCGCCTCGTCCTCGACGGCCGCGAGCCGCTCCGCGGTGAGCCGCGCGGCCTCGGCCAGTCCGGTCCCGGGCAGCCCGCGCTCGGCGCGCAATCGGCGGATCCGCTCGCCGATGCCCGCCAGCCCCCGGCCGTCCGCGCCGTCGCCGGGCGCGCTCTGTCGTTCAGCTGAAGGATCCGCCACGCCCACCACCATAGGCGCTGGTCCCCCGCGGATCCCGGCACCGAGCTCCGCGTGCCGGTGTGGGCGCGGGCACGCCCGGGTAGGCCGGGCCGGAGGAGGTGCCGACATGTCCGAACGGTCCACCGCCCGCGCGCTGGTGCGCGAAGCGGGCACCACCTACGCGGAGCAGGCGGGCATCGCGCTCGCCGACAAGCCGTCCCCGCTGTACCGGTTGCTGGTGCTGTCGGTGCTGCTGTCCACCCGGATCAAGGCCGAGATCGCGGTGGCCGCGGCCCGGGAGCTCGGCGAGTTCCCCACCGCGGAGCGGATGCGGGACGCGACCTGGCAGCAGCGGGTGGACGCGCTGGGCCGCGGGCACTACGTGCGCTACGACGAGAGCACGGCCACCGCGCTCGGCCGCGGCGCCGAGCTGGTGCTGGACCGCTACCGGGGCGACCTGCGCCGGTTGCGGGCCGCCGCGGACGGGGACCCGGCGGAGGTGCAGCGGCTGCTGCGCGAGGTGCCGAGCCTCGGCCCGGTCGGCGCGCACATCTTCTGCCGGGAGGCGCAGGCGGTGTGGCCGGAGCTGCGCCCCCACTTCGACGCGAAGGCGCTCTCCGGAGCCGAGAAGGCCGGGCTGCCTGCGGACGCGCACCGGCTGGGCGAGCTGGTGCCCGCGGACGACCACGCCCGCTTCTCCGCCGCCCTGGTGCGCATCACGCTGGAGAAGGGCCTCCTCCAGGGGATCACCGCGTCGGCCTGATCAGGCGACCGGTTCGAGCACTTCCCGGCCGCCGAGGAACGGCCGCAGCGCCGCGGGCACCACCACGGAACCGTCCGGCCGCTGGTGGTTCTCCAGGATGGCCACGATCCACCGGGTGGTGGCGAGCGTGCCGTTGAGCGTGGAGGCGATGGCGTTCGGGCCGTCGGCCTCCCGGTAGCGGGTGTTGAGCCGCCGCGCCTGGAACGTGGTGCAGTTCGAGGTGGACGTCAGCTCGCGGTAGGCCTGCTGCGACGGGATCCACGCCTCGCAGTCGAACTTCCGGGCCGCGCTCGCCCCGAGGTCGCCGGCCGCGGTGTCGATCACCCGGTACGGCACCTCGATCTTGGCGAGCATCTCCTCCTCCCACGCGAGCAGCCGCTCGTGCTCGGCGCGGGCCTCCTCCTCGCGGCAGTAGACGAACATCTCCAGCTTGTTGAACTGGTGCACGCGGATGATGCCGCGGGTGTCCTTGCCGTAGGAGCCCGCTTCGCGGCGGAAGCAGGTGGACCAGCCCGCGTAGCGCAGCGGACCGGCGGCGAGATCGAGGATCTCGCCCGAGTGGTAGCCCGCGAGCGGGACCTCGGAGGTGCCGACCAGGTACGCGTCGTCCTCCTCCAGCCGGTACACCTCGGTGGAGTGGGAACCGAGGAAGCCGGTGCCCTCCATGATCTCCGGGCGGACCAGCACCGGCGGCACGACCAGGGTGAACCCGGCGGCGGTGGCCTGGGCCGCGGCCATGTTCAGCAGCGCCAGCTCCAGCTGGGCACCGATGCCGGTGAGGAAGTAGAACCGGGCGCCCGCGACCTTCGCGCCGCGCTCCATGTCGAACGCGCGCAGCCCCAGGCCGAGGTCCAGGTGGTCCCGGACCTCGAAGTCGAACTCGTGCGGGGTGCCGACGTGCTTGAGCACCACGAAGTCGTCCTCGCCACCCGGCGGGGTTTCGGGCTCGACGATGTTCGAGACCTTCTTCTGGGTGCGCAGCAGCTCGGCGTCGGACTCGGTCTGCTCGGCCTCGGCCTGCTTGACCTGGGCGGAGAGGTCCTTGGCGCGGGCCAGCAGCTCGTCGCGCTCCTCGCCCTTGGCCTTCCCGACCTGCTTGCCGAGCTGCTTCTGCTCGGCGCGCAGCGTGTCGGCTCGGGACACCGCGGACCTGCGACGCTCGTCGGCGGCGAGCAGCGCGTCCACGAGGGACGCGTCCTCACCTCGGGCGCGCTGCGAGGCGCGCACGGCCTCCGGGTCATCGCGAAGCGTCTTGAGGTCGATCACAGCAGGTGAGCCTAGCCGGTCGGCTCCCTCCGGTGCCGTCGCGGGGGCGGTGCCCGCGGCCCGTCCAGGTCATCCGGGTGGCCGGTCGGGGCGTCAGCGCTCGTGGCGGCGCCGCTGCCGGGGCCGGTCCCGGCGGGCGGGGTCGCCGAGCCTGCGCCCGGTCGCCGAGCGGTAGCGCGCCCGGCGCGCGGTCTCGGCGGGGCGGCGCGGGGGTCGCTGGTCAGCGGCCTGCTCGTCGGTCGCCGGAGCGGGTTCCTCGGCCACGGCGGCGGACTGCCCGGGGGCGTCGGTGTCGGCGGGCTCCGGCCGCTCGGCGGCGGGTTCGGCGGGGCGGTCGGCCGATTCGGCGGGGCGGTCGGCGGGTTCGGCGGGGCGGTCCATCGGTGCGCCCGCGGGGCGGTCGGCCGGTCCCGCCGGGTCCGCTTCCCCGGTCGCCGCCGGACCGGCCTGCTCCGCGGCGGTCGCCGCGTCGGACACGACCTCGCTGCCCGCCTGCACCGACCGCGCGGCGGCCTCGCCGAGCTCGCCGACCCCGCCGCGCAGCGCGTCGTCGACGCCCGCGTCCCGCAGCACCCCGCGGGCTTCCCGCGTCAGCCCCAGCACGATCTCCGGGTTGCGGTCGATGGAGGTGAGCACCCGCTCGATGATCTCGGCGACGTGGTCGAGGCGGACCTTGAGGAACGCCTGCGCCTCGACGCCCTTGAGCTCCAGGTCCGCCCGCCCCAGCGACACGTCCGCACCCACGCTCAGGCGCAGCAGGTCGCGGATCTCCGCCTGCAGCGACACCTGGGCCCGCAGGTCCTCGACCTCCAGGTGGAGCTCCTCCACCCGCAGGGCCGGCACGTCGAGCAGCACGTCGGGCTCGACCTCGCCCGGCCGCTCAGCGGCCTGCTGCTCCGCGCGGTGCTGCTCGACCGCTTCGCGGTCCTCGTCGTCGTTCCCCGCCTGGCTGTACGGCATGCGCCCACCCCGCCGTGTCGAACCGGGCTCGCGGAGGCGCGCCGCCCCCACCCCGTTTCCCCACGGAAGCACAGGTCACGAGGTCACGCCCGGTCGGCGGGCCGGGTCAGGAGCCGGGGATGCGGTGCGGGACGAACGCGGCGCCGTCGTCGGTGATCAGGCCCGCGGTCTCCCGGATGCCGAGTCCCGCGGCGGAGTCGCCGACGACCCAGGCGCCCAGCGCGGGCCGCATCCCGTCGAACTCGGGCAGCGGGTCGAACGCCTGGTAGACGTAGCCCTCTTCGCCGTAGAAGCCGCCGGTCTCGGTCTCCCAGCCGGGCGCGACCACGGTGATGTTGTTGCCCTCCCGGCCGAGCCGCGGCTTGCGCACGTACTCGGTGAGCATGCCGGGCTGGTCCAGGAACGTCGGCAGCAGGTTCGGGTGCCCGGGGTACATCTCCCACAGCACGGCCAGCAGCGCCTTGTTGGACAGCAGCATCTTCCACAGCGGTTCGATCCACTGCGTCGCGGGCAGCGTGTGCACCGCGTGCTTGCCGAAGTCGTCGTCGACCATCCACTCCCAGGGGTAGATCTTGACGACGGAGTTCATCGGCGCCTCTTCGAGGTCGACGAAGCGCTCCAGCAGCGGCTCCCAGCCGATCTCCTCGATCACCAGGCCGACGGTGTCCATGCCCGCCTCGGCCGCGGTCTCCTGCAGGTAGGCGGAGGTGATGTTGTCCTCGCCGCTGGTGTCCGAGCCGGACCAGGTGAAGTGGACCTCGCGGGTGGCGAGCTGGTCGGCGATCTCGCCCCAGCGCTCGACCAGCTTCTCGTGGATCGAGTTCCACTGGTCGTCGCCCTCGTGGCACTCGGTCAGCCAGTTCCACTGCACGACCGCCGCCTCCAGCAGCGAGGTCGGCGTGTCGGCGTTGTACTCCAGCAGCTTCGCCGGGCCGGAGCCGTCGTAGCGCAGGTCGAACCGGCCGTAGAGGTGCGGATCGTTCCGCTTCCACGACTCGGCGATGTGCGGCCACACCCACTCGGGAATGCCGAAGTCCCGGTAGCGCTCGGTGGTGACCACGTGGTCCACCGCGTCCAGGCACATCGACTGGAGCAGCTCGACGTCGGCCTCCAGGGAGAGCACCTCGTCCAAGCTGAACTCGTAGTGCACGCCCTCGTCCCAGTACGGCCGCTGCGAGCCGTCGGCCGCCCGCGCCGGGGTGCCGAACACGAGACCCAGTTCCTCGACCTTGCGCTGCCAGTCCGGCCTGCGCCCGGTTGTCCTCCGCCGCACTCGTTCAGCTCCCGCTGCTGCCGCTCTTGTTGCTGATCCCGAAACCGCCGCGCTGCACCGTCTGGCCCTTGGTGTTCTTGATGTTCGCGTCGGCGGGCTTGGTGAAGTTGGGGCTCGACACCGGCTGGCCCACCGGCGGGGCCGCGGTGCCGGGCTGGGTGTAGCCGTACCGGTAGGAGTTGTACCCACCGATGCCGCCACCGGGCAGGAAGATCGGCATGAAGAACATGCCGCCGCTGTGGTACCCGCCGTGGCTCTGCACGTAGTTCTCGTCGCACATGTTCGGGTCCTGGACCGTCGTCTGGCCCTGACCCGTGGCGCAGTACTCCTGCACCGCGGTCTGCTCCTGGCTGTACGCGGAACCCGAGTAGAACGCGGCGACCAGCGCGACCACGCCGACGGTGACCCCGCCGCCGACCATCACGCGCCGCCTGGTCTGCGTCTTGCGCTCCTGCTCGGCGAGCTCGGCCTGCGCCTGCTCCTCCTGGCGCTTCTCCGCCGCGATCCGGGCTCGCTTCTCGGCGAGCGTCGGTTCCCGCGGGGTCGTCGATTCGTCCTGGAAGCGCATCCGGCCGCGAGCCCCCTGCTCACCCGGTTGCTGCACCTCGTTCGGCCGCGTCACATCGTCAGCCCCGCCCATGGGCGGCTGGTCTCTGCGGTCCGGCCCGTCCTGGTCTGCCAATGGTCTGCCATCTTCCGTCATCGCCCACTCCCAGCGGCAACACTACCCATCGCGCACCCGCGCCGGGTACGCCTCGGTAGGACGCGCGGGGACACGAATCGGTTTCAACTCGATGCGTGAGCGTTTGGGCACGGGTCCCGTGCGCCAGGCATGATGTGATCGATGGCCGAGCGCAGCGATCCCCAGAAGCACCGCCGGAAGAAGCCCAACACCCGGCTGGTGATGATCGCCGCCGCCATCGGCGGGGCACTGGTCCTGCTGATCAGCGCGCTGCTGAACACGCCCGGCCAGGGCGGCTCCGGCATCGGCGGGCCCGGCCGCGAAGGCGCCGCACCCGCCACCCCGCCGGTGTTCGAGGCCGAGGCCGGCACCTGCCTGCACTGGACGGAAGCGGACGCGGCGGACATCCGGCAGGTCAAGTGCCGCGAGCGCCACCTGTTCGAGGTCACCGGCAAGGCTGATCTCAAGGCCGACTTCGCGGGCACCGCGCCGTACCCGTCCGCGGAGCAGTGGCAGCAGCTCAAGCAGGAGCGCTGCACCGCCGTCTCGGCGCAGTACCTGCGCGGCAGGCTCGACCCGGAAGGCCGGTTCTCCGTCGGCGCGTTCACGCCCAGCGAGAAGGGCTGGGGTTCCGGGGACAGGATGCTGCACTGCGGCCTCCAGCAGCCCGGCCCGTCCGGGGAGCTGTTCACGATCAAGGGCAAGGTCGCCGAGCAGGACCAGTCCAACACCTACGAGGTGGGCCGCTGCCTCGGCATCAACGGCACCGAGGTGTGGGACCCGGTGGACTGCGCGCAGCCGCACTCGGTGGAGGTCACCGGCGTCGTCGACCTCGGCCAGCAGTTCCCCGCCGACTACCCGGCCGAAGACGACCAGGACGGGTTCCTCGCCACCCGCTGCGGCGAGCTCGCCGCCGAGTACGCGGGCAGCCCGACCGCGGTGCAGGACAAGAAGCTCGTCCCCTACTGGGACACGCTCTCCGAGGAGAGCTGGAACGCCGGGTCGCGGCAGGTCAACTGCAAGGTCAGCGCGCAGCTGCCGGACGGCAGCGGGCTCGCGCCGATCACCGGCAGCGTCAAGGGCGACGTGCAGGTCGGCGCGGAACCGGCGCCGCAGAACACCGCCCCCATCCAGCCCGGCGTCCCCGCCTCCGGGGAGCGCTGAGCCGGTGCCGGTGGAGATGACCCGGGCCCGGTTCGACGAACTCGTCGCCGACGCGCTCGACCTCGTGCCCGAGCAGTTCGCGGCCGCGATGAACAACGTGGTGGTGCTCGTCGAGGACCACAACGAGGAGGACCCGACGCTGCTCGGCCTGTACTTCGGGGTGGCGCTGACCGAGCGGGACAGCACCTACGCTGGCGTGCTGCCGGACCGGATCTCGATCTACCGGGAACCGCTGCTGGAGATGTGCGACTCGGAGGACGAGGTCGTCGACGAGGTGGCGATCACCGTGGTCCACGAGATCGCGCACCACTTCGGGGTCGACGAGGACACCCTGCACTCCCTCGGCTGGGGCTGACCGCCGACCACCTGATTTCTTGTCGGCGGCGGAGCAGCTGAGCAGCGACCACCTGACCGACAAGACCACCCGCGGGTTCTCAGCGGTTCCGCCACCCGAGCACGACGCAACAGAAGCGGAAAGGCAGGCGGGTCAGTCCGGCAGGTCATCCCACCGGGCGCAGCGCCAACCCGTCGGCGAGGCCGAGTCGGCCTCCAGCACGATGATCCCGGTGTTCGGCAGGTAGGCCGCGCTGGAGCGCCGCGGCTCCACCTCGGGCGCCAGCCGGGCCGCCACCAGCCGCACCATCGCGCCGTGGCTGACCAGCACCACCGCGCCGGTCGTGACCTCGTCCAGCACCGGCTGGGCGGAGGCGAAGAACCGGGTGAGCGCCTGCGTGCCGGTCTCCCCGCCGGGCATCGACCGGTCCTCGCCGTGGTGCCACCCGTCGTAGATCTCGTCGAACCGCTCGCGGGCGTCGAGGTCGCCGCGGCCTTCGAGGTCGCCGACGAAGATCTCGTGGGTGCCGTCGGCGATCCGCACGTCGAGCCCGTGCCGGGTCGCCGTCGGCAGCGCCGTCTCCTGGGCGCGCAACGCGCGGCTGGCGTGCACCGACAGCACCTTCTCGGTGCCGAGGCGCTCCGCCAGGTCCGCTGCCTGCCGCTTGCCCTGCTCGGTGAGCCCGGGGCCGGGCGGCAGCGTGTCCAGCAGGCCCGCCACGTTCGACGGGGTCTGCCCGTGGCGCACCAGCACCAGCCGGAGCCCGTCGGCGGGCGCACGCAGCACCGGGGTCATGAGGCGCCTCCTTCGCGCACGCGGGCCAGCCAGCGGGCGGACGCCTGGAACGCCTGCTCCGACACCGGGGTGGGGACGCTGGCCGGCGAGTGGTCGGCCTTCGGGTAGGAACCGAGGAACCGCACCTCGCTGCACCTGCGGTGCAGTCCGCTGAGCGCGTCCCCGACGCGGGCGTCCGCGACGTGCCCGTCCAGGTCCAGGAAGAAGCGGTACTCGCCGATCCGGTCCTTGATCGGGCGGGACTCGATGCGGCTCAGGTTGATGCCGCGCAGCGACAGCTCCAGCAGCATCTCGGTGAGCGTGCCCGGCTCGTGGGCGATCACCGCGGCGATCGAGGTGCGGTCCGCGCCGGTCGGGTCGGGCAGCGGTCCGGGCCTGCGCAGCAGCAGGAACCGGGTGACCGCGTCGGCGTTGTCGGCGACGCCCCTGGCGAGGACGTGCAGCCCGTCGAACAGCTCCACCGCCAGCGGGGAGGCGACCGCCGCGTCCAGCTCCCCCGCGGCGACCTGCTCCACGGCGGCCGCGGTGGACGACGCCATCCGCACGTCGGCGTCCGGCAGGTTCGCCGCGAGCCAGCCGCGGACCTGCGCGATCGCGTGCGGGTGGCTGGCGACGGTGCGCACCTGGTCGGCGGTGACACCCGCGCGCACCAGCACGTCGAACTGCACCGACACGGTCGCCTCGCTGACCGCGATCAGCGAATCACCACCGGCCAGCGCGTCCAGCGTGGCGGGCACCGATCCCTCGACCGAGTTCTCCACCGGTACGCCCGCGGCGAGGACGTCGCCCGTGCGGAGGGCGGCGAGCGCCTGCGGCACGGACTCGTAGGGCAGCAGCTCGGCGTCGAAGCCTTCGGTGAGGATCCTGGTCGCCTGTTCGGTGAAGGTTCCGGGCGGCCCCAGGTAGGCGATGTGCGGCACGGGCACCAGCCTACGGGCCGGGTGGAACGTCCCACTCAGACCCGGACCGGTGATCATCTTTCCCCGGATGTGTGACCTACCCAATTACATTCAGTCGCCCGTTCCTGCGATGCTGTCAGTGTGACCGCGGATTCGGAGCGCTCATCGGACCGAGCGGAGCCGGAGCTGCGGCTCGTCCTCTGCGCCTTGGACGAGCCGCTGACGGCAGCGTGGCGAACCGTCGCCGCCGACCGCGACAACCTCGAAGTCCACCAGGGATCCGTGCTGGACCTGCGGGTGGACGCGGTGGTGAGCCCGGCCAACTCGTACGGCTGGATGCGCGGCGGGGTGGACGCCTTGTACTCGCGGGCCTTCCCGAACGTGGAGGAGTCGGTGCGCAGCGCCGTGCTCGCCTACCACGGCGGTGAACTGCCCGTCGGCGAGGCGCTGCTGGTACCCACCGGTTCGCCCTGCCCCGCCTGGCTGGTCAGCTCCCCCACGATGCGCCAACCGGGTGAAGTGCTGCCCGCCGACACCGTGCACCCCTACCTGGCCGCGCGGGCCGTGCTGCGGCTGTGGGCCGCCGGGGTGCTGGAGAACGGGATGCGGGTGCGCGACGTGGTGCGCACCATCGCGCTGCCCGGGCTGGGCACCGGTGTCGGCGGCGTGGACCCGCGGCTGTGCGCGCACCAGGTCGCGGCTGCCTGGGACGAGACCTTCGCCCGGGCCGACCACGGCTGACCCACCAGCGCACGAGCGAGCGCCCCACCCGGCCAACCGGCCGGACGAGGCGCTCGCCGCGGGGCCTCACCGGTCTTCGGCGGGAGCCCCGGCCTCCTCGGCCGCGCGGTCGCGGACCGCGACCTTCGTCGGGGCGGCCTGCTCCAGGGCACCGCGGACCCGGACTTCGAGCACGCCGCGGTCGTAGTCGGCCTCGACCTGCTCACCGGTCACGCCCTTCGGCAGCCGGAAGCCGCGGCTGAACGCACCGCTGCGCAGCTCCCGCACCAGCACCCGGCTCGGCCCGGACTCGTCCGCGTCCTCGGCGGGGACCTCGGTGCGGGCGGTGCGGCTGCCGCTGATCTTGAGGGCGCCGTCGGCGACCTCGACGGACACGTCCTCGACGTCCACGCCGGGCAGGTCCAGCCGGAACACCAGGTCGGAGCCCTCGCGCAGCACGTCGGCCGCCGGGGCGTACCGCTGCTCCGCGCCGCCGCGCCCGCGGAAGGCACCGCGGACCAACGCGTCGAACTCCCGGTCCAGGCCGGCGAACTGGTCCCAGCCACGAACGGCAAGAGCCATCACTCATCACTCCTTCGTCGACTCCGGGACGTCACCGGCTCGGTTCCAGCCCGAACCGGATACCCGGTCACTGCGGTTGCATGAGTGCCAACGGCTCAACTTTGCGGATTGTTCCCGGCGCAGCGAACCTCTTTCCGGCGGCTCCGGTCGCAAGATCGATTCCACGCCGGGGCGGCGCCCGCTCGGCGCGGTACCGTCGGGGTCGCGTCCAACTAGGAGGTACCCATGCTGATCCGCCGCCTGGCCCGCCCGCTGCTCGCCGCGATCTTCATCAGCGGCGGCATCAACGCGCTGCGGGACGCCGAAGGACACTCCAAGGCCGCGGCGCCCTTCCTGGACAAGACGGTCGGCAAGGTCGAGGACTCCCTGCCGGAGCAGGTGCCGACCGACGCGGTGACGCTGGTGAAGCTGGACGGCGCCGTGAAGCTCGGCGCCGGGGTGCTGCTGGCGCTCGGCAAGGCTCCGCGGCTCTCCTCGGTGCTGCTGGCGAGCAGCCTGGTGCCGACGACGCTGGCCGGACACGCCTTCTGGGAGATCGACGACCCGCAGGAGCGCGCCGGGCAGCAGATCCACTTCTTCAAGAACCTCGGCCTCATCGGCGGCCTGCTGATCGCGGCCGTGGACACCGAGGGCAAGCCGTCCGTCGCCTACCGCGCCAAGCACGGCGCCTCCCGCGTGGCCGAGCAGACCCAGCTCAACGCGAAGGCCGCGAAGAAGGTCGCCCGCAGGGCCAAGCGCAGGGCCCAGCGCTGACCGCCGGCCCCGTGGCCGGCCAGGGGACCCTTACCTGCACGTCCGGGTGATGCGGTCGTAGCGTGAGGACGTGCCGGTACGCGTGCTGCTCGTCGACGACCACGAGGTGGTCCGCCGCGGCCTCCGGGACCTGCTGAGCACCGAGCCGGACCTCGACGTCGTCGCCGAGGCCGGCGGGGTCGGCGAAGCGGTCGTCCGGGCGCAGGCCGCCGAACCCGACGTCGCGGTCGTCGACATGCGACTGCCCGACGGGGACGGCCTGGACCTGTGCCGCAGGCTGCGGGCGCTGCCCACCCCGCCGCAGTGCCTGGTGCTCACCGCCTTCGACGACGAGCAGGCGCTGGTCGGCGCGATCAACGCCGGCGCCTCCGGGTACCTGCTCAAGCAGGTGCGCGGCAGGGATCTGGTGAACGCGGTGCGCGAGGTCGCGGCGGGCCGCTCGCTGCTGGACCCGGTGACGACCGCGCGGGTGCTGGAGCGGATGCGGCGCGGCGCCGAGCAGCCCGCCGACGAGCTCGACGCGCTCACCGAGCAGGAGCGCCGGGTGCTCGACCTGATCGGCGAAGGGCTCACGAACCGGCAGATCGCGGAACGGCTGTTCCTGGCGGAGAAGACGGTGAAGAACTACGTCACCGCGGTCCTCGCGAAGCTCGGCATGGAGCGCCGAACCCAAGCCGCCGCCTGGGTAGCCCGCCGCCAGGGCTGACGACTGCTTCTGTCTTTCCACTCGGGTTGCGAAATGCTGGAGTGGCGGAACCTCAGCTGGTTCCTCGCTGCGGGATCGTTTTCACCGGTGGCTCCGCCACAGGCGAAAACGCTGTCCTCGCGAGGAACCAGCTGAGAACCCGCGGGTGGTCCTGCTGCGTGCGTGGTCTCCGCTCAGCGGCTTCGCCGCTGACAGGAAAACGACACGAGCCGCGGGGGGCTCGGGGCTGGCGGTCAGAGCGGGACTTCCCAGGTGACCGTGGTTCCGCTGTCGGGTGAGGAGTGGATGACGCAGCGGCCGCCGGAGGCCGCCGCTCGCTCCTCCAAGTGCCGCAGCCCGCGCTTGGTGACGTCCCGCGGGATCCCGCAGCCGTCGTCGACGACCTGCAACCGCATCGCCCGGTCCGAGCAGCGCACCCGCACCAGCACGGCGCGCGCCCCGGAGTGCCGGACGACGTTGGAGAGGGCTTCGCGCAGCGCGGCCCGCAGGTGGTCGGCGAGCGCGACGGGCACTCCGCCGAGGTCGCCGTCCATCTCCAGCTTCGGCGGCCTGCCGAGCAGTTCGCCGGCGATCTGCACCTCGGAGCGGATGGAGTCGGCCAGGTCAGGGGCGTGCGCGGGCGTCTCCGGGTCGGCGGAGCGCAGGGTGCGCACGGTGGCGCGGACCTCGGCGATGGTCTGGTCGAGCTGGTCCATGGTGTCGGTGAGCCGCTCGGAGTCCGCCGGGTCGAGGCGCCCGGCGAGCCTGCGGTCCAGCACCTCCAGCTGCATCCCGGCCGCGTAGAGCCGCTGCACGATGACGTCGTGCAGGTCGCGGGCGATGCGCTCCCGCTCCTGGTAGACCGCGATGCGCTCGCGAGCGGTGGAGCCTTCGGCGAGCACCAGCGCCAGCCCGGCTTGGGCGGCGAACCCGGTGAGCACCTCGACCGCGACCCGGGTGAACGTGGTGGCGCCGCGGCGCCGGTAGACCGCGAGCGCGCCGAGCCTGCGCTCCCGGGTGCCGAACGGGGCGACCGCGAACGGCCCGTAGATCCGCAGCGAGGGCGGCACGTACGGCGCGGTCATCGGATCGTCGATCAAGTCGTCGACGACGATGGGAACCCCGCTGCGGGCGACGCGGGCGGCGGCGGAGCGGGCGGAGAGCACCGCACCGACCGGGTCGCCGGAGGACGCGGGCTCGGCCGGGTAGGCGGCTTCGACGGTGAGCCTGCCGTCGTCGGCTCGGACCATGACGAGACCGAGGTCGGCTTCGGCGAGCGCGGCGGCGCGGCGCACCACCATCGGCAGCACCACGTCCGGGTCTTCGGCGGACAGGGCGGCCTTGGTGATCTCGGTGGAGGCGGCCAGCATGCGCCGGGCGAGTGCGGGATCCATGGCGTGCACGAGGCTAGTCCTCCGGCCCGCTCCTGACCTGCGCAGCAGGTGGGAGGTGTGACCTGGCCGATGATCGGCCGCGCGCGGGTCGGCGGTCATCGGGCGGCCGCCGGGGCGCGCAGGACGGTGACCGCGCCGTCGTGCACGCGCAGCACCAGGTCGGCCGCCTCGGCTTCGGCGGGCCGGTGCGTCACGTGCAGCACGGTGCGGTCGGCCTGGTCGCGCAGCCGCCGCAGGAGGGCCGCGGAGGTGGGCACGTCGAGGTGCGCGGTCGGTTCGTCGAGCAGCAGCGGGCCGTCGGCGAGCAGGGCGCGGGCCAGCGCGAGGCGCTGCGCCTCACCGCCGGAGAGCGCGGTGCCGCCGGAGCCGACGTGCTCGCCGAGCCGGTCCGCCCAGCCGGGGAGCCCGGCCAGCCGCAGCGCCGCGCCGAGCCGCTCGTCGTCGGCGTGCGGCGCCGACATCCGCAGGTTCTCCCGGACGGTGGTGGACACCAGGTTCGGTTCCTGCGGGCACCAGGCGGCCCGGTCCGGCAGCAGCGCGGTCCCGCGTTCGGCGGGCAGGAAGCCGAGCAGCAGCGCGAGCAGGGTGGACTTGCCGCTGCCCGAGGGGCCGAGGACGGCGACGTGCGCTCCCGGCGGGACGGTCAGGTCGACGTCGCGCAGCGCGGGTTCGGCGGCGCCGGGCCAGCGCACGTCGACGCCCCGCAGTTCGATGCGCCCGTCGGTGGCGCGGGCCGCGGCCCCGGGTTCGGTGGCGGCGGGCTCGGCGACGGTGGGCTTGGCGGCGGGAGCGGCGGCGGGATCGGTTGCGGCGGGCTCGGGAGCGGAGTCGGCGGCGGGAGCGGCACCCGCACCCGGCCCGGGAGCAGCGCCGGAAGCGGCGGCCGTGCCCGAAGCGGTCCGGGGATCCGCGGCATCGGATTCGGCGGCGCGCGGTTCGGCGGCCCCGGCGGCGAGCAGCGGCGCCAACCGGTCCTGCGCGGCCCGCAGGTTCCGCCACTGCTGCGCGGCGGGCGGCAGCAGCGCGACGGCCTCGGCGGCGGCGAGCGGTACCAGCGCCAGCAGCGGCGCTAGCTCCGGCGCGAGGCGCCCGGCGGCGACGGCGTCCGCGCCGAGCCACGCCCCGCCGAGCACGGCGACGCCCACGGCGAGGATGCCGACGGCGGTGGCGGCCCCGGCGCCGAACGCGGCGCGGCGGGCGCGGGCGGCGAGCCGGGCGTCGGCGGCGGCGAGTTCGGCGCGGCGCCCGGTGTGCGCGCCGAAGGCGAGCAGTTCGGCGGCGCCGTCGAGCAGCGCCAGCACCCGGTCGGTGACGCGCCTGCGCCCCGCGGCGACGGCGGTGCTGGCGCGGCGTTCCGCGGCGAGCGCCGCCGCGACCCCACCCGCTCCCGCGACCAGCAGCGACACCGCCAGCAGCGCACCGGCGGACGGCAGCACCAGCGCCTGCAGCACCACGGCGGCGAGCGCGACGAGCACCGCGGTCAGCGGCGGGAGCACGACCCGCGGCACCAGGTCGCGCACCGCGTCGACGTCGTCGACGAGCCGCGCGACGCCGTCGCCGCGCCGCAGTCCGGCGGTGCGGGCCGGCCCGAGCCGCACCAGCGCGTCCCACAACCGTTCCCGCAGCATCCCGGCGGTGCGGAACGCGGCGTCGTGCGTGACGAGCCGTTCCGCGTAGCGCACGGCGGCCCTGGACAGCGCGAAGGTGCGCACGCCGACGACGGCGACGGACAGAGTGAGGATCGGCGGCTGCTGCGAGGCGCGGGCGATCAGCCACGCGGAGGTCGCGGTGAGCGCCAGCCCGGACAGCAGCGACAGCGCGGCCAGCCCGACCCCGGCGAGGGTGCGCGGGGTGATCAGCTCGCGGAGGGTGCCGCGGGCGGCGGGCAGCCCGGGCACGGTGCCCGCGGGCCCGTCGGTGGCGGGCGCGAGGACGGGTTCGGCGGGTTCGGCGCCGGGGCGGTGGCTGGCGAGCACGACGGTGGCGCCGCGCTCGGCGGCGCGCTCGATCGCCCGCTCCACCTGGTGCGCGGTGGCCGGGTCGAGGTGCGCGGTGGGTTCGTCGAGCAGCAGCACCCGGGCGGTGCCGCGCAGCCGCAGCAGGGCGCGCGCGACGGCGACCCGCTGCCGCTCCCCGGTGGAGAGCCCGTCGACGGGCCGGTCCCGCAGGTGCGCTGCGGCGGCTTCGGCGAGGGCGTCGTCGAGCGCGTCGAGGGTGTCCGCGGGCTGGTCGGCGACGGCGAGTTCGAGTTCGTCGGCGACGGTGCCGCCGGTGAACGCGGGCCGCTGCGGCACCCACGCGAGGTGCCTGCGCCAGGTTCCCGGGTCGATGTCGCGCAGGTCGGTGCCCGCGTAGGTGAGGGTGCCGCGCTCGGGCCGGGTGAAGCCGAGCAGCACGCCGAAGGTGGTGGACTTGCCGCTGCCGCTGGGCCCGATGCCGTCGAACCCGTCGAGCCGCAGCACCTCCCCGGGCATCGCGGTGAAGGAGAGCCCGTCGGGGGCGTGCCGGCCGCGGCGGGCGACGGCGAGGTCCCGCACCCGCAGCGCGCGCGCCGCGCCGAGCTCGACGGGATCCCCGGTGCTGGCGGGCGCGTCGGTGGTGATGATCTCGTCGGCGCGCCGCACCGCTTCCACGCCGTCCTCGCTGGCGTGGTGCGCGGCCCCGGCGGCGCGCAGCGGCAGGTAGCACTCGGGCACGAGCACCAGCACCAGCAGCCCGGTCGCCAGGTCCAGCTCCCCGGACACGAGCCGCAGCCCGATGCCGACGGCGACCAGCGCCACCGACAGCGAGGAGCACAGCTCCAGCACCAGCGCGGACAGGAACGCGACGCGCAGCGTGGCGACGGTGCTGCGCCGGTGCCGGTCCCCGACCTTCCGGACCACGGCGCGCTGCGCGCCGGCCCGGCGGAACGCGGTGAGCACCGGCAGCGCCCGCACCAGCTCGTGCAGCTGCGCGGACAGCCGCTGGGTGTCGTCGGTGGCGCGCGCGGTGCGCTGCTCGGTGTAGCGGCCGACGAGCCACGCGAACAGCGGGATCAGCGGCACGGTGCCGAGCACGACGACCGCCGAGATCGGGTCGGACCACAGGATCCAGGCACCCGCGAGCAGCGGCACCACCGCGGCGGTGACCAGCGCGGGCAGGTACTTGGTGAAGAACGCGTCGAGCGCGTCGAGCCCCTTGGTGGCGAGCGAGGTCAGCTCCACCGGCCCGCGGCCGCGGATCCACTCGGGGCCGCGGCGCAGCGCCGAGTCGAGCAGCTGCGCCCGCAGTTCCTCCTTCGCCCCGGCGGCGGCGCGGGCGGAGGCGGATTCGGTGGCCCAGCCGAGCGCGGCGCGCGCCACGATCGCCGCGGCGAGCACGCCGAGCCGGTCGGCGACGGCGGCCGCACCGACCCCGGCGGTGACGACCTCGGCGAGCGCGCTCGCCAGGGCCCAGGCCTGCACGATCAGCGCGGCGGCGTTGCCCGCGGCGAGCAGCCCGGCGACGAGCAGCGCCCGCCGCGCCGACCGGGACAGCCGGGGCAGGGCGCCGAGCGGCCCGCTCACGGCGCGTGCACCGGCGGGATGTGGTGGGTGCCGATGCGCTTGCGGAACACCCAGTACGTCCAGCCCTGGTAGATCAGCACGGCCGGGGTGCCGAACGCGGCGACCCAGGTGATGACGGTGAGCGTGTAGGGGCTGGAGGCGGTCTCGGCGATGGACAGCGAGAACGCCGGGTCGAGCGTGGAGGGGATGACGTTCGGCCACAGCGCCCCGAACAGGGTGACGACCACGCCGGCGAGCGCGATGCCCTGCAGCGCGAACGCCTGCCCCTCCCGCCAGGAGATCATCCGGGCGAGGGCCGCGAGGGCGGCGGCGAGCGCGATGCCCAGCGGCACCCACGTCCACGCCTCGCCCTGGGTGAGCTGCGCGATGAGCAGCAGCGCGATCACCGGCAGCAGCAGCACCGGCCCGAGCCGCAGCGCGAACTTCCGCGCCCGCTCCCGCACCTCGCCCGCGGTCTTGAGCGACAGGAACACGGCGCCGTGCAGGAACGAGAAGCCCCACACCGCCAGCGCCCCCACCACGTTCGGCAGCGTCAGCAGCACCAGCGGCCCGCCGACGCGGTCCCCGTTGGCGTCCAGCGGCAGGCCGAACACGCTCGCCGACAGCACCAGCCCGATCATCATCGGCGCGATCCAGGAGGCGAGCACGATCACGGTGTCCCAGGTGCGCCGCCACCGCGCGGTGTCGACCTTGCCGCGGTACTCGAAGGCGACGCCGCGCCCGATGAGCACCAGCAGCAGGAGCAGCAGCGGCAGGTAGGCGGTGCTGAACAGGGAGGCGTACCAGCCGGGGAAGGCGGCGAAGGTGGCGCCGCCGGCGACGATCAGCCACACCTCGTTGCCGTCCCACACCGGCCCGATCGTGTTGATCAGCACCCGGCGTTCGCGCTCCTCGCGGCCGAGGACCGGCAGCAGCATGCCGACGCCGAAGTCGAAGCCCTCCAGGAACAGGTAGCCCAGCCACAGCGCGGCGATCAGGGCGAACCAGAAGGTGGGCAGGTCCATCACGTTCTCCATTGGTGGCTGATGTGCTCGGTGAGCCGGCTAGCGGAACCTCAGCGGCCTTCTCAGCTCAGTAGGCGAACGACAGCGTCTCGCCGTCGTCGGATTTGTCGTCGTCGGAGGGTTCGTGGGGCATCGTCGCGGCTACGCCGCCCTTGACGAAGCGGACGATCAGGAAGATCTCGACGCAGGCCAGCACGCCGTACACGGTGGTGAGGCCGATCAGCGAGGTCAGCATCTCCCCCGGCGTCACCCCGGAGGACACGGCCGACGCGGTGTACATCCACACCCCGTCCACGCCGGAGGGGTTCGGGTTGGGTGCGACGACGAACGGTTGCCTGCCGAGTTCGGTGAAGATCCAGCCGAACGCGTTGCCGAGGAACGGGGTCGCGATGCTCGCCACCGCCAGCGGCCCCCACCAGCGGCCCTTCGGGAAGCGGCCGCCGCGGGTGAACCAGAGGACGGCGACGGCGCCGAGCGCGGCGACCCCGCCGAAGCCGATCATGAACCGGAAGCCCCAGTAGGTGGCGGGCAGGTTCGGCACGTAGTCGATGGGCTGCCCGGCGAACTGGCCGAGCCGCGGGTCGTCGGGGTAGTTCGTGCCGTAGGCGGCCTGGTACTGCGGCACCAGCGCCTGCACGCCCTCGACCTCGCTGGTGAAGTCGCCGTTGGCCAGGTACGAGAGGATGTAGGGCACGGTGAAGCTCTTGACGTCCTCGCAGTTCTGCCGCCCCACGTCGCCGTAGGCGAAGATCGAGAAGCTGGCGGGCGCCTCGGTGTGGCAGAGCGCCTCGGCGGAGGCCATCTTCATCGGCTGCTGCTCGAACATCAGCTTGCCCTGCACGTCGCCGGAGATCGCGAGCCCGGCGAAGGCGACCACGCCGACCCAGGCCCCGAGCCGCATCGAGGTGTGCCAGAGCTTCCGGTCCTCGTCGTCGCGCGGCGAGTTCCGGTGGTGCCGCACGATCTTGTAGGCGCCGATGCCGATGAGGAACGACCCGGCCACGGCGAAGCAGCCGAAGACGGTGTGCGGGAACGCGGCGAGCACGGTGTTGTTGGTCATCACCGCCCAGATCGAGGTCAGCCGCGGCCGCCCGTCGACGACCTCGATGCCGACCGGGTGCTGCATCCACGAGTTCGCGGCGAGGATGAAGTAGGCGGAGGCGACCGTGGCCAGCGAGAACGCCCAGGCGCAGGCGAGGTGCACGCCCTTCGACAACCGGTCCCAGCCGAAGATCCACAGGCCGAGGAAGGTCGACTCGACGAAGAACGCGACGATGCCCTCCATCGCCAGCGGGGCGCCGAACACGTCGCCGACGAAGCGGGAGTACTCGCTCCACGCCATGCCGAACTGGAACTCCTGGACGATCCCGGTGACCACGCCCATCGCGAAGTTGATCATCATCAACTTGCCCCAGAAGCGGGTCATCTTCAGGTAGCGCTCGTTGCCGGTGCGCCACCACGCCGTCTGCATTCCCGCGACCAGCAGGGAGAGCCCGATGGTCAGCGGAACCATCAGGAAGTGGTAGACGGTCGTGATCCCGAACTGCCACCGGGCGATGTCGAGGAGTTCCACGCGGCCAGTCTGCCGGGGCCGGGCACCCCGGGTTCAGGGGCCGCCGTCCCCCTCGGGCCAGGACGGAGGTCCCGGGTCCGACCAGGACTTTCGTCCCGGGTCGCCGCGGCGGGGTGTGATCTTTTCTACCGGACGGATCCCATGATCGGAACCCCTCTCGCCCGGATCGGGGCCGCGGCGGCGCTCGGCGCGGTCCCCGGGGATCAGCGGAGGGCTTCGGCCACCGCTCGGGCCGAACCGGCGACCAGCGGCCCGACCTCCTCGACGGCGAGGGGTTCCAGCGCGAGGACGCCGACGCTGGCGCGCAGCGAGGGCACGCCCAGCACCGGTGCGGCGACGCCGTAGCCGCCGCAGTGCAGCTCGCCGCTGCTGCTCACCCACGGCGGCCCGTCCGCGGGCAGGTCCACGGCCCGGCCCGCGGCACCGCGCTGCACGGGGTGCCGGGAGCCGATCCGGTAGGCCACGTGGTGGCTGGTCCAGGACGGTTCGGCGACCGCGACGGCCTGCGCCTCACCGCCGTCGGCGACGGTGAGGTGCGCGGTGGCGCCGACCTGCTCGGCGAGCTCGTGCAGCGCGGGCGTCGCCGCGAACCGCAGCTGCGGCAGCACGCGTCCGGCGACGCGCAGCACGCCGAGCCCCAGCCGCACCCGGGTGCCCTCCCGGCGCACCAGTCCCCGGTCCTGCAGCGGGCCGAGCAACCGGTACACGGCGGCGCGGCTGACGCCGACGGTGGCGGCGAGGTCGCTGATGGTGGGAGCGGCGCCGTCGGCTTCGGCGACGGCCTGCAGCAGGTTGAGCCCGCGCTCCAGGGTCAGCGAGGTCTCCTTGGCGGGGGCGTCCTTGGCCGCGCCGCCCACCGGGTGCCCGTGGCCGCCCGCCGGGCCGCGGCGTCCCGGGTCAGCGGGACCGGGCCGGTGCGCCGCCCGCGGCGGGGCCGGATCGGGAGGTCGCGCCGGGTCGGGGGTTCGGGCCACCGGTCACCTCCAGGTCGCGGACAGCACCGTGCCCGTCACCTCGCTGAGGCCGATCACCGAACCGTCCGGTCCGGGCGCGGTCCCACCGAGTGTGACCCGATCACCGTCCTGGAGGAAGGTGCGCTGCTCCCCGTCGTCCAGCGTGATCGGTTCGGCGCCGCCCCAGGTGAGCTCCAGCAGGCAGCCGCGTTCCTCCTTGGCCGGCCCGGACACGGTGCCGGAGGCGAACAGGTCGCCGGGCCGCACGGTCGCCCCGTTCACGGTCAGGTGCGCGAGCTGCTGCGCCGGGGACCAGGCCATGTCGGCGAACCTCGGCCGGGACAGCACGATGTCGTTGCACCGCACCTCGAGCGACAGGTCCAGCCCCCACGGCTCGGTCTCGGCGAGGTAGTCGTGCAGGGCGTGCTCCCGTTCCGGGAGCGCGATGCGCGCGTGCTCGAAGGCCTCCAGCGGCGTGATCCACCCGGCGATGGACGTCGCGAACGACTTCGCCAGGAACGGGCCCAGCGGCTGCGATTCCCACAGCTGCAGGTCCCGCGCGGACCAGTCGTTGACCAGCGCCACGCCGAAGCAGTGCTCGGCGAAGTCCTCCGTCGGCACCCGCGACGCGGTCTCCCCGCCGCACACGAAGCCGACCTCGGCTTCGAAGTCGAGCCTGCGGGTGGGGCCGAACGCGGGGTTGCGGTCGCCGGTGGTACGCCGCTGCCCGCTGGGCCGCGGCACGTCGGTCCCGGAGACGCGGACGGTCCCGGCGCGGCCGTGGTAGCCGACGGGCAGGTGCGTCCAGTTCTCCGGCAGTTCGCTCGCGCCGCGGCGCAGGATGCGGCTGACGTTCCGCGCGTGGTGCGGCGAGGAGTAGAAGTCCACGTAGTCGGCGACGGTGAACGGCAGCACCATCGTGTGCCAGTCGGTGCGCACCAGTTCGGCGCCGGCGGGCGCGCGGTCGGCGGTGACCAGTTCGGTGAGCCGCTCCCGCAGTTCCCGCCAGCGCGCCCGCCCGGCGGCCAGCAGCGGGTCGAGCGAGCGGGCGCCGACCAGCTCGGACAACCGAGGCCCCAGCGAGTCCGCGACACCGCGCAGCGGCAAGGCGTGCTTGCCGACCCGCACGGCCACCACCGGTCCGCTCGCGGTGACCAGCACCCCGTACGGGAGCGTCTGCGGTCCGAACGGCTTGTCGGCGGCGAACTCGGGGTCCTCGATCCAGGTCACAACAGCCCCAGCCCTTCCAGGTCGGTCACCGGGTCGGTCAGCGAGCAGGAGCCGTAGGAGGCGAACACGTCGCGCACGGCGGTCGCGGCCGCGTCGGACAACGAGCCCGCTTCGGCGGCGAGGGCGTCGCCGTCGGCGCTCTCCAGCGCGTCGCGCACGTCCTTGCCGGACAGGCAGCGGGCGGTGGCGACGAGCAGGTTGAGGAAGCCGTGCTGCATGAACCCGGTCGCCGGGTCGGCGCCGCGGACGGCGGTCTGCATGCCCGCGGTGGTCTTGAACGGGACGCTGAGCGTGCTGACGGTGGCGAGGAAGTCGGCGACGACGTCGACGGGCGGCACCGATTCGGAGGTGGGCCCGCCGGTGCGCAGCTTCGGCCAGCAGCCGTGCTCGGCGACGCGCTTGATGCCGTCCAGCCAGCCTTCGGGGCTGCGCCGGGGTTCGACGACGCGGATGACGTCCTCGGGCACGAACTCGGAGACGCGTTCCAGCCAGACGTCGTCGACGTCGGAGGGCGCGGGCATCTCGACCATGCGCAGCGCCAGGAGTTCCTGGCGCCCTTCGATGATGGACAGCGCCTTGGGCACTCCGCCGAGCCCGGTGTCGCAGACCAGCGACAGCGGGACCGGTTCGGCCGGCTTGGCCTTGGCGAGCTCGGTGATGAGCTCGGCCAGCCGGGAGGCCTGGCACAGCATCGGGCCCATCACGCCCGAGTACTCACCGGTCCGGGCGGCGAGGTGGGCGTTGACCGCGTGGTCGACTTGCGCGCTGCCCGGTGGGAACAGCGCTGCGTCGTCGACCAGTCGGGCGAACAGTGGCGGGATGCCGCGCGGACCCGGCGCGCGAAGCTCAACAGCGCTTGACACGGCAGACACGCTAATGCCGCGCCGTTCGGTGAACAAAGGTGGCCGAGGAACGGGCGTGCGGCGGTCTTCCCCTGCTGCCGTTCGGCGGATCATCACTGCTGGTGGCGGGCTCCGCCGGGCCCCGTTGATCCACTCGGGTGATCTCGCGGCGGCTGCGCGGGGTGGCACCGCGGCCGTTCCGCTGCGCGGATCGATCTCGCCACCAGCCGGTCCGGAACCGCGCCGATCCCTCCTCCGGTTCCGCGCCGAGCACCGTCCCGGACCGCGGGAGAACCCCCGCGCGGCGGTGGGAACTTCCCGCGCACGGCCCCGCGGTGGGCCGATCAGCTGGTAAGACGGACAGCGGCTTTCCCCTGCGGACCTGCTGGGTTAGGCTTACCTAAGTTGGAGGTGAGCGGTGCGCGAGAGGACGACACGTCGCCCGGCCAAGCCGAACCCGGCGGAGCGGGCCCGAACGATCGCTAGACGAGGTGGCAGGGCCGCGTTGATGCCTTCCGGGGAGAGTTCGGCCCGGATCGCACCGCTGCTGCACCACGTGCATCCGGATGGCACCGCCACAGTGCTGCTCGGCGACGACCACCCGCTGGTCGCGACGGCGTGGCAGGCGCCGCGGACCGAGATCGCGGCGGTGCTGGAGGTGGCCGACCCGACCCCGGTGCAGCTGCGCGAATCGGTGCGCGGACTGCTGTGGCTGACCGGCCAGATCCGCGTCCTGACCGGGACCGACGCCCGGGAGGACGTGCTGGCGGTCGCCGAGCAGCGCCCGGACAGCCGGTTGCTGGACGCGGGCCACGGCGCCTCGGTGCTCAAGCTGGAACCGGCGTCGCTGGTGCTGGCGGACGCGGAGGGCACCTGCTCGGTGCCCGCCGCCGAGTTCACCGCCGCCCGCCCGGATCCGTTCTGCATGCTGGAGGACGGCTGGCTGCGGCACCTGGAGAGCGCCCACCGGGACGTGGTGGGCATGCTCGCGCGGCACCTGCCGGACGACCTGCGCGGCGGGCACATCCGCCCGCTGGGCCTGGACCGGTTCGGGCTGCGGCTGCGGGTGGAGTCGGCCGACGGCGATCACGACGTGCGGCTGGCGTTCTCCGAGCCGGTGGAGACCGCGGAGTCGCTGGGCCTGGAGCTGCGCCGCCTGGTCGGCTGCCCGTTCCTGGCGGGCCAGCGCTCGGCCTGATCCCGTTGCGGCGGCGCGGGTTCCGCCGCGCCGCGCGGGTACGGTTCGGCGGGTGAGCACCTTGCGCGAGTGGCTGGTCCCGGCCCGCCCCGAGGAACCGGCCCGGCTCGCCGATCCGGCGCAGCGCCGCGCGATCGGCGTGGAGCTGGTCGTGGTGTTCGCGGTGACGCTGGGCATGTCCGGCCTGCAGAGCCTGCTGTCGCTGCTGGACGCGCTGTCCCAGCCGCAGTCGCTGGCGGACCAGGCGGTGGCGATCAACGCGCCGCAGGCGGAGGCCGGGCTGCTGAACCTGGCGCAGCAGCTGGCGAACGTGCTGCGGTTGTTCGCCTGGGGCGCACTGGGGATCTTCCTGCTGTGGCGCGGCGGGGTCGCGCTGGCGCGGATCGGCCTGGACCGCACGCGGCCGTGGCGAGACGCGCTGGGCGGCGCGGGGCTGGCGGCGCTGATCGGCGTGCCGGGGCTGGGGTTGTACCTGACGGCGCACGCGCTCGGGCTGAGCCTCACCGTGCAACCGTCCACTTTGGACGAAGCGTGGTGGCGGGCGCCGGTGCTGGTGCTGTCGGCGTTCGGGAACTCGTTCGCCGAAGAGGCGCTGGTGGTGGCGTACCTGCTGACCCGGTTGCGGCAGCTGGGCTGGTCGGAGAACCGCTCGCTGTGGGCGTCGGCGGTGCTGCGCGGCAGCTACCACCTGTACCAGGGCTTCGGCGGGTTCATCGGGAACGTGGTGATGGGCCTGGTGTTCGGCCGGGTGTGGCAGCGCGCGAACCGGTTGTGGCCGCTGGTGGCCGGGCACGCGCTGATCGACGTGGTGGCGTTCGTCGGTTACGCGGCGCTGCGCGGGAAGGTCGGCTGGCTCCCCTGACGCCCCCGCCCGGCGAACGGCCCACCCGTCCGGCCCGGTCGGGCGAACGGGCCGTCCGCCCGGCGGTCGGCGGGTCGATCCGAGTCGTCGACGGCGGACAACGGATCGTCCTTCCGGTGGTCGTTCGGCGCAACGTTCGATGTTTTTCGCGCGCGGGAAGCCCTGTTTTCGATCGTGACGGCTAGGCTCGGCGACGTGAACCCACGCGCGAGCGAACCGCACGTGCGCAGCGAGGTCGGCCCGCTGCACACCGTCCTGCTGCACCGCCCGGGCGACGAGCTCAAGCGGCTCACCCCGCGCAACAGCGACCAGCTGCTGTTCGACGCGATCCCGTGGGTGGACCGCGCGCAGGCCGAGCACGACGCGTTCGCCGAGGTGCTGCGCTCCCGCGGCATCGAGGTGGTGCTGCTGCACGAGCTGCTGGTGGAGACGCTGGCCGACCCGCGGGCGCGGGCGGCCGCCGTGCACAGCGCGGTGGACGAGCGGGAGCTCGGCACCGACGTCGCCGACGTGCTCCGCTCCCACCTGTCCACAGTGGACGAGAAGGCGCTGGCGGGCGCGCTGATCGCCGGCATGACCTTCGAGGAACTCCCCGCCGCGGAAGGCGATTCGCTGGTGCGCCGGATGCACCTGCCGCACGACTTCGCGCTGGCCCCGCTGCCGAACCTGCTGTTCACCCGGGATTCCTCGGTGTGGGTGGGAGATCGGGTCGCGGTGGCGGCGCTGGCGATGCCCGCGCGGCGCCGCGAATCGGCGATCACCGACCTGATCTACGCCTACCACCCGCGGTTCTCCCGCTCCGGCCGCGCGTACGGCGCGCACTCCGCACCGGTGGAGGGCGGGGACGTGCTGCTGCTGGCGCCGGGCGTGGTCGCGATCGGCGTCGGCGAGCGCACCACTCCGGCAGGCGCGGAGTCGTTCGCCCGCTCGATGTTCGCCGACGACCTGGCGCACACCGTGCTCGCCGTGCCGATCACCCAGCAGCGCGCGTCGATGCACCTGGACACGGTGTGCACGATGGTCGCCGCCGACGCGGTGGTGATGTACCCGGCGATCCAGGACTCGCTGACCGCGTACTCGCTGCGCCCGCACGAGGATGGCGTGTCCGTGTCCGGCCCGGAACCGTTCCTGGAGTCGGCGGCGCACGCGATGGGCATCGACCGGCTGCGCGTCATCGACACCGGCCTGGACCCGGTGACGGCGGAGCGCGAGCAGTGGGAGGACGGCAACAACACCCTCGCCCTCGCCCCCGGCGTCGTCATCGCCTACGAGCGCAACGCGGAGACCAACTCGCGGCTGGAGGACGCCGGCGTCGAGGTCATCCCGATCAGCGGCTCCGAACTCGGCTCCGGCCGCGGCGGCCCCCGCTGCATGTCCTGCCCCATCACCCGCGGCGAGCTGTGAGCGGCACGCGTTCGCCCAGCCGCCGCCCCGACCGGGAGTGTCGGGGCTTCGTGCGACCGTAGGTGGATCGAGTCCGTGCCAGGATGGACTCAGACCCGACCAGGGGGTGACGAGGTGAGCGCGATGGTCGACGATCCGACCCTGACGTGGGACGACGCCGAACGAGCTGCGCTCGTCGCACTGCTCCGCGAGCGCCCCGGCCGGATGAGCTGGGCCGAGATCGCCGCCGAGGTCAGCGCTTCGGAGAGCGCCCGCGCGGTGTGGAGCCGCCTGGTTCCGGAGGACCTCTTCGGCACCGAGCCGGTGGCGATCACGGCTGCGATCGCGGACGTGGAATCGTGGCGCACCAGCGACTTCCGGTTCTCCACCTTCCTGGACCCGGAATACCCGGTGCAGCTCAGAGAAGTCCACGAAATGCCGCCGGTCCTGTTCAGCCGGGGATCGCTGCGGGTGGTCGATCCAGCGGTGTCCGTGGTCGGCTCCCGCAAGGCTTCCGACCGAGGGCTGCGGGTGGCGAGCACGCTAGCCGGTGATCTCGCGCGGCGGGACATCACCGTGGTCTCCGGACTAGCCGCCGGAATCGACACGGCCGCGCACGAAGCCGCGCTCGACGCGGGCGGGCGCACGGTCGCCTGCATCGGAACCGGGATCACGGTGTCGTACCCGGCCGAGAACCGCGCGCTCCAGGAACGCATCGCACGCGACGGCCTGGTCCTCTCGCAGTTCTGGCCGGACGCGCCACCCCAGCGTCAGAACTTCCCCATGCGCAACGCCGTCATGTCCGGGTACGGCCGAGCGACGATCATCGTCGAGGCCGGCGAGCACAGCGGAGCCCGCATCCAGGCCCGCCAAGCCGTGGAGCACGGCCGATCGGTGATCCTCATCGACGGAGTCGTCCAAGCCAACGCGTGGGCGCAGGAGATCTCCCTCCGTCCAGGGGTGCACGTCGCCACCAGCACTCGCCAGGTGATGGACCTCGTCGAAGAAGCGCTGAACCCCAGCATCCCCACCGAAGACCTGGTCACCGAACTGATCCGCGACCGGGGCGGTCGGAGCCATCGCTGAGCCGGGGCAATTAGACGAGCTCGCGGCCCGCGTCGGTGGCGGCTTCCTCCGGAACACGCTGCGCCTGCGGGGGATCACCTGTCGCGTGTGCACCACGCCGGTGCAGCCCCAGTTCGACCGGTGCTTCCGGTGCAACAAGACGGTCCAGCACGCTCGCCAGCTCGGAGTCGCACCAGCGGACCTCGTCGTACCTCTCGTGTACGCGATCAAAGGTGCTCAGTCGGGCCACTTGATGCACACCTACAAGACTCCGGCGGCCACCCAGGCCGGGACGAAGCGACTGGAGCTGCTGGCACGCCTGGGTGTCGGCTTGCACGCGCGGTGCATTCAGCAGGCGACCGGAAAACCGATCAGCGCGTGGGCGGTCGTCCCCTCCACCCGATCGCCAGGCGCGCACCCCCTCCTGCACGCCGTCGTCCTTCCGGCAATCCGAACCATGGCTCCACCCGGCGAACCGCATGCAGAGATCTCCCTGGGCCCCGGCGCCGAATTCCGCAGGACACCTAGGGAATTGGTTCCCGGAATGTGGAAAATCAACCCCGGCGCCAATCCGGCAGAGCATCACGTACTGCTCATCGACGACACCTGGACCACGGGCGGCAATGCCCAGAGCGCAGCAGTCGCATTGCGGTCGGCCGGCGCATCCGCGGTCACGATCTTGACATTGGCCCGCTGGCTGGACCGATCCCGTGAGCTCGTTCCCGAATTCATCATGGGCCGGCTCGCGCACCGCAACCTCGACCTGTTCCACTGCCCGGCCTTGACGTCAGGCTGCCCGCAGCCCAGGGAGGCATCCCGATGACACTGCCGACAACCGCGGTACCGGCCACCGCAAATCCACTTAGGATTGCCTTGCCGAAATCAGGCAAAGTAAACTTAACCAAGGTTCGGCGAACATTTCCAAGGGTTACCTGACGAATTGCGAGGTGTCAATTGGAGCGTATTCTTCATGCCATGCCCACCACCGCAAAGAAGATCCAGCCCCGCGAATCCCGATTCCACCAGTTGTTGCAGGACCAGGTGCGCAACGAGCTCACCGCCTCGCAGCAGTACCTCGCGGTCGCGGTGTGGTTCGACAACGAAGACCTGCCCCGGCTGGCCGCGCACTTCTACCGCCAGTCGATCGAAGAACGCAACCACGCCATGATGATCGTGCAGTACCTGATGGACAACGACATCAAGGTCGCCATCCCGTCCATCGAAGAGGTCCGCAACGACTTCACCGAGACCCGGGAGCTCGTCGCCCTCGCCCTGGAGCAGGAGCGCGAGGTCACCCAGGAGATCGTGACGCTGGCCAAGGCCGCCCGCGACGAAGGCGACTACCTCGGCGAGCAGTTCCTCCAGTGGTTCCTCAAGGAGCAGGTCGAGGAGGTCTCGCAGATGTCCACGCTGCTGGCCGTCGTCGACCGCTCCGGCGGCAACCTGTTCGACGTGGAGAACTTCCTCGCCCGCGAGACCGTCGGCGACGAGGGCGCCGACCCCACCGCGCCGCCCGCCGCGGGCGGAGCGCTCTGAGCTGACCGCACCCACCACAGCGGCCGACGGCCCCCTGCTCACCCGAGCCGGGGGCCGTCGCGCGTTCCGGGTCAGCCCGGGTCGGACGGTTCGGTGGACGGCTCCGTCGGTTCCGACGTCGGTTGCGGCTCGGACGGTTCGGACGGCTCCGCGGACGTGGACTCCGGTTCCGAGGTGACCTGCCGCAGGATCGACAACCGCTCGTCCTCGGCGTCCTCCGCCGGATCGCCCCGCTCCGGCGGCGACCAGCGCGGCACCCAGCCGCCGCCCGGCGCCGGATCCGCGGGCACCGGCGGGGACGTCGGCAGCGGGATCGGGGGCTGCACCGGCGAGGGCACCGACGTGCCCACCACCGGCGGCACCGCCGGGCGCACCGGCCCCGGATCCGGCCGCGCCACCAGCACCGCTCCCCCGCCGAACAGCACCCCCATCGCCAGCACGCCGCCCACCGCGGCCAGCGTCGTCTGCCGCTTGCGCCGCCGGCGCGCGCCCGCCACCAGCGACCACTCGGCTCCCGTGCGGACCGGCACCTCCAGCCGGTCGTCCGCGAACATCCGGCGCAGCTCGTCGTCGAGGTCGCCCATCACACCCCACCGCCCTCGAACACCGGGCCGAGCCTGCGGCGCAACGTGGCCAGCGCCTTGCTGGCCTGGCTCTTCACCGTGCCCGCGCTGACGCCGAGGGTGTCGGCGATCTCCGCCTCCGACAATCCTTCGTAGTAGCGCAGCACCACCACGGCGCGCTGCCGCGGCGGCAACCCGCGCAGCGCCTGCCACAGCGGCTCGTTCTCCAACCGATCCGGCGACTCCACCGCGGGCACGTCCGGGAACTCGGCCAGCAACGTCTCCCGGCGGGCCCGCCGCCACCGGCTCACGTGCGCGTTCGCCATCGCCTTGCGCACGTACGCGCGCGGCTCCTCGCACTGCTGCCGGATCCTCGCCCAGCGCGCGCCGACCTTCTCCAGCACCGTCTGCACCAGATCGGCCGCGTCGTGCGGGTTCCCCGTCAACGCGTGGCCGTAGCGCATCAAGCCCGGCAGGGCGACGCGCACGAACTCCGCGAAATCGTCCTCCGTCGCCATATCCCCTTGCAGTGCCGGGCGCGACCAGCCCACCGAGGCCTCCGACGAGGCGCGCACGGCAGGCATGTGAGCGGTCACGCCGCCTCCCCTCCCCGGGCTTTCGCTGCGAAGAGGACACGCGAGGCCGGGGGGCGCGGTTGCCGGAACGAGGCTCATTCACTCGAACGGCCCAGCGCGCTCCCGGCCCGGGGAACCGCGTCAGCGCAAGGTGACCTGGCGGCCGCGCAGCCCGTCGCGGGACCGGCGCTCGGTCGCGTCCAGCGGCGAGTCCTCCAGGGACTCCAGCGCTTCCGCCAACCGGCGGCCCAGCGCCGCGGCCGGCTCGTTCCACTCCCGGGGGTGCTTGTCCCGGTCCAGGTCCCACACCGGCACCAGCACGCCGTGCGCGCGGAACGAACCCGCGAACCGGCTGTCCGCGTCCAGCGCCAGCTCACCGCGCGCCGACAGGCGGGCCAGCGCGGCCAGCAACTTCTCCTCCGGCTCCGGGCGCACCCAGCGCAGGTGCGCCTTCTCGCCCGGGTCCACCCAGTACGCCGAGCGCGCGCCCTCCGCGGTCAACCGCTCCGTGGGCATGATCGCCGCGTTCGCCCGCTCCAGGGACAGCGCGACCTCGCCGGTCGCCTCGGTGCCCTCCGGCAGCCACCACGCGAAGTCCTCGTGCAGCTGCACGTCCAGCTCCGCCGCCGGGTCGAGCAGGTCCTGCAGGCGCGTCCGGACCTCCGCCTGCGCCGGCTCCGGGCCCACCACCGGCAGCGACTGGCCCGGCTCCGCCTGCTGTACCCACTCGATCGCGCGGGCCAGGTCCCGGCTCAAATCACCCGAACGGGTCTGCACCTGGAGGCCGATGAACGCCTGCCCGTCCGTGCGGCCCACCGCGGCCGCCGCCATCGGCAGCACCGACGCGACCGTTACCTCCGGGCCGGACAGCAGCGGCAGCCGTGCCGTCGCCGACGGCACGAACTCGCGCAGCGCGACCAGATCGCCCTCCGCGGCGAGCCCCTCGAATGGCCTGGTCACGATCACATCGGTGGCGCCGCCCGCCTTGCCGTGGCACGCCTTGTAGCGCTTCCCCGACCCGCACGGGCAAGGCTGCCTCGGGCCGACGGCGCCCTCAGCTCGCTGGGACGGGGTGGCCGTACGCTTCGACACTCGAAGCCTCCTCGCAGCTGTGACAAGACCCACCGACGCTATCGAGCCGCCACCGCGGCCGACGTCCCGGGTCAGCCGCCCGACAACCGCAGCCGCGTCGCACCCGGCCGGTTCGTCGCCACGAACCGCACCCCCGCGCGGCGGCACAGCTCCACGTCCGCCGGGTCGTCCACCGTCCAGCAGTAGGTGTCCCGGCCCCGCGCCGCCCACCGGCCCGCCAGCTCCGGGTCCCGGCGCAGCAACCGGATGCTCGGGCCCGCCAGGTCGGCCCAGCGCGGCAGCTCCCCCGCCCGCACCGCGCGCGACGCCCGGTCGAACAGCAGCACCGTCGGCACGCCCGGCGCGTCCGCCCGGAACCGGCGCACCGCCGCCGACGAGAACGACATCATCACCACCGGCGACTCGTCCTTGTGCGCGGGCGCCGACACGCCGTGCCGGGCCAGCGCCGCCGTCAACTTCGCCTCCACCAGGCCCGCGTAGCGCACCGGGTGCTTCGTCTCCGCGAACAACCGGATCCGCCTGCGCTGCGCGCGCACCAGGCCCAGCAGGTCGTCGAAGGTCAGGATGCGGCGCTGCGCGGCGCCCACCGCCGCGCTCGCCCGCGGCTCGAACACCAGCTCGTCCGCCGACTCCGGCAGCTCGTGGTGCCAGTGCGCGAAGTCGAAGCGGGACATCGCGGGCAACGTCAACTCGCTCACCACGCCGCGGCCCGAGGAGGTGCGGTCCACCCGGCGGTCGTGCACGCACACCAGGTGCCCGTCCCGGGTGACCCGGACATCGCACTCCAGCGCGTCGGCCCCCTGGTCCAGGGCCACCTGGTAGGCGCCGAGGGTGTGCTCGGCGCGTTCCGCCGACGCACCGCGGTGCGCGACGACCTGCGGGGAAGCCATGCCGGGCATTATCCCGACCGCCCTCCCGAGCCCACCACGCCGGAGGCCCGCCAGGTGAACGGGCCACCCGCCCAGTACGGCTGGACGCCTGGTGGGGCTTCTGGTGGGTCGTTCGCCTGCGGTCGGATCAGCGGGGGGCGTCCGCCGGGCGAGCCGCGCGCGGCGGTTCCGGGGCACCGCGGACGCCGACGACGCGCGGGCGCGCCAGCAGCGTCGGGTCCGACGGCACCAGCAGGCTCGTCACGTATGTGATCACCCGCATCGCCAGCACCGCGCACGCGGCCGCCGCCACGTCCGCCCAGAAGTGCAGCACCACGCCGTCCGCCATCGCCTGCACGCCGTCCCGGAAGCCCCACAGCAGCGCGGCCCAGCCCAGCAGCAGGCTCAACGCCCACGAACCCCACCACCACCCGACCAGCCGCGACGGCCGCGGACGCTCCGCCGCACGACGCGCACCGGCCGCCACCAGCACCCCGTGCTCCAGCTCCGCCAGCGCCGTGCCCGGCGCCACCAGGTTCCAGCCCGGTACCAGGACGCCCGCGACGACCTGCCACTCCGGGCGGCGCGGCGCCACCTCCAGCTGCCGCGCCGACGCGCGCCGCGCCCACACCAGCCACAGCACCGCGAACACCCCGCTGGTCGCGCCGAGCAGCCAGCTCAGCACGCCCGAGGTCACCACCAGCGTGTCCGACAGGTCCAGCGCCACCTTCGACAACGCCGAACCGCGGCTCATCAGCAGCAGGCCGTACCGCCAGGCCTCGGCCACCGCCGCCACGCCGGACACCGCCGCCATCAGCCACAACGCCGACCACGACATCGCCGACAGCCACGTCACCCGCTGCACCGGGTCGACCTGCGGGCGCGTCGGCAACGCCAACGGCCACCGCCAGCCCAGCAGCGGAAAACCCCAGCGGGGGACGCCCGGGTAGGACGGCGGGCCCGAATAGCGGGCCGGTGGGCGCGCGCGGCGCCGCGGCCGCAGGCCACCGGGCGGAGTGGCCACCCACTCCACCCGCAGGCCCGATCCGGCCGGGCGGTCCGGCGGCGTCGTCACAGCACGATCGGGTCGGCGCCGGGCTCGTCCGACACCACCGGACGGCCGATCGCCGACCAGCCGTTCATGCCGCGCTCCACGTTCACCGCGTCCCAGCCGTTCGCGTTCAGGTAGGCCGTGACCCGCGCGGACCGGCCGCCGGAGCGGCACACCACGTAGACCTGGTCGGCCTCGGGGATCTCGTCGAGGCGCTGCGGCACCTCGTTCATCGGGATGTGCAGCGCGCCCGGGGCGTGGCCCGCGGCCCACTCGTCGTTCTCCCGCACGTCCAGCAGCACCGACTTCGCGTCCGGCAGCTCGGCGGGCAGCTCCTCCGGCGGCACGCCGGGTACTTGCATCGGGGTAGTCACGGACCCGATGCTGCCACGCCGCCCGTGGGCCCGTCGTGAGGTGGGGCGGGCCGCCCGTCCACTCGGCTGGACGGGCGGTCCGCCCAGGCGATCAGTGCTGCGGGGTGGACTTCTCGGCGCCCGCCCCGGTGAGCGAGCGGACCTCCATCTCCGCGTACTTCGCCGCGTTGTGCGGCTCCTTGCTCAGGACGGTCCCGAGGTAGCCGAGCAGGAAGGACACCGGGATCGAGATCAGCCCGGGGTTCTTCAGCGGGAACCACGCGAAGTCCAGCGCCGGGAACATCGCCTCCTCGTCGCCGCTCACCGCGGGCGAGAACACGATCAGCACGATGGTCACCGCGAGCCCGCCGTAGATGCTCCACAGCGCCCCGGTGGTGTTGAACCGCTTCCAGAACAGCGAGTACAGCAGCGTCGGCAGGTTCGCCGAGGCCGCGACCGCGAACGCCAGCGCCACCAGGAACGCCACGTTCTGCCCGTTCGCCGCGATGCCGCCGAGGATCGAGACGATGCCGATCACCACCGCGGTGATCCGCGCGACCTTCACCTCCTGGTTCTTGTCGTCGACCTTCCCCTTCTTGAGCACGTTGGCGTAGATGTCGTGCGCGAACGACGCCGAAGCGGTGATCGTGAGGCCGGCGACGACGGCGAGGATGGTCGCGAACGCGACCGCGGAGATGAACCCGAGCAGCAGCGGGCCGCCCAGCTGCAGCGCCAGCAGCGGTGCCGCCGAGTTCACGCCGCCCGGCGCGTCCTTGATCGCCTCGGGCCCGACCATGGCCCCGGCGCCGTAGCCGAGCACCAGCGTGAACAGGTAGAACAGCCCGATCAGCCAGATCGCCCACACCACGGAGCGGCGGGCTTCCTTCGCGGTGGGCACCGTGTAGAAGCGCATCAGCACGTGCGGCAGCCCTGCGGTGCCGAGCACCAGCGCGATGCCCAGCGAGACGAAGTCGAGCCTGCTGGTGCTGCTGGCCCCGTACTGCGCGCCCGGGTTGAGCAGCTCCTCACCACCGGCACCGGCCCGCTCCACGGCGGCCCCGAGCAGCCCGGACAGGTTGAACCCGTAGTGGCCGAGCACCCAGAGGGTCATCACGAACGCGCCCGCGATGAGCAGCGCGGCCTTGATGATCTGCACCCAGGTGGTGCCCTTCATGCCACCGACCAGCACGTACAGGATCATCAGCGCGCCGACGACGGCGATCACGATGGCCTGCTGGCCCTTGCTCTCGATGCCGAGCAGCAGCGCGATGAGCCCGCCGGCGCCGGCCATCTGGGCGAGCAGGTAGAAGAACGAGACCGCCAGGGTGGACAGCGAGGCGGCGGTGCGCACCGGGCGTTCCCGCATCCGGAAGCTGAGCACGTCGGCCATCGTGTAGCGGCCGGTGTTGCGCAGCAGCTCCGCGACCAGCAGCAGCGCCACCAGCCAGGCGACGAGGAAGCCGATCGAGTAGAGGAACCCGTCGTAGCCGTACACGGCGATGGCCCCGGCGATGCCGAGGAACGACGCCGCCGACAGGTAGTCACCGGAGATCGCGATGCCGTTCTGCGGCCCGCTGAACGCCCGGCCCGCCGCGTAGTAGTCCGAGGCGGTGCGCGTGTTGCGGCTGGCGCGGAACACGATGACCAGCGTGACCAGCACGAACAGCCCGAAGATGCCGATGTTGAGCCACCGGTTGGACGCGGTGTCGGTCTGCTGCGCGAGGAACGGGTGGGCGGCCTGGAGTGTGGTCACCGCTGCTCTCCTTCGACGCGTTCGCGGATCTGCTCGGCGACCGGGTCCAGGTTCTTGTTGGCGTACCGGACGTAGAGCGTCGTGATGAGGAAGGTGGAGACGAACTGCAGCAGCCCGAGCACCAGGCCCACGTTGATGTTGCCGATGAGCTTGATGCTCATGAACCCGTGCGCGTAGTCGGCGAGCAGGACGTAGATCAGGTACCAGACGAGGAAGATCGCCGATACCGGGAAGACGAATTTGCGCAGCCGTTGCCGGAGCGTGGCGAATTCGGGGCTGTTCTGCGCGGCCGCCCAGGTCTCGGCGTCGATGGCGGGACCTGGGTCGCCGCTGGCGCTGGGGTCGCTGCCGGGGCTGGGGTCGCTCTGGCCCGTGGAGCTCACGGTTGTCCTCCTGGGTAGGAGAGGTCGCACCCGCCGGCGACGTGTGACCTCTATCTCCTGTCGACGCGCGAACGCTACGTAGTTCGTCCGAATCTGGAAAGACCCCGAACGTGGATTGATATCAATCCGCTGGGTGACCGAAGCGCCGACATATCCCTGATCATGACACGCGGGGTGACCTCTGTCACGCCATCTACCCGTTCGGCCCAATACGAGACTCGGCAGGTCAGCGAGTCGCCCGGCCGACCACCCGGACGAACCGGACGCGACGGCGCGGAGCAGCGCGCACCGGCCGCCGATCGCACGCGGTGAGCACCGGGGAAGCCCGGTCCCGAGACCACGTTCGCGCTGATCACCGGCCCGGGGCCACCACCACCGGTCGCCGGGCGCCCGCCGCCGACGCACCGCACCGCCGAACGAGCTGATCCGATCGGGCTAACGCCGGTGCCGACCGCCGGAATCCTTGCTCGGCACGGGCTTGCGCACCCGCCGATCGTCCTGGAAACCCAGCCGGTCCGGCGCGTGCATGCGCAGCATCACCCGGGACACGCCCTCCGGGAGCTGCCGCTTGGTGCCCGCGCTGACCAGCACCATCACCAGGAACGCCACCGGGACGCTCACCAGGGCCGGCTGTTGCACCAGCTCCGCCAGCACCCCTTCGCCGCCCGGACGCAGCGCTCCCACCACCAGCGCCGCCAGCACCAGCGCGCCGCCCGCCACCAGACCGGCCGCCGCGCCGAACGCCGTCAGCCCGCGCCACCACACCCCCAGCACCAGCAGCGGGCAGAACGTCGACGCCGCCATCGCGAACGCCAACCCGATGCTGCGCGCCAAGTCCTGCTCCGCCACCAGCAGCGCCAGCACCATCGGCACCGCCGCCGAGGCGAGCAGCAGCAGCGGCATGTGCCAGCCCCGCACCCGCTGGAAGTTCGACGACACCACCCCGGACAGGCTCACCACCAGCCCGGACGAGGTCGACACGAACGCCGCGAACGCGCCGGCCGCCGTCAACGACGTCAGGACCCCGCCCGGCCAGCTGCTCAGCATCGCGTTCGGCAGCAGCAGCACCGCGGCATCCGTCTGCCCGGTGACCAGCAGCTTCGGCACGAACAACCGGGACAGCAGCCCCAGCACCGTCGGGAACAGGTAGAAGGTGCCCAGCAGGACCAGCACGAACAGCGCCGTGCGCCGCGCACCGTGCCCGCTCGGGTTCGTGTAGAAGCGCACCAGCACGTGCGGCAGGCCCATCGTGCCCAGGAACGTCGCCACCAGCAGCGAGTACGTGCCCACCAGCGAAGCCGGACCGGAGCCGGACGGGTGCAGCCACGAACCGTTGTCCGGTTCCGCCTCGGACACCACCGGAACCGCCGCGCCCGCCTCGAACGAGAGGGTGCTGCCCGCGTCGACCTCGTACTCCCCCGGCGGGACCCAGGTGTTCGCCTGCCCGTTCGGCTGCAGCGGGCCGCCCGGCGACTCCCGCGGCGCGTCCACCAGCACCCAGGTCGGCTCGACGACCCGCAAGGTCACCGGCGTCTCGACCTCCACCGCGGTCCGGGTCTCGAACACCGGTCCCGGCTCGTTCAACCGGTCCGCCGAACCGCCCAGCAGGAACACCCCGAACAGCACGAACGCCGGCGCCGTGATCGCGAACAGCTTCAGCCAGTACTGGAACGCCTGCACCAGGGTCACCGCGCGCATGCCGCCGCTGAACACGCTCGCCAGCACCACCGGCAGCAGCGCCACCGCACCCACCCAGGCGGGCAGCTCGGTGAGCACCGCGAACGTCAACCCGGCCGCCTGGAACTGCGGCACCAGGTACAGCCAGCCGATCAACACCACCAGCGCCGTGGTCAACCAGCGCAGCCACGGCGAATCCAGCCGCACCACCGCGAAGTCCGGCACCGTGTAGGCCCCGGACCGGCGCAGCGGCGCCGCCACGAACAACATCACCGCCAGGTAGCCGGAGGCGAACCCGATCGGGTACCAGAGCGCCTGCGACCCGTCCTTGAGCACCAGCCCGGCCACGCCGAGGAACGACGCCGCGGACAGGTACTCGCCGGAGATCGCGGCCGCGTTGCGCTCCTCCCGCACCAGGCGCCGCGCGCGGTGCAGGTCCGAGGTGGTCCGGGCGTGGCTCGACCCCCACACGCCGATGGCGAAGGTCGCCGTCACCACGACGGCGATACCGCCCAACGCCCAGAACACGGAGATCTCCGGCACCGCCGAGCCCCGCTACCGCTCGATCATGTGCAGGAAATCGCGCTCGTGCCGAGCCGCGGCCCGCGAGTACCAGAAGCCGAGCAGCACCATGAACGGGTAGGGCAGCACCCCGAGGACCAACCAGGGCAACCGGATTCCGGCGATCACCATGTCTCCCAGCGACGGCAGCACGTGGAACAGCAGCGGCAGGCCGAACAGCCCGGCCCCGAGCAGACCCGTCATCAGCAGTGCGCTCCGCAGCTGGGCGCGCACCAGGTAACTGACCAGCACTTCGCCGACGCTGGTCTGCTCCTCCAGCTCCATGATCGTACGGGCCACCGGCCTGCTGCGGCGGCGATCGGAGAGAACGACGCGCTGCCTGCGGGGACGACGGCCGCCTGCGGCGGTCGCCGGTTGTTCCGGCGTCATGCCCGACCGGCCGGGCGGCGGGGCGCGCTCATCCCTGCGACCCCCAGCCCTGTCTCGGCGCGCGCACCAGCCGGTCCTTGAGCTCCCGGGTGTGGCGCCTGCTGACCGGCAGCTCCTTCGGCTCGCCGCCGCCGAGCAGCACCGAGTAGCCGGACGAGGACATCCGCAGCTCGGTGACCAGCGTCATCGACACCAGGTACGAGCGGTGGATGCGGATGAAGTTGGCGTCCGCCCAGCGCTCCTCCAACTGCGCCAGCGGGATCCGCACCAGGTGCGAGCCGCCGTCGGTGGTGTGCAGCCGCGCGTAGTCGCCCTGCGCCTCCACCCAGCGGACCGTCTTGCGGGAGACCATCTTCGTCGTGCCTGCGAGTTCCACCGGGATCACCTCGTCCTCGTCGGCCGCGGCGGGGAGTTCCGCGGCCGTGGCGTCGGCCCGGCCACCGGCGGCGCGTTCGGCCTTGCTGCGCTCGATGTTGCGCAGCGCCCGGTCCACCCGGTCCGCGTCGGCGGGTTTCATGATGTAGTCCAGCGCGCCCACCTCGAACGCCTCCAGCGCGTTCTCCTCGTGGCCGGTGATGAACACCAGCGAGGGCGGCTGCTTGAAGGCGTTGAGCACCCTGGCGAGTTCCATGCCGCTGAGCCCCGGCATCGAGACGTCGGCGAACACCGCGTCCACCACGGAGTCCTCGCCGTCCCGGGAACGCAGCTGGTCGTCGCTGCGCAGCAACCGCAACGCCTCCGCGGCGTCGAACGCGGTAAGCACCCGGCCCACCCGCGGGTTGTTGCCGAGCAGGAACTTCATCTCGTCCAGCCCGGCCATCTCGTCGTCCACCGCCAGCACCACCAGTCCCGTGGTGCCGACCTGCGCGCTCGTGTCCGGTTGAATACTCACTGTAACGCCAATCCTGCCGCGCCGGGTGGCGCACTGTCCACGATCAGGTTTCTCGGCTCGGTGCGCCACGACGGCGTCGTCGCGGAGCCCGGCTCGCACGTGCGGCGTTGCCGAGGGATGCCGTGGCAGCCGCTGCGTCGATCATCGTGGCATCACTCGGCCGAGCGACACAGGCCACGCCGCGAGCCACGGCTGAGTGAGGTGTGTCACGCCGCCGGATCAACGTACGGTGCGCACCCGGGCAGGACTGCGGCGGGGTCGGCGAAGCGCGACCGCGGCGGTCCCGCCGGTCGCGCTCCGCCGGGCGGTCACAGCCCGAAGCGGGACCACTGGGCGCGCTGCTCCAGCGCCTCCACCAGGGAGGACGCCGAGGCGCCGAGCCCCAGCCGGGTGCCGGGGGCGCTGCCGCTGAGCCGGGCCAGCAGCGGCTTGCGCGGTTCGACGTCCACGATGTGCGCCTTCGGGAACCGCTCCGCGACGATGCCGCGCAGCGTGCCCAGACCGTCGACGAGCCCGAGCTCCTTCGCCTTCGCGCCGGTCCACACCTCGCCGGTGAACAGGTCGGCGTCGGCGAGCTTGCCCCCGCGCCGCTCCCGCACCCAGTCGGTGAACTGGTCGTGCAGCTCGGTCTGCAGACCGTGCAGCCAGCGCACGTCGTCGTCCTTCTCCGGGCTGAACGGGTCGAGCCGCACCTTGTTCTCGCCCGCGGTGTAGACCCGGCGCTGCACGCCGATGCGCTCCAGCAGCCCGTCGAGCCCGAAGCTCGCGCTCACCACGCCGATGGAGCCGACCATCGAGGTGCGGTGCGCGTAGATCTCGTCGGCGGCGCACGCCAGCCAGTACCCGCCGGACGCGGCCACGTCCTCGCAGAACGCCAGCACCGGCACCTTCTTCTCCGCCGCCAGCTGGCGGACCCGGTCCGCGACCAGCGCCGACTGGGTCGGCGCCCCGCCCGGCGAGTTGATCGACAGCACCACCGCGGACAGCCGGTCGTGCCCGAACGCGCGGCTCAGCGCCGACTCGGTGGTCTGCAGCGAGATGGTGCCGCGGTTCATCGGGCTCGGCGTCGGCGTGATCGTGCCGTGCAACTTGACCACCGCCACCACCGGTCCGCGTTCGGCCCGCTCGGCCAGCTTCGGCGGCAGCTTCGAGGCGAGCTTGCCGGTCAGGACGTCGGTGAACTTCTGCGGTGCGTTGTCGTTCATGCCCCGACGTTACCGGCTCGGCGGGCCCGCCGACGGGCTCCGGAAGCGGCCGGCGGGACCGTTCGCACCAGGTGAACGGCCCGTCCGGGCGCGGGTCCGGGACGGGGCTGGACGGGTCGGTGGGCTGCGCGGGTCAGGGACTGGACTGCGCGGATCAGCGGCTGGGCTGGGCGGATCAGCGGCTGGGCTGCGTAGATCAGCGGCTGGGCTGGGCGCTCGCGCCCGGGGCCGGCTCGTCGAAGGCGGCCACCGGCAGCGGGAGCACGCCGGGCGCGAACTTCGGCACCCGCATGATCACCTTCATCCCCGCGTTCTCCGCCGTCTCCACCACCAGGCCGTAGTCGTCGCCGAACGTGGCCCGCATCCGGTTGTTGATGTTGCCGAGGCCGACGTGCGCGCCGGTGAGGTGCGCGTTCGCCAGCTCCGCGTCCAGCCGGTTCGGGTCCATCCCGATGCCGTCGTCGTCGACGCTGATCAGCGCCTCGGAGCCGCGGTCCTCGGCCACCACCGACACGGTGCCGCCGCCCGGCTTCGTCGCGAGCCCGTGCCGCACCGCGTTCTCCACCAGCGGTTGCAGCGCCAGGAACGGCACCACCACCGGCAGCACCTCCGGTGCGATCTTGAGCTGCACCTTCAGCCGGTCCGGGCCGAACCGGGCGCGCTCCAGGATCAGGTAGCGGTCGATGTTGCGGATCTCGTCGGCCAGCGTCGTGTAGAGGCCGGTGGAGCGGAACGAGTAGCGGGTGAAGTCGGCGAACTCCATCAGCAGGTCGCGGGCCTGCTCCGGGTCGTTGCGGATCTGCGAGGAGATGGTGTTGAGCGCGTTGTAGATGAAGTGCGGCGAGATCTGCGCCCGCAGCGCCCGCACCTCCGCGTGCGCCAGCTTCTCCTTCGACTCCTGCAGCTCGGCGAGCTCCAGGTGGGTGGACACGTGGTGCGCGACCTCGCTGGCCGCGCGCAGCAGCCGCTTCCGATCCCCACCGCTGATGATCACCAGCGCGCCGCGGATCTCCCCGGACACCTCCAGCGGCACCACGACCCCGTACCGCATCAGGCAGGGCCGCTGGTCGCACAGCAGGTCGGTGTGGTCGATGTACTCGCGCTTGCCGTCGCGGAGCGTGATCTCGATCTTGCCGCGCAGGTCCGCGTAGTGCTGGTTCGCGTCGCCGTCCCAGCTCAGCAGGGTCGCGTCCGCGTCCACCACGCCCACCGCCACGCAGGAGAGCAGTTCGCGCAGGTGGGGGGCGGTCTTGTCCGCCGATTCCTGCGTCATGCCCGCGCGCAGGAACGGCGCGGCACCCGTCACGTGGTGCAGCGCCGTCAGCATCGCGTCCTCCACCGAGGTGCTCACCCGGCGCGAACGGCACAGCAGCACGAACATTCCGAGCACGGCGAGGGCGGCGAGCGCGGTCAGCACGGTCCGCTCGGTCAACAGCTCCGGCACGTCCACCAGTATTCGTCCCAGGCACGCGGGGAATCAAGAACGCTACGCCGGGTAGCCGGATCCGAGCGGTGAACGGTGCTCACCGACTCCGTTCGGACCTGTCGGCTGCGCCGGACGAACCGGACCGGCGGTCACTTCAGCAACCGCGACATCCGCCGGTCCGCCAACCGCTTGCCGCCGGTCTGGCAGGTGGGGCAGTACTGCAGCGAGCGGTCCGCGAACGACACCTCCCGCACCAGGTCACCGCACACCGGGCAGGGCAGGCCGGTCCGCCCGTGCACCCGCAGCCCGGAGCGCTTCTCCGCCTTCAGCCGCGCCGCGTCCCGGGAGCGGTCGACGGCGTCGGAGAGCACCTCCCGCAGCGCGGCGTGCAGCCGCCGCACCGCGTCCTCGCCCAGCTTCCCGGCGGTGGCGAACGGGGACAGCTTCGCGCGGTGCAGCACCTCGTCCGAGTAGGCACCGCCGACGCCGGCCAGCCGCGACTGGTCGGTGAGCACCGTCTTCACCCGCTCCGAGCGCCCGGCGAGCACCGCGGCGAACTCCTCCTCGGTGATGCCGAGGGCGTCCGGCCCGAGCTTCGCGATGCCGGGCACCTCGGCGGGGTCGTGCACGATCCACGCGGCGAGCCGCTTCTGCGTGCCCGCCTCGGTGAGGTCGAAACCGGGTCCGTCGAGGTGCACCCGCATCGCGATCGGCCCGCGGCCCGGCTTCGGCGGGGCGGGCGCGAGCGCGTCGGACCAGCGCAGCCAACCGGCCCGCGCCAGGTGCACCACCAGGTGCAGGCCGTCGCAGTCCAGGTCCAGGTACTTGCCGCGCCGGTCCGCGCCGGTCACCACCCGGCCGGCCAGCGCGGTGTGCGGCGGGTCGGCGGTCTTGAGCACGCTCATCGAGGCCACGTCGACCCGGGTGACGGCGCGCCCCGCGGCGACGTCCCGCAGGTGCCGCGCCAGCGCTTCGACTTCCGGCAGCTCAGGCACCACACCAGTCTGCCAAGATCCGCGGCCGGGCTCACTCGGTCGGCTGCAGGGAACCGTTCATGTCGGGTTCGGCGTAGAGCTCGATCTGGCGGGCGATCTTCGCCGTCTCCTGGCGCGTGTTGAAGAAGCCGCGCTGCACGCCGACCCAGCGCTCCGGCTGGTGCTCGTCCTCGTCGCCCGGGGTCTCCGCGATGATCGTCCACGGGCGGTGCATCAACCAGCGGACCGGGAAGAACAGCACCGCGACGATCAGCAGCAGGATCAGCCAGATCGGGATGTAAACGCCCTCCGGGGTCCACAGGACGAAGGTCAGGATCAGCACCGCGAGCACGCCGAACATGAGGATCGCCGGCCCGGCGCCACCGTTCACGTCGTGCTCGAAGTCGTCGCCCGCGATCGGGTTCGACCACTCCAGGCTGGAACGCACGTTCCACAGCCTGCCGTCGGATCCCCGCACCACCCGGTTCATCGTCGCCTCCTCGCCCGGCGCCGGGCGTTCTCGGATCGTTCGTCCCAGCCGTGCCCCCGGTTCCGGCGGCAGCGCGCCGTCACCGAGCGTGCCGATACCGTATCGCGCCCGTCATCGGCCTTGAGGGTGAAACCCGGGGGCACCCGGATCATTGTCGATCACGGACGGCGAGGGGACCAGCCCCGGCCGGTTCGCCGACCGCGGAACCCGGGCCCGCGGCGCTACGGTGGGCGCCACCACCACGACCGGGGAGGACGAGATGGATCTCGACCGGGCGCGTTCCTTCCTCCGCGAGCACCACCGGGCGGTGCTGGGCACCCTGCGCGCCGACGGCACGCCGCAGCTGGTGCCCGTGCTCGTCGCCGTCGACGACCGCGGGCGCGCGCTGATCAGCACCCGGGACGGCAGTGCGAAGGTGCGGAACCTGCGGCGAGACCCCCGAGCGTGGATCTGCGTGCTGCCGGACGAGTTCTTCGGCGAGTGGATCCAGGTCGACGGCGCGGTGGAGGTGGTCGAGCAGCCGGCGGCGTTGCCGCTGCTGGAGGACTACTACCGCCGGGTCGCCGGGGAGCACGAGGACTGGTCCGCGTACCGGCGGGCGATGGCCGAGGAGCGCCGGGTGCTGCTGCGGATCGAGTTGGAACGGGCCGGTCCGAGCCGGCGGTGACCCCCCGGGAACGGCTCGCGAACGATGGGTTAGAGTGTTCTCAACAGCGCTTCGAGGGGCGCGAAGATCACTCCGGTGATCGGGACTCCCGAGATCGTTGATGCGGATGTAGCGCAGCTGGTAGCGCATCACCTTGCCAAGGTGAGGGTCGCGGGTTCGAGTCCCGTCATCCGCTCGCAGAAGGCCCCGCCGGTGACGGCGGGGCCTTTTTCGTGCGTGCTCGGTCCGGTCAGTCCTCCAGCTTGAACCCGATCTTGAGCCCGACCTGGAAGTGCGCGACCTCGCCGTTCTCGACGTGGCCGCGCACCTCGGTGACTTCGAACCAGTCCACCTCCCGCAGCGTTCGCGCGGCGCGGCGCACCCCGTTGCGCACGGCGTCATCGACGCCCTGCTCGGACGTTCCGACGATCTCGGTGACCCGATAGACGTTGTCTGCCATGCCGGGATGGTCCGCACGGCCGCAGCACCCCGCAAGCCGACGGCGATCATGGGCTAGACCAATCGGGCTCAAGGTCTGGACCAATAGCGGTGTGTCTGCCAACCTCATGTTGCCCGGAACGGAGCTATTAAGCCAGAAGAGTGAGACGTACTTTTTGCGACACCGATTCAGAAAGGAGCACTCCCCCATGCTCAAGAAAAGTGTGAAAAGCACGATCGGTATCGCCGCCGTCAGCATCGCCGGATTGGCGTTGCCGGTTTTCACGTCCGGAGTCGCGACCGGCCACGGATTCGTCCAGAGCCCCGCGAGCCGCCAGGAGGCCTGCTCGAACGGGACGCTGAACGACTGCGGCGCGATCCAGTGGGAACCGCAGAGCGTCGAAGGCCCGAAGGGCTTCCCCGAAGCCGGCCCCGAGGACGGCAGCATCTGCTCCGCGGGCCTGGAGCAGTTCTCCGAGCTGGACGACCCGCGCGGCGGTCAGTGGCCCACCACGGACGTCGCCGCTGGTCAGGACTTCCAGTTCCAGTGGAAGATCACGGCGGCGCACTCCACCAGCTCGTTCCGCTACTACGTCACGAAGGACGGTTGGGACCCCACCCAGCCGATCAGCCGCGACCAGCTCGAACCCACCCCGTTCGTCGACGTGGACTACGGCGGCGCCCAGCCGCCGAACACCTACACCCACGACGGGAAGATGCCGGAAGGCAAGTCCGGCAGGCACGCCATCGTCGGCGTGTGGGACGTCGCGGACACCGCGAACGCGTTCTACTCCTGCGCGGACGTGAACTTCGGCTGATTCGATGATCTAGAATGTCCCCGGTGCCGCGGCCCGGCGTGCCACTAACACGCCGGGCCGCGGTGCATCGCATTCCGCGGAACGGAATTCGACGCTCCCGGCGGCGCGCTCGGCGGCCGTCCGGGAATTCTGTTTATTGAACGGAATCGCGGTAAATTCCGCTCGCGGTTCACCCGGATCGCCCCGGCCGAACCGAGTGGATCTTGCCACGCCGGGCGACCGGCCGCGATCACTCCGTGACGAGCCCGACAGGGCAGGACACCCCGGTGCCGCCGATGCCGCAGTAGCCGTTCGGGTTCTTCGCCTCGGACAGGTACTGCTGGTGGTAGCCCTCGGCGTAGTAGAACTCGCGCAGCGGCGCCACCTCGGTGGTGATCGTGCCGCGGCCCGCCGCGGTCAACGCCGCCTGGTAGCCGTCGCGGGTCCGCTCGACGACGGCGCGCTGCTCGTCGTCGGCGAAGTAGACCGCCGAGCGGTACTGGCTGCCGCGGTCGTTGCCCTGCCGCAGGCCCTGCGTCGGGTCGTGGCCCTCCCAGAAGACCTTCAGCACCCCGGCCAGGTCGATCACCGCCGGGTCGAACACGACCAGCACGGCCTCGGTGTGCCCGGTCAGACCGCTGCACACCTCCTCGTAGGTCGGGTTCGGCGTGTAGCCGCCCGCGTAGCCGACCGCCGTCGTCCACACCCCGTCCGTGCGCCAGAAGATCCGTTCCGCGCCCCAAAAGCAGCCCATGCCGACGACCAGCGACTCGGTGCCCTGCGGGAACGGCGGCACGATGGTGCGGTCGCCGAAGACCGCGTGCCGCTCCGGCACCGGCAGCGGGGTGGAGCGCCCGGGCAACGCCTCGTCCGGGCCGATCATGCGGGTCCTGTCACCGAAGAACAGCGCCATGCCACCGATGCTACGCGCGGGATCAGCGGTGGTCCGGGCCGTGTGGAGCGCCCCGCGCCCGGGGTGACGGGCGCGGGGCGCGGATGCGTCGTGGGGACTCCCCTCCCCCGAACGCAGCAACACCGTAGAACGCGCGTTCGAGTGATCGCCAGTCCGGTCGGCGCAGGTCACACCGCCGGTCAGGACCGGTGCGGCGGGAACCGGTCCAACGGGCGGGTCTCCTCCGCCTCCGGCGGCGGGGCGGCGTGCCTGCCGCGGCGGCGCGGCGGGGTGGCGGACGGGTCGGCCAGGTCGCCGGTGAAGCTGCGCGCGGCGGCGGGCTCGGCGTCCTGCTCGGCGCTCGGCCAGGAGACCGGCGGGAAGTCGCGGGCGGTCTCCACGTCCTCGGCGGGGTGGGGCTCGGCGGGGCGTTCGGGGTGGTGGTCGGCGTCGGGTCGCCGGGACGAGTCGGGGCGCCGGGCCGGTTCGGGGCGCGGGGTCGGTTCGGGGCGCCGGGTCGGATCCACCCGCCGGGTCGAGCCGGCGTGCTGGGCCGGTTCGACCCGCTGGGTGGGCTCGGAGCGCCGGGGCTGCGCGGCGGGCCGGGCCGGTTCCGGGCTCCGGATCGCCTCGGCGCGCTGGGTCGGCTCGGCGGGGGAGAGCGGATCGGCGCGCGCGGCCGGGTCGGGCCTGGCCGGTTCAGGCCTGCCGGGTTCGAGCCTGGCCGGTTCGGGCCGGACGGGTTCGGCGCGGTGGGTCGGCGGGTCGGCCCGGTGTCGGGTCTGCTCCGGCGGGCCGGCGGGCGCGGCGGCCCGCTCGAACCGGGGGTCGAGGTCGTCGCGCTCGGCGTGGGCCGGGTGGGCGGCGAGCACGGCGCGGCCGTCCCGAGCCGCGCGGCCCAGGTCGTCACCACGCGCCCGGTGCCCGCTCTCCCGGTGGTCGTACCGGTCGTCGCGGTCGTCCCAGCGTTCGCGGTCGTCGCGGTCGTCCCAGCGTTCGCGGTCGTTCCGGCTGTCCCAGCGTTCGCGATCGTCGCAGCGTTCGCGATCGTCGCGGTCCTCGTCCGACCAGTCCTCCCGGTCGTCCCAGCCGTCCTCGTCGTCCCAGCCGTCCCGGTCGTCCTCGTCCGCCCAGCCGTCCTCGTCCGCCCAGCGGTCGCCGTCCTCCCGGCCGTCCCGCGGGCGCTGCTCGGCGGCGCGGGCGGGCCGGTCCGGCGCCACGTAGCGGCGCAGCTTCATCGTCGGGTCCTCGACGAACACCCAGGACGCCGTGCCCAGCACGTACGCGATCGGCGCCGCGCACAGCAGCATCACGTACTGGTTCGCGATCCCCGCCATCGCCAGCAGCTGCTGCACCGGGAAGCCCCACACGTACACGCCGTAGCTGCCGTTGACGAACCAGCCGGGCACCGTCAGCCGCGACGGCCAGAAGTGCCCCGCCACCACCACCGCGTAGCTCGCCACGAAGGTCATCAGGAACGACGCCGCGATGCTGTTCGGCATCGCCGCCAGCACCACCAGCCCCGCGAGCGCGGCCGTCGGCGACAACGGGACGCGGTACAGGTTCAGCACCACGCCCAGCGCGAACGCCACCAGGAACGCCACCAGCGACTCGACCGGGACGCTCAGCAGCGCACCGCCCGACTCCGCGCCCGGGATCTGCTCCAGGTGCCGGTCCCACACCACCAGCGCGACCAGCGCCGCGACCGCCAGCCAGCGCCACCGCTGCTTCGCCGCGCCCAGGAGCAGCAGCGCGTACAACCCGCCGTAGGCGAGCAGCTCCATCGGCAGCGTCCACAGCGAACCGTTCACCGCGTCCGGCCACGGGTTCGCGGTGAACACGCCGGGGAGGGTGTGCTGCAGCGTCAGCATCCCGGCGTTGTTGACGACGTAGCCCCAGGTGTCGTGCGCGGCGAAGTACTCGCGCACCGGCAGCGTCGTCACCAGCGGGCCGACGATCAGCGCCATCCCGAGGGTCACCGTCAGCATCGGCGGCCACAGCCGCAGCACCCGCTTCGCGGCGAACCGGAGCGGGTGCGGATCGCGCACCCAGCTCTCGGTGATCTGGAATCCGCTCATCGCGAAGAAGCCCATGAGCACGCCCTCGTCGGGCTGCACCGGCCATTCCGGCGGGAACAGTTCTCCCGTTCCGACCAGCGGCGAGCTGTGCCCGTAGATCACGACCAGCGCACCGATCATGCGGATCCAGGCGAAACCGTGCGAGGGCTCGGCGAACCGCTCCGGATGGGCGTGGTCGACACGCTGCGTGCCCATCCGTTTCACCCCCGCGATGTCACCGTCGATCCCAGCCTCGACGCCGAGTAGCGTATCCGGTGGCACCGCGATCTCGACGCGCGTTTCGACGAGCGCGACCGCGCGCGGTTGCTCACACCGGGCGGATCGTTATCCGGCCGGTGCATCGCGCGCACTCCTGGGGGTGCAAAATGACGATCGATCGCACATCGGCAGCGACTCGTGAAAACCGGAAAGGGCGCATCGGTGACCTGGCAAGACGAGCTGCACAACCTCGACGCCGAACTCGCGGCAGGCAGGATCTCCGCCGAGGAGTACCGCTCCCGGCGGGACGCGCTGATCGGTAGGTCGCAGGGCGGGCAATCCGGACCCGCATCCGGCGACCTCCCGCAGCAGCAGCCCGGCACGCCCTCCGGTGGCTTCCCCCAACAGGGGACCCCGCAAAGTGGTCAGCAGAGCCCGTTCCCGCCCGCGTTCAACTGGGGCGCCGCCGCGGCGCAGGGCGCGCAGGCCGCCCAGCAGCAGCCGCAGCAACCGCAGCCGTCGAACGAGTCCACGCAGGTCGTGCCGAACCCGATGGCGCAGCAGTCGGAGAGCACCCAGGTCGTCAACGTCGGCCAGCAGCAGCCGTGGGCCCAGCAGCAGCCCGGCTGGAACCAGCAGCCCGGGTGGAACACCGGTGAGAAGGCCTCCCCGTGGGGCGAACCGGAGCAGCCGTCGGCCCCCGAGCACGGCGACACCAGCTGGATGCGGCAGGGCCCGGAGGTCTTCGAGGTCGGCGACGGCGGTTCGAAGGGCAAGACCATCGCGGGCATCGCGCTCGGCGCGGTGCTGCTCGTGGGCGTCATCGTCGCCGGGGTCTTCTACTTCACCTCCGGTGACGACCAGGCGGAACCGCAGCGCCCCACCGAGCAGCAGGCACCGCCGGTGCCCACCAGCGAGCCGCTGCCGGAACCGCCCGCGCCGAAGCCCGCGCCGGCCGCCACCCCCGAGGTCCTGGTGGCCGTGCCGCCGGGCCAGCCGCACCCGTACAACGGTCCGCTGGACCGCGCGGCGCTGGAGAACAGCCCCAAGTCCGGAGTGCTGCGGGACCCGGTGCGCGCCGCCGCGCTGCAGGGCGGGCTGATCGACGCGTTCTTCAGCCGCAGCGACGGGGCCGCCACCTCGGTGCTGATCGCGGTGCGGATGCCGGACCAGACCGCGGCGCAGTCGGTCGCGGAGGCCTACCTGGACGACCAGCAGGGCCTCGCCGCGGACGAGGACCTGTCGTACCGGGGCGTGGAGGTCATGACGACCGGCGGCGGCGTGTACCGCACCGCCTACGTGGCGCACGGCTGGGCGGTCATCGTGGACGTGAACGCGCCGGACAAGGCGGCCGCGCAGACCGCGTTCAAGGCGCTGCTGGACCAGCAGCTCGCGCAGACGCCGCCGACCGTCCGCGACTGACGGCTCCCGGACACCGACGGCCCGCCATCCCCGGGATGGCGGGCCGTTCCACGTCGATGCCCCTGCCCCGTCCGCCGACTCGCCCCGCGCAACACCGAGATGGCGGAACCTCACGGCCCGGCGAGTCCGGCCGTGTCCCGTCAGCGGCGAAGCCGCTGAGCCGCCGACCACCTGATCAACGGGACCACCCGCGGGTTCTCAGCGCCCTCCTCGCGAGGACAGCGTTTTCTCCTGTGGCGGAGAAACGATCCCGCAGCGAGGAGGACGCTGAGGTTCCGCCACCCCACCACGACGCGGACCGAGTTCACAGTTCCGTCTCGAGGAGTTTCGCGATCGCTGCTCGGGATACGTCCGGGCCGAACTGGGCGGCGATGCCCGCCTTGCCCGCCGCGGACAGCCGCGACCAGGTGGCGTCCTCGGTGAGCAGCCGGACCACGGCCGCCGCCAGCCCCGCAGCGTCGTCCGAGACGAGCACGTCCTGCTCCGGCTCCAGGTGCATGCCCTCCATCGCCAGCGTGGTGCCCACCACCGGCACACCCAGCCCGAGGGCCTCCCCCACCTTGCCCTTCACGCCCGCGCCGAAGCGCAGCGGCGCCAGCACGACCCGGCTGCGCTCGTACAGCGCGGCGAGGTCCGGCACCCAGCCGTGCACCTCGACGCCGTCCCCGGCGAGCGCCAGCACCTCCTCGGTCGGGTTGGAGCCGACGACGTGCAGCACCGCCTCCGGGCACCGCTCGCGCACCAGCGGCAGCACCTCCGCGGCGGCCCACTCCGCGGCGTCCCGGTTCGGCGGGTGGTCGAAGCTGCCGACGAACAGCACGTCGCGGCGGCCGTGCGGGAACTCGGTGCCGTCGCGGACGTCGTGCACGTTGGACAGCACCCGCACGTCGGCGTCCGGCACCAGTTCGCCGAGCAGCTGCTGCTCGGCCTCCGACACCACCAGCGTCACGTCGCAGGAGCGGACCAGGCCGAGCTCCATCTCGCGGGACGCGAACGCCTTGCGCAGCAACGCCTTCGCCACGTCCGGCTCGCCCTGTTCCTCGGCCAGCGCGGCCTGCCGCTGCAACCGGAGGAAGTGCACGTCCACGGTGTCGTAGGCGAGCACGGCCTGCGGCGCGCGGGTCCGCAGCTCCTCCACCAGGCTCCACGCGACCTGCGGGCGGGACAGCACGGCCAGCGAGATCTCCGAGCCCGCCTCGGCGAGGAACGCCTGCTGCAGCTCGGGTTCCGGCAGCACCGTCACCCCCGCCTGCTGCAGCTCGGTGGTGTAGGGCTCCAGCTTCGCGTGGTTGCCGGGGAAGAACACGACCCGCGCGCCGAGCTCCACGAACTGCTCCAGCACGCGGCGGATCCGCACCGAACCGGAGTCGAAGTCGGGGCGCGGCACCTGGTGGTCCTTCACCAGCACGATCGGCCCGTGGTGCCCGCGGGCGCCGCGCTGCCGGGCCAGCCACAGGTTCCGCGGCGAGGCCTCCGGCAGGTGGTCGGCGAGGACCTCCCGCCACTTGTCCACGAACACCTGGCGGTTCAGCTCCTGGTGCCGCTTCACCCCGGTGGACAGGTCGGTGCCGTTGGAGACGCCTTCGTGGTGCACCACCACGGCCTTCGGCTGCACCACGGTGCGGTAGCCGGCGGCGCGCACCGCGAACGCCAGGTCGGTGTCCTCGTAGTAGGCGGGCGCGAAGCGGGTGTCGAAGCCGCCGACCTGGTGGAACACCTCGGCGCGCACCAGGATCGCCGCGCCGGAGCAGTAGTCCACGTCGCGCAGCACGTTGTGCTCGGAGGCGTTCGGTTCCCCGTTGCGCCCCAGGTTCCAGCCGGTGCCGTCGGCCCAGACGATGCCGCCGCACTCCTGCAGGCGGCCGTCCGGGTAGACGAGCTTCGCGCCGACCAGTCCGACCCGCTCGTCGGAGTCCATCGTGGACACGAGCAGGTCCAGCCAGGACTCGGTGACCTCGGCGTCGTTGTTGAGGAAGAACAGGTGCCTGCCGCGCGCGTGCTGCGCGCCGAGGTTGCAGGCGCCGATGAACCCGAGGTTCCGCTCGGCGCGCACCAGCCGGACGCCCTCGCACTCCGCGAGCCGCACCGCGCTGTCGTCCGGGGAGGCGTCGTCCACCACGATCACCTCGAACGGCACCGACACCAGGTGCCCGCCGAGGAACCGCAGGCACTGCCGGGTGTAGGGCCACTTGCCGTGCACCGGGACGATCACGCTGACCACCGGGTCGTCGCTGCGCGGCACCGCGACCGGGCCCGTCTCGGGCGCCTGCTCGGCCGCGACCGCGCCGGGCTGCCTGCCGAGGGCGAGCTCGTAGACGTCGCGGCGGGCGGTGCCGCGGGGCGCGACGCGCTCGACGACGGTGCGGTACTTGCGGACGGCGCGCTGCACCAGCGCCGAGTTCTGCGCGACGAGCTCGGCGTTGCGCTCGGCGAGCTCGGCGGCGGTGCGCTCGGCCTCCGCGGTGCGCAGCTCCAGGCGGGTGACGGTGTCGCGGAGCCACTCGATGCGCGCCGCGTCCCGGTCGGCACCGAGCCGGGCCTGCTCCAGGCCCGCTTCGAGCTCGGTGCGCAGCCGCTGCTGCTCGTGGACCTGCTCGTCGGCGCGGGACTCCTCGGCGCGGCGCAGCTCCTCCAGCCGGGCGACCGCGCCCTTGAGCTCCTCGGCTTCCGCGCGGCTGCGCTGGTAGTGCTCGTTGAGCTTCGCGACGTCGGCGACCGCCTCGTCGCGCTGCTCGATGATCGGCCGCACGTCGGCCTGCCCGGCCCGGCGGGCCAGGGTGAGCTCGTCGTCCAGCAGCACCGCCGCGGCGGGCAGCTTCGGCAGCGGCCGGTCCGAGGCCACCCCCAGCAGGTAGGTGTGCGGCAGGCCCTGGCGCACCGACCACGCGCCCGACCCGTCCTGGTGCAGCGTCTGCAACCGGACGCCTTCGATCGCGGTGTCCGGGTCGCCCGGGTCGGCGGGGGTCAGCACCGAGCCGACCGCCGCGTTCTGCCGCAGCACCGCCACGTGCCGGAACGCGCCCTCCAGCAGCGACTCGAACTCGGGGCCGGTGAGCTCCTTGACGTGGAACGGGTTGTCGTTGCCGTGCTCGTGCTGGTAGACGTCCGTGTCCGGAGTGCTGACCAGGAACAACCCGCCCGGTTCGAGGCGGGACCGGACGAGGGCGAGCACCGCGTCGTGCTCGGCGACGTGCTCGATCGCCTCGAAGCACACCACCACGTCGAACGGCTTCTCGTCGGCCAGCACGTCCGGGTCGGTGATCGAGCCGGTGCGGAACGAGACGTCGCGGGAGCCGTAGCTCCGGGTGGCGTGCTCCACGGTCGCCGGGTCGACGTCGAGGCCCACGACCTCCGCGCCCTCGGCGGCCAGCAGCGCGGCCCCGTAGCCCTCGCCGCACGCCAGGTCCAGCACCCGCTTGCCGCGGACGAACCGGGCCGCCAGGGCGTACCGGTGGTAGTGCTCGTAGATCACCTGCACGTCGTCGGCCCAGGGCACGCAGCGCTCCCCGGTCCAGTCGATCAGCCGGTCGCCGTCTTCACCCATCGCGCCTGCCCTCGGCCCCAGTACCCGTGCCGGTCCGCGATCGCGGCGGCACCCGTTCGTGGTGCAGGCTAGCCGCTGGGCGGTGCCGCCAGGCGCGGGATCCGCGCAACCTCCGGCGCCCCGCATGAGAAAGTTCTCATGCCCTTCTCATCCTCCGGGGCCAGGAAGGCGGCGACGATGCGGGCATGAGGCCGGTGAAGAGGTTGCCGCTGCTCATCGCCGCGCTCGCGCTGCCGATCACCGCGGTGCTGCTGGGCTACGCGCTGAGCAACGGCCCGCGCGCCCCGCAGGTGCCTGCCGAGGTGCGCGTCGGCGACCTGGTCGGGCCCGCTCCCAGCAGGCCGGCGACGCCGCCGGTCGTCGCCACCTCGGCGCCCGCCGACCTGCCACCGCCGGAACCGGAGGACGACGACGACGATTCCGATGATCCCGACGACTCCCCCGACGACCCCGACTCCCCCGACCACCCGGACCACCCCGACGCCCCGAGCCGGCCGGACGATGACGACTGAGCAGGCGCGCCGCGGCACCCGCGTCCCCGCCCGCGCCCAGATCATGGGCTGGATGCTGCTGGTCCTGGTCGTGGTGCTGACCGGGATCGTGCTGCTGGTGTGGCGGTTCCTGCACAACGAGGCGATGAACAAGGTCACCGCCGCCCTGGAGCAGGAGGGGCACGAGTTCGTCAACTTCGCCCACGTCGGCCGCGACCCCGCCACCGGCGTGCCGATAGGCGACCCGGAGGTGCTGTTCGAGACCTACCTCGGCCAGCAGTACCCGGACGCGTGGGAAGCGCTCATCGGAACCTGGGATACGCCCACCGGCTTGCAGATGCGGGTGCAGTCGCAGGACAAGGGCACCCGCGCGGCGGTGCACGACCCGGGCCTGCTGGAACGCATCTCGCACACCCCCGCCCGGGAGGGCACCGCGCGCTCCAGCGCCGGACCGCTGCGCTGGGTGAAGGTGGAGGTGCACACCCGCGACGGCGGGCACGCCTGGTTCATCACCGGGCACTTCACCGCCGCCGACGTGTCCGAGGTGCACGAGGTGGTGCGCACCCTGGTGCTGGTCAGCGCGTTCGGCGTGCTGCTGGCGGCGGCCTCCTCGTGGGTGGTGGCCGGGGCGATCCTGGCACCGGTGCGGGTGGTGCGGCAGACGGCCGCGGAGATCAGCGAGCACGACCTGACCCGCCGCATCCCGGTGGAGGGCCGCGACGACATCGCGGCGCTGGCCTACCAGTTCAACGCGATGCTCGACCGGCTCGAATCGGCGTTCAGCACGCAGCGCCAGTTCGTCGACGACGCCAGCCACGAGCTGCGCACCCCGATCACCATCGTGCGCGGGCACCTCGAACTGCTCGGGGACGACCCGGAGGAGCGCGACGAGGTGGTGCGGCTGTGCACCGACGAGCTGGACCGGATGACCCGCATCGTCGAGGACCTGCTGATGCTGGCCAAGGCGGACCGGCCCGACTTCGTGCACCCCGCCGAGGTGTCGCTGGCCGAGCTCACCAGCGACATCGACGCGAAGGTGCGCTCCATCGCGGACCGGCGCTGGGTGCTGGAGAGCATCGGCGAGGGCGACGTGGTGGTGGACGCGCAGCGGCTCACCCAGGCCGTGGTGCAGCTGGCGCAGAACGCGGTGCAGCACACCGAGGACGGCTCGGAGATCCGCATCGGCTCGGCGCTGAGCCTGGGCCGGTTGACGCTGTGGGTCACCGATCGCGGGCCGGGGGTGGACCCGGCCGAGGTGGAGCAGATCTTCGCCCGGTTCGCGCACGGCAGCGGTCCCGGCCGCGGCGGCGCCGGGTTGGGACTGGCGATCGTCGCCGCCATCGCCGAAGCGCACCAGGGGCGGGTGCGGGTGCTGTCCGAACCCGGGAACGGGGCCACCTTCGGCCTCGACCTGCCCGCCTGGCCGGGCGCGGTGCCCGGCCTCGTCCCGTCCGCGACCGCCGAGGAGGCCCACCCGTGAGCAAGATCCTGATCGTCGAGGACGAGGCGCGCATCGCGGCGTTCCTGGAGAAGGGGCTGCGCGCCAACGGCTTCGGCACCTCGGTCGCCGGGGACGGCGCCACCGCGCAGGAGCTGCTGCTCGGCGGCGACCACGACCTGGCCGTGCTCGACCTGGGGCTGCCCGGCAAGGACGGGTTCTCGGTGCTGCAAGCGGTGCGGGCGCAGCGGATCACCCTCCCGGTGATCATCCTGACGGCGCGGGACTCGGTGCACGACACCGTCGCCGGGCTGGAGGGCGGCGCCGACGACTACATGACCAAGCCGTTCCGGTTCGAGGAGCTGCTGGCGCGGGTCCGGCTGCGGCTGCGTTCGGCGGACCGCGCGCCGGACGTGGCGGTGCTGCGCGACGGCGACCTGTCGCTGGACCTGCGGACCCGGCGCGCCCAGCTGCCGGACGCGACGGTGGACCTGACCGCCCGCGAGTTCGCGATGCTGGAGCTGTTCCTGCGGCACACCGGCCAAGTGCTGTCCCGGGAGCAGATCCTGTCCCACGTGTGGGGCTACGACTTCGACCCCGGTTCGAACGTGGTGGACGTGTACGTGCGGGCGCTGCGCCGCAAGATCGGCAGCGAGCGGATCCGCACGGTCCGCGGCATGGGCTACCGCCTCGGTTCCTGAGACCCGATCCGGTCGGCGGCGCGGTTCCGGGGGCCGTCGGCGTCACCCTGGGTCGCGGTGGCCGGTGCCCGTCCGGGACGCCCGGCGGTGCCGTGGTCGCGCTCCGCGCCGAGTTGTGCACACCTGTGGACAACTTCGTCCACACCTGTGCACAACCGGTCGCGGAGCGGGTGCCGCGCACCCCCGGGAGCTCGGGGAACGGAGTTGTCCACAGGCTGTGGAAGGAATGTTTGCGCTGGCCCGGTGGTGCGAGCGCGCGTTCACCGGCCGGTCGTCCACCGGTTCCGCGCCGGACCACCACCGGCCCACCACCACCGGCCCGGCGCACGGCCCGCGGGCCGCCCGTCCACAACCCCCGCGGCACCGGGAACGACCCGCCCCGACGTCCGGCACCGCCCCTCCGGCCTCACCCGTCCCAGCAACCCCTCATGCCCCAGGGTGACCACTCCGCCCCCGCGCAGCCCCGGCGGAGCGGCGGACCGCCCGCCTTCGCCGCTCCCCAGCGGCCCGTTGCTGTTTCTTGTCAGCGGCGAAGCCGATGAGCGGCGACCACGTACCCAGGCCGACCACCCGCGGGTTCTCAGCGGTTCCCTCGCGAGGACAGCGATTTCTCATGTGGCGGAGCCACCTGTGAAATCGATCCCGCAGCGAGGGGACCGCTGAGGTTCCGCCACCCGAGCACGACGCAGACCGAGTTCAACGACAGAACACTCAGCCGACGGGGAGCCTGCCCACGCCTCGCCAGGAGATCCCGGCCCGCCGCAGCACGTCCGGGTCCAGGTGGTTGCGGGTGTCCACCACGACCGGCCCGGCGAGCAGGCCCGCCACCCGCGGCCAGTCCAGCGCGCGGAACTGCTGCCACTCGGTGAGCACGACTAGCCCGGCGGAGCCCTTCGCCGCCTCGTACGGGTCGTCCACCAAGGTCACCACGTCCCGCAGCGGCGCCTCGTCGCCGCGCAGCCCCGGGTCGCAGGCCACGAGTTCCGCGCCGCGCGCGGCCAGCAGCTCGGCCACCGCCAGCGCCGGGGAGTCCCGCAGGTCGTCGGTGCCCGCCTTGAACGTGAGGCCCAGCAACCCCAGCCGCACCCCGTCGAGCGAACCGGCCACGCCGACCCCGCACGCGTCGGCGACCTTCGCGACCATCTGCTCCCGCTGCCGCGCGTTCGAGTCGATCGCGGCGCCGAGCAGTTCGAAGTCGAACCCGACGGACTGCGCCACCTGCAGCAGCGCGGCCGTGTCCTTGGGCAGGCAGGAGCCGCCCCAACCGGGCCCGGGCTGCAGGAACGACTGCCCGATCCGCCGGTCGTAGCCCATGCCCTCGGTGACGTCCGAGATGTTGGCGCCCAGCCGCTCGCACAGCTCCGCGACCGCGTTCACGTAGGACAGCTTCGTCGCGAGGAAGCAGTTCGCCGCGTACTTGACCATTTCGGCGCTCGGCGCGTCGGTGAGCACCGTCGGCGCGCCCAGCCGGGCGTAGAGCGCGGCGACCCGCTCGGCGGCGTCCTGCGAAGCGGAGCCCACCACGATCCGGTCCGGGTTCAGGAAGTCGTGCACCGCGGAGCCCTCGCGCAGGAACTCCGGGTTCGACACCACGGCCACGTCGGGACGGCCGACGAGCTCGGCGACCCGCGCGGAGGTGCCCACCGGCACCGTCGACTTGCACACCAGCACGCACCCGGCGGGCAGTTCGGCGGCGACCTCGGCGACGACCGATTCGACGGCGGCCAGGTCCGCGCCACCGCCGGAACCCATCGGCGTGGGCACGCAGAGGAACACCACTTCGGCGTCGGCGACCGCACCGGCCGAGCCGAGCACGAACTCCAGCCGCCCGGCCGCGATGCCCTCGGCGACGAGCTCGCCCAACCCGGGTTCGAGGATGCCGACCTCGCCGCGGGACAGGCGGGCGACCTTCGCGGCGTCCACGTCGCTGCACACCACCCGGTGTCCCAGCGACGCCAGGCAGGCGCCGGTCGTCAACCCGACGTACCCCGTCCCGACGACCACGATCCGGCGAGCGAACACGGCGACCTCCACAGCGGCGGCCCGACCGGGAAATCCCCAGTTCGGGAAGCTGACCTCGCCCGAATCGTGGCACACCGGCCGGGCGGGGAAGGCCGCTTCGGCAACTGTTCACGCGCTGCTGCTCGGGTGGTGACGCAGCGGTGCACGGCAGTTCACGACCCGATCAGTACTGCACAACCGCACCCAGTACTGGTTGACTACGAGCGCATCGCGATCGACACCGAGGAGAGACCCATGCAGATCACCGGCACCGCCGCCATCGTCACCGGCGCAGCCTCCGGGCTCGGCGCGGCCACCGCCCGCGCGCTCGCCGAACGCGGCGCGCACGTGTTCGGCGTGGACCTGCCGGACTCGGTGACCGCGGCGCCGCCCGTCGACGGGATCACCTACACCGCCGCCGACGTCACCGACGCCGACCAGGTCGGCACCGCCGTCGAACAGGCCGCGGGCGCCGGGGTGCCGCTGCGGATCGTGGTGAACTGCGCCGGGATCGGGCCGTCCGCGCGGATCAGCGGCAAGCAGGGCCCGCACGACCTCGACCTGTTCCGCAAGGTGCTGGAGATCAACCTGCTGGGCACCTTCAACGTGCTGCGGCTGGCCGCCGCGGCGATCCGCGAGACCGAACCCGACCGGGAGGGGCAGCGCGGCGTCGTCATCAACACCGCCTCCGTCGCCGCCTTCGACGGGCAGATCGGCCAAGCCGCCTACGCGGCCTCCAAGGGCGGGGTGGCGAGCCTGACGCTGCCCGCCGCCCGCGACCTGGCCTCCGCCGGGATCCGGGTGATGACCATCGCTCCCGGCATCGTGGACACCCCGATGCTGGCCACCGTCAGCGAGGAGTTCCGCGCCGGGCTCGCCGCCGGGGTGCCGTTCCCGAAGCGGCTCGCCGTGCCGGGCGACTACGCGAAGCTCGCGGTCGGCATCGTCGAGCACGACTACCTCAACGGTGAGGTCATCCGCATGGACGGCGCGCTGCGGATGCCGCCAAAATGATCAGCCAGGTGATCCGGATCGGGGAGGGCGCTCGCGAATGGGCTCGATGAAGGCCGTGCAGTACCGCAAGGTCGGTTCCAGGCCGGAGGTCGTCGAGATCCCCGTCCCCGAACCGGGCCCCGGCCAGGTGCTGCTGCGGGTCGAGGCCGCGGGCGTCTGCCACTCCGACTTCACCGTGATGAGCTGGCCCGCCGAGGGCTTCCCGTACCCGCTGCCGCTGACCCTCGGCCACGAGGGCGCGGGCACCGTCGCCGCCGTCGGGCGCGGCGTCACCGCGGTGGCCGAGGGCGAGCAGGTCGCGGTGTACGGGCCGTGGGGCTGCGGCGGCTGCCGGCAGTGCGCCACCGGCATGGAGAACTACTGCACCCGCACCGCCGAACTCGGCGTGGTGGCGCCCGGGCTCGGCGCTCCGGGCGCGATGGCCGAGTACATGGTGGTCGACGACCCGCGGCACCTGGCGCCGCTGGACGGGCTGGACCCGGTGGTGGCGGCCCCGCTGACCGACGCGGGCCTCACCCCGTACCACGCGATCAGCCGCTCGCTGCCGAAGCTGGTGGCGGGCAGCACCGCCGTGGTGATCGGCGTCGGCGGGCTCGGGCACCTCGGCGTGCAGCTGCTGCGGGCGCTGACCCCCGCCCGGATCGTCGCGATCGACCTGGCCGAGGAGCCGCTGGAGCTGGCGCGGCGGGTCGGTGCGCACGAGGTGCTGCGCTCGGACGAGCACGCCGCCCGGCGGGTCCGCGAGCTGACCGGCGGGCGCGGCGCCGAGCTCGTCGTCGACTTCGTCGGCGCGGAACCCACGGTGCGCACCGCGGCGGAGTGCGTCGGCATCGCCGGGGACGTCACGCTCGTCGGGGTCGGCGAGGGCCGGCTGCCGGTGGCGTTCGGCGCGGTGCCGTTCGGGGTGTCGGTGGCGGCGCCCTGCTGGGGCGGGCGCGCCGAGCTGCTGGACGTGCTGGCGCTGGGCCGCTCCGGCGCCATCTCGGTGCACACCGAGACCTTCCCGCTGGAGCAGGCGCCCGAGGTCTACGAGCGGCTCCATCACGGGGACATCACCGGCCGGGCGGTCCTCGTCCCGTGACCGGTTCGGCCGGACCGGGTCAGAGGTCCTCGGTGAACGGGATCTCCCCCGCTTCGGGCGAGGTCATCCAGCGGCGGACGGCGAGGGTGGCGCGGACGTCGTCCTCGTTGTACTCCAGCAGCCGCCGCCGCTGCGACGGCTCGGGCCGCTGCCCGTCGAGGCCCACGGCGTCCCGGTACCAGCGCATCGAGTTCTCCCCGCTGGCCTCCGGGTCCCGCCAGGCGAACCCGGCGCTGGGCGCGATCACCTTGAGCCCCTTGCCCTGCGGGCACAGGAACTGGTCGCGGACGGCGGCGAACAGGTCGACCCACTCGCCGGAGCCGATGAACCGGCGCACCTCGGACACCTCGGGGATGCCGGGCTTGCCCGCGAACCGCTCGGCGGAGGACAGCATCCAGCGGTTCTCGGCGAGCTCGTTGTAGCAGTAGGCGCGGAAGGTGAGGCCGCGCGCGTGCGCCCGCTCGCGGACGGCGGTGAACCAGCACCAGAACTCGGCGAACGAGCGGGCCTCGTCGTCGGAGGGCAGCGGGTCCCAGGTGACGAACGCGCGGTAGCCCGGTTCCTCGTCGACGTCGACGCCGGAGAGCCAGCAGCCCCACATGTAGGCGCCGGAGTCGGCGTAGCTCTCCATGTCGACGTCGATCTCCACGTCGGCGCGCGGCACGTCGAGCTCGCGGACGCGGCGGACCAGCGGGAGGTCGCGCAGCCACGCCTTCGCCAGCAGCACGGCCTCGGCGGTGCGGGCGGCGCCGAGCGCGGTGCCCGCGCCCCGCTCGGGGGTCATGGCCGCGAGGTCGTCGACGGTGTGCACGTCGGCGCCGCGCAGCGCGGTGGCGTCCTCGCCGCGCACGACGAGGCTCACGTCCCGGGCTTCGCGCAGTTCGGCCGAGCAGGTCGGCCACCACGGGCAGCCCTTGCACTCGGTGACGCGGGACGGCCGGGCGAGCGGTTCGGCGCCGGTCGCGGCGGCGGTGGCGACGGCGACCCGGTCGGTGAACCGGGCGTCGTACTCGGCGAGCGCGGTGCGGCCGCCCGGCCAGTTCGGGGCGAGCAGGTCGTGCCAGACGACGACGTCGCCGTCGACGCCGATGACGCCGCCGGTGGGGTTGCCGGGCGCGGCCATCCCGCACGCGGCGAGCAGCCGCACCAGGTGGGCGAGCCGCAGCTGGTCCCGGGGCTGGGACCGCACCTTGCGCCGCGGGTCCCGCCGCGCCGAGCCGGGCAGCGGGTCCTCCACCGGGGAGGTGCGGGCGCCGTTGCCGGGGTCGGTGGTCTTGTGCCGCACCACCAGCACCGGCAGGTAGCCGGAGTCGACGCGCACCAGCAGGTCGATGCCGCCGAACCGGCCGGCTTCGGGGTCGGCGGGCAGCTGCGCGCCGGAGATGAAGCGGACGCCGTCCCGCATCGCGGTGAGCGTCTCCCGTTCGCGCTGCCGCCTGCTCGCATCGCGGGGGATGCGCGCCCAGGACTCGCCGAGCGCGGTTTCGAGCCGGTCGGCGATGGCGCGGCGGTGGTCGGCGGCGTCGCTGACGCGCTGCTCGATGCCCGGGTCCACGGGTGCTTTCGGCAGGTCGCGGGCCTGCGGGTCGTTGTCGAGGTGCACCCTCCTGCGGCATCGCGTGACCACGCCCGCGTCGAGCAGCACCTCGTTCTCCACGCCCCGCAGCGTAGGCCGTGCCCCCGACGATCGCGCCCATCACCCCGGTGACGCAGCTGCACGAGTGGTGACTCGGCGTGCACATCTGGTGGATCACTCGCGCTTCCGGTCAACCGGCAGCCGCCGCCGCGACTCCTTACAGTGATCCGCGAGCGAGGTGAAGCCCCGGGTCGGGGCATCGGCACGGCGCGGACCGCGCCGGAACAGCAGGAGGCGGCGATGACGCGACGCGAACCGGCCACCGCAGCACTGACCACCGAGGTGCTCGACGCCGAGCCGCTCACCGGCGGGGACACCGGCGGGGACGTGCGCTCGGCCGCCAAGCAGGTCAAGAAGGTCGCCAAGCTGGAGGCGAAGGCCGCCCAGCAGCGGACCAGGACGGCCAAGGAGGGCACCAAGGCCGTCAAGCAGGGGGCCAAGGCGGAGACCAAGGCCGCCAAGCAGGAGGCGAAGGCCGCGGCCAAGGCCGCCAAGCGGGACGAGAAGGCGCGCAAGAAGGGCGAGCACGGCCGGTTCACCCCCGGCGACGCCCGCAAGGCCGTCGGCGTCGCCAAGATCCTCGGCCCGGCGCTGGCCCCCTACGCGTGGCAGGCGTTCACCGCCGCGCGGGACGGTTACGACCGGGCCCGCGCGCGGCGGCTCGGCGTGCCCGTCGACGACCTGGGCCGGTTCACCGGGCGCGGGGCGGCGCTGCACGCCCGCATCGCCGGGGACGCGGAGGCGCTGCGCGACCTGCGCACCCGCACCGGCGGCCGCAGCGCCGCCGAGATCTCGCTGGTGGAGAAGTTCGCCGACCAGGCCGAGAGCAGGCTGGGCCAGCTCACCAGCGCCGTCCGCGCGGCCGAGCACATGCCCGCCCCGCGCCGCCGCGCCGCGCACCGCGCGGTGACCGGCGAGCTGGACCGCATCGAGGCCGACCTGCTCCAGCGCCTCGGCGTCTGATCGGACCGGGCAGCACGACGGCAGGGCCGGTCGCTCCACGAACGGAGCGACCGGCCCTGCCGCGTCGGAGGCGGGTCGTCAGAGCGTGACGAACCCCTGCTTCACCATCCAGTCGCGGGCGACGTCGGCCGGGTCCCGGCCGTCCACGTCGACCCCGGCGTTGAGGTCCAGCAGCTCCTGGTTGTTCAACCGGTCCGAGATCGGCTGGAACACGTCCTCCAGCTGCGGGTACTTCTCCAGCATGTCGACCCGCACCGTGACGGCCAGGTTGTAGCGCGGGAAGAACTTCTTGTCGTCCTCCAGCACCTTCAGGTCCAGCGCCTGGATCCGGCCGTCGGTGGTGAACACCTCACCGAAGTTGCAGGCCTTGCCGGTCGCCGTGGCCGTGTAGATGGTGCCGGTGTTCAGCGTCTCCACCCGGCCCGGATCGACCGCGAACCCGTAGGTCTCCGCGACGCCCGGCATGCCGTCGTTGCGGCTGGCGAACTCGCTCTCCAGGCAGAACGACAGCTCGTCCGGCTTCTCCTGGCCGAGCCGCTTGAGGTCGGACAGCGTGTGCACGCCGAGCCGGTCCGCGTTCTCCCGGTTCAGCGCGAGCGCGTAGGTGTTGTCCGAGTTCAGCGACGGCGCGAACCAGGTGACCCCGTTCTGCTCGATGTCGAGCTTGCGCACCGCCTCGTACTGGGCGATCGCGTCCGGGATCGGGTCGGTCTTGCCGTTGTAGCTGATCCAGGACGAGCCGGTGTACTCCCACACCACGTCGATCTGCTTGCTGACCAGCGCGTTGCGGGCGCTCGCGGAACCGGTGATGTTGCTCAGGTCCCGCACGTCCGCACCGGCGGCCACCAGCGCGAATTCGGCGATGTAGGCCAGCACGATCTGCTCGGTGAAGTCCTTGGAGCCGACGGTGAGCGGGACGCCTTCCAGCTCCGGGACCGGCTTGATCGAGCCGGGCCGGACGCTCAGCGGCACCGACGAGCCCGAGCTGAGCCCGCAGCCGGTGAGCGCCGCGCCCGCCGCGGCGGCCGAGAACAGCTTCAGCGCGCCTCGGCGGGACATCGGTGTTCCACGCATCATCGGAGCCCCCTCGGTGACAGGTACCGCTCGGCGAGCCCGCCGAGCCAGTCGACCAGCAGGGCCAGCGCCATGGCCAGCACCGCGCCGACGGAGAGCACCGTCCAGTTGCTCAGCTTGTACCCGGTGTCGATCAGCTCGCCGAGCCCGCCCGCGCCGACGAACCAGGCCAGCGTGGCGGTCCCGACCGCCAGCACCAGCGCGGTCCGCAGCCCGGCCAGGATGAACGGCACGGCCAGCGGCAGTTCGATGCGGACGAGCACCGAGAACCCGGACATGCCGATACCGCGTCCCGCGTCGATCAGCGACGGGTCGACCTGCTGGAGGCCGACCAGGGTGTTGCGCAGCACCGGCAGCAGGGCGTACACGGCGATCGGCAGCGTCGCGATCCAAAACCCGGTGGTTCCGTTGGTGAGCAGGAAGAACAGCACCAGCAGACCGACCGACGGCGCCGCCTGGCCCATGTTCGCCAGACCGATGATCAGCGGGCTCACCCGCCGCGCCCACGACCGGCTGAGCAGCATGCCCAGCGGCACCGCGACCAGCACCACGATCAACGCGACCGCCACGCTCATCAGCAGGTGCTGCCAGGTGAGCGTGAGCAGCGTGGAGGCGGTGATGTTCCGGCTGGTGACGACGTTGTCCCGGTGGGTGAACGCCACGCCGACGACGACCACGACCAGCACCAGCGCGGCGAGCGGCTGCGCGAACAGGCGCAGCCGTTCCGCGGTGCGGGACCCGGAGTCGGCGGCGTAGGAACCGCTCATGACCGGTCCCCGGCGTCGGCGGGCTGGTCGGCGTGGTCGTCGGCGTGCTCCTCGCGGAGGTCCTTGATCGTCGTCATCACGGTGTCGATGTCGACGACGCCGACGTACTCCCCGCGCGACCCGGTGACCACGGCGACGCCGTCGTCGTCGGTGAGGATGGCCTCCAGCGCGTCCTGCAGCGTGGAGGCGGGCGAGACGCTGTCCTCCACGGCGCGGCCGGCCCGCTCCAGCGAGGAGACGGCACCGGCTTCGCGGGCGGTGGCCCAGCGCAGCGGCCGCTTGCGGCGGTCCAGCACGAGGCCGATGGCGCCGCGCCGGGTGCCGAGGCGTTCCTGCAGCGCGCTGGGCTGCTCGTCGATCCCGGCGGTCGGCACCTGGCCGAGTTCGATCTCCCGCACCCGGCGCAGCGTGAGCTGCTTGAGCGCGGCACCGGCGCCGACGAAGCCCGCGACGGTGTCGTCGGCCGGGTTCGCCAGGATCGCCTCGGGCGTGTCGTACTGCAGGATCTTCGACCGCTCGCCGAGCACCGCGATGCGGTCGCCGAGCTTGACGGCCTCGTCGAAGTCGTGGGTGACGAACACGATCGTCTTGCCCAGGTCGGCCTGCAGCCGCATCAGCTCGTCCTGCAGCACGCCGCGGGTGATCGGGTCCACCGCGCCGAACGGCTCGTCCATCAGCAGCACCGGCGGGTCGGCCGCCAGCGCCCGGGCCACGCCCACGCGCTGCTGCTGCCCGCCGGAGAGCTGCCGCGGGTAGCGGCCGCGGTACTCGGCGGGGTCCAGGCCGACCAGGTCGAGCATCTCGTCGACCCGCTCCACGGTCCGCTGCTTGGTCCAGCCGACCAGGCCGGGCACCATGCCCACGTTCTCGCCCACCGTCATGTGGGGGAACAGCCCGGCCTGCTGGATCGAGTAGCCGATCTCGCGGCGCAGCTTGTCCGGGTCCAGGCCGAGCACGTCCTGGCCGCCGATGGTGATCCGGCCCGAGGTGGGCTCGATCAACCGGTTGATCATGCGCATGGTGGTGGTCTTGCCGCTGCCCGAGGGGCCCACGAACACGACGGTCTCACCGGCGGGGATCGTCATGGTGACCGATTCGACCGCGGCCAGCTTCTGGCCCGGGTACCGCTTGGAGACCTCCTCCAGGCGGATTTCGACGCCGTGACCGCCGGCGCGGTCGTCGGTGTCGGGCTTGTTGTTCTCAGCCACGAATACCTCTCGAAGTCGTCAGGCGTCCGAGCAGCACGAACACCGCGTCCAGCAGCAGCGCCAGCACGATCACGCCGAGCGTGCCCGCGAGCGCCATGTTCAGCGCGTTCGCGCTGCCGAGGCCGGACAGGCCGCTGAAGATCAGGTTGCCGAGGCCGGGCCCCTTCGCGTACGCGGCGATGGCGGCGATGCCCATCAGCATCTGGGTGCTCACCCGCATGCCTGCGAGGATCCCGGGCCAGGCGAGCGCCAGTTCGATCCTGGTCAGCACCCGGAACCGGTTCATGCCGATGCCGCGCGCGGCGTCCAGGATCGGCTGGTCGACTGTAGACAGCCCGACGATGGTGTTGCGGACGATCGGCAGCAGCGCGTACAGCACCAAGGTCACCACCGACGGCGCGACGCCCAGCCCCAGCACGGGGATGAGCAGGCCGAACAGGGCGAACGAGGGGATGGTCAGCACTGCGCTGGACAGGGCGGTGGCCACCGCGGCCCCGGCGGGGCTGCGGTACACCGCAACCCCGACCAGGACGCCGACGATGGTCGCCAGCACGATGCACTGCACCACCATGCTGGCGTGCTGGTAGGAGTCCACCAGCAGTTGCTGCCACCTGGAAGCGACGTAATCCAGGAAACTCACGTGGTGGCCGCCCCCGGTTTCGCCGCCGACTCGCCCGAGCCGCCCTCGGCGCCGTCCTCCTCGGTCTCCGCAGGAGTCGTGACGAGCTGGAACTCGCCGTCGTGCTCCTCGGTACCGGCGATGACGGCCTGCTCCAGGACCTCGGCGCCCTTCTCGTCCCGCAGCGTCATCTCATCGCTGCGCAGGTCCTTGGTGAGCGCCACGCACAGCAGCACCATGACGATCGCGAACGGCAGCGCACCCATGAACGTCAGGTTCTGGATGCCCGAGAGGGCGTCGTCCTCGCCACCGCCGATCACCAGCATGATCGCGGCGACCGCACCGGTCGCGGCACCCCAGAAGATGACCACCCAGCGGCTCGGCTCGATCGAGCCGCGCTGCGAGAGGGTGCCCATGACCACCGAGGCGGCGTCGGCACCGGACACGAAGAAGATCGCGACCAGGATCATCACCAGCACCGAGGTGACCAGCGCCAGCGGCAGGTGCTCCAGCACCGTGAAGGTCTGCGCCTCGGCGCCGCCGTTGACGATGGCCGGGTCGGCCTTGCCGGTGTCGATCGCGGCACCGCCGAAGATCGCGAACCAGATGAGGCTCACCACGCTCGGCACCAGCAGCACGCCGCCGATGAACTGGCGGATCGTGCGGCCGCGGCTGATCCGGGCGATGAACATGCCGACGAAGGGCGTCCAGGAGATCCACCACGCCCAGTAGAAGACCGTCCAGCTGGACAGCCACGAGTGCATCTCGTCGCCACCGGTCGCACCGGCGCGGGAGGCCATCTCGCCGAAGTCGCTGATGTACGCGCCCAGCGAGGTCGGCAGCAGGTTCAGGATCAGCACGGTCGGGCCGGCCACGAACACGAAGACCGCCAGCACCGCCGCGAGCACCATGTTGATGTTCGACAGCCACTGGATGCCCTTGGAGACGCCGGACACCGCGGAGGCGATGAAGCAGATCGTCAGCACGACGATGATCAGCACCAGCAGCACGGTGCTGGTCTGCCCGATCCAGCCCGCGGCCTGCATGCCCGACTGGATCTGCAGCGTGCCCAGGCCCAGCGAGGCGGCCGAGCCGAACAGCGTGGCGAACAGCGCCAGGATGTCGATCAGCTTGCCGATCGGGCCCTCGGCGTTGCGCTTGCCGATCAGCGGCATGAACACCGCGCTGATCAGCTGCTTGCGACCGCGGCGGAAGCTGCTGTACGCGATCGCCAGCCCGACCACCGCGTAGATCGCCCACGGGTGCAGGGTCCAGTGGAACAGCGAGGTCGCCATCGCGGTGCCCACCGCCGCGTCGGTACCGCCTTCGACGGTGCCGGGGGGCGGGGTCATGAAGTGCGTCAGCGGTTCGCTGACGCCGTAGAACATCAGGCCGATGCCCATGCCGGCGCTGAACATCATGGCGATCCAGGAGATCGTCCTGAACTCCGGCTTCTCGCCGTCAGCACCCAGCGGGATGCGCCCGTACCGGCTGAACGCCAGGAACAGGGCGAAGATGACGAAGCCCGTGGCGGCGAGGACGAAGCCCCAGCCGGTGTTGGTGACCAGCCACTCCAGCGCGCTCTCGGCGAAGCCGCTCAGCGACTCGGTGCCCACCGACCCCCACGCCACCAGGATGAACATGATGGCGGCGGTGACTCCGAAGACGGTCCAGTCCGTCCTCGGCTTGCCGATGAACTCGGGTGACCCCGATGGTTCCGTTGCGTGGCCCGACGAGCCACCCTCTCGTAGATCTGCTTCAGTCGACACAGGTTCCGGCGCCCGAACTCGCGACGCCCCCTCCTCTCCGTACCTCACGTCACGACGGCCGGAACACTATTCACCTGTCACTGTCTGCTCGTGCAGGAAGAATTCCCGACCGTCCGCAACCCATAAACCGTGACCCATTCGGCGGATCAAGGCAAGCTCACTTGCGCTCAGCGTGGCCGAACCGACATCTAGGCTGGACATCCGTGGCGACCCGTTCCATCCCTGCGCGTGGCGCTGCTCGTGCGCTGCGCGGGCTGGCGCTGACGGCCACCTCGGCGTCACTATCAGTAGCCGCACATGCAGCCGCGGGTGGTTCCACACCCGATCTCGGAACCACCATTTTGATCACCGCCTTGTTGTCCGGAGCCGGGGTGGCGCTCGCCGACCGCAGGCGAGGGTTGTGGAGCATTGTAGGGGCAGTCGGTGTCGGGCAGGTGTCACTTCACTTGTTCCTGCAGCTAGCGGCCTCGCACTCGGACTCGGCACCCCTGCGCGGACTGCCACTGGACCCCGTTGCGATGACCCTGGGTCACGTCCTCGCGGGGCTCCTGGTAGCCGTCCTGCTGCACCGGACCGAGGATGCACTCTTTGTAATCGTTTCAACCTTAAGGCTGACGCTTCCGCGGAAGATGCCAGCGCCGTTACCGCCTGTAACGACCAGATTCGCGATCTGCCTCCCGGCGGAGCCGCTCCTCCTGATCGAACAACTGATCCGGCAGCGGATCCACGCTCTGCGCGGACCGCCGGAACCGCCGAACGGCGGACCGGGATGACACCGAACGGCACCCGGATCGTTGTCCATTCGTATCCCCGATCGATTCGCAATTCTTGAATTGATGTGCGAAACCGCACAGATCAGGAGTCCAGATCTCCATGTCCACAACTCGATCTCTGTTCCGCACGACCGGCGTCACCGCCGCGATCGCATTCACCACGATCGCCGGGGCGGGCACCGCCGCCGCGCACGTCAGCGCGAACCCCGAGCAGGCGGAGCAGGGCGGCCACGCCAAGATCGCGTTCCGGGTCCCGAACGAGCGGCCCGACGCGAGCACCGTGCGGGTGCACGTCGCGCTCCCCCTCGACCACCCGCTGAGCTCGGTGCGCACCAAGCCGCTGCCCGGCTGGACCGCCGAGGTGCGGAAGGTGCGGCTGGACCGGCCCGTCGACGTGGCGGGCGCCCAGGTCACCGAAGCGGTCTCCGGCATCACCTGGACCGCGCGCCCCGGCACCGCCATCGCGCCCGACCAGTTCCAGGAGTTCGAAGCCACCCTCGGCACCTTCCCCACCGACACCGACCGGCTGCTGCTGCCCACCGAGCAGACCTACGACAGCGGCGAGGTCGTGCGCTGGGACCAGCCGCCTGCCGCGGACGGCTCCGAGCCCGAGCACCCGGCACCGGCGCTGGCCCTGGTCGAAGGGGACGGCTCGGGCCACGGGCACGGCTCGGCGCCGGACGGCACCGGGCACGACGGCCACGAGGACGCGGCGGAGGCCGAACCGGCCGGAGCGGACGACACCGCGCGGGTGCTCGGCGGTGCCGGGCTCGCCGTCGGCGCGCTCGGGCTCGGGCTCGGCGCCGGTGCGCTGCTGGCCGCCCGCCGCAAGAACGGGGGCCGGGCATGAGGCGACTGCTCGCGATCACCGCGCTGACCTTCGCGGCGCTGCTCGGCGCGGCGGGCCCCGCGTTCGCGCACAACACCCTCGTCGGCAGCGACCCCGCGGAAGGCGCGCAGCTGAGCTCCGGCCCCGCCGAGGTGCGGCTCACCTTCGACCAGCCGGTGCGCTCCGGCGAGGGCTACAACACGATCACCGTCGTCGGCCCGGACGGCAGCTTCTGGACCGACGGGCAGGTGCGCGTCGAAGGCACCGAGGTCGTCGCGCCGGTGCGCCCGCTCGGGCCGGCCGGCGAGTACACGATCGGCTACCGGGTGCTGTCCAACGACGGCCACCCGGTCAGCGGCAAGCGCGGTTTCACCCTGACCGAGGCGGGCACCGGCACCCCGGCGCCGCCGCCGGACGCCGACCGGGCCGAGCCCGACTCGGGCGGCGGGATGCCGATCTGGCCGTGGATCGCGGGGGCCGTGGTGCTCGTCGCGCTCGGCCTGGTGCTGGCGCTGCGGCTGGGCAGGTCGGGCGAGTAGCCGACCGGGCGGGCCGCTCCGGAAGGGGCGGCCCGCTCCCGCTCGGGAAGGTGCCACGTTCGGCGGCGCAGCGGCCGCCGAGCCGAACTAGAGTCGGACGATGCCGCGGAGCGCGCCCCCAGGAACGCCCGCGGCACTTCAGCCCGGCCGAACTCCGGGCTCGTTTTCCGCTGGGTGGAAAAGATCGGTTCGTCGCCGAACGGTCATTCGCGCTCGGTGAGCTGCTGCGCCCCGGACGAGGAGAGCGACTCCAACCGGCCCAGCGCACCCCGGCCGCGGCGTTCCAGCTCGCGCCGGCTGATCCAGCCGTAGGAGTAGTGCCGGTAGGCCTGGCTCAGCTGCACGAGCTCCGCGAGGTGGTCCACGGCGCGCTGCCGCGCTTCCCCGCTGAGCCCCGGCACCAGCCGGACCTCGCTGTTCACCACGTCGTCGAGCACCCGCGCCGAGTCCAGCGCCTTGCGCCCGCGCCAAGTGAGCTTGCGCCGCATCCGCGCGACGTTCCTGGTCATCACGTCCATCCGGGCCCCCCGTGCCGCAGACACTCACACATACGTATTACTTCAGACCTCGCTCGTCACCAAGAATCACCGACACGGCCCCCGCTCGTCGATGAACTTCGCCCGATCGTACGCATCAACCGCTACCTGTAGGGCTCCCACTGAGCCGCTGCGTCACCCTCCCGCATCGAGCGCAACCGGCTCCGCAGCTGGTCGCGCACCCCGGGGTTGCTGCGCAGGATCGGCAGCACGCTCACGGTGATCTTGAGCTCCCGCAGGTCCCGCAGCACCGGGAACCCGGACCACGCGGTGACGTCGAAGCCGTAGACCTCCGCCAGCCGGTGGTACCGCTCCGCGGGCGCGCCCAGCCGGAGCATGCCCACCGCCATCGGCGTCAGGTCCCACTCCGGCTGCCCCACGCACAACGAGTCCAGGTCGCACAGCAGCGGCCCTTCGGGCCCCGCGATCAGGTTGCCCAGGTGCGCGTCGCCGTGCACCACCGACGGCGGCAGCGGGAAGTCCAGCTCCGCCAGCCGCGCCTCCACGTCGTCGCAGCGCTGCTCCAGGAAGGCCCGGTCCGCCGCGTCCAGCTCCTCGGCGTCGGCCAGCCTCCGGCGCACGTCCGGCATCGGCTGCCAGCGCGGCAAGGTCGAGGGCAGCGGCAGGTCGTGCACCTGCCGCAGCAACCGGCCCAGGTCGGCGCCGTCCGGGGCGGGTCCCACCTCCGGGACCGCCTGCCACAACGTCGCCAGGTGCCCGCCGGTGCGCACCGGCTGCGGCACCCCCGGCAGCAACCGCACGGCGGGAACCCCGTGCTCGGCGAGCAACCGGCCGGCCTCCACCACGTTCACCGCGCGGTAGGCGAAGGACGGCGCGAGCACGATCCGGACGATCACCGGGTGCTCGCGGAGCAGGAAGACGCCGTTGTTGACGAACCGCACCAGCCGAGCGCCCCGCGGGTCGAGCCCCGCGGCCGCGCACACCTCCGCCAGTGCCAAAGCCAGTTTCGGCCGCGTGTAGCGGCCCTCCGCCGAGCGGGTCCCCGACGTCATCGGGGGCCTGCCCGGTCGTGCCGCTGCACCGCGCCGGGGAAACCGGCGCTGACCTGATCGCGCGAGGACCGCGCGCCGAACCGCCTGCCGCGCACCGGTCTCACGCCTCGCGGAAGCGGCGGATCTCTTCGGACAGGTCGCGGGCGTCGGAGTTCATCCGGTGCCGCCCGGCTTCCAGCTCCAGCGGCTTGAGCCGGTCGGCGACGCGGGCCGACTTGACCTTCTCGCCGATCTGCAGCGCCGACCGCCCGACCTTGATGCCCTCCTGGAGGTCACCGGCCCGGATGTGGTTGGTGGCCTGCAGGCTCAGCCCGAAGACGTGGGTCCGCTGCATGTCGGCGCCGTACGCCTCGTTGCACTTGATCGTCTCCGCGACGGCGAGCGGCGCGTAGCGGTCCGGATCGAACACGGCCAGCGCGTCGTGCGCCGAGCCGATCATCCCGTGCAGGTCGTTCTCGTTGAAGAACCGCACCCAGTCCGGGGCCTCGGCCACGTTCGCCCTGGCGAACTCGTCCTTGGTCCGGCCGACCATCTTCTGCACCTGGTCGGGCTTGTTGAGCATCCCGTAGGCCCAGGCCTCGTTCGCGCACAGCACCGCGACCGTCAGCGAGGAACCGGATTCCTGCGCGGCGATCTGGCCCAGCTGGAACAGCTTCAGCGCCTCGTTCGGTTCCTGGTAGTGCAGGTAGACGCGCCCCATCCGGTACAGCACGCTCGCCACGAGGCTGTCGTCCTCGGCCTGCTTGGCGAACTCCAGCGCCTTGCCGAAGTGGCCGCGCGCCGGGTCCAGCAGGCCCGTGTCGAAGGAGGTCCAGCCCGCCAGGCTGTGCATGTCCGCCAGCGACACGTAGAGCTTGCGCTTGACCTGGTCGGACGCGTTGGCGTCGAGCAACTGCTGGGCCCAGGAGAGCTGGGCGACCACGGCGTCGCGGCAGGTGCCGCCGCCGTAGCGGTAGTCCAGGTCGCGCAACGCCTTGGTGGCCGCCTGGATCTGCTGCACGTCGGTCATGCCGATGCGCATCGGAGCAGGCGTCTGCACATTGCTCGGCACCCAGGTGTTCTCCTCCGTCCCGAAGACCGCGGCACCCATGGTCACCGCGGCCGCGTGGGACAGGAACTTCCGACGCTTCACCGACTCGTCCTCCTCAGCCTGGGGGCCGCTGTTCGACTTCGCGACCCTCATTGCCGTCGCCCCGTCGTAGGCGAGGCCCATGTACCCCCTCGGTATCCCGAGGCCGTCGGCGATTCGGGCCAGCACGTCATAAGCCATGACCTGGCGGCCCTTCAGGATCTCCGAGACCTCGGACTGCGACTGGCCCGTCGATGCCGCGATCTGGCGCTGCGAAACCCCGATCCGGCGCAGTTGCCGGTAGATCTCGCTGACGTTCCGCGCCGCCAACGCGTCCCGCATCTCACGGCCGTCCCAGACGTCTCGTGTAACGGGCGAGCCGTTCGAACCGATGGTGTTCATTTAGACCCCCTCACACTCTGCACGGGCGTCGGTCGCAGAGTAAGGGCACTTCGACGAGCCGGTGAAGTGCGTATCGGCAGAGGTGATCGGTGGGGGTGAAGTCCACCGACCGTTCGTCGTCGCCGTTGAGCCGGTCATCGCCTACCGGCTACCGCCCGCGTTCGACGCATTCCAATCTAGTCATCGGTAGCAACCGAGCACGGAGAGGAACCCGAACGGCAGTGGACGGGATGACGGAGTCCGACCCCCGGGGCGGCGTGGAGGTCACCGCGAACGCGGCGGTGCCCGAACAGGCCGGTTCCGCGGCGGGATCCCCCGACCGCCGTCGTTGGTGGCGGGTGCTGTGTCGCGACGTGGGGCACATCCGCCGCTACCTCACCGTGCTGGTCAACCGGGACAGGGTGGTTCTCGTCGGACCGCCCGGCCGCACCGTGGTGCTGTCGACCGATGGAGTCGGCGAGTTGAGCAGCGCACTACGGCGGGCCGCTGAGCAGGCGAGAAAGTGACGGTGAGGTTGCGGTGGACGAGATCTTGGGTCAGGTGCTGCGCAACGCGGTGTGGGAGCGGCTCGACGTGCTGAGCGAGCTGGCGAACCGCGCGGACGCCCCGTCCCTGCTGTCCGTGGCGCGTTCCGAACTCCCCCGGCTCACCGAGGGATGGCGGACGCTGCTGGCCGCGCACGACACCGACGACAAGGGCAACTGCATCGAGTGCTCTTCCCGATGGCGACCCCGCAGCGCACCGTGCTCGGTGTGGCGCTCGGCCTACGAGCACCTGGTCGCGGGAGCCCTCGCACCCCGTCCCGCACGGCACCAGCGACCGGCGCACGAGCTGCGCCCGGCGGCGCCGGTGCCGTAGACCGGCGGTCGCTCGGTCCCCCGGTCAGCACCACTCCCTCCCCGAACCGGACGGATCGAGCCACCGCCCTGGTGGCCGGCGAACCATCGCCGTGCACCCCCGACCACTGCAGTGGTCGCCGGCCACCACACAACTTCCAATTCCACAGTGGACGTGCTGGCGGCGCCCCGAAGGTCTCCTGATCCCCGAAGGCGTCCGGGCTCCCCCGAAGAGCTCCGATCCCCGCCCCGCTCCGAGTTCTCCCGAAGGACTCCGCGAGCTCAGGAGATCCGCCGCCGCACGAGTCTTCCGCGGGCCGGTGCTGCAGCACTCCCCTCCCCCGACCGGTACCGGTCCGCGGATTCCAACGACTCCGGTTCCCCTTTCCCCGAAGGGGCGCCGGGGTGGACGAGGGGTCCCGGTGCTCGTTTCCCCGGACGAGCGCCGGGACCTTTCTTGTCTTCAGACCCCGTCCGTCAGGTCCGGCCCGTCATTTGCGGCGCAGCCGAGCCGTGGCGGCGAACTCGGGGTCGAGGCGCATCCCGCCGCCCGCGCCGAGCCGGGTGTGCTCCGCGGGCACCGCGAACCACGGTTGCCGCGGCCCGAGCAGCGGCGTGTACACCGGCACGAATCCCCTGTCCTGCAACGAGACCGCGAAGTCGGCGCCGATCCGGCCGCGCCGGTCCAGCGCGCCGGTGCCCTGCCACGGCAGCAGCCCGGACCCGCCGAGGTAGGTGAACCCGCAGCGGCCGGGCCGCGCGGCGCTGACGGTGAGCCGCACCCGGTTCGGGAACAGCAGCTCCTCGTAGCCGAGTTCCTCGTCGACCCGCATCGTCGCCAGGTAGCGCACCACGGTGTGCCAGGCACGGCGCAGCACCTCCACCCGCGACTGCCGCAGCAGCGGCGGCACCGCGCCCCCGTCCAGGTCGTAGACGTTCGCGTAGACCGCGCGCGCCCAGTTCGCCCGGTCGACGCCCTCCGGCACCGACAGCGGGACGGAGAACACCACCGACATCAGCATTTCGCGGAACATCAGGACCGAGGCCGCGACCTCCTCCGGGACGCCGTCCGCGCGCCGGTCCACCTGGTCGAGGGTGCGCAGCGGGTCCTCGGAGATGTCCAGCCCGCGCAGCGCGTCCGCCAGCAGCCGCCGGTGCCGCGCGGTGCGCTCGGCCCGCTCGGCGGGCAGGTCCACGTCGAGCCGCCGGGCCGCGACCGCGTCCACCTCCTCGATGGTGGCCGCCTCCCCCAGCCCGGCGAGGTCGGCGTACTCGCGCAGGATCGCGCTGTAGGTGCCGGTGATCGACAGCGGCCGCGGCCGGAAGTGCCTGCCATCGGTGAGGATGCGGAACCGCAACCCCGGCGGGTGCACCGCGCTCGCCGCGCGCTGCATCTCGCGCAACCGCGCCAGCCCGCCGAACTCGGCGAGGTCGGGCAGCGGCCCGCTCGCCTTCAGCCCGTTCAGGCACTGCTTGATGGGGAAGCCCAGCAGCACCACGTCGATCGGTTCGCCCGCGCGCAGGAACGGTTCGACGTCGCGGCGCAGGTGCTCCACCTGGTAGTTGGACCGCGCCCCCTTGAGGAACTGCTTGCGGCCCAGCACGTGGTGCAGCGCGTGCACCACCCGTTCCCGGTGCTCCGGTTCGGGCGCGGGTTCGTCGAGCCGGAACCGGTCGCGGGCGGCGCGGGCCACCCGGTCGGCGGCGCGGTCGGCGTCGGCGAGGACGTGCCCGGCGAGCTCCAGCGCGGCGTCCCGGCCCAGGTGCACCGCCCAGCGCTGCGCCGAGCGGTTCGACCGCAGCGCGCCGATCTGCAGCTCCTCCAAGGAATGCGTGTGCGAGAGCAGGCCAGGGCCGGATCCGCCCGCGCGCGGCCGGGGTTCCACTTCGAAGGTGGCGATCGCCGGGGCGCCGTCCGGCAGCGGCCGTCCCGGGACGCGCTCGTGCACGAGCCCGGGCACTTCGACCGCGACGGCGAGCGCGCCGGGGAACTCCGCGACCAGCGCGGTGCGGTTGTCCCGCAGGTCGTCGAAGACGGCGACCACGTCGAGCTCGCCGAGCTCGCGCAGCCGCGCCACCTTCAGCTCCGGGATGGGCCGGGTGCGTTCGTCGGGCATGCACAGCAGCGGCGCGTCCGGCACGCCCGCGTCCCGCAGCACGGCCGCGGTGTGCTCGCGAACCCGTTCGCGGCGGCCGGTGCAGAACACGACCTGCCCGCCTGCGTCCCGGACGTCCCAGGTGAAGCGGGCCAACCCGGCGTTGACCTCGTCGGTGCGCAGCCGCTGCCAGGGCCGGGCGAAGGCGCGGAAGAACTCGGCGTGCACCGCTCGCCAGTCCACCGCCGGGTACTTCTCGGCCAGCCCGGTGCGCTCGAGGAAGGTGGGCCAGGTCGATTCGACGTAGGTCGGCAGCACCGGCAGCGCGTCCGGGTCGGCGAGCTCGGGGATGCCGTGCGGCGCGCCGGGCCGGGGCCCGGACACGGCGCGGGTGGCTTCGACGGTGCGCCGCAGCGGGACGATGCCGCACAGGTCGAGGTCGATGACCACGGTGGGGCGCGGGCGCTCCGGTTCCCAGCGGCGGCGCCGGGTCCGGTCCTGCACGGTGTCGAGCACCTGGCGCAGCACCTCGTGCTGGTCCGGGTCGACCGAGTGCGCGTGGGCGCGCAGGTCGGTGCGGGCCAGCAGCCGCGCGGTCCGCCGGTCGAGGTGCCGCAGCTCCTGGTCGAGCACCCGGTCGATGCCGGCGCGCACCGATTCGCCGCGCGGCAGCGGGTAGCCGATGCGGCGGAAGCCGTCGGCGAGTTCGGCGAGCACCGCGAGCAGCGCCCGCGCGGCGGAACGCACCGCCTGCTCGTCGGGTTCGGCGACGGCGGCGGAGGTGACGACGCGCCCGGTGGCCTCCAGTTCGGTGGACAGCTCGAAGGCGAGCGGGGCGGAGTCCGCGCCGTCCGCCGCGAACAGCGCGGTGCGCCGGTGCTCCAGCGCGTGCCGGAAGGCCCGCAGCGGTGGGCGGACGAAGTGCTCCAGGAAGAACCCGAGCTCGTGCTCCCGGTGCCCGAAGCGGTTGTCGATGACCAGCCGCAGCAGCCCGGGCGCCCCGTCGGGTCCCGGCGCCAGCAGCGCGTCCGGCCGCACCGCGACGGTGCCGCCGGGGTGCTGCGGGTGCGGCGGAGACGGCAGCGCACCACCGCGCGGGCCGGTCTCCGCGCCGCGGCGCGCGGGTCCGGGGACGACGGTGGCGCAGTGCATCCGCAGCACCGGGTCCTCGCGCACCGCGCGCGGCAGCGGGTCGGGGCCGGTGCGCGGCGGGAGCGCCGCACCGAGGGTGCCGGTGAGCGCCCGCAGCCAGTCGGGGTCGTGGTGCCGCCGCCTGCGGCGCAACCGGACCAGCAGCCGGTACAGCTCGGCCCAGGTCGGTTCGGGACCGAGCGGCAGACCGTCGCCCGCGCCGTCGCCGACGAGCCGGAACTCCCCGCCGTGCCGGCGCAGGCGCAGCCGGTACCCGCCGTCGTGCAACATCCGGTCGGCTTCCGGCACCGGCAGCGGCGACCACAGGTCCTGGGCCGGCCGGTCCGTCCACATCGGGACCAGTGCGGCCGGGAGCGCTGCGGTGCTCGGCCGGGAGACCGGCGTGTGCGCGGTCACCGGGCGAGCTGGCGCGGTGCCGGCGCGGGGAACGCGCGCGGGCCGGGCGGAGCGGGGTGGCGGTGCGCCGCCGGAATTCTGCTGGGGGCGATCCGGTTCTGGCCGGCGGTGCGCCCCGGCGCGAAGTCGCGGGGAGTGCGGATGCGGGGAGAACCAGGCGCGACGCCGCAGTAGCTCACGATCACCTTTCCATCACAGCTCGGGGAGGTCGACTCACGCTAGATAGTGACAATGCGCGTCGGCAACGTGACCGAATGCATACGCCCGTACCGTAACCCCGACCCGATAGCAGTGACCTGGAACACTATGGGGGTGATCTGGATCCGCAAGGCACCCCTTCCGCCGAGCGGGACACCCCCGCCCAGCGGCACCCCTTCGGTGGACACCGGCCCCGGCATGTCCACTGCCTGCGCGGACGGAGCGCGCGGCACACTGGGGCCCGATCGACCGAGCGCTGCGCACCGTCGTCCCGCACCACCCCCGATCCGGAACGACGAGCACCGGCGCTCCGGCCGGGAGCGCGGTTCCGCCCGCGCGCGAACCGGCTCCGAGGATGGTGATCTCGTCGATTGAGATGATCTCGGACGCAAGGACCTGGGATGATCTCGCGGCGGGACCGCAACGGGGAGTACGCCGACCGTCCACCGCGCACCCCGCCGGACGCCCCTCCCACGACGGTCCGCACGAGTGATCAAGGAGACGCCTTGTCCGCCGAAGTCGCACCGCTGCGGCGCAAACCCGTCCAGCAGCGCAGCACCCAGCGCGTGGAGAAGATGCTGGAGTCCTGCGCCCAGCTCATCGACGAGCTCGGTTACGAAGGGGTGACCACCACCCTGATCGCCGAACGCGCCGGCGTCGCCGTCGGCTCGCTGTACCAGTTCTTCCCGGACAAGCGGGCGGTCGTGCAGGAGCTCACCCGGCGCAACCTGAACCGCTTCGTGGAGGCGATCGGCGAGCGCTTCGCCACCGCCGAGCTCGCGAACTGGTGGGACGCGGTGGACACGGTGATCGACGTGTACATCACCATGCACCGCGACGTGCCCGCGTTCAGCAGGCTGCACTTCGGCGACGTGGTGGACCTGCGGCTGCTCGACGAGAGCAAGGACAACAACGCGGTGATCGCCGACAAGCTCGTCGCGCTGCTCGGCGAGCGGTTCCCGCTGGACGGCGAGCAGCTGCTGCTGCCGCTGTCGGTGGCCGTGGAAGCGGCCGACGCGGTGCTGAACCTGGCGTTCCGCCGCGACCCGGCGGGCGATCCGCAGCTCGTCGCCGAGACCAAGGAACTGGTGCGCGGCTACCTGTCGAACCGGATGCCCGACGATCAGCCGAACGACATGCCCTCGCCCCGGTAGGTGGGCACGGCGCCGACCAGCTGGTTCCCCTCCACCAGGTGGTACTGGGCGAACCGCTCGGCGAGCTCGCCCGCCTTCGCGTGCCGCAGCCACACCCGGTCGCCGATCCGCAGCCGCCGCGCCGCCGCCCCGGACACCGGGGTCTGCACCTCACCGGCCCCTTCGGCCGCGGTCAGCTTCAACCCGCGCGGCAGGTGCACGCTCGGCGCCCGGCTCGGCCCGGTGGGGCCGGAGGCGATGTAGCCGCCGGTGAACAACGTGGCGAACGACCGGCTCGGCCTGCGCACCACCGGCAGCGCGTAGAGCACGGCCGGCCGCGGCCGGAACGCCCGGTAGGCGTCGAACAGGGTCGGCCCGATGAGCCCGGACCCGGCGGCGATCTCGGTGACGCTGCGCTCGGCGCCGGTCGTCTCGATGCTGCCGGTCCCGCCGCCGTTGACGAACTCCAGCGGCGCCACCGCGCGCACCCGGGCGACCGCCTCGGCGCGGCGTTCGGCGAGTTCGGCGGCGGACCGGCGCTGCATCCAGCGCAGCGCGGACGCGAGCAGCGGTTTCCCGGGCGGGGCGTCGCCGAGCCCGGCGATCTGCCCTTCGTAGGCCATGATCCCGACCAGCCGGAACCCGTCGCGCCGCACGATCCGCTCGGCGAACCGGCGGGCCCGGGCCGGGGTGTGCACCGGCGACCGGCGGGGGCCGACGTGCGCGATCCCGCCGGGGATCGGGTGCCAGGCGGCGTCGAGTTCGAGGCAGACGCGCAGCGGTTCGCGGTGCGGCCCGACGACGTGGTCCACGTGGTCGAGGTGCTCCTCCGAGTCGACCAGGAGGGTGATCGCCGCGGCGGCCGCCGGGTCGGCGGCGAGCGCCCGCAGCGCAGCGCGGTCGGCGGTCGGGTACGCGACGAGGATGTCGTCGGAGGTGCCTTCCCGGTGCAGCCAGAGCGCTTCGGCCAGGCTGTAGGCCATCAGCCCCTCGAACCCGGGGGTGCCGAGGACCCGGCCGAGCAGGTCCCGGCAGCGCACGGACTTGGACGCGACCCGGATCGGGGTGCCCGCGGCGCGGCGGCGCAGGTCCGCGGCGTTGTGCCGGAACGCGTCGAGGTCGACGACGGCGAACGGCGGGTCGAGGTCGCGGGTAGCCCGGTCGAGCCTGGCGCGGTCGTCTTCCGGGTCGGGCTGCGGTGAGGTGTGGGCCACTCCGCCACGGTAGGCGGCCGGGGGTTGTTATGTGAATCTCATTCACTTAATTTCTTCGGCACCGCCGCCGCACCGGCCTCGAGCAGCAGCACCGCCCGGGCCACCAGGAGGTCTGCCGCAATGCCTCGACCAGGTTGGACGAACTGGGCCCGCACCGTCAGCCGCGCACCCGGCGGCACCGCCCGGCCCCGCGACGTCGCCGAAGCCGCCGTCCTGCTGCGCACCGCCGCCCGCGGCGGCCGCACCGTGCGCCCCCTCGGCAGCGGGCACTCGTTCACCGGCGTCGGCGCCCCCGACGATGGCGCGCTCGCCCTGGACCTCGCGCACTGGAGCGGCATCGAGCGCGTCGACCCACCGCACGTGACGGTCCGCGCGGGCACGCCGCTGCACCGGCTCAACCGCGAGCTCGGCGAGCTCGGGCTCGCACTGCCCAACCTGGGCGACATCGACCGGCAAACCGTGGCAGGCGCGATCTCCACCGGCACGCACGGCACCGGGTCCGCGCTCGGCGGGCTCGCCACCCAGGTCACCGGGCTGGAGCTGCTGCTCGCCGACGGGCGGACGGTGCACTGCTCGGCGACCGAGCACCCCGACCTGTTCGCCGCCGCCCGGATCGGCCTCGGCGCGCTCGGCGTCCTCACCAGCGTCACGCTGCGCTGCGTCCCCGCGTTCCACCTGATCGCCGACGAACGGCCGGAACCGCTGGACGAGGTGCTGGCGCGGTTCGAGCAGCTCGCCGCGGACAACGACCACTTCGAGTTCTACTGGTTCCCGCACAGCAGCCGGACGCTGGTGAAGCGCAACAACCGGCTGCCTGCCGGGGACACACCGCGGCCGCTGAGCAGGCTCCGCGAGTTCGTCGAGTACGAGCTGGTGGAGAACCGGGCGTTCGGCGCGCTCTGCCACCTCGGCCGGCTCCAGCCCCGGCTGGTGCACCCGCTCAACCGGTTCTGCGCGGCGACCTGGTCCGCCCGGCACTACAGCGACCACGCGCACCGGGTGTTCGTGACGAAGCGGCGGGTGCGGTTCCTGGAGTCCGAGTACGCGGTGCCGCGCGCCGCGCTGCCCGGCGTCCTCGGCGAACTGCGGGCCGCGGCCGCCCGGCTCGCCGACCCGGTGATGTTCCCGGTCGAAGTGCGGGTCGCCGCGGCCGACGACATCTGGCTGTCCACGGCGCACCGGCGGCCGAGCGCCTACGTCGCGGTGCACCAGTTCACCGGCATGCCGCACCGCGAGTGGTTCGAGGCGTTCTGGTCGATCGCGGACGCGGCGGGCGGGCGCCCGCACTGGGGCAAGATGCACCGGCTCACCGCCGACGACCTGCGGGAGCGCTACCCGCGCTTCGACGACTTCCGGGCGCTGCGGGCCGAGCTGGATCCGGGTGGGCTGTTCCGCAACCGGTACCTGGACCGGGTGCTGGGCTGAACGGGCTCCCCGCGATCTCCCGGCACGCGTCGGCGGGCGAGGACCGGCGGAGATCGCGGGAAGCCGCCCGGTCAGGCGACGGCGGCGCGCACCGCGTCGACGACCGGCACGTCCCCGTTGATCAGCGTGAGGACGCGGCCGGTCGACTTCGGCTCGTCCAGCAGGGCCACCAGCACGGCGGCCACGTCCGCGCGGGTGATGTCGTCCCGGCGGGTCCGCTCCGCGAGCTCGACCCGGCCGGTCGGCGCGTCGTCGGTGAGCGAGCCCGGGCGCAGGATCGTCCAGTCCAGGTCGCGCGCCCGCAGGTCCTGCTCGGCGGCGAGCTTCGCGTCCAGGTAGGCGCTGAACACCTCGCCCACGTCCGCGGGCTTCGGCTGGTCCACGTTGATCGCGCTCACCTGCAGGAAGCGCCGCACGCCCGCTCGCTGCGCGGCCTCGGCCAGCAGCACCGAACCGGCGCGGTCCACGGTGTCCTTGCGCTCGATGCCGCTGCCCGGCCCGGCTCCCGCGGCGAACACGACCCCGTCCGCACCGGTCAGCTGCGCGGCGAGGGTGGCCGCGTCGGTGGACTCCAGGTCGAGCACCACCGGTTCCGCCCCGTCGGCGCGCAGGTCGTCGGCGTGCGCCGGGTCGCGGATCAACCCGACCGCCGTGTCACCCCGCTCGGCGAGCAGCCGCCCGAAGTGGCGGGCGATCTTCCCATGTCCTCCGGCTACCACGATTCGCATGCCCCCACCCTAGGTCCGGGCGCGCGGCCACCGCGCGCTCCGGACCGGGCGTCAGCTGCGGGACGGAGCCGGGGCCTCCGCGGCGAGCAGCTGCTGGTAGACGACCTCGTTGACCCAGCGGGACACGGCGGTGTGCTCGATCGGCGGGGCGTCCGCGAAGGATCGGCCCGGCAGTTCGACCTGCACATCGTCGGCCTCGGCGCTGAGCACGGCCACGCCGAACTGCCGCGCCCGGATCAGGCAGGTGGACATGAAGTCCTTCGCCAGCGTCACGCTCTTCGGCACGATGATCGCGGTGCTGGTGAACCGGGCGAACGGCACGGCCGCGGTGAGCGCGGTGCGCCAGTGCCTCGCCGGCGCGAGCATCCCGACCAGGTGCGCGCTCGGCGGCGGCACCCGGCCGTCCATCTCCGGCCACACCCAGGTCGATATCTCCGCGCGGTCCAGCACCGGCTCGCTGCCGAAGCACAGCCGTTCGGCGTGCGCGTCGGGAACGAGCTCGGCGACCGGCACCACGTGCCTGCCGAGCATCTTCACCGGCGGCAGCACCGTGCCCGACCAGGCGAGGGCGTCGGCCGCCAGCGAGGTCAGCCGGCCGATGGAGGCCGGTAAATCGAGCGGAGATCGTGCGTGGGTAGAGCTGATCCGGACCTCGTTGTCGACCGTGGCACGTCCCGGCATTCCGGTCACGGCTCCCCGCCTCCCTCGATGCACTGGCTGCAACAAAAAGTGCTCACTCGCCCGGCACTCGTTCTTCCCAGGCAGTTCGACTAAAACAGGTCGAGGACGATTCCTCTGCGCTGATGCGGTGCTCCTGCGACCGGCGGCGGCGAGCGGTCGGTGACCGGTCGGTGAGCGGTTCAGCGACTTCAGTCCGGCGGTGCGGCCAATCAGGTGACGCTCGGAAGGGGATGCTTCCGCGGTCCGCGAACGCGGCTCAACCAGCGTCGGAACGGGCCGGATCGTGCTCGGCCAGTCGTTTCCCGATCGCCTCCGCCGCGGGGAGCAACGGCTTGACCAGCTTGGAATGTTCGGTCCGGACACTGCGTGCGACCAGGCCGAGCGCGGCGACGACCGCGCCCCCACCGTCCCGCACCGGAACCGCCACCGAGCAATTACCGAGCGTCATCTCCTCCGACGTTCGCGCGAACCCCCGACTGCGCACGGCCTGCAGCTCCCGCACCAGCCTGCCGGGTTCGGTGATCGTGTAGGGCGTGTGCCTGGTCAACCCGCGCTCGCAGTACTCCTGCACCACGCGCGCGGGCGCGTGCGCGAGCAGCACCCGGCCCACCCCGGTCGGATGCAGCGGCAGCCGGCCGCCGGTGCGCGAGATGATCGGGACGGAACGGGGCGCGGCCAGCTTCTCCACGTAGAGGGCCTCCCACCGGTCGCGCACCGCCAGGTGGACGTTCTCCCCCGTCAGCTCGCACAGCTCCTGCATCAGCGGCAGCGCCGCCGCTCGCAGCGCGGTGTGCACCGGGGCCAGCAGGCCGATCTCCCACAGCCGCAGCCCGATCTCGTAGCGCCCGTCCGCGGCGCGCTGCACCGCGCCCCAGGACTCCAGCTCGCCGACGAGCCGGTGCGCCGTGGCCAGCGGGATCCCGGCACGACGGGCGATCGCGGTCAGCGTGAGCCTGGTGTGCTCGATGTCGAACGCGGTGAGCACGCTCAACGCGCGCCCCGTCACCGAACGCCCCGCGTCCCGGCTGTTGCCCGCCATCCCGTCCTCCCGGCCGGCCTCCTCGTCCCGCTTCCAGCCCAGCACAGTCCCGCTCGGCGGCCAAGGGCCGTTCGCCGAGCCCGGTGGCCGGGCGGCCGAAGAGGTCGAACGCCGGCCTCGGACGGGCGGTCACCGCTCCCCCGCGGCCGGGCGGCGCACGCGTCCGCTCCCCGTCGCCCCGGGCGGGTGCGGTCACCAACCGAGACCGGTCGGTTCACTCCACCGATATCTACTGATCGCACACCATCGCGGTTAGCGTTCACCGGACCGCCAGGCTCGGGGAGGCGCGATGCGGGAAACGGTGTACTGGCTGGTCGGGCCGGGTGCGAAGGTGCGGCACGCGGTGGAGTTCGCACCGGGCGCGTTCCCCGGCGGCCAGCTGCTGCCCACCGTCTGCAACCGCTGGATCAAGGTGCCCTTCGCCGGCCGGGACGCGGCCGTGGACGCGATCACCGCGCGCTGCCCCGATTGCACCGACACCGTCCGCCCGCACCAGCCCTGCGAAGTCACCTGGAACGCCTGAGCGCCTGCACCGGACCCGGTCCGGGAAGCGCTCCGATCGGCGGGCAGGGCCAGATCACTTCGTCAGGGCCAGATCACTCCGGCAGGGCCTGATCACTCCGGCAGGGCCTGATCACTCCGGCAGGGCTTGATCACTCCCGCAGGGCGTGATCACTCCGGCAGGGCGTGATTACTCCGTCAGGGCCTGATGTCGACCGCGTCCTTGCCCGTAGTACCGAATCGGTGAATGCTGGTCGGCAGCGGAATCCACTGGGGGCAGTCGATTCCAGCCGTCGATCGAATCCGACGAAGCCGAATCGGAACGATGCGAATCGGAACGATGCGAATCGGAAGCCGATTCCTCTTACCACCGAGCGACGCAGCCACCGAGCGACGCAGCCACACTGGGGGAACACGTGTCCACTGGAACGACCGATGACGCCCACGAACACCTCGACACCGCACTCCTGATCCCCGGCAGCACCCCGGACGAGGACTGGGAAAAACGCGCTCTCGCGGAATTCGAGCAGCGAATGCTGGATGCCGAAGAACCGTTCCCGTGCATCTTCGGCGTGGACGCGGTGCGCCGCGGCACGCTGCGCTACGCGTTCGTGCGCCGCGGGCGGCACCGCGCCTCGGACCTGGTGGCCGCACTGCGCGAGTACGCGGACGGCTGCGCCGGACTGGGACGCCGCACCTCGCTGGTCACCTTCTTCGAGCACGATGCCGAGATCCGCGGCCTCCCCGCGCACTGGGCGGAGTTCTGGCGACTGCTCCGCACCGTCCGCGACGCCGACGAACAGCCCTGGCCCGCCGGTATCGACCAGGACACCGAGAGCCCCACGTGGAAATTCTCCTGCTTCGGGAAATCGTTCTTCGTGGTCGCGAACACCCCGGCGCACGAATTGCGGAGAAGTCGACACCTCAGCCACTTCGCGATCACCTTCCAGCCGCGCTTCGTGTTCGACGGGCTGTCCGCGGACACGACCGCGGGGAGGAATGCGCGGAGCATCATCCGGGAACGGCTCGACAGGTACGACCGAGTCGCACCCCATTCCGGGCTCGGTGATTTCGGGGAGCCGGGAAACCGGGAGTGGCTCCAGTACTTCCTGCCCGATACCGACCGAGGAATCCCAGCGGAGCAGCGGTGCCCGCTGTCCGCGCGAACGGAAGGAACCACCATGACCGGTCCGGCGATCACCGACTCCGAGGGGCTCCCGTTGCCCGGTGAGCTGGAATCACTGCTGCCCGACCAAGGTGCCGTCGAGCTCCAGCACGACGGGCCGGGGAAGACCTTCAGCTGGCACGAGCACAGCGTCGACGAGCGGTTGTCCGTGATCCGGGGCGAGCTCACCCTGTTCTGGCACGACCCCGCGACCGGCTACCACGAGCGGCGCTGCTCACCCGGCGCGGTGATCGCGCTGCCCGCGGGAACCGTGCACGGGTCGACCGCAGGTCCCGGCGGCGCCTACTACGTGATCCGCCCGATGGGCCCGAACCCGGAAACCCGGTTCCTCCCCGAGCAGGACTGGCCGCACCCCCTGCCCGGCGCGGAGGGCAGCTGACGCAGCCGGCCGCCGGTGCGCCCCGCCGGCGGCCGGGCCGGTCACGTCCGTCGGCCGCGGACCAGTCCCACGCCCGCGCCCGCGGCGAACAGCGCCAGCGGGTAGCCGATGGTGATCAGGTCGAACCCGACCAGCGCCACGACGAGCAGGCACACCGCGAGGACGATCCCGAACGCCCTGGCGGCCGCACCGTCCGCGACCTTCCCGTACACCGCCGCGCACAACACGTAGAGCAGGAAGAAGTTCTGCCCCGCGACCTCGAACATGCCGGTGACCGTGATCAGACCGGTGGCCGAGCACAGCACCACCAGCAGGAACAGGCCGACAGTGGCCAGGACCGCCCGCCGCGGCACCCCGCCGACGCGGCTCACCGCCGCCAGCGAGCGGGGCAGCAACCCCTCGTCCGCGCTCGAGTAGACGAGCCGGGAAGCGCCCCACACCGCGCCCACCAGGTTGGCGGCGAGGATCAGCACCCCCAGCACGGAGACCAGCGTGGCCGCGGTCGGGGAGAACGCCGTCTCCACCAGTTCGGCCAGGGGTGCGGTCTCGACCCGCGGCGAGGAGGGGTCCAGCACCGCCTGCACACCGGCCGCGAGCAGCAAGTACACCCCGATCACGATCAGGAAGCTCAGCGCCACCACGCGCGGGAAGTCCCGGCGCGGATCGCGGTACTCACCCGTGGTGAACGCGATCATCTCCCAGCCGGTGAAGCCGAAGAAGACGATGCCGACCACGGTGAAGGCGTGTCCCCAGCCCTCCGGCCCGAAGTCCGGCGGGCTGAACTGCGCGCCCGGCGCGAACAGCCCCAGCGCGCCTACCGCCAGCAACGCGGCGGTCAGGATTGCTGCCAGGACGGTCTGCACCCGCGCGGACAGCGCCGTGCCCGCCGTGAGCATCGCCGCGACCGGCAGGAGCAGCACCACCGCCCCGATCCACGCCTGCGACGCCGGCCAGTTCAGCGCCGCCGCCAGGTACCCGCCACCGCTGAGCGCGATCGCCGGGATCCCGAGGCCGAAGGTGCCGATCAGCACGACCTCCACGCCCGCCGCGCTGATCCTGCCGAAGCCGGCCCTGGCGAAGCCGGCGATGCCGCCCGCGGACGGGAACCTCGCCCCCAGCCTGGCGAACACGAAGATCAGCGGGAGGGTGATCACCGCCGCGAGCACCCAGCCCAGCAGTGCGTCGTTCCCGGCCTCGCGCAACGCCGCACCGGGCAGCACCAGCGCGCCGCCACCGATCACCGTCGTGACCGCGAGGGCCGTGGCGGGGACCACCGTGAGGTGGCGGCGCAGCCCGGCCGGCGGGCTTTCGGTGGAGTTCGCACCTGTCGTGTCGCGCACTGTGAGGAACCTCGCTTCCACCCGGATCCGATCGGCTCCAGCTTGCTGGCGACGGACAGATGAGAAAAGCGAATTGTTCTAAGCTCGACCATGTAGCACTTCTCATCTATTCGTGAGGGCCTGCGTGAACCTCGAACGCCTGCGGCTGCTGCACGCGGTCGCCACCGAAGGATCGGTCGCCAAGGCCGCCGCCACGCTCGTCGTCACCCCGTCGGCCGCGTCGCAGCAGCTGGCGAAGCTCGAGAAGGAGACCGGTCAGCGGCTGCTGGCGCGGGACGGGCGCGGGGTGCGCCTCACCGACGCCGGCCACCGGCTGGTGGACCACGCCAAGCGGATCCTCGCCCTGGTCGAAGAAGCCAGGGCTGATCTCGAAGAACACCGCGGCCGGGTTTACGGCACGCTCGCCGTGGCCTCCTTCGCCACCGCCGCGAGGGGCCTGCTCCCCGAAGTCATGGCCCGGATGGCGGCACGCCACCCCGAGCTGTGCGTCGAACTGCGCGAGCAGGACCCGGGCGAGTCGATCCCGGCGGTGGCCCGCGGTGCCGTCGACGTCGCCCTCGTGCAGGACTGGGCGACGGAGCCGCTGGTCGTGCCGAACGGCTTGGCGACGACCGCGCTATTCGACGACCAGGTGGACGTGGCGCTGCCCGCCGAGCATCCTTCGGCCGGGCGCGAGCAGATCGATCTCGACGAGGTCGCGGGCCAGCGGTGGATCAGCTGGCCGTCCGGTTCGATCTGCCACGCCTGGCTGCTGCACACGCTGCGCAGCCGGGGCGTCGAACCGCTGATCGCGCACACCGTGGCGGAGCACTCCACGCAACTGGCGCTGGTCGCCGCCGGCCAGGGCATCGGGATCATCCCCCGTCTCGGCCGCGGCCGGCTGCCCGGCGGAGTGCGGGTGGTGCCCGTGCGCCCGGCGCTGTCCCGGCGGGTCCACGTGGTGTGGCGCACCGGCGCGGGCCGGCGTCCCGCGATCCGGGCCGTGCTGGACGTGCTCACCACCACTCCCCCGGGCTGAACGGCGTCCGGAACGACGAAAGGCCCCCGGTTGAACCGGGGGCCTTTCGCTGGTGGGCGAGGAGGGAGTTGAACCCTCACGTCCTTACGGACACACGGACCTGAACCGTGCGCGTCTGCCATTCCGCCACTCGCCCGTGGCTTGGTCGAAGCTTATCCTGCCCGCTTCGGCCGTCTGCACCGGGGTCCGTTCCACCTGGCTGGTGTTCCGCGCCCCCGTCGTGCTGGCTGGGAAAGATTAGCACCCCGCCGGAGGTGACTTTCAGCGGGGGTGGCACGAGTTGGGAACTGGTCGGTGTCCCGCCCCGTTGACCCAGATACGATGGGTGCCGGAGTCGTACGCGTGGAGGGGATTGTCGTGGGCCTCGTGCAGCGCTTCGAGCGCAAGCTCGAAGGCATGGTCGGCAATGGCTTCGCGCGCGTGTTCGGCGGGAAGGTGGTCCCGCAAGAGGTCGCGCAGGACCTGCAGCGTGAGGCTGAGGTCCAGCTGCGGGAGCTCGCGGGGGGCCGCCTGCTGGCGTGCAACCACTACGTGGTGCTCCTCAGCCCGTCCGACCACGAACGGCTCACCGGTGATGAGGCCCGGGTGACCGACCTCCTCACCGACTGCGTTCAGGAGCACCTCACCGAGCAGGGGTGGGACACATATGGTGACGTCGTAGTCTCCCTGGAGCGCTCTGAGACGCTGCACACGGGACAGTTTCGTATCAAGTCGTCAGTCGACCCCGACATCAATCGGCGGACGGCAAACCCTCGTACCGCAGGAGACCGACCCATGAGCCAGCCACCCGGCCACTACCCCCAGGGAGATCCGTACGGCCAGCAGCAGGGGCAGTACGGCTACGACCAGGGCTACGGCCAAGGTCAGTACGGGCAGGACCCCAACTACGGCTACGGCCAGCAGCCCGGTTACGACCAGGGCTACGGCCAGCAGCAGCAGCCTGGCTACGGCCAGCAGCCGCCGCAGCCGGGTTACGACCAGGGCTACGGACAGCAGCCGGGTTACGGGCAGCAGCCCGGCTACGACCAGGGCTACGGGCAGCAGCCCGGTTACGACCAGGGCTACGGCCAGCCCCAGCCGGGGTACGGCCAGCCCCCGCAGCCGGGTGGCGGTTACCCGCCGAGCACCCCGGGCGGTTTCCCGCAGCAGCCGGGCTACGACCAAGGCTACGGACAGCCGCAGGGCTACGACCCCGGTTACGGGCAGCAGCCCGGTTACGACCAGGGCCAGGGTTACGGCCAGCAACAGCCCGGTTTCGACCAGGGCTATGCTCAGCCGCCGCAGCCGGGTTTCGACCAGGGCTACGGACAGCCCGGTGGGGCCTACCCGCCGAGCGCTCCGGGTGGCTACCCGGAGGCGCGCCAGCAGACGGCGATGCTGCAGCTCGACGACGGTTCCAACCGCTCGTACACGCTGCAGCACGGCTCGAACGTGATCGGTCGCGGTCAGGAAGGCCAGTTCCGGCTCCCTGACACCGGTGTGTCCCGCAAGCACATCGAGATCACCTGGGACGGCATGTCCGCGATGCTGGCGGATCTCGGTTCGACCAACGGCACCACGGTCAACGGCACCCCGGTGCAGACTTGGCAGCTGGCGGACGGGGACGTGATCCGCGTCGGCCACTCCTCGTTGGTGTTCCGCAGCCAGGGCTGACCCGTCGGTCCCGGCTCACAAGACGGAGTAGGAGCGTTCACAACAAGTGCCAGAGCTGGTGATTCAGCTGACCAGAGCAGGGTTCCTAGCCCTGCTCTGGTTGTTCGTGCTGGCCGCGCTTCGCGTGGTTCGCTCCGATCTGTATTCCGCCTCCGGCATGCGGGTGTCGATGCCGGGGGCGGGCAAGACGTCGAGCAAGCAGGCCCGCGGCAAGAGCAAGGCGCCACGGCAGATGGTCGTGACGCACGGTCCCCTCGCGGGCACCCGCATCTCGCTCGAAGGTCGGCCGATCATGATCGGCCGGGCCGACGACTCCACGTTGGTGCTGGACGACGACTTCGCGTCGACCCGGCATGCTCGGTTGTCGCTCCGCGGCACCGACTGGTACGTGGAGGATCTAGGCTCCACTAACGGCACATACCTCGATCGGGCGAAGGTCACGGGAGCCACGAAGGTCCCGCTCGGCGTTCCGATCAAAATCGGCAAGACGGTGATCGAGCTGCGCTCATGACCCTCGTCCTTCACTACGCTGCCCGCAGCGACCGCGGCCTGGTGCGCTCGAACAACCAGGACTCGGTCTACGCCGGCCCACGACTTCTCGCCCTCGCGGACGGCATGGGAGGCCATGCCGCCGGTGAGGTCGCCAGCAAGGTCGTCATCGCGGCCCTAGCGCCGCTCGACGACGACGAACCCGGTGACGACCTGCTCGGACACCTCCGCCAAGCGGTGCTGTCCGGCAACGGTGCGATCTCCGAGCTCGTCTCCCAGGACCCCGACCTCGACGGCATGGGGACCACGCTGACCGCGGTGCTGTTCGCGGGAAGCAAGCTGGGGCTGGTGCACATCGGCGACTCCCGCGCCTACATGGTGCGCGACGGCGAGCTATCCCAGATAACCCACGACGACACCTTCGTCCAGTCGCTGATCGACGAGGGCCGGATCACCGAGGAGGAGGCCGCCAACCATCCGCAGCGCTCGTTGCTGCTCAAGGCGTTGACCGGCCACGAGGTCGAGCCCAGCCTCGCCGTGCGCGAGGCCCGGGCGGGCGACCGCTACCTGCTCTGCTCCGACGGCCTCACCGGTCCGGTCAGCGAGGAGACGATGGCCGACGCCCTGCGGATCCCCGATCCGCAGGCCTGCGCCGACCGCATGATCGAGATGGCGTTGCGCGGCGGTGGCCCCGACAACGTCACCGTGATCATCGCGGACGTCGTGGACGTCGAATTCGGCGAGGACGCCCCGATCGTCGGCGGCGCCGCGGGAAACGGAGAGGAGGATCCGCAGCCGGACTCTTCGGCGGCCCGCGCGAGCGCGGCCACCATGCCGAAGCCACAACCGCAGCGGTACGAAACAGCCCCCCCTCCTGACCAGGGCACGCACCGGCGAGGCTGGCTGCGTGCACTCTTCGTCGTAGCCGCCGCGATCGTCGTGCTCGTAGGAGCGGGCCTGGTCGGGCGCTGGTGGCTGCTCCAGCAGTACTACATCGGCGTCAACGAGGCCGACGACGTGGTGATCTTCCAGGGCCTCCAGGGCAGCGTCCTCGGCGTGTCGCTGCGCTGGCAGGTCGAGGACTCCTGCCCGGAGGGCTCCGCACCGGACTGCCAGCCGATCGGCATCAACGATCTGCAGGAAGCCCGGCGCACCGACGTGCGCAGCGGCATCACCGACGTGGACGGGCTCGACTCCGCGCGCGACGCGATGCGGCGGCTGCGGATGACCGCGCTGCTGCCGCAGTGCGAGGAACCCGACCCGGCTCCCCCGGTGAACTCGCCCTCGACGCCGCCGGAACCACCCGCTCCCCCGGGGCAGACCACGGAGCCGGGCGAACCGTCCGCACCGGGTGCTCCCCCGTCGCCGACCGACACACCGCTGGCGTCGGCTGAGCAGACTCCCGGGGTCACCTGTCGGACGGTGAGCTGATGTCCCAGCCGGGCACGTCCGCCGAAAGCACCTCCGGCTCGAACACGGCCTCGTCGGGCGACACCCGGCGGGGCACCGAGCTGTTCCTGCTGGTGTGCAGCGCGGTGATCGTCACCTTCGCGCTGATGCTGGTCGAGATCAGCCAGGAGAACACGATCACGCGCCAGCTGTTCATCTACGGCGCCGCGTACCTCGCGCTGTTCGGCGGCGCGCACGTCGCGGTGCGCAAGTGGGCGCCGTACGCGGACCCGCTGATGCTGCCGCTGGTCGCGCTGCTCAACGGCCTCGGGCTGGTGATGATCCACCGGATCGACATCGCCAAGGAGACCGAGTACGCGGTGCGGCAGATCGCGTGGCTGACGCTGAGCCTCATCCTGTTCGCGCTGGTGCTGGCCTTCATCAAGGACCACCGCGTACTGGCGAAGTACAGCTTCACCTGCGGTTTCGTCGGGCTCGTGCTGCTCGCGCTGCCCGGTCTGCTGCCGAGCGCCATCTCCGAGGTGAACGGCGCCAAGCTGTGGATCAAGTTCGGGCCGCTCGGGCAGGTGCAGCCGAGCGAGTTCGCCAAGATCCTCTTGATGATCTTCTTCGCGTCCTTCCTGGTGTCCAAGCGCGAGCTGTTCACCACCGCCGGCCGCAAGTTCCTCAACGTGGAACTGCCGCGGCCGCGGGACCTGATGCCGATGCTGGTGGCCTGGGTCGCCGCGATCGGCATCGGCGTGCTGGAGAAGGACCTGGGCACGTCGCTGCTGTTCTTCGGCATCGTGCTGGTGATGCTCTACATCGCCACCGAGCGCGCCATCTGGGTCGTGCTGGGGCTCTCGCTGTTCGCCCTCGGCGCGGTCCTCGCCTGGCAGACCGTGACCCGCGTGCAGTCCCGGGTGAACGTGTGGCTGGACCCGCTGCACCACGAGGACGGCTACCAGCTCAAGCAGGCGCTGTACGGCCTGGGCAGCGGTGGCATCGGCGGGACCGGCCTGGGCAGCGGCAGCCCGGAGACGGTGCCGTTCTCCAACAGCGACTTCATCATCACGTCGATGGGTGAAGAGCTCGGGCTGATCGGCCTGATCGCGATCTTCCTGATGTACCTGCTGCTGATGATGCGCGGCCTGCGCAGCGCGCTCGCGGTGCGGGACTCGTTCGGCAAGCTGTTCGGCGGGGGGCTCTCGTTCACCGTCGCGCTGCAGCTGTTCGTGGTGGCGGGCGGTGTGACCGGGCTGATCCCGCTGACGGGTCTGACCGCGCCGTTCCTCGCCTACGGCGGCTCGTCGCTGCTGGCGAACTACATCCTGATCGCCATGCTGCTGCGCATCTCGGACGCGGCCCGCAGGCCGCAGGCCCCGGCGAAGCCGAAGCCGCAGCAGGCCCCGATCGCCGAAGCACACACCGAATTGGTGGAACGTCCCCGATGAACAAGCCGCTCCGACGAGTCGCCCTGGCCATGATGGCCATGGTGCTGCTGCTGATGGCCAACGTGACCTACGTGCAGGTCATCCAGGCCGACGACCTGCGCCACGGGCCGGGCAACGGCCGCACCCAGCGGGCCGAGTACGCCAAGCAGCGCGGTCAGATCATCGCGGGCGGCCAATCGCTGGCGAACTCGGTGGAGACCGGCGACGAGCTGAAGTTCCAGCGCACGTACCCGAACGGGCCGCTGTACGCGCCCGTCACCGGGTTCGACTCGCCGACCTACGGTTCCAACGGGATCGAACGGGCGATGGACTCCATCCTCAACGGTTCCGACGACAGCCTCGCGTTCAACCGGCTCTCCGACATGATCACCGGTCGGGCGCCCGCCGGCGGTGACGTGGAGCTGACCATCGACCCGGCGATGCAGAAGGTCGCCTACGACGAGCTGACCAGCAAGGGCTTCCAGGGTTCGGTGGTCGCGCTGAACCCGAAGACCGGCGAGATCCTCAGCATGGTCAACTCCCCGTCGTACGACCCGAGCCCGCTGGCCTCGCACGACAACAACGTCGCCGCCGAGCACTGGCAGGCGATGGAGAACGCGGACGGTTCGCCGATGAGCAACCGCTCCGTCTCCGAAATCTACCCGCCCGGTTCGACGTTCAAGCTGATCACCACGGCGGCCGCGCTGGACGACGGCTACCAGCCGAACTCGACGGTCACCGACGCGGCTTCGATCACGCTGCCGGGCACCAGCACCAAGCTGCCGAACTACGGCGGCAACACCTGCAAGGGCAACACGCTGACCGAGGCGCTGGCGCACTCCTGCAACACCGCGTTCGCCGAGATCGCGGGCAAGGTCGGCGCCGACAAGCTGCGCGAGACCGCGGCCAAGTTCGGCTTCAGCAACGACCTGCAGATCCCGATGACGGTCGCCAAGTCCGACCTCGGGCCGATGTCCGACGACGCCTCGCTGTACCAGAGCGGCATCGGCCAGCGCGACGTCCGCGTCACTCCGATGCAGAACGCGATGATGGCCGCGGCCATCGCCAACGGCGGCAAGCTGATGAAGCCGCAGCTGGTCAAGAGCACGCGGGCCCCTGACATGGAGGTCATCGACGAGCTCAAGCCGGAGCAGATGAGCCAGGCCGTCAGCTCCACCGTGGCCGACCAGATCCGCGCGATGATGCTCAAGTCGGAGCAGTACACCAAGGGCTCCGGCAAGATCTCCGGGATCGACATCGCCTCCAAGACCGGTACGGCCCAGCACGGCGACGCCGCCGACAAGCCGCACGGGTGGTACGTGGCGTTCGCCCCGGCCGAGGACCCGAAGATCGCGGTGGCGGTGATCGTCGAGAACGGCGGCGACGAGGGCGCGGAGGCCACCGGTGGCTCGCTCGCGGCCCCCATCGGCCGCGAGGTGATCCGGGCGGGCCTCCAGGGAGGTGGCTGATCCCGTGCTGACCTCCGGCCAGTTGCTCGCCGACCGGTACCGGCTGGGTCGGCGCATCGCCGTGGGCGGAATGGGCGAGGTGTGGGAGGCCGTCGACGTCCGGTTGGACCGGACCGTCGCGGTGAAGGTGCTCAAACCGGAGCTGTGCGGAGACGCCGAGTTCCTGCACCGCTTCCGCACCGAAGCCCGCACCACCGCCTCGCTGAACCACCCCGGCATCGCCGCCGTGCACGACTACGGCGAGACCGCCGCCATCCCGGACGGGCCGGAGGACACCGCCTACCTGGTGATGGAACTCGTCGAAGGGGAACCGCTGGCGGCCGTGCTGGCCCGCGAGGGCCGGATCGCCGTCGAGCACACCCTGGACATGCTGGAGCAGGCGGGCAACGCGCTGCAGGCCGCGCACGAACGCGGCCTGGTGCACCGCGACGTCAAGCCCGGCAACATCCTGATCACCCCGACCGGCACGGTGAAGCTCACCGACTTCGGCATCGCCAAGGCCGCCGACGCGGCACCGGTGACCCGTTCCGGGATGGTGATGGGCACCGCGCACTACATCGCCCCCGAGCAGGCGCTGGGCAGCGAGGCGAGCCCGTCCAGCGACGTGTATTCGCTGGCCGTGGTGGGTTACGAATGTCTCAAGGGGCACCGGCCGTTCCTGTCCGACAACGCGGTTACCGTCGCGATGATGCACATCCGTGAAGTGGCCCCGCCGCTTCCGCCGGACGTGCCGCCGGGCGCTCGCGCGTTGATCGAGGCGACGCTGGTGAAGGATCCGCGCAGGCGCTACGGCGCAGGCGGTGAGTTCGCGAAGGCGGTCGCCGCGGTCCGCGCCGGATTACCGCTGCCGACACCTGCCGCGATGGTCGTCCATCAGCAGGCACCGAGGAATGTGGGGGCACCCGCGGGCGGCGTGCCCCCGCTGCATGTCGGGCAGCCGTCGCCGCAGCAGCCACCGATGGGCGGCACCTACCCGCCCGGCATCATCCCGCCGCAGGGCCGGATGCCCGCGGCGCCGCAGCTGCCGCACCAGTCCGGGCCGCCGACCTCCGGGATCCCGGTGGCCGCGCCGTACCCGCAGGCGCAGCCGCAGCCGAAGCAGGCCCGCGCCGGATTGTGGATCGTGCTGGCGCTCGCCGGCCTGGTGCTGCTGGTGCTGCTCGGATTCGGCCTCTGGTACCTGCTGCCCGCGTCCGGTGGTCCGGCGGCGCTGCTGGTCGCCGGTGCGCCGCGGCTGCGCGCGCGGGACGACCGGCGACGCCCGGGTCGTCCGGTGGGAGTACCGGAATCCGCCGCGGGCGGCTCTGCGACCATGGGGGTCACTCGCGTGGACCCGCAGCGGTGGGCCGGGAAGCGGACGCTTCTAGATTCTTCGGACCAGATCCGACAGACTGCGCTACGGAAAACCGGTCCGGAACGCGCGCGCCACCACGGCGCCGCGCTCCGGCGGCCGGAACGGCGTCGGTCCCACCGCTGCCGGGTCGGTCTCGGCAACGGCTGGATCGGTGCCGAGACGCGTGCCGCAGCGGTCGGGTTCGCATTCGACGGTTCCGGCACACCGAAGTCGGGTACACACCGCGCGGTTCATCGCCACCGGACGGCGGCGATCTGCAGTGCGCAGCGGGTCGGCATGATGGGACGATCATTGACAAAGATCGGGACGACGCATCGATGAGCTCACCGCGACTTCTCAACAACCGCTACGAAATCGGGGACACGCTCGGTTACGGCGGTATGTCGGAGGTCCACCGCGGCCGGGACATCCGGCTGGGGCGGGACGTGGCGGTCAAGGTACTGCGTGCCGACCTGGCCCGGGACCCCACGTTCCAACTCCGGTTCCGCCGCGAGGCGCAGAACGCCGCCGCGTTGAACCACCCGGCGATCGTCGCCGTCTACGACACCGGTGAGACGGACACCGAAGAGGACCAGCTCCCGTACATCGTCATGGAGTACGTGGACGGCCGGACGCTGCGCGACATCGTCAAGTCCGAGGGTCCGCTGCCGCCGCGCCGTGCGATGGAGGTCATGGCGGACGCGTCGGCGGCGCTGGACTTCAGCCACCGGCACGGGATCGTGCACCGCGACGTGAAGCCGGCCAACATCATGATCACCCGCTCCGGCGCGGTGAAGGTGATGGACTTCGGCATCGCCCGGGCGCTGGCCGACGGCCAGGCCGCGGTCACCCAGACCGCCGCGGTGATCGGGACCGCCCAGTACCTGTCGCCGGAGCAGGCGCGCGGCGAATCCGTCGACGCCCGCTCCGACGTGTACGCCGCGGGCTGCGTGCTGTTCGAGCTGCTGACCTCGGAGCCGCCGTTCACCGGTGACTCCCCCGTCGCGGTCGCCTACCAGCACGTGCGGGAGGACCCGCGCAAGCCGTCCGACGTGAACCCGACGGTGCCCGCCTCGCTGGACGCGGTGGTGCTCAAGGCGCTCAGCAAGAACCCGGCGAACCGGTACCAGTCGGCCGCGGAGATGCGCGCCGACCTGGTGCGGGTGCTGTCCGGCCAGCGCCCCAAGGCTCCGATGATCATGTCGGAGGAGGACCGCACCTCGATGATGGCGCCGCCCGCGGCGACCGAGGTGTTCAGCCCCGGCAGGCACCGCTCCGCGGAGCGCCACACCGGCTCCACGGCGACCGTGGCCGCCGCCGACTACGACGACGGCAAGCGCCGCCGGAACTGGTTGATCGCACTGGTCACGCTGGCCTGCGTCGGCGTGTTCATCCTGGTGGCGTGGCTGGCGACGACGTTCTTCGCGCAATCCGACGAACCGCGCAAGGAAGCCGTCCCGCCGCTGGAAGGCATGACGATGAGCGCGGCCCGCTCGCAGCTCAACGCCGGCAACTGGCTGTTCGACGTCAGCCCGCAGAAGTGCGAGTCCACCGCCGAGCAGCTCGGCACCGTGGTCAAGGTGACCCCGGCGGCCGGCACCCAGGTGGTGAAGAAGGAGCAGCGGCTCCAGCTCTGCGAGGGCGGCGGACCCGCGATCGTCAGCGTCCCCGACCTGTACGGCAAGGAGAAGAGCGAGGCCTCCACGCTGCTGCGCGACCAGGGCCTGGTGCTGGGCCTGGACGACGACGAGGTCGAGGTCGAGGACTCCAACCTGGTCGGCAAGATCGTCGACTGGGAGAGCAAGGGCGGCTCCGTCGCCCGCGGCACCACCATCAACGTGACCGTCGGCAAGGAGGTCGCGAAGACGCAGGTCCCGGACGTGCGCACGCTCTCCTACGAGCAGGCGAAGGCCACCCTGGAACCGGCGGGCTTCAAGATCCAGCGCGAGGAGCGGGACTCCGACCAGGACGCGGGCACGGTGATCGACCAGAACCCGTCGCCGGGCACCAGCGTCAAGAAGGGTTCCGAGATCACGCTGGTCGTGTCCAACGGCGCCCAGCTCACGATGCCGCCGCTGACCGGCAAGTCCAAGGACGAGGCGGAGCAGGCCCTCAAGGCGATGGGCTGGAACGGCAGCATCAAGGAGGAAGAGGTCGAGACCGACGACCTGAGCAAGGACGACCAGGTCATCGGCAGCTCGCCCGGCTCCGGCCAGAAGATCGGCAAGAACCAGACGGTGACCTTGCAGATCGGCAAGTACGACGCCAACCCGAGCACCAGCAACCCGCCGACCTCCGACGGGTTCTTCCCCGGATTCGGTTGAAGGGGCCCTCGGGACTGAGGCACCGGTGCCCGGAGGCACGGTTCGCGCGCTCGCGCGGGCCGCGGCCTCCGGGCACCGCTACGTTCAGGGCGGTTTCACGTGGAACGGTCGTCCACGCAGGTCAGCGCATTCCGAACGATCAAGAACGCTGCGCGGCGGCGGCGAGCGAGCGCATGCCGCGCTCCAGCTCGTCCACCAGTTCCGCCTGCGGCGGGTGCCCGGCGGCGGTCATCCAGTTCGCCAGCATCCGGTGCCCGCCGTCGGTGAGCACGGACTCGGGGTGGAACTGCACGCCTTCGACGGGCAGCTCGCGGTGCCGCATGCCCATCACGATGCCGTCGGCGGTGCGCGCGGTGACCTCGAAGTCGTCCGGCACGCTCACCGCCCGCACGATCAGCGAGTGGTAGCGGGTCGCGACGAACGGCTGCGGCAGGCCGGCGAACACGCCCGCACCGGAGTGCTCGATCAGCGAGGTCTTGCCGTGCAGCAGCTCCGGTGCGCGTTCCACGACACCGCCCCAGGTGGCGCCGATCGCCTGGTGCCCGAGGCACACCCCGAACAGCGGGCGCCGGTCGCGGGCGCAGGTCCGGACGAGCTCCATCGACCGGCCGGCCCGGTCCGGCGTGCCAGGCCCGGGGCTGAGCAGGACGCCGTCGGACCAGGCCACGTCCTCGTCGGTCACGGCGTCGTTGCGCCGCACCACGCAGTCCGCGCCGAGCTGGGCGAGGTACTGCACGAGGTTGTAGACGAAGCTGTCGTAGTTGTCGACGACGAGTACGCGCACCCCACCAGCCTACCGGCGAGGCATCACACGGTGGTGACGTCGTTGAACGGCAGCAGCGGCTCCAGCCACGGGAAGACCACGAACAGCAGCAACGCCACCACCGCGAGCACCAGCACGACCGCCTCGACGAGCTTCACCGGCAGCGGGCCCGGCAGGTGCCGCCAGATCCAGTGGTACATCAGGACTCCTCGAGCTCCGCGGGGCGCAGGTCCCGGTGCACCGGGTCCTTCGGGTACTGCTTGACCAGCACGCCGTGCACGATCAGCCGCTGCGCCGCGGACCACCGCGGGTGGCAGGTGGTGAGGGTGATCAACCGGGTCTGCTGCTCGCGCGGGAGCTCCTCGCGCGGGCGCCACGGCACCGGGTAGATCACTTCGCCCTGCTCCGGGTGGACGATCTCCTGCCCGACCAGGCCCTGGTACGGCCCGCCGATCGGCGCGACGCCCGCGCAGCGCGGGTCGGCCGCCGGGTCCCACCCCGCGACCTGGTCGCGCATCGGCAGCACCCGGTACACGTACCAGTCGGTCGCGGTCTCCACGACGATCGCGTCGCAGGCGGCCAGCCGGTCGAGGTCGCCGAACGGCGCGCCCTTGCCGATGCGGTGCCCGGCGATGGCCAGGTTGCCCTGCTCACCGGGCAGCGCCGTGCCGGTGTAGTGGCCGGGTCCCGCGGCGAGGGTCGTCGCGTCGGTGCCCTCCAGCACGGTGTAGCGGAAGTCGGGGCCGAGCGCCGGGATGTGCAGCTCGGCGAACCCCTCCCCCTCCGCGGCGGGCGCGGCGGAGGCCGCGGGGCGCTCCCACTCGGCGCGCAGCCGCTCGCTCGCCTCCGCCTGCCTGCGGGCGCTGGTCCAATCGGTGACGTGCACGGCGTAGAAGACGAACAGCAGGAACACCAGACCGAGGGTGATCAACACCTCGCCGGTGATGCGGATGCCGCCGCGCAGCCGCTCACCTCGGCGATCCGGGGGCGGAGCGGTCACCACCTCAGACGATTCCAACGGTATCCCTCTCATCACGACCCGCTCCGCACCGCGCAGGGGTGTTCGGTCGGGCGCGCGATTACGTTAACGTGTGAGTGGACAACGAGACGCGTCGTGATCGGTTCCGCTGTTGTGGCCAGGCCCGCTCCGATACGTCGACCCGGGCCGTCCCGGCGCGGCGAACCGGTAGAGCGGCGGCCGTCGGCCGGTCCCGGCGCGTTCACCGAACGCGAGCAGGGCTGCGGCCCGCACCACCTGGCGAGGACACCATGCCGAAGTCAAAGGTCCGCAAGAAGGACTCCGCTGCCACCCCGGTGGACCGCCGCACGCCGGTGAAGGCGAAGTCGGTCGGCCCGTCGCACCCGATCTACGTGGTCGTGATGCTCGGCGTGATGCTGATCGGCCTGCTCTGGCTGGTGGTGAACTACCTGGCCGGCGAGCAGATCCCGTTCATGACCGAGCTGGGGCCGTGGAACTTCGCGGTCGGGTTCGCGTTCATCATCGTCGGTCTGCTGATGACCATGCGGTGGCGCTGACGCGCTCCCCCGTCCGGGCGGAGCGGTTCACGCGCACGTGCGGCCGAGTCGCCGAACCACACGCGTGTAACTCATCCCCAGTGTGGACAACTCCTGTGGACAACTCCGTTCGGCCCAGGTGTGCGGGACACTGGCGAGGTGGATGTGAACACCGTGCGCGAGTGGTCCGCTCCCCTGGGCCTGGTCACCTGCGGTTGGGCGCTGGCCGCCTGCAGCGCCGTGTGGTGGTGGCTCGCCGAGACGCCGTCCGACCGGTTGTTCGTCGGGCTGCTCGTCGTCGTGCTGGCCGTCGCCGCGGGCTCCGGCAGCCTGCTGCGCCCCCGGTTGCGCGCCGACCCGTCCGGGATCGCGCTGCGCGGCTTCACCGGGACCCGGCACCACCCGTGGGCGCAGGTGCGGGTCGAGGTGCGGTCGCGGCAGCGCTTCGGGCTGAGCACGTCGACGCTGGAACTGGACACCGAGTCCGGTGAGCTCGTCGTCCTCGGGAAGCTGGATCTCGGCGAGGACCCGCAGGACGTGGCCGACGCCCTGGACGTGCTGCGCGGCTGACGTTCAGCCGCCGAAGCAGCGGTCGGCGATGCAGTGGATCGGGCCCATCGACAGGTCCCGCGTCACCACCACGACGACCAGCAGGAGCAGCAGTCCGCCGAGCGCCGCGGCCTGCACCGGCACCCGGCGCTCCCGCGGCGCGTACACCAGCGCCGCCGTCGCGGCCGCGCCCAGCGCCAGCCCGCCGAGGTGCCCGAGCAGCGAGATGCCCGGGATGGAGATGCTCAGCACGATGTTCAGGGCGATCACGATGAGCACCGGCCGCAGGCTCACCTTCAGCCGCAGCGCCGCGATCGCGATTCCGCCCATCAGCCCGTAGACCGCACCGGACGCACCGGCGACCGGCTGGTCCGCGGCGCCGAGCAGGAACACCAGCGCGCTGCCGCCGAGCAGCGACAGGAAGTAGACGGCGGTGAAGCGCAACCGCCCGAGCACCGTCTCCAGGTCCCGCCCGATGATCCACAACGCCACCATGTTCATCAGCAGGTGGATCGGACCGATGTGCAGGAAACCGGAGCTCAGCAGGCGGATCCACTGCCCGCCCGCGACGCCCACCGGCCACAGCGAGAACTGGTAGAAGACCTCGGAGGCCGCGTTGTTCTGGATGCTGCCCGCCTGGAACGCCATCGCGGCGAACGCCAGCACGTTCAGCACGATCAGCACCGGCACCACGACGGGCTTCGCGTTGATCCGCGCCCCGGCGACGGTCATGGCCTCCCGGCCGCCGCGGGAGCTCTGCGCCAGGCAGTCCACGCAGTGGTAGCCGACGGAGGCCTCGCGGAGGCAGTCCGGGCAGGCCGGGCGCTCGCAGCGCGTGCAGCGCAGCCCGGTCGGCCGGTCCGGGTGGCGGGCGCACCCGGGCAGGGGCGCCGCTTCCTCCGGACCGGCCGGTTGACCGGGTGGAACGCTCATGTCACTCGCCGAGCTCCACGGAGACCTTCTCGATGACGATGTCGGTGAGCGGGCGGTCCTGCGCGCCGGTCGCGGTGTGCGCGATGGCGTCCACGACCTCGCGGGACTCCTGGTCGGCGACCTCGCCGAAGATGGTGTGCTTGTAGTTCAGGTGCGGCGTGCGCGCGACCGTGATGAAGAACTGCGAACCGTTCATGTTCGGCCGGCCCGGGTTGGCCATGCCCAGCACGTACGGCTTGTCGAACTGCAGCTCCGGGTGGAACTCGTCGACGAACTCGTACCCGGGGCCGCCACGGCCGGTGCCGGTCGGGTCCCCGGTCTGGATCATGAAGCCGTCGATGACCCGGTGGAAGATCACGCCGTCGTAGAACGGGCCGGAACGCTCACCGCGGGCGTTCGGGCTCGTGTACTCCTTGGTCCCTTCGGCGAGCCCCACGAAGTTGCCCACCGTTTTCGGCGCCTGGTTCGGGAAGAGGTTGATCCGGATGTCGCCCTGCGAGGTGTGCAGGGTCGCGGTCACGGTCTTCCCGACGAGCGATCCGTTGTCTTCAGCCACGCACCCATCCTGCCATCGGAAAGCGGGAACCACGTGCCTGGGTGCAGTATTGGTGGTGATCGTCGCGTGCCGGATACGGTTCGGCACGGCAGGACGACCGGTGAACGCCGGCCAAGGAGGCACACGATGGACGAGGTGGAGGCGATGGCCCGAACTGGTGAGAACGTGGGCAGGGCGGTCGGCACGGGGGTGCGCACCGCGCGCGAAGGTGCCGTCCGAGCGGGCAAGTACGGTCGCACGGCGACCAAGCAGGCGATCGCCCGCGCGGAACAGGAGCTGACCGAGCGGGGCCTGGCCCCGGAGCACCTGCCGGAGCTGCTCGCCCAGAAGGCCACCGGGCTCTCCCGCGATGACCTCGCCGAGCGCGGCCGCAAGGCCCGCAAGCAGTGGGAGAAGACCCGCAAGGATTGGGACAAGAAGACCGCGAAGTCGCGCAAGCGGCTGGCGAAGAACGCCGAGCAAGCCCGCAAGGAGCTCGCGAAGAACGCCGACCAGGCGCGCAAGGAGCTCGCGGCCCGCATCGACCCGGCACCGAAGTCGCGCCGCAAGTGGCCGTGGGTGCTGCTGGTGCTGGCCGCGCTGGGCGGGGTGGCCGTGGTGGCGCTGTCGCGCCGCCCGGAGGAGCTGCCGATCGCCGAGGCCGAGGACTTCCCGACCCACGAGGACGGGCTCTCCCGCAACCCCGACGCGCGTCCCGACGCGGACCGCTGAGCACGTGCCGACGCGGCGGTGCCCTCCGGGGCGCCGCCGCGTTCACGGCTCCACGCACCACCCGTACGGGGTACTGTCGATCTAGTGACTCATGACGACACCCCCCGGTTGGACCTGCAGCACTCGACCTCCGTCGCCGCACCGCCGGAACGGATCTACCCGCTGATCAGCGACATCACCCGGTACGGCGAGTGGAGCCCGGAGAGCACCGGCGGTGAATGGCTGTCCGGCACGCCCGGTGCGGTCGGCTCCCGGTTCCGCGGGGACAACGACAACGGCGAACGCACCTGGTCCAGCGAGTGCGAGGTGCTCGTCGCCGAGCAAGACCGCCGCTTCGCGTTCGGCGTGCTGTCCGGTTCGGAGCGGCCCGACAACTCCGTGTGGTCCTTCGAGATCGAGCCGGAGGGCTCGGGTTCCCGGCTCACCCAGCGGTACGTGTTGCAGGCGCTGACCGCGCCGATCCAGGAGTTCCTCTCCCAGCAGGAGGACGGCGGCGCCCAGTTCGTCGAGACCCGCACCGCGCAGCTGAAGGACGCGCTGCGCCAGACCGTGGACGGCATCAAGAAGGCCGCCGAGCAGGGCTGAGCAGCACCGGTGGCGCCGTGCGGGAGCGGCGCCACCGCTCACCCGCGTCCCGGCGCCCGCACCAGGGCGATGCCGAGCGCTCCCAGCACCCCGACGGCCGCGTACGCGTAGAAGCCCCACGGGTACGCGATACCCGCGGTGAGCAGCGCCCCACCGAGCAGCGGCCCGCAAATCGCGCCGATGCGCCCCACACCCGCGGACCAGCCGAGCCCGGTGGCCCTGGTCTCCGCCGGGTAGGCGCGGCCGATGAACGCGTACACCAGCACCTGCGCGCTGAACACGAAGCTGCCCGCGACGAAGACCGCCGCGTACACACCGGCCTCCGGCAACCGGATGCTGAGCGCGGCGAGGAACACCGCGGCCGCGAGGAACCAGCCGATCGTCACCGTCCTGATCCCGGCCCGGTCCGCCACGAACCCGGCGACGACGAGCCCGAACACCGCGCCCAGGTTCAGCGCGAGCAGCAGTCCCAGCGCCGCCCCCAGCGGATAACCGGCCACCCGCATGATCTCCGGCAGCCAGGTGTTGAGGCCGTACACCAGCAGCAGGCCCATGAACGAGGCCGCCCAGAACGCCAGCGTGCTGCGCGCGAACCCGCCGCGGAACAGGCCCGCGACGGTGTCCAGCCCACCGCGCACCCCGGCTCCCGCCGTCGCCGAACGCCGGAACGACTCCGACTCGGGCAGGTACCGCACCATCAGCGGGACCAGCACCAGCGCGGGCGCCGCGCCGAACAGGAACATCGACCGCCAGCCCAGCGCGGGCAGCACCAGGATGCCGAGCACGGCGGTGAGGATCGCGCCCACGTGGTACCCGGTCATGATCGTGGTGCTGGCGGCACCGTTGCGGCCGGGCCGCGCGTGCTCGGTGACCAGCGCGATCGCGGTCGGCACGCAGCCGCCGAGACCGAGCCCGGCGAGGAACCGCAGCACCCCGAACACCAGCAACGAGGGCGCCACCGCGCACAGCGCGGTGAGCAGCGAGAAGCCGGCGACGGACACCATCAGCGCGGTGCGGCGGCCGATCACGTCGGTGACGGTGCCGAAGCCCAGCGCCCCGATCGCCATCCCGAGCAGCCCGGCGGTGGACGCGAGCGAGGCCGTCGCCGGGGTGAGCCCCCACTGCCCCTGGTCGAGCAGCACCGGCAGCACGCTGCCCAGCACCACCAGGTCGAACCCGTCGAGCAGCACCGCGCTCCAGCACAGCGGTACCACCCACCCGGCGTGAGCGACACGTCCGGCGCCGGTTCCGGTAGCCACGCCAGGCCCCCTTCGACGGTTGATCAGGTAATCGACCTCACACCTGCTGCCGACGCATCGTGCCCGCCGGCTCACCCGCCACAACGCCACCCCTTCCACTCACCGAAAACCCACTGCCTGGCCCCATGGACCGAACCGCTCGGTCAACACCAGCGCCTGCCGAGGAAAACACGACCTCGCCCCGTTGCGGATCTGCGGGGAGTCACCCCTTCAGAAAAACGACGCTCGGGAAAGTCGAGACCCACAGGCAGAACCCGATTCATTCCTCCCTCCGAGTGGGGGCTGCGCTCGGTATTGATCATGCTGTCGTGATCGTTCGGTGACGCCGGAGGGCGTTAATGCGAGTTCTCCCTTTGGTCGTGGTGTTCGCTGAGATATGGGGGGATCGCCATGCCAGGATCGGCGACGCACGACTTGCAGAGCTGAGGCGAACGCCGTCTGGTCGATGTCGGCGGAATATCGGCCAGTTCGCTGTCGTCGAGGCGCACTGGCATGAGAGGGATCCGTGGAAATCCCACCGCAGCGATGCACTCGCGGTGGGCCCTGCGCACGTGGCCCGGCCAACCGCGACAAGGCTCGCCATGAGGACGGCGGTCCGCCTCCGCGAGGGGTGTCCGCATGACGCACGGCGATCCCCAGCGCACCGACTACCGAATCTCCGGCCTGGATGACACCACCAGCCCGCGTGAGCTCGTGGAACTGGCCGAAAGCCGGTGACGAACTCGAACAGGGCCTCGGACCGCATCATCTCGGTGGCCGCCGGGACGACGGGCCGGTACCGCCACATGCAGCTACGACCACAAGCTCCCACGCCGGCCGGACCCGGTACGCAGTCCCGCGAGAACCGCGCACCCTGCTCACCGTCCGGACCGGCGTCTGCCGTCAACCCCGCCAACCCAACGAGCAAGGAGGCGCGAGGCGTCGATGGGTGTCCGTTCTAGTTCTGTTACTGCTCGGCTTCGTCGTCGGGCCGGTGACTTCCGCACCGATCGCATCGGCTTCGGCCGAAGCCGATGCGCTACGGGGTGATCTGGACAAGATCCTGGCCGATCCACGCCTGACCGATGCCCATGCGGGAGTGGTGGTGCGGGATCCGGAGACCGATGAGGTGCTCTACGACAAGCAGGCCGAGGCGCCGGTGACACCTGCCTCGAACGCGAAGCTGCTCACCTCGGCGGCGGCCCTGGAGGAACTGGGCCCGGACTACCGGTTCAACACCCAGGTGCAGGCCGCCGCGCCGCGAGACGGATCCGTGCTGCGCGGTGACCTGTACCTGCGCGGCACTGGTGATCCGACGATGCGGCCCGCCGATTACGACCGGCTGGCCGAACAGGTCGCGGCGTCCGGCGTGCGGACCGTGCAGGGCCGGTTGCTGACCGATGACACGTGGTTCGACAACGTGCGGCTGGGCACCGGCTGGGACCCGGCCGACGAGCCGTACCCCTACGCGGCCCCGATCTCGGCGCTGACGGTCGCCCCGAACGAGGACTTCGACGCCGGCACCGTCCAGCTGCGCGTGTCCCCGACGCCGGTGGGCGCCCCGGTTCAAGTCGAAACGGAGCCCGCGACCGACGCCGTGCGGCTCGACGTGCAGGCCACGACCGGGCAGCCCGATTCGCCTTCGACCTTGCAGGTGACTCGCGAGCAGGGCAGCGACCGGGTCATCGTGTCGGGCTCGTTGCCCGCGGGCTCCGAGCCGGTGGAGGAACTCACCACCGTCCCCGACCCCACCGCCTACGCAGGGGACGTGTTCGCCCGCGCACTCCGCGCGCACGGCGTCGAGGTCGCCGAAACCGGTTCCGGCGTGGTTCCGGCGGACGCGGACGTACTCGCCGAACACGAGTCGATGCCGCTGCGCGAGCTGCTCACCCCGTTCCTGAAGCTGAGCAACAACGGTCACGCCGAGGTGCTGACGAAGGCGATGGGCAGGCAAGCTCGCGGCGAGGGCTCGTGGCCCGCGGGCATCGAGGTGATCACCGAGCGGCTCGCCGGGCTCGGGTTGGATCCAGCGGCACTGCACCTCGTCGACGGCTCCGGGCTCTCGCCGATGGACGAAGTCTCGCCGGAGCAGTTGACGTTGTTGCTGGACAACGCAGGGCAACGCCCGTGGTTCGCGGATTTCCACGCAGCGCTGCCAGTGGCGGGAGAACCGGACGAGTTGGTCGGCGGCACGCTGCGCAACCGGATGGGTGACACGGCGGCCGCGGGCAACGTGCACGCGAAGACCGGCTCACTCACCGGTGCGACCGCGCTCTCCGGCTACGTCACCGCCGCGAACGGGCGTCCGCTGGTGTTCTCGGTGATCTTCAACGACTACCGGGACGCTGCGCCGACCGATCTCCAAGACGCGATCGCCGTGCGGCTGGCCGAGCACTCGGGCGCGGACGAACAATCGCGCCGCCCGGCCACCGTGCTCAGGAAGATCGTTCCGGCCGCGGGCGCTGATTCGGGCTTGGAATGCTCTTGGATCAAGTCCTGCTGACCAAGAGTGACTGACCAGCTGGTGTCAAGGGTTCGGCATCTGGCGTCACCGCGCCGCCGAGTTCGTACCCTTGGCACCAGCTCTTGACCGTTGTGGAGGTCGACAGGATGGGGACGTGCCCGGACGCAGCTGCCGCGCACAGCCCCATCCTGTTGGTCTGCCAGCCCGGCGGGGACATCTGTTCTGTTCCACCTCGTAACGCACGGGCGGCCGTGCGTGCCCAGGCCGGGTCATGAAAAGGGACCAGGTGCATGACCTGGTCTTACGAGGTGGAAGTTGCGGGAGCTCGCTCGAGCACCGAACCGCTGGTCGACGACCAGGCCAGGAACGCTCCTCAAGGGCAGAAGCCGTCGAAAGCCGACCACCGGGGGCTTGGGGGAGTCGCTCCCCCAAGGACAAGACGGCGAGACAATGCGAAACGCCCCGCGTAAGCGGGGCGTTCCCGATCTCGGAGTGGAGACGAGGGGAATCGAACCCCTAACCCCCGCCTTGCAAAGGCGGTGCTCTGCCAATTGAGCTACGTCCCCGTTCGGCGCTTCGGCACCTGGCCGCCGGCTCCCTCGGGCCGAACTCCGCAGCGGGGGTTCGGCCGGGCTACCGCACGGCGGCCGGGCGAGCCGGAGTTCGGCTCACACCTCGCCGGCGGTGGCCTCGCGCCAGAGGTCGGCCTCGGCCTTGGCGGCGCGGTTGCGGCGGACGACGAACAGAACGGCACCGGCAACGACGGCGAGTGCGAGAAGCTTCTTCATTTCCGGTCGCCTCCTAGAACGGGGCACCCGCGGAACCGCGGGCAATCGGGAGAACATCCTTGAACAGGAAGGGTGGGCCTAGAAGGACTTGAACCTTCGACCTCTTCGTTATCAGCGAAGCGCTCTAACCGCCTGAGCTATAGGCCCTTGGTGTGACTCGAAGATTACACGACGCCCGTGCGAGTCCACGCAGGGGGGTCCCGGCGGGGTGGCGGCCGGTCCCGACCGCCACCCCGGACCGGTCACTCCCGCTCGGACAGCGTGACTTCCACGCCCCCGGCGAAGTCGGCGGCCACGTTGTAGATGAACGCGCTCACCGTCGCCAGCGCCGTGAACAGCACGATGTTGATCGCCCCGATGATGGAGGCGACGCCGAACACGCGGCCCGCGCTGATCAGCTCTTCGCTGGCGGCGTCCTCCGGCGAGGTGAGCTCGGTGAACGTGCCGTTCAGCGAGTCCCACACGCCCATGCCGTCGAGCACCCCGTAGAGCACGGCGACCGCGATCATCCAGACGAAGAACATCGCCACGCTGAGCACCAGGGCCAGCTTCAGCACCGACCACGGGTCGAGCCGCTTGACCTGGAGGCTCGCCCGCCGCGGTCCCCTGCTGGGCCGGCGGGCGCTGGTGGACTGCGCGCCCGGCCGAGCAGCCGCGCCGAAGTTCACCGCGGTGCGGCCGTCCGCTCCCTGCTTCGGGATCTCGGTGCGGACCGTCTCCTGGTCGTGCCCGGGCTTCGGGATCCCCTGGGTCTGCGCGGTGTCGAAACCGGGCTGGGCTTCGGCACCGCCGTCGGCGCTGCCGGCCCCGGCACCGGTGCGCTGCCACGGCGGCGGCGCCTCGGCGCCCTCGAAGGTCTCCGAACCGTTCGGCTTCGAGCTCGCCTCGCCGTTGCCGTCGGACGCGGCCGACGTGTCGTCGTCGCCCCCGGTCGCAGCGGTCTGCCCGGTCATCACCGAGGTGTGCTGGGAGTTCTGGCCGTTGGTCGGTTCGGCATCCTGGTCACCCGGGTGCCCGTCCGGACGCTCCGGCTTCTCGGAAGATGTCACGAGAGATCCTTCATGATCGTCATCGGCGGTCGCTACTTCGTCGGCTCAGGCCCGGCGGCGTCCGGATCGGCGGCCTCGTCGGCGCTGCGCGCGATGGCCACCACCGAAGTCCCGTCGCCCAGGTTCATCAGACGCACCCCCTTCGTCTGCCTGCCTGCCTTGCGAACCTCCTTGGCGGTGGTCCGGATGACACCGCCGGTGGAGGTGATCGCGTAGAGCTCATCGTCCAGGTCGACGATGAGCGCCCCGACAAGCCTCCCACGTTTGCGGTCGTACTGAACGGTGAGCACGCCCTTGCCGCCGCGGCCCTGGACCGGGTAGTCGTCGATCTCCGTCCGCTTGGCGTAACCGCCGTCGGTGGCGACCAGCACGAACCGGCCGGCCCGGACGACGCCCATCGCGAGCAGCTCGTCGCCCGCGTTGAACCGCATGCCGAGCACGCCTGACGTGGCGCGGCCCATGGGGCGCAGCGCTTCGTCGGTGGCGTGGAACCTGATCGACTGCCCTTCGGCGGAGACCAGCAGCAGGTCGTCCTCCTCGGAGCACAGCACCGCGCCGACCAGCTCGTCCTCGTCCTTGAGGTTCACCCCGATGAGTCCACCCGAACGGTTCGAGTCGAAGTCGGTGAGCCGGGACTTCTTCACCAGGCCCGCCTTGGTGGCCAGCACCAGGTACGGGGCGGCGGTGTAGTCCTTGATCTGCATGACCTGGGCGATGTGCTCGTCCGGCTGGAACGCGAGCAGGTTCGCCACGTGCTGGCCGCGGGCGGTGCGGTTCGCCTCGGGCAGCTCGTAGGCCTTCGCCCGGTACACCCGGCCCTTGTTCGTGAAGAACAGCATCCAGTCGTGCGTGGAGCAGACGAAGAAGTGCGAGACGATGTCGTCCTGCTTGAGCTGCGCGCCCTGCACGCCCTTGCCGCCGCGCTTCTGCGCGCGGTACAGGTCGGTGCGGGTCCGCTTCGCGTAGCCGGTGCGGGTGATCGTGACGACGACATCCTCGTCGGCGATGAGGTCCTCCATGGAGACCTCGCCCTCGTAGGGCACGATCTTGGTGCGGCGGTCCTCGCCGTACTTCTCGACGATCTCCATGAGCTCGTCGCGGATGATCCGCCGCTGCCGCTCCGGCTTCTCGAGGATGTCCTTGTAGTCCTCGATCTCCAGCTCCAGCTCGGCGAGCCGATCGATGATCTTCTGGCGTTCCAGCGCGGACAGCCGCCGCAGTTGCATCTCCAGGATCGCGTCGGCCTGCACCTCGTCGACGTCGAGCAGCCCGATCAGCCCGGTGCGGGCCTCGTCCACGGTCGGCGACCGGCGGATCAGCGCGATCACCGCGTCCAGCGCGTCCAGCGCCTTGACCAGGCCGCGCAGCACGTGGGCGCGCTCCTCGGCCTTGCGCAGCCGGAAGCGGGTGCGCCGGACGATGACCTCGATCTGGTGCGTGACGTAGTACCGGATCACCTGGTCGAGGCGCAGCGTGCGCGGCACGCCCTCGACCAGCGCCAGCATGTTCACGCCGAACGTGGTCTGCAGCTGGGTGTGCTTGTAGAGGTTGTTCAGCACCACCTTCGGGATCGCGTCCCGCTTCAAGGTGATGACGATGCGCATGCCGCGGCGGCTGTTGGACTCGTCGGCGATGTCCGAGATGCCGGTGAGCTTGCCGTCGCGGTGCATGGCCGCGATGTTCTCGATCAAGTTGTCCGGGTTGACCTGGTAGGGCAGCTCGGTGACGATCAGCGAGGTGCGGCCCTTCGCGTCCTCCTCCACGGAGACGACCGAGCGCATCTTGATGGAGCCGCGGCCGGTGCGGTACGCGTCCGCGATGGCGTTGGTGCCGAGGATCAGCGCCCTGGTCGGGAAGTCCGGCCCCTTGATCAGCCTGATCAGCTCTTCGAGGAGCGTCTCGTCGTCGACCTCGGGGTTCTCCAGCAGGTAGACCACGCCGTCGGCGACTTCCCGCAGGTTGTGCGGCGGGATGTTCGTCGCCATCCCGACCGCGATGCCACTACCGCCGTTGACCAGCAGGTTCGGGATGCGGGCCGGGAGGACGTCCGGTTCCTGGGTCCGACCGTCGTAGTTGTCGGAGAAGTCGACGGTGTCCTCTTCGATGTCGGCGAGCATGTGCATCGCCAACGGCTTCAACCGCGACTCGGTGTACCGCATGGCGGCCGCCGGGTCGTTGCCCGGCGAACCGAAGTTGCCCTGCCCGTCGATCAGCGGGTGCCGCATCGCCCACGGCTGCGCCAGGCGCACCAGGGTGTCGTAGATCGCCGAGTCGCCGTGCGGGTGGTAGTTGCCCATCACCTCGCCGACGACGCGGGAGCACTTCACGTACCCCCGGTCCGGGCGGAAGCCGGAGTCGTACATCGCGTACAGCACGCGGCGGTGCACCGGCTTGAGGCCGTCCCGCACGTCCGGCAGGGCGCGCGCGACGATGACGCTCATCGCGTAGTTGATGTAGGAGTTCTGCATCTCCTGCTGGATGTCGACCGGTTCTACGCGGCCGTGTTCCGGCGGCAGGATTTCCGTCACGGGTGGAAGTTCCTTTCAGGCGGGTGGGGCGGGTTCCTGCGCCGGCGCGACGCGGGCGAGCGTCCGGGGAGCTCGCCCGGGTCGCGGCGTGCCGGGCGCGGTGGCCCGGCGACGGCGGTCGATCCCGTCCGTGCTGGCGGGTCCGGGATCAGACGTCGAGGAAGCCGACGTCCTTGGCGTTGCGCACGATGAACGAGCGGCGCGCCTCGACGTCCTCGCCCATGAGCACGCTGAACAGCTCGTCGGCGGTGGCGGCGTCGTCCAGCGAGACCTGCATGAGCAGCCGGGTGTCCGGGTCCATGGTGGTCTCCCACAGCTCCTGCGGGTTCATCTCGCCGAGACCCTTGTAGCGCTGGATGCCGTCGTCCTTCGGCAGCTTGCGGCCGGCCGCCGCACCCGCCTCCAGCAGCCCGTCGCGCTCGCGGTCGGAGTAGGCGAACTCCGGCTCCGAGCGCGGCCACTTGATCTTGTAGAGCGGCGGGCGGGCCAGGTAGACGTGCCCGTTCTCGATCAGCGGGCGCATGAACCGGAACAGCAGGGTCAGCAGCAGCGTCCGGATGTGCTGGCCGTCGACGTCGGCGTCGGCCATCAGCACGATCTTGTGGTACCGCAGCTTCGAGAGGTCGAACTCGTCGTGGATGCCGGTGCCCAGCGCGGTGATGATCGACTGGACCTCGTTGTTCTTGAGGACCTTGTCGATCCGCGCCTTCTCCACGTTGATGATCTTGCCCCGGATCGGCAGGATCGCCTGGAAGCGCGACTCCCGGCCGTCCTTCGCCGAACCGCCCGCGGAGTCGCCCTCCACGATGTAGAGCTCGCACTCGTCGGGCTGGTTGGACTGGCAGTCCTTCAGCTTGCCGGGCAGGCCGCCGATGTCCATCGCGCTCTTGCGCCGGACCAGCTCCTTCGCCCGCCGGGCCGCCATCCGCGCCTGCGCCGAGCCGACCGCCTTGTTGATGATCGTCTTGGCGTCGGCGGGGTTGCGCTCGAACCAGTCGTTGAGCCATTCGAAGGACGCCGTCTGCACGAACGACTTGACCTCGGTGTTGCCCAGCTTCGTCTTCGTCTGGCCCTCGAACTGCGGCTCCCGGACCTTCACCGACACGATCGCGGCGAGTCCTTCGCGGACGTCGTCGCCGGTGAGGCTGCCGTCCTTCTCCTTGAGGAGCTTCTTCTCCTTCGCGTAGGCGTTGACCACGCGGGTCAGCGCCGAGCGGAAGCCCTCCTCGTGGGTGCCGCCCTCGTGCGTGTTGATCGTGTTCGCGAAGGTGTAGACCGACTGGTTGTAGCCGGAGTTCCACTGCATCGCGACCTCGACCTCGACGCCGCTGCCGGAGGCGCTGAAGGCGACGGCCTTCTTGTGGATCGGCTCCTTCGTCGCGTTAATGTGCTTGACGAAGTCCTCCAGCCCGCCCGGGTAGTGGAAGGTCCGCTCCGAGGCGCGCGCCGACCGGCCGCCCGCGTCCTCGCCGGACTCGTCCTCCTCGGCGATGCGCTCGTCGCGCAGCACGATGGTCAGCCCCTTGTTCAGGAACGCCATCTCCTGCAGGCGCCGCGACACCGTCTCCGCGTTGTAGCGGGTGGTCTCGAAGATGTTCGGGTCCGCCCAGAAGGTGATCGAGGTACCGGTGCGCTTGGTGCCCTCGCCCCTCTTCACGTCGCTGACCGGCTTGGAGTCCTCGTAGCGCTGGCGCCACACGCTGCCGTCGCGGTAGATCTCCGCTTCCAGCGCGGACGAGAGGGCGTTCACCACCGACACGCCGACGCCGTGCAGACCACCGGAGACGGCGTACGAGTCGCCGCCGAACTTGCCGCCCGCGTGCAGCACCGTGAGCACGACCTCCAAGGTCGGCTTCTTCTCCACCGGGTGCATGTCCACCGGGATGCCGCGGCCGTCGTCGGTGACGCGGACGCCGCCGTCGGCCAGCAGGGTCACCTCGACGGTCGTCGCGTAACCGGCCATCGCCTCGTCGACGGAGTTGTCCACCACCTCCCACACGAGGTGGTGCAGGCCGCGCTCACCGGTGGAACCGATGTACATGCCGGGACGCTTGCGGACGGCTTCCAAGCCCTCAAGCACGGTGATGGACGACGCGCTGTATTCGTTCTTCTTCGATGCCACGGGCCTCGGTGTCTCCTCGAACCGGCAATGTGTCTGGGTGGCCCGGCCGCGTCGGCGACCGCCCTGCGGCGACCGCGCACGGGCGCCCACCACGGCGGGCGCGGCTCGTCGTCCGGTCCTGGGCACGGCCGCGACCGGCGGTCGAAGCGCGGTGCGGACGTGCGGACCGGGCGTCCGGCGGCGCAGGACGCCGCACCCACCCGGACGATTCTACTGGGTGTCCCCGACAGGAGTGCGGCAAGGACACCCCTGAATTCCTCACAGAGCCGAGAACTCGGATCGGGACACCATCCGAGACCCGCGAGCGCGTCCGCGCGGCTCCTGCGCGGGCTCGTCGGGGCTCAGCCGTAGGTGTCCCGCGGCCCGCGGCCGGGGACGTGCCGGGGCCCGTGCCGCCAGCTCGGCGCCGCAGGCCCCTGCACCTTGATCTTGCGGACCACGCCCTTGCCCACGCCGTCGGCGATGCGCTGCAGGATCTGCCGCTGCAGCAGGCGCAGCTGGGTGGCCCACGCCGTCGACTCGGCCTGCACCGTCAGCTCCCCGTCGGAGAGCGCGACCGGCTTCGTGTGCTCCGCGATGTCCCCGCCGACCAGGCCGTTCCACCGCGCGAACACTTGGCCGCCGGAGAGCCGGTCGTTCCAGCCGTGCTCGGTGGCCAGCCGGGAGGCCAACCGCCCCAGCGGCTGCGGGTCCCGTTCGTCCGCGCCCGGCCCCGACCAGCGGCGGCGCCGGCGGGAACCACCGGAGCCCAGCACGCTGCGCCGGGTGCGGCGCTGCGACTTCGACTTCTCCTTCGCCGCCTGCAGCGCGGCCCGCGCCAGATCCGATCCGTGCAGCTCAGCGCCGTCGGAACCGGCCGCGGGAAGCTCCGCCGAGCCGGCCTCGGCGGTGTCCGATCGCTCCGCGCGCTCGCCCGATGTCATCGAGTTATCCACACCATCCACAGCCTTATCCCCAGTTGTGGGTAACTCCGGGGGATGACGTTCACCCTGCGTGTGCCGCGCTCACCGGCGGCGCCCGGCAGCTCACCCGACACGGCGCACCTCCCCGTCGCGGACGTCGAAGCGGGTGCCCTTCAACTCCTCGGGCACGTCCTCCCCCACCGCCGCGGTGACCAGCACCTGCTCGGCACCGCCGACCAGCTCGGCCAGCCGCGAGCGGCGCCGCCGGTCCAGCTCGGCGAACACGTCGTCCAGGATCAGCACCGGCTCCGCGCCATCCTCGGTGAGCAGGTGGTACGAAGCCAGCCGCAACGCCAGCACGAACGACCACGATTCGCCGTGGCTCGCATAGCCCTTCGCGGGCAGCTCGCCGAGCACCAGCTCCAGGTCGTCGCGATGCGGCCCGACCAGCGACACCCCGCGCTCCAGCTCCTGGCCGCGCACCCGTTCCAGCTCCGCGAGCAGCGCCGACTCCAGCTCGGCCCGGTCGGCGCGCACGCCCTGCGGCACCCCGTACCCGGCGGGCAACGAGTCGCCGAGGCTGCTGCGGTAGCGCACGTCCGCGACCCGCCCGGACGGCGCGCTGTCCGTCCCGGTCTCCGCCACGCTGGCATAAGCGCTGGTCACGTGCGGTGCGATGTCCGCCACCAGGTCCAGCCGGGCCGCCAGCAGGTCGGCGCCGTGCGCCGCGAGGTGCCCGTCCCAGACCTCCAGGGTCCGCAGGTCCGGCGCCGGACCGCCCCGGCGCGCCGCGCCCGCCGACTTCAGCAGCGCGCTGCGCTGGCGCAGCACCCGCTCGTAGTCCGCGCGCACCCCCGCGTACCGCGGCGACCGCGACACCAGCAGCTCGTCCAGGAACCGCCGCCGCTCCCCCGGGTCCCCGCGCACGACCGCCAAGTCCTCCGGCGCGAACAGCACGGTGCGCAGGATGCCCAGCACGTCGCGCGGCTTGCCCGGGGCGCCGCGGTTGATCCGCGCCCGGTTCGCCTTGCCCGGCGTGATCTCCAGGTCGACCAGCAGCTCCCGGCCGCCGTTGACCACCGCCGCGCGCACGAACGCGCGCTGCGCGCCGTAGCGCACCAGCGGCGCATCGCTGGACACCCGGTGCGAGCCGAGCGTGGCGACGTACCCCAGTGCCTCGACCAGGTTCGTCTTGCCCTGGCCGTTGGACCCGACCAGCACGCTCGCCCCCGGCTCGAAGGCCAGATCGGCCTGCGGCCACGAGCGGAAGTCGGTCACTTGCAGATGTCGGACGTACACAGCGCTCCACGGGATCTGGTCGCGCGGACGGCACCCGCGCGGCCGGGCACGTGGTGAGGTGACCCGCGCGGAGTCACCTCACCGACATGTCACCTTGTCGACACGGCGACCCGGCTCAGCCCTCGTTGGTCTCCACCGCGTGCCCGCCGAACTGGTTGCGCAGCGCGGCGACCGCCTTCATCGCGGGCGAGTCGTCCTGGCGGGAGGCGAACCGGGCGTAGAGCGCGGCGGTCATCACCGGGGTCGGCACCGCGTGGCGCACCGACTCCTCCACCGTCCAGCGGCCCTCGCCGGAGTCGGAGACGTAACCGCGCAGCTTCTGCAGCTCCGGGTCGTCGTCCATCGCGCGCACCAGCAGGTCCAGCAACCAGGAGCGCACCACGGTGCCCCGGCTCCACGCCTTGATCGTCGCGGGCACGTCGGTCACCACGTCGGAGGCGGCGAGCAGTTCGAAGCCCTCGGCGTAAGCCTGCATCAGGCCGTACTCGATGCCGTTGTGCACCATCTTCGCGTAGTGCCCGGCACCGACCGGCCCGGCGTGCGCGAAGCCCTCCTCGCGGGGACCTTCCGGCCGCAGCGCGTCGAAGATCGGCATGGCCCGCTCGATGTCGGCGGTGTCGCCGCCCGCCATCAGGCCGTAGCCGTTGGTGGCGCCCCACACGCCGCCGGACACGCCGACGTCGACGTACTTCACGCCGTGCTCGGCGAGCAGCGCCGCGTTCGCCTGGTCCTCGGTGAACTTGGAGTTCCCGCCCTCGATGACCAGATCACCCGCGGAGAGCACCTCGGCGAGCGCCTCGATGGTCTGCTTCGTGGGCTCGCCGTGCGGAACCATGATCCACACGATCCGCGGGCCGGTGAGCCCGCCCGCCAGGTCGGCGATCGAAGCGACGTCGCTGACCTCTTGGTTCCGGTCGTAGCCGATGACCTCGTGCCCGGCGGCCCGCAGCCGCTCGCGCATGTTGAAACCCATTCGGCCGAGACCCACAAGTCCCAGTTGCACCGGATCTTCCCCTTCGAGACTGGTTGTTGCCCGGGCCGGCCGTTCGGACGCGACCCGGTGCCGCACGTGATCGGCGCCCGGGCGGATCGCGGCGGGCGCCGGGACCACCTCAGCCCGGCAGGCGCACCGGCATCAGCAGGTAGAGGTAGCCCTCGACCACCTCACCATCCTCCCCGACCGGCTTCAGCAGCGCGGGGCGGTTGGATGTGGTGAACAGCATCTGGGCGCGGTCGGTCTTGAGCGCGCCCAGGCCGTCGAGCAGGTACGTCGGGTTGAACGCGATGGTCAGGCCCTCGCCGGTGAGCTCGACGGGGAGCTCCTCTTCGGCGCTGCCCTCGTCGTCGCCGCCCGCGGTGAGCCGCAGCCCGGAGTCGGAGAACTCCAGCCGCACCTGGGTGCCGCGCTCGGCGACCAGCGACACGCGCTTGATCGCCTCGACCAGCGGGGCCACGTCGATGATCGCGGTGGCCGCGGTCTCGGACGGCAGCAGCTGGCGGTACTTCGGGAACTCCGCGTCCAGCAGCCGGGTGGTGTTCCGCCGGGTCGAGCCGGACAGGCCGAGCAGGCCGTCGCCGGACGCCAGCGAGATCTCCACCTTGGTGCCGGAGCCGCCGAGGGTCTTCGCGGACTCGGCGAGCGTCTTGGCCGGCACGAGGATCGCGGTGTCGGCGATCGACTCGTCCGGTTCCCAGGTGAACTCGCGCATCGCGAGCCGGAACCGGTCGGTGGCGACCATCGTCAGCCGGTCCGCGTTGATCTCCATGCGGACGCCGGTGAGCATCGGCAGCGTGTCGTCCCGGCCGGCGGCGACCGCGACCTGGGCGACGGCGGCGGAGAACAGGTCGCCGGGGACCGCACCCGCGCGCTCCGGCATCGAGGGCAGCTCCGGGTAGTCCTCGACGGGCATGGTCGGCAGGCTGAACCGCGAGCTGCCACAGGTGATCGTCACCCGCGAGCCGTCCACGGTGATCTCGACCGGCCGGTTCGGCAGCGACTTGGTGATGTCGGCCAGCAACCGCCCGGAGACCAGGGTCTTGCCGGTGGAGTCGATGGACGCCTCGGTGGTGACCTGGGCGGAGACCTCGTAGTCGAAACCGGAGATGGTCAGCGCTTCGCCGGAGCTCGCGTCCAGCAGCACCCCGCCCAGCACCGGAACCGGCGGCCGCGACGGCAGGCTGCGCGCGACCCAGGCGACGGCGTCGGCAAGACCGTCACGTTCCACGCGGATCTTCATCGATGTCCTTTCGGTTTCGGCCGAAGCCGGGTGCCGGGGAGAACGCTGCTGGCGCCGTGGGGGCGGCCAGCTCCGGGAGTGCTGTCGGTGCGGGGCTGTCGGGGGCCGGTGTTCCGTTGCGTCGCCCGGGGTGCGCGCCCGGAGGGCGGCACCTGCCGCGGGGCGCAGCGGAACCCGTCCCACGAGACGGCCACGAGCTCGCGGCTCCGGATCGGCCGTCGCGGGAGTTCCACCGTAGAGCGTTCGTCGCGATCGCCGCATCCGGGTCCGGGCTCTCGAAGCGCTCGTTCCGGCCGGCCTCGGCTCGGTTGTCCACTTGTCCACCGCCCCTCTCTCTTCTTTTTTTCTTCATTCAAAAGAAAAGAAAGAGAGCAGTAGTAGTAAGGGTTGTGGGTTGTGGGGATAACCCCCGTTTTGGCTGCTCACGACACCTGGACAGCTGTGGATGGGGACTGGGGGTAACCGGTGGATGGTCTGAACGAGTCGTGGACAACTTCTGACCGACCCGAAGTTGTCCACATCGAGGCCATGTTGTCCACACCGCCATCCACAGCTGAACCCCCAGTTGTACCCAGCCCCTGCGGATGAGGGCCCCCTTTTCGGGCCTCCACCGATCGGGGTGTGGGCAGATCTGTGGGTTTCCTGTGTCCAACCGGGGTATGGCCTGTGGGCAGGTCGGGGATGGTTGTGCACAGCCTGTGCACGGATTGGGGAAAACTCCAGCTCAGGCCTGGGGATGGCGGAACTGTGGACAGGTCGGCCTCGCGGCGGGTTTTCTGCTGGGGGATGAGGGCAAGACCACTGCACCCGCGCAGAAAAGTTCGCGCGATCCACACCCCGATCCACCGGTTCGAAGCGCTCCGGTGGCCGGCACGGGGGGCGAGGGGGCGGCGGAGCGGCGAAATCCGTGCGCTGAGCGACCGGTTGTGCGCAGAACGCTCGGAATCCGAGTTCTCCACAGGGTGTGCACGGCCGCCGGCGGCCTCCGGGGGCGCGACAGGTCCGGTTCCGGGCGCGGATCTTTCTGCGAGCGGTGGGTGCTGGGAGCCGACCGGTGCGGCAGAAAGGTTCGGCGGGCGTCTCGCGGTGGTCCGGCCGGCCGGGGCTCGCGGCGACAGCGCCGCTGGGGACGGGGTTGCGGTGTGCCGGTGGGGCTTCGTCCGGTGGCGGTGCGGCTCTGGTGGGGTGGCGTTGCGGCGCGGCGAGCGATCGCGGCGCCTGCGGGCCGGAGCCGACTCCGCGTTGGCGCCGGACGGTCGGCCCGCGGAGATCTCGCGGGATCTTTCTGGCGCGGCGCCCGGGTCGCGTCCCCGGGGTGGAGCAGAAAGGTTCCGCGCGTCCGGCCGGGAGGTCGGGGCCCGGCCGCCGCGGATCCGCGAGGCGATCAGAACCGTCGGAGGGGGCGCGCCGGGCGGGTCGGACGAACGCCGACCTCGGGGCGGCGCGTCCGGCTTCGCAGCTGTCCGTGCTCCGGGCCCCGCGCTCGGGCCCCGCGCTCGGGCCCCGCGCTCGGGTCCCGAGTTCCGGGGACGCCGGTATCCGGAGGCTTCCGCGTCCGCAGCCGTGCGACCCGCCGCGCCGCCCCTCGTGCCGTGCTGTGGAAGATCCGCCGGCCCGCCGGCGCTGTCCCGCCTCGTCGCGCTCCACGCTCGTGCACGGCCGCAGGTCGCTGCCGCACACGCAGGTCAGAGCTATCCGGCACGGGCCGCGCCCGCCGGTTCCCGCGGCGCCGCGTCGGGCACCTCGGCGGCATCGTGGCCAGTGATTACCGGCCACTCGCTAATACGATTGGAGCGTACGCCTCACCAGCAGGACGCAGTGCATCGGAGTCGATCAGCGCGGCGCGCTGACCTGCGTGAACGCCAGGAGGAAGGGGCTCAGCCGCGCGACTGCTGTTTGATCCGGGACGTGAGCTCCTGCACCTGGTCGTACACCCGGCGCCGCTCCGCCATCTCCTTGCGGATCTTCTTGTCCGCGTGCATGACCGTCGTGTGGTCCCGGCCGCCGAAGCTCTGCCCGATCTTCGGCAGCGACGAGTCGGTCAGCTCCCGGCACAGGTACATCGCGATCTGCCGCGCCTGCGCCAGCGCCTTCGTCTTCCCCGGCCCGCACAGGTCGTCGATCGTCACCGCGAAGTACTCGGCGGTGACGCCCATGATCGTCGGCGCGGTGATCTCGGGCGTCGCCGAATCGGGGATCAGATCGCGCAGCACGATCTCCGCCAGCTGCACGTCCACCGGCTGCCGGTTCAACGACGCGAACGCCGTCACCCGGATCAGCGCGCCCTCCAGCTCCCGGATGTTCCGCTCGATGCGGGCGGCGATGAACTCCAGCACCTCGGCGGGCGCCGCCATCCGGTCCTGCGCCGCCTTCTTCCGGAGGATCGCGATGCGCGTCTCCAGCTCCGGCGGCTGGATGTCCGTGATCAAGCCCCACTCGAACCGGGTGCGCAGCCGGTCCTCCAGCGTGCGCAGCCCCTTCGGCGGGCGGTCCGAGGACACCACGATCTGCTTGTTCGAATTGTGCAGCGTGTTGAAGGTGTGGAAGAACTCCTCCTGAGTACCTTCCTTGCCCTCCAGGAACTGGATGTCGTCGACCAGCAGCACGTCCACGTCGCGGTAGCGGCGCTGGAACGCCACCTGCCGGTCGTCGCGCAGCGAGTTGATGAAGTCGTTCGTGAACTCCTCGGTGGACACGTAGCGCACCCGCATCCCCGGGAACAACCGCTGCGTGTAGTGCCCCACCGCGTGCAGCAGGTGCGTCTTGCCCAGTCCGGACTCGCCCCAGATGAACAGCGGGTTGTACGCGCGCGCCGGTGCCTCCGCCGCCGCCACCGCGGCCGCGTGCGCGAACCGGTTGGAGGCGCCGATCACGAAGGTGTCGAAGGTGTACTTCGCGTTCAGCCTGGTCTGCGAGGTCGGCGGCGCGTGCTTCGGCGCGGTGAACGGCTGGCCCGGCTGGTGCTGCTCGGTGTGCTGGCCGCGGCCGAAGGTCGGCCACACGTTCGCCTCGGTCGGGGTGGAGTCCTCCTGGTCGGCGGACTCGTCCTCGGCGTCGGCCTCGTGGTCCTGCTCCACCGGCGCTTCCGGTGCCGCCGGCCACTGCTGCTCGGGCGCGCGGTCCGGTTCCGGCTGGTAGTCGGCGTAGCCGCCCTCGGCGGAGTACTTCTGCTCGGAGCCGTACTGCGCTTCCGGCGCGTACGGCGCGGCCGGGGAGTAGGAGGTCTCCGGCGCGACCCGGGAGTCCGGGGAGTGCTGCGCCTCCCGCGGCTGGTGGGTGTACGGCGAGCCGACCTGCTCGTTCGGCAGCGAACCGCTGATCGAACCGCCGTGCGCGGTGCTGCCGAAGGCCTCCGGCCGCCGCGGCGGTGCCGAGTAGTTCGAGGGTCCGGCCGCGATGTACGGGGAGGAGTCGTAGGCGATCCCGAACGTCGTGGGCCGCTCGGCCGGTTCGCCCCCGGCGCGGGCCGGCGGTTCCGGCCGGGCCTCGGGCGCGGCGAGCGGACGGGTCGGCGCGGGCACCGCGGTGTCCACCTTGACCGCGAGCGACACTTCCCGGCCCAAGCGGCGGGACAGCGCGTCGGTGATCGGGTCCCGCAGCGCGCGCTCGATCGCTTCCTTCGCGAAATCACTGGGAGCGGCCAGCAGTGCCGTACCATCCAGCAGGCCGATCGGGCGGGTCACGCGCATCCAAGCGCGTTGTTGCGGCGACAGCGTGCCCGAGGACAACTCCAGCACCACTTCGTCCCAGACCCGACCAAGCTCGGTTTGGTGGTCGGTCAC